>JAYKGY010000065.1:0-10784 GCA_035285545.1 Snowella sp. | reverse complement strand
TTAATAACCTTCAAACTATTGATTTGTCTAGGTTCGGGGCGCGCTCTCGGCTCTCGCTCTCAACCGCGCATTTACTACTATACCCAGAACTCCACTGCCTGTCAACTCCTTTCTCAAATCTTTTTTTGACTTCCTCTACAATTCCTTTTGTGCAACGCTTTCAGAGTTTTAGGATTAAACAAGCATCCTCTGTCGAGTTCTAAAGAAGGCAATATAATCCATATTTTTCGATTTAGTCTTTAAAATCAATAACTTTTGACTATTTTAGTCTTTATCGTGTTTATAAGCCTTATATGATAATGATTTTATCTTTTCAATAAATCCTTTAAACAATCTAAGTTGCTATTATTTTTTGCCTGATGTTTAAATAGTTAGGAATAAGCGATTTTGGGTAAATAATTGAATGATAACTGCCATCTAGAGCAGCTAATTCTCTTTCTGAATCAATATCTAGGTTTTTGGAGTTTTATTAAGTATGTCGATATATCAGTTCTTTCGTTCTCCGGTTTTGGTTCCGAGTGTAGGGATTGGTTTAGTAATACTTTCTGCTTTTGCGGTAATGAATACTCAAACGGCGAAATCACTTCCTGATCCGATAGTAACGAATTCATCGATCGCGTCTGAAGGGAAAGAAGTTGCTGTTTTCGCAGGGGGATGCTTTTGGGGAATGGAAGGCGTTTTTGAACACGTTAAGGGGGTTAACAAGGTTGTTTCAGGATTTGCAGGGGGAAGTGCAGCAACGGCTTACTATGATCAAGTAAGTGAGGGGAATACAGACCATGCAGAAGTGGTACAGATCACCTACGATCCTGCTCAGATTAGCTATGGCCAGTTATTGAAAATTTTCTTTGCGGTTGCCCATGATCCAACTCAAAAGGATCGTCAAGGGCCTGATGTGGGAAGGCAGTACCGTTCAGCTATCTTTTTTGTAAATGATGACCAGCAAAAAATTGCTCAGAATTATATTCAACAACTTACCCAAGCCAACATTTTTAGTTCTGCCATTGTGACAGAGTTAAGCCCTTTACGGGAATTTTATTCTGCTGAGGCGTATCATCAAGATTTTATGGCACGGAATCCAAGCTATCCCTATGTGGTAATCCATGATCGACCGAAACTAGAGCAATTAAAGAGACAGTTTGCTGACATTTATGTAAATTAAAATCTACATCCAATAAGCTATTGCCCGCAAAATTATTAATTAGGCATTATATTTTCGTAAGAACTCTCGTAATCGTAATAGGGTTGTGGTTTGTCCCAAGTTTAACGGTAATACCGAAATGCCTTCTAAGCGGGACTGAATCCAACTATCCCCCCAGTACCATTCGTGATAACCATCAATCCCTTGACTGAGTAAAAATCTAAGGTAGTTATCGCCTAATTTTTCGACTTGATGCTCGATGGTAATTAATCCTAGTTTGCTAGTAAAGGTCAGGCCTGGTGATAACTTTTCAGGTAAGCCTAAAGAAAGCGTTTGAGGAGATAACCATTGCCGAAGATTGGAGATAGTCACTAAACTGTCCCGAATGTCGTGGGCGTTGGCATCCAGTTCTATCCGAATTTGGCTCTGTTGGAAAGTTCCCAGCATAAAAGATCAGGCAAGTTAGGTTATTGATTCAAATCTTAACTAACTTCGATCAATTTCTGCCAAGATTTCAGCGAGGATTTCCCCTGCGCCTTGTTCGCGGAGTTTATTGGCTAACCCTATTCCCAATTCTTCGGCCGTTTCAGCAGGGCCGCTGACACTATCTTTAATTAAGCGTTTTCCGTCTAAGCTGGCAACCATGCCCGTTAAGGTTAGGGTATCGCCTTCAATTTTGGTGTTAACGCCGATGGGGACTTGGCAACCGCCTTCTAATTCCCGTAAAAATGACCGTTCTGCATAGCAGCGATCGCGGGTATTGGGGTCTTCTAAAACTTTGAGGATTTCTAATATTTCAGGATCATCGTTACGACATTCAATTCCTAAGGCACCTTGACCGACGGCATGGAGTGAAATCTCTGGGGGGATCGTTTGATGAATGCGATCGCCCATGTCTAAACGTTGTAATCCTGCGACTGCCAAAATAATGGCATCATATTCGCCTGAATCTAGTTTTGCCAAACGAGTATTAACATTACCTCTGACATCTTTAAAAACGAAATGAGGGAAATGGTGACGCAGTTGAGCTAAGCGACGGAGTGAAGAGGTTCCGATTACTGAGCCTGGGGGTAAGGTTTCAAGCTGCTTATCCTTATGTTTTTCATGAACCACTAAGGCATCGGCCGGATCAACTCGTTCGGTCACACAACCGAGCATTAAACCTTCAGGTAAATTGGTCGGCAAATCTTTGAGGGAATGAACCGCGAGATCGGTTCGTTTCTCTAGCATCCCTACTTCTAATTCTTTGGTGAATAAGCCTTTATCACCAATTTTTGCCAAAGCTACGTCTAAAATAATGTCGCCTTGGGTACTCATGGTTTCTACTTCAAATTCTCTATCGGGGAAATGTTTTTGTAACTCTTTTTGCACCCAATAGGTTTGGACTAAGGCTAACTGGCTTTTACGTGACCAAATGCGGATGGTTCGGGTAGAAGTAGAAACGGTCATGGGGTTTTGTTATCAGGATTTTTAGACACTTGATCTAGGATATCATCACAGGTCACGGTTTCATGGGGAAAGTTGCGGCGATCACCGTTCTAAAAATGTGAGCCAATAATGAGGGGGCTGTACAGCCATTTGAGATCAACGTTGAAATCAACAGATTTTCAGGATACTTGACTAATTTTGATTGATGGACTGAAGCGATCGCCAACATTAATTAGAACATGGGTCACTAAAATCGCTCATCAAAGGATTTTTCTAGTTGACCTTTATTCTTATACGGTTTTTTAATTTTTGAAGATATTTTTTTGGCAATTGTATGGCTTATATAAAGTGTATAAATTTTTTTAAACAAATCAATCTTATTAATCATAAAAAACCTAACGCAACTATCAGTAAAAATTACTCTCGTTGTTTTTAGCTATTGGATTTAAATCTTTTTAAAGTCGCTAAACAAGAAAAATTGACTGAAACGCGCCTTAATCTCTCTTATTCAGAGTCCTCTTCAAAGCCTAGTGGAATAATTTTGAAATACCACATTATTTTTCTCCCTGAATAAACTGAGTGACGGATATCTTTGCGTTTGAATTAAAAAAGGCCAATATCTCCATAGAGATAGGTGTGAATTGCCCTAGGGAATAGATAGGATTGGTTTAATAAATTGAATTTAGACAAAAAGACTATCTTACTTCAGAGTTAGTGAAACACTCAAAAAATGGAAGGCGTATATTTTGAGGTTTAAAAAATGATTTTTTTTCGACAAATTAGTAAATTTTTAATCCTAATGGGGTTAACTATGATCCTTACAATTACAATTGCTTTAAACTTCGGGTCTTCTCAAAGTTGGGCAGCGATATTACCACCGAATTCTGTCATTGGGCAAGTCCCACTCACCGGAACGGCTATCATTTTTTCGAGCTTTAATATTCTATTGGCATTGATCGCAGGAGTCGTGATGGCCTTTGCGTTTCAGTTACTGTTTACGAATCTCGCGATCGCAGTAGTTTCGGCTCCTGGCGATACCCATTCCTACCGTGAAGAACGGGACGATCACGAATCAGAAAGCCTGGGAGAAACCATACGGGGTCTTGAAACGAAAGTCGGTGTCGCTTTACTAATCAGTGTGAGTATTGCCCTCTTTATTGCCTGCTTTTTAGCCGTTAGACTGAGCTTGGTTGGTACGCCCTTATTGGGAGCTATTACGGGGGTGATTATTTGGGCCCTCTTTTTTATCCTGATGACTTGGTTTAGTTCGAGTGCGTTAGGTTCCTTGCTTGGCTCAATTATTAGCACGGCAACCAGTGGCATTCAAAACTTATTGGGAACGGGGAGTTCGCTCGTGGGAGCAAGTCTGGCCAGAAGTCAGGCTGTTTCTACCGCCGAAGAAATTACGGCTGCGGTTCGTCGGGAATTAACGGCAGGTTTGGATGCAGACAGTATTCGTAGCACGTTACAAAATTCATTGGATAAACTGCAATTCCCTAAATTTGACCTGAATCAATTGGGAAAACAATTTGAAAAAATCCTCAGAGATGCCAACTTAGGCGCGATCGCGGATAATGATGCCCTTAAACATATCAACCGAGAGACCTTTGTAAATTTAATTAGTAGCCGCACCGATCTGTCTAAGCAAGAAGTGAATCAAATTGCGGATCAATTAGATTCAGCTTGGAAAAGAGTGCTTAGTTCTAACCAACAACTGAATCCCCAGGATCTCATTCAACAGTTAAAATCTGCTGCCCCTCAAGATCTGCGATCGGGTAAATTAGGGGAGCAGTTGACGGAGTTAGCTAAAACAGCAACCAACCGACTCCAATCCCAACCTTCCCAAACCGCCAAGCCGAATGCCATTACTCAAACGCTCCAACTCGGTACAGCGGCTGTCTTGAGTCAAGTTTTAGACAATGTGAATCTATCTGATTTAGATGTCGAAAAAATTGGCGGGCAATTGCGAACCTTGAGTGACAATTTATTGCATGGTAACGGAAAATCTCACGGGAATGGGCAGGCTAACGGTTATTCAAATGGCCAAGCAGCCCGTACCGCCAAACCGTTCAGTGTAATTCAAGCCGATCTGGAAAATTATTTGCTTTTTTCGCCCCCTTGGAAACTGAACCGCGAAACCGTACAGGCCGAATTTCGGGAGGTATTGTATGATGCAGGCGCGAATCCGAGTATTATTCGCCAGGAATTGGAATTAATTAATCGAGACTATTTGGTTCGAGTCTTGAGCTTACGGGAAGATTTTAGTCCCCAAGGCGTTCAAGAACTGGCCAATTATCTCGATCACATCCGGTCAGAAGTCTTTAGTACGGTTAAAGTTGCCGAACTTACAGCTAAGGCTGAAGCCCTAGAAAATCGGATAGAGGCGTACTTACGGTTTAGCAACAAAGAAGATCTCAGACCAGCGGCGATCGCGCGCGACTTTCCTAGCTTATTAGAAGATCCCGATGCCAGTTTTGAGGAATTAAACGGTCGTCTTCAGCAACTTGACCGCAATATTTTAGGCCAAACCTTGATGGAACGTCAGGATATGGATGGCGAAGAAGTGAGCCAAATTCTCAATCAACTCGAAAGTTTACGGGATCAAGTGCTATCCCAAGCCGAAACCTCCCAGCAGCAAGCTCAACAGCAAGCCCAGGCGTTATTCCATCAAGTTGCTGATTATTTACGAAATACCCACAGAGATGAACTGAATCCTGAAGGCATTCAACGGGACTTTCAAACGCTCTTTGCTGATCCTGAGGCAGGTATGCAGGCATTGCGATCGCGACTTTCCCAATTTGATCGAGAAACGTTGGTGCAATTGTTAAATCAACGTCAGGATTTGAGTGAGGCCCAAATCAATCAAATTTTGGATCAAATTGAATCTGTTCGACACAACCTCCTCCATGCCCCCCAAGAGGTCACCGGAAAAGCCAAAGAACAGTACGACCACTTGATGCAGGCGATCGCCGACTATCTTCGGAATACGAATCTGGAAGAGTTGAACCCCGAAGGAATCCAGCACGATCTATCAATGTTGTTGAATCATCCCAAGGTGGGAGCCGCCGCTTTACAAGACCGATTATCCCAGATTGATCGGGAAACCTGGGTGAAACTCCTCAGCCAACGCAGTGACTTAACCGAAGAACAAGTCAATCGGGCTATTGACCAAATTCAAACGGCCATTCGTAATATTGTGAAAGCTCCGCGCCGTTTGGCCAGCCGTGCCCAACAACAGGTCGTTAGCTTTGAAGCCAATCTGGAAAGTTATCTTCGCAATACTCAAAAAGAAGAACTCAATCCAGAAGGGATTAAGCGAGATCTGCAACTTTTATTACGAGATCCCCGTGCCGGCTTAAGCAGTTTAGGCGATCGCGTTTCCCATTTTGATCGGGGAACCTTTGTGGCTTTACTGTCCCAACGTCCTGACCTGACAGAAGCAGAAGCCAATCGTATTGCTGACCAAGTAGAATCCACCTTTAAGGGAATCGTGGGTCAATTCCAGCAAGCACAGCACACCATTCAAACGGCTATTGATAATGTTTTTGCTAATATCCGTTCCTATCTCAATAGCCTGCATCGTCCTGAACTCAACTATGACGGCATTAAGCACGATTTCCGGTTATTGTTTAATGATCCCAAATTAGGACTAGAAGCCTTGCGCGATCGCCTCAGTCATTTTGACCGAGGAACATTGGTTGCCTTATTAAGTTCCCGTGAAGATCTCTCCGAAGCAGATGCCAATCGCATTATCGGCCAAGTAGAAGAGGCACGGGATAGCGTATTACATCAATTTGAACGGGTACAAGACGAGGCCCAACGGCGAATCAATAGCGTCAAACGACAAACTCAAAAGCAAGTTCGTGAAACACGCAAAGCTGCGTCAGTCGCGGCCTGGTGGGTTTTTGGCTCTGCCTTAGCGTCTTTAGTGGCCTCGATTCTGGCGGGTATCCTAGCAGTTGGGTTTATTTTAGTTTAATCAATTAAATTGGCCCGTTAATTCGCCTAAAATTTTCTTAGTTCAATAAGTCAAAGGGAGGAGTACAAT
Source organism: Snowella sp. (assembly GCA_035285545.1). Classification (GTDB taxonomy): domain Bacteria; phylum Cyanobacteriota; class Cyanobacteriia; order Cyanobacteriales; family Microcystaceae; genus Snowella. The sequence goes on along the minus strand of JAYKGY010000065.1, from coordinate 4,167 downwards.
CGCTTCTCCTTTTTCATTGAGAAAATAAGCCTCTAAGATTTAGTGTTTAACTAATTGTTTAAGAAATACGCCTTGTCCAAGCATAATGAAAATTAGACAGTATCTAAATTTAAATTGGTGACTTCCCTTCGTAATATCCGCATTATTTTAGTTGAGCCTGCTGGGGCCTTAAATATCGGCTCCGTTGCCCGTGTGATGAAAAATATGGGATTAGCCCGTTTAGTGTTAGTCAATCCCCAATGCGATCGCCGGAGTGAAGAAGCCCGACGTATGGCGGTTCATGGCATCGAAGTATTAGAACAGGCCCAAGAAGTAGCAACCTTACCCGAAGCGTTAGCAGGCTGTTATCGCGCGATCGCCACCACCCATCGCCCCCGTACCCTAGAAAGTCCCTTAGAAACCCCACGACAAGCCCTGCCTTGGCTGATTGTGCCTGACATGCCTACCGCATTAATTTTTGGTCGAGAAGATCGGGGACTGAGCAATGAAGAATTGAACTATGCCCATCGTTTTGTGGGAATTCCTGCCAATCCTGAGTATTCTTCACTAAATCTGGCTCAATCCGTTGCGGTCTGTGCCTATGAACTTTATCAACATCAACAGGCCAACGCGATCGCTGACGTTAACCCTGTCATCCAAGCCGCTTCCTTGGAAAATTTAGAAGGATACTACCAGCATTTACAAAGCACATTATTAAAAATAGGTTATCTCTATCCCCACACAGCCAACGCTCGGATGGAAAAATTCCGTCGCCTTTATCAACGGGCCCAACTAACCGAAGAAGAGGTTGCCCTTTTACGAGGCATTTTGAGACAAATTGAATGGATAACGCAACAAAAATCCCCACCCGATAGTCACAACATCCAATCATCTGGTTAAAACGGATGCGTTCTGGTAACGTAGCAATGTGAAGCGAGCTTGCCAGCTTGTGTCCTCCCTTTCACACACTGAATTTAAGAAAATGCCTAGAAAGAATCCCCGTCGTTCTAATCGTTCTCCTGTTGCCCTCGTTCCTCAAAAAGATGTTCCCAAAAACAATATTACGACCTTGAACATTCCCGCCCAGCGATTGGAGTCGGCGAAAATTCCTCGTCAACGCAAGCCCAGCCGCCCTCCTAGTCTGGCCATGACGACTTTTCTTTATGTATTACGGGTCGGTATTTTCGGTGCCGGATTAGCGGTTTTGGCAGGAACGATCTTGACGACCTTTGCCCCAACCCGTTTTCTTTCCACCCAGGCCTTAACCCCCTCCGACGCAAATCACGGAACCAATGCGAAGGCAGCGAGTGTCCCCATTAAACCAGCAGCAATCGCCAAACTGGTTTCTAATCTAACAACTGGCTCAACTCCCGCCCCTAAAACTCCATCGACCAGCATTCATGCCACGGAAGAAATTCTGGCTCTCAAACAAAAATTAATTGCCCTAGACAAGAAAGAAGATAAAATTCATCCTCAATTGTATTTTATTGATCTAGACAATGGAAAATACGTCAATTTAGAAGGTGATACGCCAATCGCGGCAGCGAGTACCATTAAAATCCCCATTGCCGTTGCTTTTCTGCAAGATGTTGATGCAGGCAAGATCAAACTCAACGAAAAATTGCCTATTACCAAAGATGTCCTCGCCAGTGGTGCGGGAGATATTCAATACAACCAAGCCCAAAAAGAACTGAGTGCATTAACGACACTTACCAAAATGATGGTCATTAGCGATAACACCGCAACCAATATGATTATCAAACGATTAGGCGGGAAGACCGTCGTTGATCAACGATTTCAAGAATGGGGGTTAACCCAAACTCGGTTGCAGAATTATTTACCAGACCTAGAAGGCACCAACACAACGACACCCCACGAACTGGCAACGGTTTTATTAAAACTCAATCAAGGCGAATTGGTTTCTCTCAAATCCCGCGATCGCCTTTTAGGGATTATGCAACAAACCAAAACTCGCACCCTCTTACCCCCAGGACTTGAACCTGATGCCATTATTTCCCATAAAACCGGTGATATTGGTAAAGTATTAGGCGATGCGGGGATCATCGATATGCCCAGTGGGAAACGCTACATTACAGTGATTATGGCAAAGCGTCCCTACAATGATGTCAATGCCAGACTGCTAATTCAATCTCTGTCTCGAACAACCTATCAACACCTGAAAGGCACCGAAGCGGTTCCTGCGAAAACGGTTCCGAATACGGCTACTACCAAGTCTACGGTGAAACCCGCCGATACCCCCAAAGCTGCCCCGCCAACCTCATCTATCCTCAAGGAAAAGAAGCCCCAATAATCAACGCGATCGCCTTAACCAAGCAACCCACTCGTTAACCCCTAAAACGAAACGATATGATAGATAATCGTTAGAACTTTTCAGCGAGTCGTAACGATAAAAAGATGATGAAAAAACTATTAAAACGCTTTTGTTGGTTAGGGTTAGTCACGTCTGCGTTAACCATTTCCCTCACACTTCATAGCCCAGCAACCGCCAAAAGTGTTCCCCTCGTTACGGCTCAAGCCCCCCTTCATTATGATCAGTTACAGTTACCCCCCTTACCCGATATTCAAATTCCGAACTATGAACGCTATCAATTAAGTAATGGCTTAGTTGTCTACCTCGTCGAAGACCGTGAATTGCCCCTGATAAAAGGTACTGCCGTTTTCCGTACAGGCTCCCGTTTAGAACCAGGTAATCAAGCAGGTCTAGCAGGAATCACTGGCATCACCATGCGGACAGGCGGTACTCAAAAACGTTCTGCGGATGAATTAAATCAGATCCTAGAGCAACGAGCCGCAGCCATTGAAACCAGTATCGGTACCAGTTCGGGATCAGCTAGTTTTGACGCACTGAGCAAAGACAAGGAGACCGTTCTTAATCTCTTTGCTGAAATCATTCAATCTCCAGCTTTTGCCGCCGATAAAATCGAATTAGCCAAGACCCAAGCCCAAGGCGCGATCGCTCGTCGCAATGACAACCCCAGCGACATTGCCAGCCGAGAATTTAGCAAACTAATCTACGGCAACCAAAGCCCCTACGCTCGGACAATAGAGTACGCCACCTTAGCTCAAATTAATCGAGATGACATTATCAAATTTCATCAAACTTATATTCGACCCGAAGAAACCATTTTAGGAATTGTCGGGGACTTTGATCGGGCTGAAATGAAAGCCTTAATTGAAAAAAACTTCGGCAACTGGGTAGTCTCCACACCTAAACCGAAATTAGCTGTCCCCAATGCCAATCAACAAAACCAACAAAAAGTCTTTCTCGCCGATTTACCCAAACTCACCCAAAGTACCATCTTTTTAGGACACTTAGGCGGCCAATTAAATGATCCCGATTATCCTGCTCTAACCGTAATGAATGGCGTATTAAACGGTTTTGGCGGCCGCTTATTTAACGACATTCGCTCCAGACAAGGGCTAGCCTATTCCGTCTATGGTTCATGGAATGCCGCCTACGACTACCCAGGCGTATTTGTCGGTGGAGGTCAGACTCGAACCGATGCCACAATTCCTTTCATCGAATCCTTTTTAAAAGAAATCGATCGTATCCGTACCAGTCCCGTCTCACCGAGCGAACTCTCCTACGCCAAAGAGTCCATCCTCAACTCCTTCGTCTTTAAATTCGAGAATCCGAGCCAAACCCTAACGCGCTTAATGACTTATGAATACTACGGCTATCCCGCTGACTTTATCTTCCAATACCAAAACAAAGTTAAAAATGTTACAGCAGACGACATTCAACGAGTCGCCCAGAAATACTTAACGCCCGATAAAATCATTACCCTTATCGTCGGGAACGGTAAAGAGATTCAACCGAAACTCAACAATTTAGGTAAACCCGTCGGGATAGTCGATGTAACTATTCCGAATTCCCCCAAATCCCCCAGTTAAAGCAAACTGAGCAGAGCGACCTTGGTTGCTCTTTTTTTTTAGCCCTTCAAGAATCTTTGAAACGTTTACTTGGAAAGGGTTACAAAAGACTTATGAAAAATCAAAAACTTTTTTCGCAAAAACTGTTGACACACCCATCTAGGATCGGTATAGTAGTAAATGCGCGGTTGAGAGCGAGAGCCGAGAGCGCGCCCCGAACCTAGACAAATCAATAGTTTGAAGGTTATTAAACCAAAACCCTTGTTAAGAAAAAACTAAAAGAGTTTCTTAGCA
>JAYKGY010000064.1:0-6910 GCA_035285545.1 Snowella sp. | reverse complement strand
AATCTAATAAGTTTTCAGGTAAAGCATTAACCGCTTCTCCAATAATACAGAGATAGTGGAGAACCCAAACTTGAATTAACTCTTGGCTTTCAAATACTACCTTACCTTGTTGGCTATAGCGTTCAATGGCATCAATCGCATCTAAAATATCTTGTAAACGTTCATTAACTCGCCTCATAGGGGGATCGCCTCCCGCAAGACTTGATCCTTGATTCGCTCTTTTAACATTTCTGGTGTTGCTACATCGACTTTGCGTTTTAACAGTATTTCTAAATCCTCTATTAATCCCATTGGAAACCAAGGGCTTCGTCGAGCAGGATCAAAATCTACTAAAAAATCAATATCGCTATCATTATCATTTTCATTCCGTGCGACAGATCCAAAAATTCGGATATTATAGGCTCCATGCTTGGCGGCAATAGTCAAGATTTGCGATCGACAATCATTTTTTAAAAAATTTAAAAGTGATGTATCCATTAGCTTTTATAGATATGAATAACACTGACAACGACAGCCGCCACACCTGGCCAACGATACCGTCTAGTCGCATTGTAAATGATTCCCCCGCGATTACAGATAAACCGTAAACCCGTACTGCGAGTATCACCCTGGGCAATGGTATTGGTGGCAATTAAACCGAAACAACCATTTTGTCGGGTAATGGTAAAAGCTCGTCGGAAAAAGTGGGACACCAAATCCGCATTACCGTGCGACTCTGGATGAACGATTTTTAACCACTCCACATAACCCTCTGGATTACTGTTAATTGTCGTATTTTTCCCCGCAAAAGGTGGATTGCCAACGATAGCATCAAACCCAGGATTGTCCCGATCAAAAACCTCTGGAAACTCGATTTCCCAGTTAAAGGGAGTGATCGGTTTTTCGGCCTTACGGAGACTAGATTGAATTTGCTTCAACGACACATCAGAATTCACCGCCTCCTCAACATTTTTGGTATAAAGAGATTTCCGCCAAGACCGAACCAACTCGGCATTCTTAGTAAGTTTATCTTCCCGCTCTTTACTGCTACTTCCCTGAAAAAAAGCCGCAATCTTCACATCACTTACTAACCTCGAATCCTCAATTTCTAATTCTGCTTGTTGCCATTGAATTAATTTCTCTTCTGCGTCCTGATCCGTTTCCGTATCTAACTTCTGAATCTGTGTTCGGTATGACTTCGCCCGATCTACTTTCTCCTTCAAATACTTAAATAACGGTAAATCTGCTGTTGAATCTTTACCAAAACTACCAATCTCCGCACTGGTTAACCCTACTAAAGAATCCCCACACTTAAGCGCATGATCCACAAAGGTAAAGGGCCGATCCTTCGCTAAAGTAACTAACCATAACGATAATTTCGCCAAATTGACCGCAAAAGGATTTTTATCCACCCCATATAAACAACGCTGGGCTACTAATCGCCGCGCATACAATAACGGCTCTACAGCATCGGGTAAAGTTTCTTTGTGTTGCCCCCAAGCAACAATGAGACGATCGGCTAACTGCCGACAAGCTTCCACTAAAAAAGCTCCCGAACCCATCGCCAGATCACAAACCTTTAAACTCAAAATTTGCTCAGGCGTGGGCTGGTCTCCTAATGCGGCTAAAACAGGCTGCAAAGTCGTTTCTACAATCGGCTGGGTTAATTTACGGGGTGTGTAATGGGAACCCGTCCGTCGTCGTTCTTCCCCTGGTTGCAAATATAAACTTCCTGGGGGCAATAAATTGGGAGTCCGTGCCGAAACCTTGCGGTCTAAGGCCGCGATTAGTTCCTCATAGGTTGTGGCTTCCTTCAATGCTTTCAAATTTTTCTGTGTGACCTCACACTCGGCCCATTCTTTTAATAATTTTGGGCGATCGCTGCCTTTTGCGGCTAATAATTTAGCCAGATCAATAACAATTGCTGTGGTAAATTTTCCACCCTTTGGTTTACTGTTCACCGCGATCGCAGGATTAACCGCCATTTCTACGTCGTAACCCATAATCGCTTCATAGACCGAGCCAATCTGCTCTACATCTAACGCCCGATAGGAAAGTCGCTCTCCGTCCAACATCAATAACTTATCTAACAACCGATAGATCACCCCATCGGCGATACGGGGCGCGTTCAAGGTGCCATAGGTCTGGTAATGACTGTGCCGCGATCGGCCTTCTAAAAAAGGATACTCATCAGGATCAAATAACTGCCCATGCCGTGCTGGTAAATATTCTGCTGTGGCTCCGCCGCCGTCATAGACCAAACGAAACAGACTCAACAGCCAAGTCCAAGCCCCATAGCGTTGATCCATCGTGTCGGGATAATTTCCCACATCTTCCCGTAAGCGTTCATACAAGCCCGAAACTGCATAATTTTGTTGGTAAACCGCATCATCAGGCATTAAACCTTCGTCTTCGGCATAAAGCAAGAAAACTAACCGCATTAGGGTGGTGATCAGTCCACCGTAAATATGTTTAGGATCATTGATCGCTAAGTCTTTTAATAACGCTCCATTGACCGCCGCGTCTGCCCCTTGAAACCCTCGCAACAGTTCCCAAAGGGCATCTAGGACTTGACCCGCCAATTTAGTCGAAACTTCCGCTTGATAGTCCCGACTGTCGCTTAATATCTTCGGTAAACGGCGATCGCTCGGCACATTAAATAGGCGATCGGCTCCAATCAACATTTCCAAAGCCGCTAAAATCAGACGACCTGAAACCTCTGTCATGGCTTGAACAGGAAACGTGAGATAACCCGATGATTCGCCCCTCGGTGCATAAACTAGGCGAATCTCTAAACCATTGCATAGTAAGCCTATAGGAATTTGGGTTTCCCGCAAAAGCCGTTCAAATTTAGCCTGAAAGGTCGTTTTCCAACCTTGGCCTTTTTCCGTTGCGGGATCATCTTTATCTAAAGGCAAACCTGCTTTAACTGTTTGAATTAACAGCAACCATTGGCCACTATCGGGGTTGGCAACGGCATAGGTAGGGCGTAGGGTTTCGCCATAATCCGATAAAACGACTTCTAATTCGGGGGGAATCGGTTTTTGGTTTGGTGCGCCGCTTAGATCTTCAGGGAGCCATTCCAATACTTTTTCTGCAAAACTAGGAAAATTGGGCAGCCAAACCTTTCCTGATTCCCGTTGGTCAGGCAGAACATCAGTAGAAATAACGTTTTGTAAACGGGTTTGTAGTTCGACGGCTCGACCTCGGTTAACCATCGCCTGAGCTTTGAGCAAGGCTGGAGGAGAAACCACGAGACCTATAGGTTGAAGTAATCCCAACCATTCTTTATGTAGCCAAAGTTCTGGATCGGTTGCCATTTCCTTATTCCCCCTAGTTAGACACAGGCCAGAGATAAACTAAGCCCACAGGTTCAATGCGGCTGGCTTTGACCTGATAGATTTGTTGAATGCGTTGGGGTTCACTTTCTATTTCTTCGGTCAGTTTTTGTACCCGAATTCTCCAATGACGGCGATCGCTTTCTATTTGCCGCATTTCTTCGCTATTAAATAATTCAAGCTGATACTGATCATACTGTTGTTCTTGGTTCAAAATGCGCTCACGTTGTTCCTGTAGGAGTCGCCGCATTTCGTCGGCCTCCTGTTGTCCTCGTCTGGTCAGCTTACGGAGAGCCTGATCTGTCACGGTTTCTGCTCGTTTCTCTAAATGGGATAATAAATCTTCCACGTCTCTTGCTGCATAGCTTTTACAGCGTTCTAATAGGGTAGGAGAAACTTCCCGTAGGCGTGGGGTTGCTAAAGAATTTTCTAGCTCCCGTAGCACATCGGTTTTTTCGGTTTCTGTGAGAGGTCGCAGTTTGCCTCGTCCTCTGGCTGTCGGATCAAGCCATTCTGCCGCGATCGCAATTACTTCGTCGTGGAGTCGGGCTGCGCGATCGCCATAAAGGGATAATCGGCCTAAAATGACAACTTTGGGAACGGGGTCATCAGTCAGGCAGACACAGGAGCGGGTTAATTCGTGGTAGAGAAAGCCTTGAGAGAGAAATCGTCCTAATAGTCTTTGAACTAAACGGTGTTCTAAATGGAGATGTACGACTTGCCCGTCCAAACTGCCAGGGTCGCGGAAGACGACGGGCCGAATTTCGTTTTCTTTACGCCATTCCCAAAGTTTTTGTCCTTTTTGTCGCGGCGATCGCAGACTATCCAAAGTATTAGCCCAAGTAGGATCGGCCCCTGTTCGTTCGTTTAAGGCGGATATCGTCCAACGAGCGCGATCGGTATCTTGAATCGCTTCCGTTGCTGATAACGGTTCTAAGGGCTTGGCTCCTAAAATTTCAAGGGAGGCGGACAGGGCATCTCGAAATAGACGATCATCTAGTCCCAACCATTTTTGAGAATCTCGCAGCATATCTTCTAGTTGGGTCTGCTGCTGTAGGAGTTTTTGTTGGCGAACTCGTACTGCTTCTAGTTCTTCTTGAATGATTTGGCTTTTAACAAAACCTGTGGTTTCGTCTTTATTTTGATCGGCCTTGGCGATCGCTGTTTTTAGATAATTTTCATCCTGACTACGAATCCCGTTATCCAATAATTTAGACAAATTTTTCTCGATTACGGGGGAAAGGCTACCTAGTTCCTGTTGAATAGTGGCTGTTTTTTTAATTAATACATCAAGCACCCGATCTTCAGGACGTTGGGGTAAATAGAAATAATGACAGCGCACAATCGGCGATCGTTGTAATTTGCGGTCAATTCGTCCGTTGCGTTGCTCTAAACGGCTGGGATTCCACGGTACATCAAAGTGAAACAAATCAGCACAATGATTCTGTAAATTGACCCCTTCTCGTGCAGCATCGGTAGCAATCAAAATTCTTAGAGGATGCTTTTGAGGATCGGCATTAAAGGCTGCTTTAATTAATTCGCGTCGTTCATCTCCCATCCCGCCTGTAAAGATATCTATACGCTCCTGTTCCCGATCCGAAAACGCGATCGCTTGTTTTAATTGATGTTCGAGATATCGTTTTGTATCAATGTATTCCGTGAAAATTAGCACCCGCCGATGATTCCAACTCGCCCCAGTCTTTCCCAGATCAGGGCATTGATTAGCCTTAATCCAATCCACTAACTTTTTAATACGGGAATCAGGTTGATGGCGGACGGATTCCGAAATTCGGGTCATTTTTTCGAGTAATGCTAATTCTTTGTCAGAAATACCTTCTACGGCTAACTGTGTAGCTGCAATCATTTGGGCTTCTTCTTCCGACTGAATTTCAACCTCTGATAGATCAGCCCGTTCATCATCGGAATCTGGAGATTCTTTTAACAGGGATAAATTTACTATCACTTCTCCTCGTTGTTTTTCTACCTGGCGTTCTAGGGCTGAACGATGAACCCGTAAAGTACGGGCAAACGCTTCGATGGAAGAAAGTAGACGTTTTTGTAGGGAAGTCATCACCAACATTGCTGTTGTCTGAGTCGATTTAGGAGCATCCTTAAGGCGTTCTTCTCGACAGATTCGATACTCTTGAAGTAGTTGTGATAATTGCAATTCTGGGGAATCGTCAGGTAAGCCATCCACTACAATGGGAATAATCTGACGTTCTGGAAAATCACTGTCTCCAATCTCTCGTAAATCTTGTTTCAACCGTCGAACCATTACCGCATCCAGCAGCTTTTTACTTCGCACAGGAACACCCCGACAAAATCTCTGGGGATCTAACATTTCTAGCAAGGCAGCAAAACTATTGGAATGGCCATTGTGGGGAGTTGCCGAGAGAAAAAGTTTATGCTCAAATCTTTCTGCTAATTCTCGAACCGTCTTGGTTAATTGGGAATCTACTGCATAGCGGGATGCACTGGCTGGGGCTGCATTATGGGCTTCATCTAAAATGAGCATTGAACCCGAACTAAAATCTCCCAACCAATCCCGTAAAGAAGCGGTATAGGTTTCATCCCGAAGTAGTGCGTGGGAAATAATAAAACGAGTATGAGTCATCCAAGGGTTAATGCCATAGCCCCGTTCCCGTCGTTTTTTTGCCACAAATTCTCGATCAAAAACCTGAAATAACAAACCAAAACGGCTTTCCATTTCGTCTTGCCATTGCCGAACCACTGATGGAGGGCAGGAAATCACGACACGCTTAATTTTTTGTCGCATCAGCATTTCCCGCAAAATTAGACCGGCTTCAATGGTTTTACCTAAACCCACATCGTCAGCGATAAACAGAGCCACCCTCGGTTGTAATAATGCAAGGCGTAATGGTTCTAATTGGTAAGCTTTGACTTCAATTCCTGCGCGATAGGGAGCTTGAAACAATTTCGGGTTAGTTGAAGTAACACAATTCCACTTGAGCGTGTGTAAATAAGCCGAAAAGTAACGTGGATCATCGAAGCCTTTTCGAGTAACTGATTCCCAAGATGATGTACCAACGATCTCGGCATCTACTTCTCGTTCCCAAAAGACCTCAAGAGGTTGGCCTTGAGCATCATCTTCTAAACAAGAAAGTCTGACCCAAGTATCTCCATTAGAAGACTCCGAAGTAGTAACCTCTTCTACTAAATATTGACGAGAGCGGACACGCACTATCTGCCCTGTCTCAAGATTATTCTCACTGTTTGACAAAATTTTTCCTCAAAAAGTGCAAGACTAACGTAATTATTCCCACTTTCAGAGGAAAGCTAGCGATCGCCAAAGATTATTTTTCATCATTGAATATGCTTTTTTGATGGGACTACTTTGAAAATGCTGAATACAAGCTAATAAGCTATACAAAAACATCTAGACATTTATATTTTTGGACATTCAAATGTTTGAGTTCCTATTACTAAAAGAGTGTGGATTTATCGGGAAATGGACTAGCGGGGGGTCGGGTAGGTCGGGAGCGTTACCACTCCCTTCCCCCCTCAGAACCGGACGTGCAACTTTCACTGCATCCGGCTCAAGCAATGTACGGAAAACAGGCATTTTTTATTGA
>JAYKGY010000063.1:0-49862 GCA_035285545.1 Snowella sp. | reverse complement strand
AGAGAAAGTCTCTCTTTTTCCAAAAATGTGGAGAATCATATTGGGGCAATTTGGTACTTTATACACGACTACAATGCCCGATTAGCAAAGGCTTAAGCCTCCACCACTACTATCGAATCACTACCAGAAAATCGATACAGTAGGAACCTATTCTCAAAATACAGCTTCTTAATTTGAGGTTGTAAAGTTGCATCATTCGCGACTTAATCAAAAAATTGCTGTATCAAACCCTTAAGTGAGTGGGAAGAGTGGCCCGATGAAAAATTCAGCTTTAACCATTATTCAGTCTCCTAGCTCCTTAATTGCGATTAATGCTCCTGATTTCCAGAGCCAATTAGCTCAAATTTTGCACAAAACAAGTACCGAGTCTCTTTTGCTAGACATGAGTGAGACGGAATTTTTAGATAGTGCGGGGTTAATGGCGTTAGTGTCAACACTAAAATTAGCGAAAAGTCTTCATAAACGTTTTAGCTTATGTGCTTTGTCGCCTACGATAAAAATTATTTTTGAAGTGACTCAGTTAGATAAAAGTTTTGAAATCTTGCCAACGCTAGAGAGTGAGCAGACGGGTTTTAATGAATATTTAGTTGCCTAATTGACGTTAAACGCTACGCAAGAGGATGAGTTAATTAACCAGCTAAAGCAACTCATGCTTTAATTATTCAGCCATTTTTATTCCCATTCGATTCTGTCCCAATCCTCCTAGAAATTAGGGGGATTTTTTAAATTAGAGGAATCAGCGAAATGGGGTTAGTCATGATCCCTGGAAGCGAGAGGGCACGTTGTCAATAATTACCCCCCATTAAGGTTCGGGAAACTACACTCCCAGAAAAACCCGCCTTCCCGTCAAACTATAAATAGGCTCTTAAAGCAGCCCATACCCGAATCGCGTTATTGATTATTTATACCGTTCAGATTCTAGTAGCCCTTATAGATAAAAATTTGTTGGAGTAATGAATCCTTATGGGAAAAGTTGTTGGAATTGATTTAGGAACTACTAACTCTTGTGTAGCCGTAATGGAAGGGGGCAAACCCACTGTTATTGCAAATGCAGAAGGATTTCGGACAACCCCCTCTGTCGTAGCCTATGCCAAAAACGGCGATCGCCTAGTTGGACAAATCGCAAAACGTCAGGCGGTAATGAACCCTGGCAACACCTTTTACTCCGTTAAACGCTTCATTGGACGGAAATTCGATGAAATTACCAACGAAGCAACTGAAGTTTCTTATAAAGTTTTACGAGATGGCACTGGCAACGTTAAATTAGATTGCCCTGCTCAATCAAAGCAATTTGCTCCCGAAGAAATTTCTGCCCAGGTACTCCGTAAACTGGTAGACGATGCCAGCAAATACTTAGGGGAAACCGTTACCCAAGCCGTCATTACCGTTCCCGCTTACTTTAACGACTCCCAACGTCAAGCCACCAAAGACGCAGGAAAAATTGCGGGGATTGAAGTTTTACGGATTATCAACGAACCGACTGCCGCTTCCTTGGCCTACGGTTTAGATAGAAAAAGCAACGAAACCATCCTCGTTTTTGACTTAGGGGGAGGAACCTTCGACGTATCGGTTCTGGAAGTCGGTGATGGCGTATTTGAAGTCCTAGCAACCTCTGGGGATACCCACTTAGGGGGCGACGATTTCGATAAAAAAATCGTTGATTACTTAGCGGAAGAATTCAGAAAAGTTGAAGGCATTGATCTGCGCCAAGATAAACAAGCCTTGCAACGCTTGACCGAAGCCGCAGAAAAAGCCAAAATCGAACTTTCTGGTGTAAGCCAAACTGAAATTAACTTACCTTTCATCACCGCCACTCAAGACGGGCCGAAACATCTTGACACCGTATTAACCCGTGCCAAGTTTGAAGAAATTTGTGCGGATCTGATTGATCGTTGTCGCATTCCTGTTGAAAATGCCGTTCGGGATGCCAAAATCGACAAGAGTGCTTTAGATGAAGTGGTCTTAGTCGGTGGTTCTACCCGTATTCCCGCTGTTCAAGAATTGGTTAAAAAGGTTTTAGGGAAAGATCCTAACCAAAGTGTCAACCCTGATGAAGTGGTCGCAGTGGGTGCTGCTATTCAAGGCGGTGTTCTCGCCGGTGAAGTTAAAGATATTCTTCTGTTAGATGTATCACCTTTATCCTTGGGGGTGGAAACTCTCGGCGGGGTAATGACGAAGATTATTCCTCGTAATACCACGATTCCCACCAAGAAATCCGAAACCTTCTCAACCGCCGTTGATGGTCAAACCAATGTAGAGATCCATGTTCTCCAAGGGGAACGGGAAATGTCTCGCGATAACAAGAGCTTAGGAACGTTCCGCTTAGATGGCATTCCGGCGGCCCCCCGTGGTGTTCCTCAAATCGAAGTTACCTTTGATATCGACGCGAACGGTATCTTGAATGTGACGGCGAAAGACCGAGGCACAGGGAAAGAACAATCCATCAGTATTACGGGCGCATCCACCTTACCGGATACCGAAGTAGACCGCATGGTTAAAGAAGCCGAAGCTAATGCAGCAGCCGACAAAGAGCGTCGTGAAAAAATCGACCGTAAGAACCAAGCGGATTCTCTCGTTTACCAAGCAGAAAAACAACTCAGTGAGTTGGGCGATAAGGTCTCTGGTGCCGATAAGAGCAAGGCTGAAACCTTAATCAAAGATCTCAAAGAAGCGATCGCGGCCGACAACGACGAGAAAATTCAAACTCTCTTACCCGAACTGCAACAAGCTCTCTACACCATTGGTACTCAAATGTATCAACAAGCAGGTGGTGGAGCCGATGGTGGCCCTAGTGATGGTGGTGCCGGCCCAACAGGTGGCGCAACAGGCGGTGGCGATGAAGTCATTGATGCCGAATTCTCGGAAGGCTAATGGTTAATGAATAATTAATAATTAATAAAAAATAGTTATTAATGATTGGTTATTCTAATTTAACCTCTGGGGCTGAAGTCATTTCGGCCCTTTTTTGTGGCCTTCGGGGGAGATGCTCCCGCCGCTCAATTGCTCCCATAGAAGACCACCCAAGGAAGTATAATAGTTTCACTGACCAGAATTTCTTGCTCAAGTATTCTGTGTTCTGTCAATTCTTTATCCATTACGATTCATTCAGTTGGGATTGTGGTTAAAATTCGTACCGTTTCCGAAACCAAGCGTGAGTTCCATGTCCACCATAATCGCCCTATTAACTCGATTTATCGGCGGTTTGTGGAAGAATTAATGATTGAAATGCACTTACTTACTGTTCATGTGGATTTTCTCTATGATCCCATTTATGCCTTGGGGGTAGTTACGTCTTTTGAACGATTTATGCAAGGCTATCGCCCAGAAACGGATAAGGACTCAATTTTTAATGCGATTTGTCAGTCTGTTGGAGCCGATTTTCAGCAATATAAACAGAATGCAACCGACGTTGTGACTGCGGCTCAGAGCATTGAGATGTCTGATTTTATGTCTAAAATAACGGCCGTTTCGCCAGAATCCGCCGGGGATAATTACTTTTTCCAAACCCTCGCGAACATTAAGCAGAATTCTAATTTTAAATATAGTCGTCTTTTTGCGATTGGACTTTATACCCTATTAAGTACCGTTGATCCCGAATTAACGAAGGAAGAAGAAAAACGCAATCAGGTTTTATCTCAAGTTGCTGAAGCTTTAAATTTATCTAATGAAAAAATCCAAAAAGATCTGGATTTATATCGCAGCAATTTGGAAAAAGCCGACCAATTCCTAAAAGTGTTAGATGAAGCGATGGAAGCGGATCGCAAAAAGCGTGAGAAGCAAGCTCAAACAGCGAATTCTGGTAGTTCTTCAACAGAAGCCCCATCGGAAGCGTCTTGATCATCATTGATCCAATTTGAGGTTGGGTGACTATCTTCCAGAACAACTGATGGATTCTTAAATGTTTCCTATCATGACTTCTGTTCCCGTCGGCTGAGTAATAGATTGATTCGGTTCAATGGTGATGACTAACTGAGAGGATTGGGTGATAATTTCATCGAGGGGTAACTGTTTCATCATTTTCCCTTTCTGATTAACATTGAATTGTCCACAATCAAATTTTTTGCCGTTAGCTACTGCCCATAAATGATAGACTTTGCCTGAAGGTAAGGGTTTTAGATTCTGGACAGTCATCATCGCTTTTCCCATTTTGGGCATGACTAAAACGACTCCTGTTGCGGTGGGAGCTTGATTAGTTCCCTTTAGGGCCAGTAATCGGTTGTTGGATTCGGGTAAGGTAGAGATCGCGCTTTGATATTGAGATAATTCTGATTGGGCGATCGCTAATTCTTGATGTAAACGATAATTGTAAACACTCAATCCCAAAATCAAGGCAAGTGCAATCGAACTGACAGTCAATAACTTGGCTTTCGATTTTTTTCTTAAAGAATCCACGATGGAATTAGCAGAATTGGGCTGAGCTTTGGCCAAGCGTAAAATCTTAGCACCCAGTTTTTTAGGCGGCGAGGATTCCGGTAACGCTAAAGGAATGAGGGCTAATGTTTCCTGTAAGTGGCTAATTTCTTCCTGTAATTCGGGATGGGCAATCAATAATTGACGAACGGTTTCCGCTTCTTCGGGAGTCACTTCTCCTAATACATAATCGGCAAGGAGTTCTTGCCACCCTTGGGAATCTTGAGAATGGATCATAATCATTACACTAAACTATTTAATAGTTGTCTGAGTCTTAATAGGGCATTCCGTTTATGGGTTTTGACCGTGCCGAGGGGAATCTTTAAATCCTCTGCAATTTCCGATTGGCTCAAACCGTCAAAATAAGCCATTTCTAAGACGGTTCTTTGATGAGGGGGTAATGCGTCCATCGCTTCTCGTACTTGAAGAGAGGTTTCTTTTACAGCCAGTTTATCCATTAAGTCATTCCGAGGTTCGGGGAAATTGCTGTTCCCTAATTTTTCTAGCGATCGCCATTGGGCCTGTCGTTGCCGATAGCGATCGATTGATTTTGAACGGGTTAAGGTATTGAGAAAAGCCAACAGTGATCCACGTTTCGGATCATAGGACTGATTTCGCCAGAGGGTTAGGAAAACTTCCTGAGTCAAATCTTCTGCTTCTTGGGGATTGTTCAATATTCGCAAGGCAAAACGATAAACCACTTCACCGTAGCGTTCATAGAGAATCCCTAAAGCCGGAACTTCCCCTGCCACGAGGGCAAAATAGACTTCCGCGTCTGTCTGATTAGATAACATCATTCAAAACTTCAGTACAGATTAAAAACAGAATAAACATAGATAATGTCCTAATGAATTTTAAAGCGCGATCAATGACGATTATTCAGTTTTACGAAGCTCAACGCAAAACGGATTGACTTTAAACCCACAAACCCCAATCAATGTTATTTTTGGGCTTTTTTATTCGGTAAATTCCGAGGGGGAATCGGTTCACCTTGATAAAATCGTTTTTCCAATTTTTGCAAACTTAACCAAAGTATTCCACTTATCAACAAAAGCCCCGTTAAACTTATCCCTAACACGAGATTTTGACCCAGACTAAACAATAGAATAGGGGTCAAACTTAAAGCGATCGCGGCGACAATCGCAGTTCCCTTTTTAATACGTTGAATGTTAGCTAAAGCGGTTCGGCAACTGACACAGTTTTGAGTGTGGGAATAATAGCGGTCTAATAAAATTTCTGTGGGTAGGGCAGGAGAAAACCGTTGTCCAGGAAAAGATTCGGCTTGGTATTGATTTACCCATTGGCGTAATTCTGCGACAAATAAATCCGCCTTGGTTGGTAAATAAAAAGCTTGAGCAAACTTTTCACTGCCGCCCTTTTGTTCTAGGTAACGTTCTTGATAGTGTAGAAAGATTTGGTCGTCTTCTAATACCCGATGTTGCCCTAAGTGGGAAAACCAAGCAGGTGTTAATTGAATCGCTAAACGGGGAATTTTGGAAGAAAATTTAAAGGGAAAACGGGCAAATAGACGGCATTCTCCCTTCCGAATTGGGGTGGCGTAAACCACTGTCAGGGTTCTACCGTATTGCTGGGACGTTAAATCATGCCACATTAACCCAGGCGCGATAAAGGTCGTGGTTTGTCTTCCCAAGGTTCCTTTACGGGGCCCTTCTTCCCAAACTCCTTGGAAGCCTTGCCGATCAGAATGAACAACCGCTAAATTCACGGGACTCACATTGGCGCGATCGCCGACCGTCTGATGGTGGGTGTAGGGAATATGACTCGAATCCAGCACATTTTCCAACAAAGTCAGCGCATCATAGGGTAAATCTCGAAAAATATTTAAACAAACCCAATCTTTGGCGGATTCCTCCAGGGGATCAACAATCGGAATCGGGGTTTTCTCCGCATTCTCCGCCGTTCCGGGAAAAACAAATAATAAGCCTTGGCGAACTTGAGTCGGGAAACTCTGCACACAGGCCCGTCGGGAAACTTCTGCTTGACCGCCCTGCGCTTGTTGCGGAATACTTTCACACGTTCCTTGTCCGGAAAATGTCCAACCGTGATAAGGGCATTCCAACAAACCGGATTCGTTAATTCTGCCCTGGGATAGGGGAGCCAGACGATGGGGACATTGATCAACAAAGGCTCGCCAAGTCGCCTGGGTTTGATCCCACCAAATGACAATATCCTGCTCTAGAAGGGTAAAGGAGGTCAGTTTTGTTTTATCTAAATCGTCCACATAATAAACGGGATACCAAACTTCTTTCCAATCAAAACGGGATGGATCAAGCCCTCCTGCGGAGAAAACGTTTTGAGCGATCGCTGGCATTAGGAGACTAGACATGAAACAAAGGGCGACAAGGGTTTATGTTACGAATTGTAACAAAATTCTCCCTGGGTCGTTTTGACGGTCTGTTCTGTCTTGGGGAAATGACGGTCTAGGAGGGACACCGCTTGTTGGGGGCTAACTTGGCGATAACGGGCTTTATTAGGCATAAAAACAATATTGGGCCCCTGCTTACACTGTTTCATGCAACCTGTGGTTTTAATTTCGACCTGATCGGCTAAGCCGCGATCGCGTAGGGCAGTTTCCAATTGCTGACAAACGGCTTTTCCCCCCCGTTTCCAACAGTCCGACTTTTGACAAATCAAAATACTGGCTTTTTGTTGCTTATGTTGGGTCATTTGATGTTGAGGAATGATCGATTCCCCCCATAATTCTTCTGGCGGCAACAGCGGCTGAATCCTGAAGGCCGTGAGTCTTAAGACCCCTTTTTTGCGGTCAAGCTCTTGGATACCTTGGATATACACCCAGGAACCCACGCTTAACTCAAAATCCAATTGTTTACGGAGAGTTTTAGGAAGCTTGATCGCATAATCCTGTCCATCAATCCTCACTTGGAGAAATTTAACCTTATCGCTATCATTGCGAATTACTCCTAGTAATTGGGTTGCGATTTGGAAGTGAGCCAGTGCTTCTAGTGCCTTAGACATAACCTATCACCCGATCAATGATTGCTAAAGTTGCGAACCTGCTACAATCCGGAAGGCGTTTTATGTTCCTTCGTAACTGTCATAGTGACGAAAATGAGTTACGACCATTTCTAGGAAGTTGATACTCCTTTAGAGTGAAATGAAAAGAATTGCTGAGTAAGGTTCTAGGTTCTTGTTAAAGAGTATAGCAAATTAATGCTAATTATTCTCAATTAATGTCATCCATCAAGAGATGCTCACTCCGCCGCAGTTGCAAAAACACGAGAAAAATATTCTCGATATAAGTTGCAGCGCAAAATGACTTGATTGCTTTGTTGCTTCACCAATCCCATGCTATGTAATCGGTAGGTTTGGATGGGATCTAAGGTGACAGGTTCATCCGACCAGAGCACCCGTTTGAAGCCGTCGATAATAAACGGAGTCTGCTGCAATGTCTGCAAAAGCTGTCGAATATAGGCTGTATAAATGCCTACTTCACTGGAAGCTTCCTGCAACAGTTGGGTTAAAGTTGTTTTTTGGGATGCCACTTGATAGAGGGCTAAAGAAACTAAATAGGGATGACCACCGACCATTGCCATTAAAGATTCCACTTCTCCCTGTTTCCACTGCAATCCATAACAACGAGCTAAAGTCGCCACTTGGGAAGAATTAAATTCTTGTAATTCGATGGGAACACCCGCATTAAAAGGAGATTGATTCAGATCGAGCGGAATATAAACATCAGTGGAATGAGCCAGAATTAAACGCAATTGACCCCAAAGGGGGGTAGTTTTGCCTCTTTCATGCCAACTGCGTAGCATTCCTAAAAAATCTTCCACAATTTCGGTATGGGGAAATAGGCGATCAACGCCATCTAATCCCAACACTAAAGGGCAATCAATTTTGGCTAATAAGTATTCTTCAAAATAGACGGTACAGTTATCATTGCTACCCAGAATTTCGGTATCCCAATAGTCTTTAAGGTGATTGTCTAATCCCAACTGTCGCCCCACCATGACGCAGAACCATTGTAGGAATTTATCTAAGCTGTCAATAATCTTGCGTTCGATATCCTTTAAGTCGATATGGGCTGTTTGATAGTGATGGGTTTTACCCTGGGCCAAAATCCGAGTGAGCAGGGATGTTTTTCCCATTTTATGGGGAGCTTTGATCCGCAATAATACCCCTAACTGGGTGATATTGTCATAACAGAGACGATCAATCCCTTCTCGTTCTAAATATAAAGTAGAGTCTAGAGGAACTGAGCCTTCAGGAAATAAGAGGTGAGGCTTCGGGGAATCTATCGGGCGTGAAATGGGCGGTTGATTCAGTTTGGCGGCTCTTGCTAGAGCATTTTTAAAATTTCTTTTGGTTACAGCTTCTCCCAAGGCTTCAGATAATTTTCGCCAAAGTTCAGGCCCAACATCGCCCCTTAAATAATTTTCGGCTAAATAATAGCGATCGCTCATGGCTTCGTAGGTCAACCCATTCCAAGATCCTTGGAGAACACAGAGTTCTACATCCTTGAGATGCTCCTTAAAGTGAAAAAAAATTAGATTCTCGGCAGTTTCTTTGGCTTGTTTCCAGGTAAACTCAGCTTCTAAGGTCATAGGATTAGGGGGGCAAGCAATAAATCGTTTCTTAACGTTTGATTTCAGAGATGCTATAACTATAGATTCAAGTTCTCCTAATTTTAAAAGAAAATTTCATGATTTTTGCTTAAAATTACTCTAGAATACACAAGGTTGTTAGCAATCATATGCAAAACCAATTGCGCTTGAGTCTGCTGTAAAGCCATCTTGTTTTTTTTTAAATCAATGCCATTTTGGGGGTAAAAAACTTTTTAATTTCCTCAATCTCTTATTATCAGATCTAATCGTTGGTTGCTCATTTATTTTAAAAAATTATCTTTTGAATGCTGACCCGTTATTTATTATTATTTCTCATTACTTATTCTGTTTTTCATCCCCTTAAAGTTCTTGCCCAAACCCCGAATAATGTTGCCCCGTTGCTTCCCGGTCGCATATTAACGCCCAGACCCCCCCAACAGCCACTGCCGACTCCTGAATCCCTTCCCAGTCCATCCTTAGAGTTAACGGTTCCTGAGACTTTGCCGCCGATGGAACAGCCTGCAATCCCAGGGACTATTGTGATTAACCGTTTTGAATTTGTCGGTAATACTGCTTTTACGAATGAGCAACTGAGTCAGGCGATCGCGACTTTCGTGAATCGACCCATTACCTTTACCGAACTGTTGCAAGCCGAAGCTGCCATTACCAAACTCTATACGGATGCTGGCTATATCAACTCTGGAGCGGTTATTCCAGCGAATCAAAGCTTTTCCCAACAAGGAGCCGTGGTCACGATCCAAATTATTGAAGGGGCATTAGAAGATATTGTGGTTACCGTTGAGGGTCGCTTAAACCCTGATTACGTGCAGAGTCGTTTAGCCTTAGCCACCCAGAAACCCTTTAATCAGAAAGAACTTTTACAAGCCTTACAACTTCTACAACTCAATCCCTTAATCAAATCTATTTCAGCCGAAATTTCTGCGGGGACAGTGCCGGAATTAAGTCTCCTGTCTGTCCGGGTTGAAGAAGCGGAAACCTTTGACTTAGAATTATTTGCCAATAATGGGAAAGTGCGGAGTATTGGGAGTTTTGAGCGAGGAATCGGCATTCGGGAAGGGAATTTATTCGGAATCGGTGATGCAATCAGTTTGGAATATGCCAACAGTGATGGCAGCAATAGCCTGTATGGAACCTATACACTTCCGGTCAATCCCCAGAATGGCACCCTCAGATTTTCTGGACAATGGAACTCTACCTGGGTCATCGAAGAACCCTTTAATCAACTTGATATTACGGGAGACTCATTGTATTTAGACTTAACCTATCGCCAGCCGATTATTCAAACCCCCACGCAAGAATTGGCCTTGGGCTTAACAGGTTCCTATTCAGCCAGTCAAACCAGCTTATTAGGGGTTGATTTTCCCCTATCACCGGGAGCAGATGAGCAAGGGCAGACTAAAATTTCCGCTTTACGTTTCTTTCAGGAATGGACACAACGGGGAAGCGAAGATGTCCTAGCCTTGCGTTCTCAATTTAGTGTGGGATTAGGTCTATTGGATGCAACCTTTAATGCTCAACCGCCGGATGGTCGCTTTTTTGAATGGCAAGGTCAAGGCCAATACGTCCGTTTGCTTGCTCCTGATACCCTCTTCGTTTTTCGGACAGCGTTGCAATTATCGACGGATCCGCTGGTTCCCCTCGAACAGTTGACCTTAGGCGGTTTAAATAGTGTACGGGGCTATCGTCAAGATTTCTTTTTAACCGATAATGGAATTTTTGCTTCAGCAGAGGTGCGTTTTCCCCTTTTACGGGTCAATGAGGTCAATGGACTGCTGCAAATCGTACCTTTTGTGGACTACGGTACCGGTTGGAATGATGATGCTAATCCGTTGCCGACTCCGAATCCCAATACCTTAGTGAGCGTGGGGCTAGGGTTGATCTGGCAAATGGGCGATCGCTTTAATGCCCGCTTAGACTGGGGGTTACCCCTAACCGAGTTTAAAGTTCAAGGCAATACCCTTTCTCAGCAGAGCCTTTATTTTTCTATTAATTACCAACTTTTTTAAGCTGATAAATAGGGAAGTACAGGAATAGTCGTCAAAGCAATGCGACTCAATAGATAGGGTTTGTAGCCTCCCTGCTCTATCTATTCGAGATCTCAAGGGGATTAAGACGACGATAAACGGTTGCTAATCCTTGGGCATCCCCGACATTGCCTGGGAATAGAACAACGGGTAAATGGGGGAATAAAAGATGATCCGCAGCAGTTGTCACCATGGAACAGCCAGGCAAAATTTGTCCTAATAAACGGGCCGATCGCAGACTTAACCCCGTACTTAAAACATCATTAGAAGTAATCCCGCCTTTACTGATCAGAAAACCAATATCTTTGGGTAAAGATTGCACAATATCCATTAATAAGGCAGAAACCGCTACCCCAAAATCAAGACGTTTTTGAATGGTATCAAAGGCTAATTCTTGACGGCTGGTATAAATAACGGGAGTTTGATTACCTTGGCGAATTTGATTGATTTTTTCTAAGGTTTCGCTCAATATTTGATCGCGGGTTTCCGGAAAATCTCGCAGGCGGGTTACATCAATTTCAACGCCAACGACATCGGGTTCTTGTAATAAATTATTTAATTGCTCGGTGGTTTTTTTCACATGGGAGCCGACTAAGACAACTCCGGTTTTATCGGTTGGTTTATATTGGGCCATTGCTTCAGGGGCTAAGGGCTGTTTGTCTAATTGAGCTAAAGAAGTCAAAATACTGGCCGCACTGCGAAATAAAAAGCGTTTCCCGTGATCGGCAGCAGTTAAAACCGCTTGAGCAAATTGATCTAAGTCTGTTTGCACTTCTCCGTCCACGACCGCACATTGATTGTTTTTGAGGGTTAATAATTCGGGTAAACAGTCTTGGCGAATGTCGTTGAGTAAAAAGCGTTTGACTTCGTTGGCTTTAATTTTGCCCTGGGTTTTCTCTTCCACGTAATCGGGTAAATAGCTGTGGTGATAGCCAAAAACGGAGTCTTTCGCAAACTCGGTTTCATGAACAGGAGTCGGCGTTCCGTTAATCATCAAATAATGAACACTATCACGGGTAACACGTCCCCCCTCAAAAAAGGCGGGAATCAAAAAATGGGCATCAAAGTCACCTAATTCTTCAGCGATCGCGTCGGTTTCGATGGGATAATGGCCGCGCAGGGTGGAATCCGACCGACTTACAATCAGAAATTCGGTAATATTTTCCGCCGCTAGAGCTAATTTTAGATTTTGGCAAACTTCACGGGTCACCTGGGCTGCTTTTTCTGGGGTTAAGGCTCTGGTATTGGTTAACACAAAGAAAATGGGCACCTCATCCCGTAACCCTAAACGCAAGGTTTCCACATCCCACTGCATCAACAACAAACAACTATGAACCGTCTGGGAGCCTGTCGGGTCATCATCAAGAACAATGATTTTAGCGTGGGAAGTCATGGGTTAGAGTCGAAACAGGGTGAACAAAAACTACTCTATTATCCCATTGGAAAGCCCTTTCCCACGATGTTCTGAAGAATGGAATTAACGCTTAAGGTTGAGAACAAAAAAGTACCATACCGCCGCATGATTCACGAAATGATCTATTTGAACCCCAAAAAATGGCTAAAATAAAGAATTGATAACATTTTGAGGATAACGCTTCTGACTCTCTCCGCGATCGCTTACCCCACCACGCTAAATCACCCTCCTCAGCATCTCCTCGTTTTACTCCACGGTTGGGGAGCCGATGCCAACGATTTAGCCCCTTTAGCTCAAATTTTAAATTTACCTGACCATTATCTGTGTTTTTTTCCCAATGCTCCCTTTTCCCATCCTGAATTAGCTACAGGGCGATCCTGGTACGCCTTAGAAACCCAAAGCCATGATGGACTAGCTGAAAGTCGTCACCAACTCCGAGACTGGCTATTATCCCTAGAAGCAGAAACAGGGGTTCCCCTCTCTCGCACAATCTTAGGTGGATTTTCCCAAGGCGGCGCGATGACCTTGGATGTGGGCATTGAATTACCCCTAGCCGGTTTAATTTGTTTAAGTGGCTATCTCCATTTCCAGCCCCATCTGTTAAAAAATCCCATTGCTCCCATCCTGATGGTTCACGGTCGTCAAGATAGGGTTGTTCCAATTCAAGCTGCCCGACAAGCCCGTGATGCCCTAACCGCGATCGCTGCCGAAGTAGAGTACCACGAATTTGATATGGGACACGAAATTCCCCAACTGCTTTTAAGCCTCGTTGAGAAATTTATTAAGCGAGTTCAGGGAGATACTTAATCGCCACCGTACTCTTATTATCTTTTGCTATTTTGAAGGTTTCGGTTTCGGGAACTTAGAAGCCGCCGCAAAGTATTCGACCGGCATATCCTTAACCGCTTGGCTCATGAAGGAACGCCAAATAGGAGCCGCATAATGTCCCCCTGAAATCCCTTTTCCAAGAGAAGCATTGTTATCATTCCCTAACCAAACTGCCGTAGCCATTTGGGGCACATGGCCCACAAACCAAACATTTCGTTCATTATCTGTGGTTCCTGTTTTCCCTGCAGTGGGTCGTCCTAAAGAGGCAGCCCTTCCGGTTCCACCGTTCACAACTGATGTCATAATCGAGTTGGTATTTGCGGCGGCCCAAGGATCAAGCACTAACTGAGGCTTGGGGGTATTATCCAACAAAACATTTCCCTGGCTATCGGTAACGCGCATAATAATTGTCGGTTCTGAGTACCAACCATTACTCGCTAGGGTGGCATAGGCACTAGCCATATCTAACGGGGTTACATCCACAGACCCCAACGGTAACGATGGAACTGCCATCAAAGGACTTTTAATACCCATCCGACGACAGGCTTCAACAACCCGATTCATCCCTACCTTACTCCCAACCACAACGGCGGGAATGTTTTGAGATACCGCCAGCGCACTCCGAATCGACATGGGCCCAGAGAAACCACCACCATAGTTTTTGGGTGAATAGATAATAGCACCATCGCGAATCCGAATCGGCCCATCATAAACGACCGAATCAGGGGTATATTTCCCCGAAGCAAAAGCGGTGTAATACACAAAGGGTTTGAAGGATGAACCCGGCTGACGACGAGATTGAATTGCTCGGTTCAATTGACTCTTATTGTAGTCAACCCCTCCTACGATGGTTTTAATGTAATGGGTACGAGGATCGACAGAAACTAACGCAATTTGTAGGTTCTTACCGCGTAATCTCCCCCGAAGACGCTTGTAGGCATTGTGAACCACGGCCTCTCCTTTTTTCTGGAGGTCATAATCTACGGTTGTCTGAACGCGCATCCCCCCCTTAATGACAGCTTCTTTGCCAAAACGTTCCGTTAGTTCCTTAATGACGGCATCGGTTACGTAAGGAAGTTTGCTCCCTCGCCAAGCGGTTGGTTCCCCTAAATTTAATTTAGCTTTTTTTGCGGCTTCAGATTCTTGAGGGGTAATCCAGCCTAAAGCGGCCATGCGATCAAGGACAACTTCTTGACGGGCTTTGGCTGCCTTAAACTTGTTAAAAGGACTATAGGATTCAGGTGCTTGAATCATGCCAGCTAACATCGCTGATTCAGCTAAATTCAGCTTAGCGGCGGGCTTTTTAAAATAACTTTCGGCAGCCGTCTGAATACCATAGTTGTTATGCCCCCAATAGATAGTATTGAGGTACATTTCTAAAATTTGGTTTTTATCAAAGACTTGCTCTACTCGGATGGCCAATACGGCTTCAGCGGCTTTTCGGGTAACGGTTCGTTGTTGAGAAAGAAAAATATTTTTGACTAACTGCATGGAGAGGGTGGATGCCCCTTCTGAAACGCCTCCACTCTTAAAATTAACCAGTAAGGCTCGTCCGATGCTATTCGGGTTAATGCCTTGGTGATTGTAAAAACTGCTATCTTCGATCGCCATGACCGCCCGTTTGAGATCGGGAGAAATTTGCTCTAGGCTAACGAGTTTACGGTGAGCTTCGTCATGCAGGGCCAATAATTCCCGCCCTTTAACATCATAAATATAACTGGTTTGGGCAGGAACATAGGTTTTGAGGGTTCGGACATCAGGAAGATTACGAAAACTAATTGCCAAGCCCGCTAAGCCACCAGCGATCGCCGCACTTGCAAGCAGACCTACCCCCAGGATAGTTCCTCCCGCAATTTTAATTACGCCTTGGCCAAACGACTTCTCTGAATCGGCTGTTGTTGTTTTGTCTTTTGTGCTTGACGGTATGGTGCTAGAAGGCACTGTAACTTTACTTCCTGACTCCAAGATGATCACCCAAATAATGAATAACAACCTGCTATCAATTAATGAAGATTCGGGAACTAATTTTTAGTCACATTAATCTAAACATTAATCTAGTAGCATACTAGACTTTAACAATAAGTCAACCCTATTTTAGACAAATACTGTCTAATTGGCTACATTGGTTGATATTTAGCATTTTTTTTCAAACTATCAATTTAACAGTCAAGATTGGTAAAAAAGATCCGTTTTTCTAGCCTTCTCAGGCAGGCAGGACAATTTAATGTAAGAAATGGCGGATTCCGGTCAAGACCATAACTAACCCTAATTCATTGGCCGCTTGGATCGAATCCTTATCCCGCAGAGATCCCCCTGGTTGAACAATGGCGGTAATACCGGCGGCGGCAGCGGTACGGACAGAATCATCAAAGGGAAAAAAGCCATCGCTGGCTAAAAATCCGCCCTGAGCTTTTTCACCTGCTTGTTTAAGGGCGATTTCAACGGAACCCACCCGATTCATTTGTCCTGCACCTACGCCCAAGGTTGTCCGATCTTTGGTAACCACAATGGCATTAGATTTAACGTGTTTGGCGACTTTCCAAGCAAAGAGCAGTTCAGCTAATTGTTCAGGAGTCGGTTGTTTTTCGGTGACAATTTGCCAGGTGTCGGTTTGATCCACCACTTCATCGGAGGCTTGGATTAATAATCCCCCCGCGATCGCTTTGACGGTTTGGGCAGGGCCAGCGGTTAAATTGGGTAAAATTAAAACCCGTAAATTGGATTTTGTCCCTAAAATTGCTTTAGCTTCTTCTGTGCAGCCAGGGGCGACGATACACTCTAAAAAGGTTTTGGTCAGAGCTTGGGCCGTTTCTCCATCAATGGGTTGATTGAAAGCGACAATTCCCCCAAAAGCCGAAGTAGAATCCGCATTAAAGGCTTTTTCATAGGCATTCGCCAAACTGTTCCCCACTGCAACACCGCAGGGATTGGTATGTTTGAGAATGGCGGCCGCTGGCTCACTGGTATCAAATTCGGCAATAATTCGTCGGGCTGCTTCTAAATCGACTAAATTGTTATAGCTTAATTCTTTTCCTTGCAGTTTTTCCGCACTAGACCAGCCTGATGTTTGGGTTCCCGTTTGATACCAAGCGGCACTTTGATGGGGATTTTCGCCATAACGGAGGGTTTGCACTAAGGTTCCACTGAGGCCGTAACGTTGGGGAGCATCATTATTTAATCCTGCAAAATAGGTCGCGATCGCCTGGTCATAGGCATTGGTTAAAGCAAAGGCTTCCCCTGCAAATTGTTGACGCAAGGCTAAAGGAATGTCGCCATTTTCCCGTAGGGCAGCCAGAAAGCGATCATATTGATTGGGATTCGACAAAATGGTGGTATGGGCAAAATTTTTCGCCGTTGCGCGAATCATGGCAGGGCCACCAATATCAATCTGTTCCACCGCTTCAGCGACCGTTACATTGGGTTTAGCAATGGTTTGTTCAAAGGGATAGAGATTAACGACGACCAAATCTAAGGGACGAATCCCATTGGCTTCTAAATCCGCTAAATCCTGAGCGAAATCTTTACGGGCTAAGATACCACCATGAATTTTGGGATGGAGAGTTTTCACCCGTCCGCCTAAAATTTCAGGAGATCCCGTATAATCGCTCACCTTGGTCACCGGTAAGCCTGCGTTTTTTAATGCCTGAGCCGTTCCGCCACTGCTGATGATGTCAAACTGAAATTCTTCGACTAACTGACGGGCGAGTTCAATTAAGCCAGTTTTATCCGATACACTCAGCAGAGCTAAACGTGCCATTGTTATTTGTTTTCCTTCTGTAAATAAATCATTCATGATAGCGAGGGGCGATCCACGCTAATCCTTTATCAGCCTATCATTAAACTTCATTTCGCTAAATGTTGTCACGGGGGTTCGGGTGCTTGGGCGATCGCGTCATCAACTTTATTTAAAAATCTTCGACCAACCGCTTACAAAAAGCTTAATTTTCTCTTAATGAGCCATTATCGAGAGAAATGATTTAATTGATTTCATCGCAATCCAAGGCGCGATCGCATTATTCTTAGGAGAATTAGAATTTTATGGGGGAAAAACTAACCGTCCTCAAAAAAGGGGATGATGGCTTTTTAGTTGAACGTTTACAAGCTCAATTAATGAATTGGGGCATTCTCAATAAAAACGATATTGATGGCAATTTCGGGAATATTACCGAAACAGGCGTTAAAAAATTCCAAACTGCTCGTCCTCAAGATCAATGCAAATACTCCCCAGTGGGTTTAGTTCCCAACGGTATTGTTGATGAAAATACCTGGTGTGAATTGCTTAAAATTAAACCGGACGCGATCGAAATGGTTACGACGGTTGACTATATTAGCAAGGCTCAAGTAGAAGCGATTTGTGGACGTTCTATTCAATATGATGATTTAGCAGACCTCAATAACTGCCTACGTCGCTTTGATATCACAACCCCTGCCCGTATTCGTCACTTTATGGCCCAGATTGCCCACGAATCCGGTGGATTGAAATGGTTCAAAGAATTAGCTTCGGGATGGGCTTACGAAAATCGTAGAGATTTGGGCAATACGCAACCCGGTGACGGCCCAAAATATAAAGGTGCAGGGGCAATCCAATTAACAGGACGGGCGAATTATCAGTCCTTTGCTAATTATCTGGGAGATCCACGGGTAATGGAAGGTGTGAACTATGTTGCTGCTACCTATCCCTTTACCAGTGCCGGTTTTTGGTGGCATAACAATAAAATTAATAGCTTAGTCGATAGAGGTTTCACCTGTCGTCAGATCTCTGCTAGGGTCAATGGGAGAGATCCTGCCAATGGACTCCAAGATCGCTTAAATTACTACACCAGAGCTTGTCAGATCATTCCTGGTTAAGTTGCTTCTTAAAAGCCAATAAGGAACAGTGATCGCTACTTAAGGGTTAGAAAGAAATCCGAATTTAGCGATTGCTGCAACTGTAGCACCGATAACGGTAATAATTAATGTCCAAATCTGAGCGCGTTGATTACCACGGATATCTTTGATGTCTTCTTTGACCGTTGCCAACTCGTTTTTTATTGTCGATGTTTCTCCCTTAAATTCAGCTTTAAGAGTTGCTACATCCACTTTGAGAGTAGTCAAGTCAGAGTCTATTCTGTCTAGTCTTTGTTCTAAGCGATCAAAGCGTTGATCTAGTTTGCCTAAAAATTCTTTTAAGTCAGTTTCAATCGTGGTTGTCATAAGCTATCATTTCCTTAACTATTGGTTGTTTGGAAAGGGAGAGGTAGCCGCTTCTCCTTTTCTGCTTTTAGGGTAATTTATTGGGGTTAGTCTGCGATCGCGTGTTCAGGGATTAGAAAGAAAACCGAATCTTACAATTGCGGCGACCGTAGCACCAATGACAGTAATAATTAATGCCCATATCTGGGCACGTTGATTGCCTTTAAGATCTTTTATGTCGTCTCGAATAAAGGTTAGCTCATTTTTTACTGTTGATATTTCCCCTTCCATTCGTGCCTGAGAGACTTTTAGCGTGGTCATATCGCTTTCAATTGACCCTAAACGTCTATCAATTCGGTCTAAAACTTCCTTTAAGTCGGTTTCAATCGTGGTTGCCATAGGTTATCATTTCCTTAACTATTGGTTGTTTGGAAAGGGAGAGGTAGCCGCTTCTCCTTTTCTGCTTTTAGGGTAATCTATCGGGGTTAGTCTGCGATCGCGTGTTCAAGGATTAGAGAGAAAACCGAATCTTACAATTGCGGCGACCGTAGCACCAATGACAGTAATAATTAATGCCCATATCTGCGATCGCTGGTTTCCTCTAATATCCTTAATGTCATCCTTAACTGTGGTTAGGTCTGCTTTAACTGTTGCCATATCCACTTTGAGCGTGGTTAAATCTGCATCCATTCTGTCTAGTTTTTGTTCTAGACGGTCAAAACGTTGATCCAGTTTACCTAAGACTTCCTTTAAGTCAGTTTCAATCGTGGTTGCCATAAGTTATCATTCCCTTAATTATTAGTGGTTTGGAAAGGGAGAGGTAGCCGCTTCTCCTTTTCTGCTTTTAGGGTAATTTATTGGGGTTAGTCTGCGATCGCTACTTCTAATCTGTTTTTAAATGCCAGAAATTACTTTTCTATAGTTTACTCATCAAAGTTTGGAATATTAAATTAATGGAGTAACTTAGACACGACCGTCGTTAACTTATTACCAAGCTGATAAATCTCTTTCTGTTGCTGTTCGTTTTTCAAATTACCATAATCATCAAAAGCTTCATTAGCATTAGGAATCGCTTTTTGATCGGGCAAAACAATAACGCCAATGTTCCCTAGAATGGCGCGGACATGAACTAAGCCTCGCAAACCGCCTAATGCACCAGTGGAGGTACTCATCAGAACAGCAATTTTGTCACGAAAACACACTAAACCCGGTTCATTCGGTTCAGGACGAGAAGCCCAATCAATCGCATTTTTTAGGAGCGGTGTGATGGAGCTATTGTATTCAGGGCAAGCAATTAAAAACCCCTGATTTGCCTTGAGTAAGGCTTTAAATTGTTTCACCGTGTCGGGAAATCCCTGTTCTGCTTCCAAGTCTTGATCATATAAGGGCATCGGCAACTCTCGCAGATCCACATAGGTTACTTGCGCGCCAGCTAATTGCGCCCCTTCTGCTGCTAACTTGACCAGTTTTTTGTTAAACGAATTTTGACGAGCACTTCCAGCAAAGGCTAAAATTTTAGGAATATTACTCATTTTTTAACTCCACTTTTTTTGAATTCAAAGTAATCGCTAGCATTGGCTCTAGTTTTTATACAAAATAACCGAAACAGACACAAAATAAAATTAGAAAAATATGTAATTTTATTTAGGTTTTTAATCCGCCAGTTTTGACAAAAATTTTCAAGACATCAATCATTGTAATTCATCAAATCAATCAAAATACTAAAACAAGATTAGATTAATTTAGTATTAATGTTTCATTCAAATAAATAATCAATCCTAATCTATCAATAAAGCAACCTAATAAAGCATTAAAAGAATTTAAGGCAATAATATCTTTGTTAGAGAGCCTATTTTGCTTGTAATTCAATTGATTTGACCAGAATTTATTGACTGGTGAGATCAGTTATTTGATCATAGAGACTCATTATTCTCTCTTAAGGGCGATAGGATTATTGTAAATAATTGCTATCTTGAAAGCAAATCATTAACCGTGCTTTTTCCTAATGAATGAGTTTTCAGCCTTAGATTAAAAATCTATTTTGCTGTAGGGTTGAGAGTGTAGATTAATGAAACAGGAAGGAGCTTAACTTGATTTTTTGCTCCAAGATTTTTCTTTGATAAATAGTTATTGAGTATTTTGAGGATAGATTGATGAGCCAAACAGAACAGCAACCTTTACAGCCGCCCCAACAGCAAGAACCGCCAGGAACAGAATCTCAGATGCAGCCAAAGCCCCAGTCAGATAAGGCTCAATATCAAGGAAGCGGAAAGTTGCAGGATAAGACGGCTTTAATTACCGGAGGAGATAGTGGCATCGGTCGGGCAGTGGCGATCGCGTTTGCTAAAGAGGGGGCCGATGTGGCCATTGTCTATTTAAAAGAACATAAAGATGCCCAGGAAACCCAACATTTAGTGGAACAGTATGGAAAAAAAGCCTTAGCGATCGCGGGTGACATTACGGATGAAAATTTCTGCCAGCAAGCCGTAGAACAAACCGTAGAGACCTTTGGTAAACTTGATATTTTGGTCAACAACGCGGCGGAACAACATCCACAAAAAAGTATTGAAGATATTAGCAAAGAACAATTGGAGCGCACGTTTCAAACCAATATTTTCTCCATGTTTTATCTGACGAAAGCCGCGATGAAACATTTACACCCAGGGAGTGCCATCATTAACACCACTTCGGTTACTGCCTATAAAGGTAGCCCTCAACTGTTGGATTATTCCTCTACCAAAGGCGCGATTGTTGCTTTTACTCGTTCTCTGTCTCAAAATCTAGTTCCCCAAGGAATTCGCGTTAATGCGGTGGCTCCCGGCCCGATTTGGACCCCCTTAATTCCTTCCACTTTTCCCGAAGAAAAAATCGAAAAGTTTGGAGCACAAGTGCCGATGGCCAGGGCAGGACAACCCGAAGAAGTGGCCCCTAGTTATGTGTTTTTAGCCTCTGATGATGCCTCTTATTTATCTGGGCAAGTGATTCACGTTAATGGGGGAGAAGTGGTTAACGGATAGTTGCGCTTTATCCCCCCAGCCCTACCTTAGTAAGGGGGGTGCCGATAGGCGGGGGGATTTAATAAAAATCAATGATTATTTGATTTATTTAGCTTACTTTGTGATTAAAACGAGTTTTTATCCAATTCTGCAAAATTGGGTTAAATTGCTCAGGACATTCATCTTGAGGACAATGCCCAACGCCGTCTAACTCTACCAGTTCAATATTAGGGTTAAGTTTCGCAAACACTTCGGCCAACGCAGGGGGAACCATGCGGTCTTGCTGTCCCCAAATCAGTAAAACGGGGATTTCTAAACGCGGTAAAACAACCTTGGCCGGTGGAGCAAAATTTGGCGATCGCACCGCATCAAATAAACGATAAAAAGTGGTATCGGCTCCTTGATCCTGAGCAGGTCGGGTTAAAATCTCCACTAATTCCTCATTGACTGCTTTTTGATCAATATAGGCAACCCCTGCCCAACGGCGAATAACGGAAGGCTGCCGCAGAAAACGAAATAATCCTTTCAATAGCCAAGGCGATGCAAATAGCCCTTCAATCCCCATCACAATCGGTTGCAATGGTTTGGGAATCGCTTCTTGGCGAATGGCGACATCCGGCAAACTCAACATTGAGATCCCAGCAACCATTTCAGGATAATTATAAGCCGCAGTCAGACAGACCAAGGAACCGATGGAATTTCCCACTAGGATCACCGGCCGATTAATGAAAGTCCGCCAAAAATCATAAACCTGCCGTGTCCAGAGATAAACACTGTATTGGGTATCTGCTTTTTTAGAACCGCCAAAGCCCAGCAAGTCTAGGGCATAAACGCTAGAATTTTCGCTTAATACGGCAATATTATGTCGCCAATGTTCAATAGACGCGCCAAAACCATGTAAGAGGATAATGGGCGGTTGAGTTTCCATGTGGCGATCGCGAGGATGGAGGAAACTATAGCGCGTTTGCCAGCCCCGCCAGACCCAATCCCGTTGATGGCCAATTCGATGTTGCCAAGCAGTTGATTCAAGCACAACCAATTTATAAAACTTTACATTTTTCTTAATTTTAACGGACACAATCCGCGATCGCGTCGGATCCACCAACATCCCTTCTGGTAAGCGTAAAGCCTTAACCAACCAAGTCTGGAGGCATTACTAAAGTTAAAGAAAAATTAAGAACTAAATCTCTAAAGACTCGGTAGAATAGCTATTAATAGTCAAATAATTTATTGATTCACTTACATTCACATAATTGGTTCGAGATTTGCAAAATACACCTCTAGTCGACAAAAAACGTCATCAGCGCGATTTACCGAAAATTAACGAGAGAATTCGTTTTCCTGAAATTCGCGTTATCGATAGCAATGGTTCTCAGTTAGGCATCCTCACGCCCGATGAAGCCCTAAAAATTGCTGAAGAACAGGAGCTTGATCTCGTGTTGGTTAGCGAAACGGCTGTTCCTCCGGTTTGTCGTATTATGGACTACGGCAAATACAAATTTGAGCAAGAGAAAAAAGCCAGGGAAGCGAAGAAAAAACAACACACTGCTGATGTCAAAGAAGTGAAAATGCGTTACAAAATTGATGAACACGATTATCAGGTGCGAATCAATCAGGCGCAACGTTTCTTGAAAGCAGGCGATAAGGTCAAGGTGACCATTACTTTCCGGGGGCGAGAAATTCAGCATGCTCATTTAGCAGAAAGTTTATTAGACCGCATGGCCAAAGACTTGCAAGAAGTGGCTGATATTCAACAAGCACCCAAGAAAGAAGGCCGCAATATGATGATGCTGCTAGCATCGAAAAAATAAGATCTGATTCACGGTTTTCGACCAGAGGCACGGTTTTCGTGCCTTTCTTATTAATAGGCTTAAGATTTTTGAGTTAGATTTTACCCAAAGCCCTAAAATAAGACAGTTTAAGTCTATGGGGTAAGGTTCAGGTGATTCAGCGAGAGTCCCAATTATTTCAGTCGGTGCGGGTAGGCGATTTAATCACCGTTCAACAATTGCTCGATGCAGGAGTGAATGTCAATTGTAGCGATCGCGATCAAGCAACCCCCTTAATGTATGCGGTCGTCAATCATCAGCTTGACATGGTTAATCTATTACTCAGCGCAGGAGCCAGGGTCAATCAAGCCAAACCTCCCCATCAGATTACAGCCTTGATGTTAGCGGCTGCCCATAATCGGGTTGAAATCTGCGATCGCCTAATCCAAACAGAAATTGAGTTGGATGCGGTGAATGACGATGGGAGTACGGCCCTCATGGTTGCGGCCTATAAAGGCCATAGCGTGATCGTTCAATCTTTGCTAACAGCAGGGGCTAATCCCCATCTCATCGATACCCAGGGGGATAGTGCGCTAAAACTGGCGATTCAAAGTAAAAATCTCGCAACGATTGCAACTTTATTGCAATTTGGAGTCGATCCGAATTCAGGAAATGTTCTATTGTTAGCAACCCGTTTAGGGCAGAAAGAAGCCGTTAAATTACTGTTAGAAAAAGGTGCAGACGTTAACCAAGCAAATCTGGCAGGAGAAACCCCTTTAACCCTGATTGCTAAACAGGGCGATCGCGAAAT
The DNA here is from genome assembly GCA_035285545.1 of Snowella sp. Taxonomy (GTDB): domain Bacteria; phylum Cyanobacteriota; class Cyanobacteriia; order Cyanobacteriales; family Microcystaceae; genus Snowella. The sequence continues at coordinate 25,831 of JAYKGY010000063.1, read as the reverse complement.
TTGGAACATACTACGGCAATTTGACGTGAAATTAACTGTCGATGCTCTGATGACCGCCGCAGGAGAAGGACAGGACGAATTCGTTAAAACCTTGATTCAAGCAGGTCTGGATATTGATACAGAAGATGAAAATGGCGATACGGCGTTACATTTAGCTTGTTTAGAAGGTCATGTTTCAGTTGTTTCAGCCCTATTAGCGTTAGGCGCGAATGTTAACCACCGCAATCATTTAGGAGATACGCCCTTACTCATTGCTCTTTTGCAGGATCACCCTGAAATTGCCGATCAGCTATTATGTGCTGGAGCAAATCCCCATTTTGCCAATGAGGAAGAAATGCCTGTCACCCTTGCGGTCAAAAACCAGCAGCACAAAATTATCCATCTTTTGTTAAAAGCAGGTGTAGATCCCGATACCCGTTTCCCTGATAGCAAGACCTTGTTGATGAAAGCGGCAGATCTCGGCGATCGCGATTTAGTGGAAATCCTATTACAAGCAGGAGCAGACGTAAACCTCACCGATTCCACCCAGGCGACAGCCTTAATGTGGGCCAGCCATCGGGGTTATGCAGAAATTGTGAAAACTTTAATCCAAATTCCCGCTATTGATTTAGATGCTAAAAATCGAGGGGGCTATACGGCGTTAATGTTGGCGAGCTTTAATCAATATTTCGACGTGGTAGACATTCTAAAAAAAGCAGGAGCCAGTGAATGCTAAAACACTAACTCCCCATTACAATCACATCTTTATTTGGGTTTAACCCATTTTTTCAAAGATTTTAAACATGGGCAGGTACATCGATAACAGAATGGTTCCTACCATGCCTGCAATAAATACCATCATGACGGGTTCAATGATACTAGTTAGAGCTTTTACGGTTTGTTCTACCTCATCTTCGTAGAAATCGGCAACTTTCATCATCATTGCGTCCAGTTCCCCTGTTTCTTCCCCAATACTAATCATTTGAATGGCTAAGGAGGGGAAAACCTTACTCCGTTGTAGGGCTAAGCTCATCACTCCCCCCTGTTGAATCTCAGACCGTGCATCCGCGATCGCGTTGGCGATCACCTTATTGGGAATAGTATTACAAACAATTTCCAAGGATTGCATAATGGGAACCCCTGAACGGGTTAAGGTTCCAAAGACCCGACAAAAACGCGCAACGGCGACCTTCTCATTAAGCGGCCCAAACAGGGGGATTTTCAACATCATTCCATCAACCTGTAAGCGTCCTGCGGGAGTAGCATAATATTTTTTAAACGCAAAGACTGCGCCAGCAATCCCAAACACAGGCAGAACCGCTAAAGGACTGCGTAAAAAATCACTTAAATCCAACATAAATTGGGTCAATGCGGGCAATTCTGTTCCTAAATCCTGGAAAATTTTAGCAAATACAGGAATTAGGAAAATTGTCATCCCTAAAAATGCCACAACCGCTAATAAACCAACCGCAACGGGATAGGCCATGGCTGACTTGATTTGGTTTTGCAGACGGGCCATGTCTTCTAGAAGTTTAGATAGGCGGTTCAAGACTTCATCTAAAACCCCCCCCGTTTCTCCTGCTTCGACCATGCTGACGTAGAGCTGATCAAAACAATCGGGATATTTTGCCAAAGATTCGGATAAGTTAGTCCCCTGCTGTACCTCTGAACTGACTCCAACCAATGCTTTCTTTAACTTGGGATTGGGGCATTGTTCTGATAAAACCCCTAAACAACGGACGATCGCGACCCCTGCATTGATCATGACGGAAAATTGCCGTGAAAAGACAGCCATATCCTTGACCGAAACCTTATTTAATAGGGCTTCTAAAAATTCAAGGTTAATCTCTCCGCCCGCCGGTTTAATAGAACCGATCGCCGCATACTGTTGCCTGAGAATCATACGGGCTTGCTCAGGCGATGCAGCATCAACTTTACGCTTAGAAATATTCCCTTTAGTATCTTTAACCTGAGCTACAAAGGTAGCCATAATTTACTCTTCCTATTGAACTATCGAAAAATTAGAAAAATTACTAGATTGACTTGAAATTGAACCCCATTACCGTTTAGCTTTAGCGGGTGGTGCAGAAGGGACGGCTCCCCCGACTAACCGTTGCAATTCATCGGGTTTGGCACTCTTCGACAGGCCTTCTTCTAAGGAAATGACTCCCGCAACCACAAGGTTTCCTAGCCCTTGCTCCATGGTTTGCATTCCCAATTTTGCCCCTGTTTGAATCGCAGAGTAAATTTGGGCGGCTTTCCCTTCTCGAATCAGGTTGGCGATCGCGGGCGTAACAATCATAATTTCCTGAACCATTGCCCGACCAAATTCCCCTGGTTTCGGGGCTTTTTTCTTGACTAAATTTTGACTAAATACAGCTAAAAGTGAGTTAGATAACATGGCTCGGATTTGGGGCTGTTGAATCGGGGGAAACACATCCAGCATCCGGTCAATTGTCCCAGCAGCAGAATTAGTATGAAGCGTTCCAAAGACTAAGTGACCCGTTTCTGCGGCACTAATTGCCAGTGAAATCGTTTCTAAGTCCCGCATTTCCCCCACCAGAATAATATCGGGATCTTCCCGTAAAGCAGCCCTTAGCGCATTGGCAAAACTCTTGGTATCTTCCCCTTTCTGCCGTTGATGGAACAGACTTTTAATATTGGGGAAAACGTATTCAATGGGGTCTTCAATGGTGAGAATATGTTCAGCGCGAGTCCGATTAATTAGATCCAAAACGGCGGCTAAACTGGTGGTTTTTCCTGATCCCGTTTGTCCTGTAACAAGGATTAATCCCCTAGGCCGCTCTGCCATTTCCCGCATGATGGTAGGCAAGCCCAATTGCTCAAAATTCGGGATTTTTGAAGATAAAGCTCGCAAACAAGCCGCATAGCATCCCCGTTCTTTATAAACATTGACCCGAAATCGAGCTAATCCCTTCACGCCATAGGAACAATCTAATTCCCAATTCTGTTCCAACTCCTTGCGCTGGGAATTATTCAACATACTAAAAATCAATTTTTGGCTATCTTGAGGCGATAAAATCTCTTCATTAATGGGGTTGAGCTTACCGCTAATGCGGAAATAAACAGGTGCTCCGGCTTGAATGTGCATATCGGAACCCCCCATTTCCACCAGTTGTTCCATTAAATCCTCAATTAAATAGTCTGCGGCCATTGATTGATTCTCCTATGGTTGCAAAAGAAAAAACGTCAAAATTCAAAAGAAATTTAGTTTGAAATTAATCAGATAAATAAGTCAACTTGTACAAGTTATACCTCAATTTTTTGGGGATTGAAAACAGTAATATTCCGTACAAGACTCGTTCAGACAGATCAACTAGGAAGTAAATCGCGGAGTCATACAATAGGGACAATCCAGCCATTCCTGTTGGAGTTCCGCTTGGCAAACCTGACAGGTCAAAGAACTCTTGCGTTTTGCCCGTAGTTCCGATTCTAAGCCCGTATCGGTAAAGGTAACGCGCTCTACTTCTTCTAAGGTCGTGTAGCCTTCTTGGACTAAATTTAAACTATAGGCTAAGAGCGTCACCATTCCTTCTTCTACAGCACAATCCTTAATACGATCCGTAGTCGCTCCTTCATTAATTAAGGCAGCAATTTTTTCTGAATTCCGCATCACCTCATAGACCCCAACCCGTCCTTTATAGCCGCTGCCATTGCATTTGGCACAAAGGGTTCCTTGGGCGCGGGCTTCGTTAATTTCTTCGGGAGTTAGGGAGTTAGCTTTATAAAAAGTGACCTGCTCAGGACTGGAAACACTGAATCCAAAGCGCATCAGTTCTTCGCGGCTGGGATTATAGGCAATGCGGCATTCGGTACAGACTTTTCGCATGAGCCGTTGGGCCAATACGCCTAATAACGCTCCCGATACCATGAAGGGTTCTACGCCCATCTCATCTAATCGCGCGATCGCGCCGGCTGCGTCATTAGTATGTAAGGTGGTTAAAACCAAGTGTCCCGTTAAGGCTGCTTCAATCGCCGTTTTTGCCGTTTCCTTATCTCGCGTTTCTCCCACTAGGATCACATCCGGATCTTGACGCATAAAGGCTCGCAGAATCGAGGAGAAATCCATGCCTTTTTCCCGAATAACCTGCACTTGAGTAATGCCAGGTAAAGCATATTCAATGGGATCTTCGGCGGTATTAATGTTTACCCCAGGCGAATTTCGTTCCGCTAACACCGAATACAAACTAGTAGATTTTCCCGAACCCGTCGGCCCCGTTACTAGAAACAAACCATAGGGACGACCCGCCAATTCCCGAACAGTTTGGAGTGTCTCTTCATTGGTAATCAGTTTATCGAGTCCTAATTGGGTGGCAGAGTTGTCGAGAATCCGCAAACAAACCTTTTCACCGTAACGACTGGGAATCGTATTGACCCGAAAATCCACTTTACGTCCTTGAAACAATCGGCGAATTTTGCCATCTTGAGGAGCGCGGCGTTCGGCAATGTCCATATCGGCCATGATTTTGAAACGGGCCACCACCGCAGGGGTTAGTTTACGGGGGAGGGGATCAAAGGCTTGGTGGAGTACGCCATCTTTACGGAAACGAATTTTTAGGGATTCTTCCTGAGGTTCAATGTGAATATCAGAAGTTCCTTCCTGAAGGGCTTTGGCTAAAATTTTATTGACTAAGTTAATAACAGGAGCCTGATTCGCTTCTTTGGAATCCAGGGAATCCGCATCATCGGCGGGGCCTTCCTGTAGTAAATTGTCAAAAGAACCAACAATATCACTAATATCTGCTAATTTTTCGATTTCCTTCTCTTTATCTTTTTTCTTCTGCTCTTCTTGCAAGACATCTTGCATGCCGTAGTATTCTTCTAGCAGGCGATCAAAGTCTTCCTGGGTAATGACTAAACGGCGCATTTCTAGCCCTTTAAAGCGCAAAATCCTCAACAGTTCGTCTTGGGCCGCTAAGTCATCGGGATCAACCATTGCGATCAAAACACTGGGCGGTTCGGTATTTTGTTGCGCGAGGGGAACGAGTTTATAACGACGGCAAGTATCTAGCGGAATCAGATTTTGAATTAAGTTGGCCATTTCGCGACTGGCGAGGGGGCTAACTTCCGGATCGAGGCTATCTACGCCGTACAGGATTTTCAGTTCAAACAGTTGATGCTTTTTGTACTGCCGCACCAGTTCAGGAGAAAGGGCTTTACCTGTAATTTCTTGAATTTCCTGCGGTAAAGAACGACCCGTCTTCCGCATTTGGACTAAGGCTTGTTGAAGTTGTTCTGGGGCAACGTGACCCCCCGCAACCAACTTATTACCGAAGGGAGAGAAATAATTGCGGAGAGCTACTGCACGGGTTTTTTTAGAAGAGGAATAGGTCATAAAAATTACAGTCTAGGCTCCATACTTATAGCCATTATTCCCTACAAAAAGCAAGAAATTACTATTTCATAGGAGAATTTTCGCAAATTGTGTCTGGATGTCAAGGCTATAATCCTAAAAATTCATAAAAACTAGAAACCGGGCTGAAAAGATGTTTCGGTTGGACTAATCGCGATATTGAGCCAAAATTTTACCCACATGCTCGTAACAGTCAATGGGGCTGACCTGATTCCACCAGATAAACTCAACTAACTCTTTATCTCGTAAATAAGGTTGATCATTCGTTTCAATGAGCGAAACTTTGTGATAGCTATAACCCCCTCGATAATCACATTTAAAGAGACGTTCTGCTTTTTTCGCACTCATCCCTAGCTCTTCATAGAGTTCTCTAACTGCTGCTGCTAGTGAAGATTCATTAAAACTTTTTTGTCCACCTGGCAGAGAAAATTTTTGCTTGCCGCGATCGCGAACTAAAAGGACTTTTCTTTCTCTAAAAACCAGTGCTGTTCCCCTAATCCGCATCAGAAGTAAATAAGTTTATTTTTTGAAAAACGATAATTATCTTTATAACTTATCATCTAAACGATAATCTTCTCCAGATTCAGCCGCTTTTAACGGAATCGTTTTAGCCTTGGGCAATAATTCCAACTGACGCGGTTTATCAGGTTCTTTGCGGGTAGCACTTTTCCGACGGTGGGCGGTGCGTTCTTCGCTAGTTCCTTCGGCAACCACTTCATAGAGAATGGCTAGGCGATCGCGTCCTTGGCTTTTGCGTAAAATCCGACCTAAACGTTGCACATATTCCCTGGTTGACCCCGTTCCTGAAAGAATAATGGCAATTTTGACACTAGGGACATCGACCCCTTCGTTTAACACATGGGAGGTTACTAGGGTTTTATAATCCCCTTGACGAAAAAGGGTCAAAATTTCGTGACGTTCCTTAACAGGCGTTTGGTGGGTAATGGCAGGAATTAAAAACTCTTGGGAAATGCGATAAACTGTCGCGTTGTCATTGGTAAAAATCAAGATCGAATCGGGATAGTGTTCCGCTAATAATTCCGCCAAAACTCGCAATTTACTATCCGTCCCCAAGGAAATTTCTTTGGCTTCCCGATGGGCTAACATGGCGCGACGGCCAGCCACATTTTTCGCACTGGCTTGTACAAATAATTGCCAACCATTAAGACTGCTTAAAGAGATATTTGATTGACTTAAAAACGTATTTCGTGTTTGAATCGCTTGGTCGTAGCGATCGCGTTCTTCGGGGGATAATTTCACCTTAATTTGAATAACTTGATGTTCCGCCAAAGTATTACCAGAAAGTTCTTCAACGGTTTTGTGATAAACCACTGGGCCAATTAAAGTATCTAAATCGGCATGGCTCCCATCACTGCGATCGGGTGTGGCGGTTAACCCCAAACGATAGGGTGCGATCGCGTATTCTGCAATGACTCGAAAAAACTCGGTCGGTAAATGGTGACATTCATCAAAAATTAATAAAGCATATTGATTTCCCAAAGTTTCTGCCTGGATCGCCGCACTGTGATAGGTCGCAATTAAAATCGGGCTGCGATCGCGTGAGCCTCCACCCAGTAATCCCACTTCTACATTCGGAAAAATGGTAGTAATTTGGGCATACCATTGGTGCATCAAATCCAAGGTAGGAACCACAATTAAGGTCGTGCGTGGCGTGGACTGCATGGCCAATTGGGCTAAATAGGTCTTTCCTGCGGCGGTTGGTAAAACCACAACTCCTTGCCGTGATGCTCTTTTCCAAGCAGTTAAGGCTTCGATCTGATGGGGAAACGGTTCGCGATCGCTGTTTAAAGTTAATTCCAACGGAAAAAAGGCTTTAGCTTCATCAAGAAATTGAATACCAGCCGCCTGTAGACTTTCCACTAAAGGACGGTATTGACAAGCAGGAATACGAAACTTTTCTACGCGATCGTCCCAAGTCGCAAAATCTAACCAAGCGCGACCTTTCGGCGGAGGATGGAGGAGTAATGTCCCTCGGTCATATTTTAATTTAGGGATTCGGGACATTATTTAGGTTAATAAATGGCTAATGGTAATACTAATTTCAGGAAAAGCTAAAGGGTTAATTATCGGCTTTTCCCAGATTATTTCAAATAGATAATCTCCTTTTTCTGGCTGACGAAAAACAATTAACTCTTGGTTTTGTAAATTAAGAATCCAGTACTCAGCTATTTCTGCTTCAGCATAAATCTTTTTCTTAATCGATAAATCTTTAATTAAACTGGTATTTGCTACTTCAATCAGCCAAAAAATATCATCAGCATAGGGATGATGCTGGTTATAATTTGATTCAGGTAGCTTAACAATAGCAATATCGGGTTCGGGTTCAGAATTAGCTAAAGTAATGGGGCCATTAAATCTTACATCCGCTTTTCCGCTTAAAATCTTTTCTAAATAACTGACACTTCTTTTGACTGTATTATAATGCTGCGGTAATTCGGGACTCATTTCTACCACATCTCCATTGATTAGTTCACAGTGGCGATCGCTTAAAATACCCGATTTAATCATTTCATGATAATCAAGCGTTGTCCATTTTACTAAAGTTTGCATTGTCACAATACTCCTCTTTTTCCCTTATTTCTGTTCAATATATTTGCCAAGATTTTATTATTAACTATTTGTTCGTGGACAAAAAATATTAATTTAAAATTATTAATTGTCTTTTTATTTAAATTTTCAGTTATTTTCTTGTGTGATTATTGATCAAAAATCTATTTGCTGGGATACCAGTCGTCATCAAGCAACTGATCTAAGGAGTAAGGACAATTATCAGAAAATAGGTTTTCAGGCAATCCTGTCTTTTGAATAACTAGCCTTCTTGATACATGGTAAATCGTTTCCAAGTCCTGATTCAGTTTATTTTTTAATGTAGTCGTTAAGCGATGATTTAAATCATCCCTGAAAGCAATTATTTCGCTTTTCCAATGACGAAAATTTCTATCATATTCTTGTGACCAATGCTCTAACAATAGAAGATGAACAATAATTTGTCTTAATAAACTTCTTATTTTGTTAAAGTCATTTTTTCCCAAACTCTCTAGCTCCTCAATTAAATTTTCTAAATCTAAATTTCCCCAGTCTTTATTTTTTAGTGTTTTAATAATTTCTTCAAGCCAAAGATAATCATCAACTTCATATAATTCTTGCAATTTACCTTGTGTCAAAGTTGCCATAACTATCAGTCTTTTTCCGTAATGTTCGTTATAGGTTACTGGTTAAAAGTAACGAGAACTTTCTAGGCTCATTTATCCTGATGGGGTATAAATATCCTGATAAATAAAGGAGTTTAATTACTCTGAGTGGAATCAGATTTAAGAAATGTCCGATACAAAACGTAAAGAATAACCGCAAGAATGCTCACACTAATTAAGGAAGCCACTAAGTGTAACACTTTGGTTAATAAAGAAAGACTGAAGAAGATAATACCGATCGCGACAGCAATCTTAGCCGCTCCGGGTAAACGTTCGTACCACTGTAAAAAGCTTTGCATCACTTGAGAAAATTTTTCAGAAAGCTGACGATCAGCAGCAGAATCAATATCTGGGTTAACGTCCACTTCTACCTTAGGGATTTTGATTTCGTCTTGGGGATCATAGTTTGTCATAGCTTTAACCAATAGAATTGAGAAATAAATTGAACGTCTAGAACTTTAACCAAGGGCTGACCACGATTATGTTCTAACTGACTTAACGCTTTGGTTACTCTTTAATTTTAATCCTATGTTGATTCGGCTTGCTGCGTAAATGGTGGTTGTCCCAATGAAGTCTTCGGTTTTCCTGCGCCCTCTTACACGAATAAGTAAAAATAGAAGAGATGTCTAGACATGACTGACGGAAGCCATCTGGACTTTTATTCGAGACTTTGAGGCTTTTCCATGACCTTTTCGGTTATTAGATTGAAAATATGTCGAATTTTCCAATAAAGAAGCTGTTTGCTGAAAATAGAGAATCAAAGTTCCCTATTGATAATACAATCAGGTGCAAAAGCTACAATCCCTATTGCTACGTTCTAATTATTTTTTCAGTTCTATGATCAGCAGAGTGCAGAGTAAAAGCCTTATCCAACAATGATTACAGCCGACCAAACGAATCGGTCACCGATGATAAATTAAGTCTCGTTGTGACAAGTTAGGACGTTCCATCTCTACTGCGCTGACATCGACTATGGCAACTACCTCTTCTTCTTGTGTCAATGCGTCACGCCTAAATTATTGACGCAGCACTAAACCAACAATTCCTAATAACAATAAACTTGGTGTTAACCAGTCTCCCCATCTAACGTATAAAGTTTGGGTTTGCCGACGATAGATTGTGTCTTGATGTAAGACATATTCATCCAAGGGAGAAATCCAAATCGTTTTTCCTTGGGGATTAATAATCGCAGAATAACCCGTATTAGTCGCTCTGGCTAACCAGCGATCGCTTTCAATAGCCCGCATCACGTCTTGAGCATGGTGTTGAGCCGGCATGGTTTTACTGTAGTGGGCATTATTGGCAGCCGTTATAATGAATTCTCCCCCTTGGGCAGTTTGATAACGAAAATGTTCAGCAAAAGCAGATTCATAACAAATTGCAACGGTAGCTTGACCCGATGGCGTAATGAAAATTTGATCGGAATTTCCAGCAACAAATTGACCTTCTAAGGGAGATAACCGCTTAATTAAGCCCCCAATAATCGAACTAAAAGGCACATATTCTCCGAGGGGAACTAACTTTACTTTATCGAACTGAGAAATTAACTTTCCTTGAGTATCAATTGCAAATAAACTATTGGTATATTCTTTAGAATTTCCCCCATAAGCCCCCAATAAAACAGGTACTTTTTCTTCTAAAATTGCTTGATAAAAAGGACTAATTTTAACGAATTCTTCCCAATAAAACGGTAATGCACCTTCTGGTGTTAAAACTAAATCTACATTAGATTGAGCTAGTTTAATATAGCCCTCTGTGTAACCTTGAATAGCTTTTGCATACCCTTCGGGATACAGTTTAATGGTGTTAGGAATATTACCTTGAATAATTCCAACAGAAAAAGCTTGATTAGGATTATCATTTAATGGCCGATTGTAGAGATAAAAGCCTAATAAATGCAAGCTTACAAAAAAGCTTAAAGGAATTATAAATAAACTCAATTTAACTTGTCGAGAATACTTTCCAGCCATCATCATTAACAAAACTTCAGCAAATATTCCATTAACAGCAATAATTGCAGCCGTAACAGTTGTAAAACCCGATAATTGCCCTAGCTGTAAAATCCATAAATTATTCGGACTTTGGGTATAGGCGATCGCGCTCCACCATAACGGGCCAGCACTCCACAGGGTTTCTAAACCACACCATAAGGCGACACCGATTAATACTCTTAACGCTCGATCAATTCCTGTCAGTTGATAGTGATAACTTTCTTTTTTGCTTGTTCTCCATTGTTCGATTAGGGTCATACCAACCGCCCAAAGCCAAACCAAGACTGCGCCCCAGAAAGTGATGGCCATCCAACAGGCGATCGCGATCGCGAGACTCGCTAACCAGGGAACCCCCATCCAGGTCATCGGATGAACACCCGTAATCCAAAAGAGAGCTAACCCGTGATAACCCCATCCCCACAGGAACGCATAGAAAGTTTTGGCATTAAAAAATAAAGCTAATTTAGTCGGTTTCTTAAAAGTATTTTTAGGACTGAACAATAATAGCCAGAGAGGAACCAGTGCAATCCAGGCTAAATAAAAAGCGGCAACGGGAGCAACCGATAACCCCATGACAATACCGCTTAATAACGCAATCAAAATTTTGATCATTCGATAAGACAAACGCGAATTGAGAAACGTCCAAGTTTTATTGTCTTAGAAGGTGTGTGAAAAGCTCTCCTGATCCTCCAATATTGAGGAGAAGTCTTAAGAAGTCCCCCAGTATTGGGGGATTTAGGGGGCAATATAAAACTTTGCGAATAGTTCTTTATTAAAAAAATCAGACACAAAAAAGGGCCAACCACAACGGGTTAACCCATAGGCTTGGGAACGCGCTTGAAATACTAGCTTTGAACCACTAATTTAACATTGGCGTTTTGGAGACCGCGCTGTTTAACTTCGCTCAGCGTTTTATTAACGGCGTATTTTTGATTAATAGAATTAATAAGTTCAGTTTGATTGTGTTTTTTAGCAACACCCCAGAGGTCAGCAATCAAGTCGAAAGACCCATCGCTATTGCGAGACCAACCGAGATCATATTCGCCATCCAAAACCGCTACGAGATCGGCACGTACACGCTGACCGTTATAACCACGAACATCTGCTTCGTTTTTAACGGTGATGCCTAAATCGCTTAAGGATGCTTTTAAAATTTCAGCATCAGTGATTTTGGTGCGGAGAGTGCTAAAGTGGGACATGAGAGATTTCCTCCAAAAGAACAGAAGTCAACAACAACAAAGTGAGAGTCAAATAAACGGCCGCTTCTATTAGGTGATAATATTAACGGCTTTTTGGGAACTGCCAGCCTTTGAGAAGACTAGCCTTTACCTCTGTTTGGGACAGAAGCAAACTTGTTAGAACTCCAATCGCTGATATTCAGCAACGGAGGTGGAAGCAGGTCGGGCCCGTTGTCTGGCCCAATCTCGTAGCGCGGCTACCTGTTCCATCATGGTGCGAGATAAGGGGAGAGTAGATTTAATTGCGGCAATAATATCAAGCTGGGTAAATTCCCGATCTTGGGCAAATGCTTCATACATTGCGGCAATAATGGCTTGCTCAATCTCTGCACCAGAAAAACCATCGGATACCTTGGCAAGTTGGTCTAAATCGAAGCGAGTAATATCAGACCGACGTTTGCTGAGGTGAATCGTGAAAATATCTTGACGTTCCTCTGGAGTGGGTAAGTCTACAAAGAAGATTTCATCAAATCGTCCTTTGCGGAGGAACTCCCCTGGTAAACGTTCAACGCGGTTGGCGGTTGCCATTACGAATACAGGTGATGTTTTTTCCTGCATCCAAGTGAGGAAGGAACCGAAGATACGGCTAGAAGTGCCGCCATCGGAATCGGCTGAACCCGAATTACCGGCAAATGCTTTGTCTAATTCATCGATAAAGAGAATGACCGGAGAAATGGATTCGGCAGTTTTCAGGGCATTTCTTAAATTGGCTTCTGAACGACCGACCATTGAACCATCATAGACTCGTCCCATATCCAAACGGAGTAAGGGTAAACCCCATAACCGTGAGGTGGTTTTAGCAATGAGGGATTTTCCGCAACCGGGAACACCGAGGATCAGCATCCCTTTGGGTTGGGGTAGTCCGTATTCTCTGGCTCGTTCGGTAAAAGCATCGGAACGTTGCGTTAACCAGCGTTTGAGTTCATCTAATCCCCCGACTGAGGCAATGGTTTCATCTTCTTCGATGTATTCCAAAATACCGTTACGGCGAATCAGTTGTTTTTTCTCAGACAGGATGATGTCTACTTCCGATTCGGTGAGTTGTCCTGCTTTGACGTAGGCTTTACGGTAAACCTTTTCCGCTTCATCTTTGGTTAAGCCCAAGGTTGCTTTGAGCAGTTTTTCTCGAACTTCGGTCGTGGTGCGACGGGTGCGAGTTTTTTCTAATTGCTCTGACAAGACTTGATTTAGCTCAGTCAAATCGGGTAGGGCGAAATCGAGAACGACAATATCTTTTTCTAGTTCCAAAGGAATTTCTTGATAAGGCGACATTAATAAAATCAGCTTATCGGTTCCTTTAAAAGTATAGATCGCGTCCCGTAACCAACGAGTAACCGCAGGAGAGCTAATAAAGGGATGGAGATCTTTGAAAATAAAGATACCCGATTCCCGATGACGCACAACCCATTCAATGGCGGCTTCTGGAGAAACCGTATTGTGATGAGTGGTTTGTTGGGGTTGACCGTACTCGATAAATCCGTGAGTAACCGTCCAAACATAAACTCGGTGATGCTGTGTCTTCAGTTGGGCAATTTTCGCGATCGCTTGTTCTGCCCGTTCTTCCTCAGACGTTACGAGGTAGATAAGAGGATATTGAGCTTGAACAAGAATACTTAGCTCTTCTTTCATAAGTATCGACCTGGGTTATTGGTTGGACGGTTGGCTAACCGAGTTGCTCCTTTAGCAAGGAACAAGAACTTCTTCGATTGGCATTTCGCCTTGGGCAGGAACGGTTTCGATAACCTCCAGTGGAAAGTCTTCAGTCAAAATACTGGGTTGATTTTTGAGAGAGACCATTTGTCCATCGCGCATCACCATTGCGGCATCGCATTCAGGGCAAATATGAACTTGGTGAGTTTTTCCAAAGGTGCTTTCATCTTCCGCCTCGACCTTATCGGGATGTTTTAGGTAGAATTCAATTGCTTTTTCGACAATCGATGACATTGATTCAACGTCAATAGCAGAACGAATTCTCAGTTGCCGATGAATTCCTGGTGGTAAATAAAGGGTGACCTTTTGCTTGTCTTGCATATCAGTCTTGATTGATGTACCCACTGGGTATTGCTCTAGGTTAGCCAAGGAAACTTTATTCTGTCAAGCGGGCAAGCCTCTATGACGGCAGTTTCTTAATATTTGTTTACAAAAGACATGGGATGATGCTTTAAACTAAGCTTTCAGTAATCCCCATAACCTTTGTCAGATAAGTCTTTGAGCCATGTTAAGGGAGGGGCATCAGTTTGTAAACAGTTTGTAACGATTATTCAATGATCTGTTGTTGACCACCTAGCACCCCAACTTTTGGAAAATCCAGACTCAATGCTGGAAAATTCATTATTATTGGGGGATTTACAGATTATTTGATGCGTCTTCTTGAGTCAGGAGATTCTGAATGAGGGTGGCTAATTGTTTCAGCTTAACGGGTTTAGAAAGATAGTCGGTGGCTCCTGCGGCGAAACAGCGATCGCGGTCTTCTTTCATCGCTAAGGCAGTAAGGGCAATAATCGGAATCTGGCACAAAATAGGATCACAACGGAGGTGCTGGATGGCTTCAAGTCCGTCCATTTCGGGCATTTGAATATCCATCAAAATTAAATCAGGTCGTTGGGATTGGGCAAGCGCGATCGCTTCTTGACCGTTATTCGCAATCAGCAGCCGATAACCTTTTAATTCGAGGTAGCTTGTAATGGTAATAATATTAGCTGGATTGTCTTCTGCCAGCAAAATTAAAGGGGATGGGGGAACAGAATCCATTGGCTCATGATTGCTTTGATGATGGATCGAACTCACCGACCGGGAGGGAAACGGAATAAACGTTGTCGGATCGCAGGGTAAATCGACACTAAAACAACTTCCTTTCTCTAATTCACTGGTTAGTTCAACCCTTCCCCCATGCAGTTCCACAAGTTGTTTGACCAAGGCCAATCCTAAACCCGTTCCCGTGTATTGACGATTGAGCGCGCTATCGATCTGGACAAAGGGCTTAAATAATTTATCAATATTTTCTGATGAAATCCCAATTCCCGTATCGGTAATCGCAATTCGCAGCAATGTCTGTGTAGAATTTGGGCTACTATCGATTTGGGAGACGGTGAGGGTTACGTGTCCCCCTTCTGGAGTGAATTTTACCGCATTAGTCAGTAAATTAATCAAAACTTGGCGAATGCGACGCTCATCAACCCAAAGATTGGGTAAATAAGGAGGAAGATTAATATCTAACTGAATTCGTTTATTGAGGGCTTGTTGTTTGACGAAGGCCAAACTGGACGAACATAACGGCTCAATGGCAACAGAATTTAACTCTAATTCGATCAGCCCCGATTCAATTTTGGCGACATCGAGAATATCGTTGATGAGGGAGAGGAGGTGGGATGCACTATTTTCAACAGTTTGTAAGGATTTTCTCTGTTTTTTATTGATATGGCCAAAGAGTTCTTCGAGTAATCCTTCCGTCATGCCGAGAATGGCGTTGAGGGGAGTCCGCAATTCATGGCTCATATTAGCGAGAAACTCATCCTTGAGGCGGGTTGCACGAGTCAGTTCTTGATTGCTGATTAATAGTTGTTGTTGTGCTTGTTGTCGTTCTGTGAGTTCCTGCTGTAGTTGCTCGACGAGTTTGGCCTGCTGAATGGCGATCGCGAGTTGATTGGCCAGTTTTAGGGTCAAATCGACTTCTCCTGGTCGCCAGTGTCGCGGGCCGTCACATTGATGAATACAAAGCAATCCCCATAATTCTGTTCCACAAAGAAGGGGCATCACCAAATTGGCTTTTACCTCAAATTGGGCTAATACATTGGTGTGACAAGTTTCTAGCCCATTCTGATAGATATCATCTACCACAAAGTAACGACCCTGAGCATAGAGATTGGCGTAATTCTCACCAAAGCAATGATCATGAACGCAAATTTCTAAGGCGGAAGGAAACCCTTTAATCACCGATTCGGCCACAAATTCCCCGTCATCGTAGCCAGAGTCGGAATAAAATCGAAAAATTCCGACCCGATCGGCCTGAAGGACTTGACGGATTTCTTGGCAAGAAATGTTGAAAATTGTTTGAAGATCGAGGGATTGGCGGATTCTTTGGCTAATTTCTCGCAATAATTGTTCTTCTAAAGCTTTTTCTTGCAATTTTAGCTCGGCTTCTTTCTGCTGGGTGATATCTTCGGCAATGCCGGCAATGCGGTAAATTTCGTCTTGCTCATTTTTAACGGGAAAGGCGCGATCGCGAATCCAGCGAATTTGGCCATCGGGACGAATGATTCGATATTCTTCGTCGTATTTACCGTGAATTTGTTTAGAAATGGCAGCCAGTACCGAATCACGGTCTAGGGGGTGAATTGCCTCAAGCCAGGCATCCGGGGTAACAAATAGTTCTTTGCAAGGACGACCCCAAATTCGTTCATAGGCAGGACTCACATACACTCGTTCCGTTCGATCCAAATGGAGAATCCAAAATACGGCATCGACGACTTCTGCCAGTTGCCGAAATTTTTCTTCGCTTTCTTGCAAGGCCAGTTCGGTTCGTTTGCGATCGCTGATGTCAATCCCTGAAGCAATTAGATTACGGATATTTCCTTGTTCATCAAATAGGGGATGGATAATAAAATCAATATTCCGTAATTTTTTTTCTGAATCTTGAACCGCAATATCAAAACGGCAATTTTTACCCAGTTGAGTTTGCTTGATAGCTTGCCGAATGGTGGTTTGTACTTCGACAGAGTATGCCCACCAATGGGTATCTGCAAAAGGCTGACCCAAAACGGATTCTTTGGTAACCCCTGCAAACTTGAGAGGCGCTTGATTGATTTCTAAAACCCTGCCATTGGGCGAGAGAATCCCCACAAATATATATAGACTATCTAAAACATCGCGCCAAAATTTCCCTTCCGCATTTTTCCTTTCCGCTTGTTCCAGTTGCCTTTGGAGTTGAAATTGCTTTAAGACTGCGGCGATCGATCGCTGTAAATGATCTGGGGTCAGGTTGTCTTTCTCTAAATAATCCTCTACCCAATGTTTGAGTAATTCAACGGCGATGGGAGTGCTTCCTTGCCCGGTCAAGACAATCACAGGAATTCTTGGCTGTCGGAATTGAGATCTAAATTGCTTCAAAAACGCTAAACCCGTCATATCGGGTAAATAATAGTCAATTAACAACAGATCGGGCAATTGGTTTTGGCAGTAGTTAACTGCTTGTTCTCCGTTTTCCGCTTCGATAATGTGATAGGCAGCATGTTCTGTCGCGCTATTCGTTAACCAACGTCGATAGATACCGCGATCGCTCGGCGAATCATCCACCAGCAAAATAGTATAGGGAGTGTAGTCAACCATTGGCTGTTCGTTTAAAAATTGCTTAGATCTTTTGCTACCAAATTGATCGGGCTATTTTACGGAGAAAGAGCCGCTTTTTAAAGCTAGTTAAAACCTATGCTATCAGAAAATTGAAATTAAGCAGCCAAGAAATTCAAAAATCAAGAAATCAAGATCGTTAGACTAGCTAAATATTGAAGATTGACAAGAGAATACATGAATTTTTATTGAGATTAAACTCTAATTTAAACAAATTTTTGTTATTTTTAAAAAGTATTTCTTAAATAAAAATAGATGTTGATTTGGAAGTAGTTGAATTTAATTTGTTCGCTCTTTTGTCCCATTGAGTATTCTAAAGAAAGGTCACAGGGTTTAATCTAGGCTAAATTATGGTTTTCTCCAAACATCCTTTTTTCTTACAAATTCGGATAACAAATCTTTCCCTAGAATTCATCAAAGGATTAACCATTTGGCAATCAATGGAACTGCTAAAAGCCAGTGAAAGCCGTCTGCAAATTGTTGTGACCCAAGCGGGAGAACCCGACCTTCAGTTAACTCTCCAGACCGAAACTCATCACGCTCAAATTTTAGAAGGATTGCAAGCCTGGTCAACCGTTGGGTTACTGCAAAATGCCCAAATTATCTGTGAAGTTACCGTCAATGCAGATCATCCTCAATTACTCACCGGGATTGATCACTGGCTCAATTTAGGGTTAATCACGGAAGCCGATATTAAAAAACAGGTTGCCGCAGTGTTAAATAGTCCCCTACCTGAGCCTGTTCGTCAGCCCCCACGCATTCTGGCAACGCCCTCTTCCCCTTTCCAATTTCAAGAAGAGGAAGAAGCCTTGTCCCCCCTTCTTCCTGAGCCTTCCATTGTTCCCGTTGCCCCCAATCCTCGTCCTCCCAGCAAATTCAGCCAAATTACGCAATCTTTGCTAGCAGAATTAAGCGTCTTTTGGTTGCTGCTTTTGGGGGTTTTTATGGTGGTAATCTCCTCTGGGGTTTTGGCGGCGAGCCAGTGGCAACGCTTTCCGGCAACGGGACAGTACGGGATTTTATGGTTTTATACCTTGGGATTTTGTGGGGCGAGTGTTTGGGCGACTCGTCAAAGTCATTTACGGCTGACTTCCCAGGCATTGCGGATTATCACCTTACTCTTAATTCCCGTCAATTTTGTGGCGATGGATAGTTTTCAATTGTGGAATAGTTGGCTGGGTTGCTTTTTGATGGCGATCGCGGCCGGATCGTTAACCTTTCTTGCCCAATTACTGTTGAATAGTGGACACCAACAGCGTTGGTTATTGTTGAATTTTTTAGGACTGAGTTATTTACAGTGGGGCTGGGCAATGGCGGGGATTCCTTGGGTTGCCAGCTATTTGGGAATTGTCGGAAGCAGTGGAATGGCCTTATATCGTTGGGGGAAACACACTGAAAGAACGGAATCAAGGTTATTAACGGGAAATTTGCCCTTTAGTTTCAATGGCGCGTTAATTGTCTATGGCTTGTGCATTTTATTCATCAGAGCCATTTTCTTTGTCCAACTTCCCCTACCCCAGTTAGGACTCGCGATCGCCTTGGCTGGCACCTTCATCGCTTGGCAGGTTGATTCTACCGGAGATCCGCGTTCTACTGAGCTTTTTCGCCACCGTTTATCATCCCTCTCGGACTGGCTGGGGGGAGGATTAATTGCTCTGGGTTGGTTGGTTTCCGTTTGGGGGGTTCCCTGGCAGGGATTGATGAGCAGTTTGCTGGGAGCGGGATTTTTAACTCGACGGCTTTATCGTTATCAAAAAAGTATTGATTTGGTCGCGCTTTGGTTAATCGGATTGCAACTGTTTTGGGTGGGGTGGCGTTTACTGCCTGAGAGTTTACAAACAGCCGCGATCGCCCTTGGGCAACAATTAACCGGCTTAGACGATCAAACCTTTCGCCTTCTCAGTGTTGTTCTCTTGCCCTATTTGGCCCTGACCGTCACGTTCATTAACGTTTTCGAGCAACAGCATCAATCTGCATTGGCTAAAACAACCCGTCAGGTTGCGCTGATATTCGGAATATTTTTGGCCTTAATGAGTTTAACAAATGCGAGTTTACGCACAATTAATGTTGCTGGCTCTACCCTGCTGTTAATTCATAGAACCCAGAATGCAGCCCTTACTCAAGCTGAAAATCCGTCAGAAACAAACCAATCTGCCCAATCATTAGCGTTTTATAGTCATTGTGGAGTTTTACTCAGCTTAGGATGTTTGATTAATTGGTTATTTCCTCAGATGACGATTGGCCATTGGGCTATCCTGTCGTTGGAATTGGCCGTATTGGAAATGCTGTGGAGTATTCAACCGCTGATTCGTCCCCGTTGGTTGGGATTGATGACAGAAACCGCTCAGTCTTTCAGTTTGGGCTTGGCAGCGATCGCCTATGGGTTATTCGGCATACATCAAATGGCCGCTGGGTTAGGATTTACCCTTTTAGGTCAAGCTCCGATTGTTCCGACTATTTGGGGGTTACTGTGGGGATTGATTCCCCTGAGTTGGACAGCGATCGCGGTCTGGATTCCGACTCAACGCCCCTGGGCCAGCCGTGTAGGGATTTGGGCATCCGTCATTTGGCAGGGTTTAACGCTCTTTTACCCCGTTTCTCGTTGGTTAGGGTTGGGGAGTGCGGCCTTATTTCTCTTAGTGAATACTGCCATCTATCCCACTCAGTTCAGGGCGATTATTAGCCTTGGTGGCGTTATCGGCTTTTGTGTCAGTGGTTTGGAAGTGGCTCAACTGATTTCGATTCAGCGATTAGATCATGTCCTAATGTTAGCGATCGCCTTAATGGGGTTGCTGTGGGGATTGCGTCACTGGCTGACCTATCGAAGTACCATTTTAGCGGGATTGTATCAGAACGCGGCTGATGTTTGGGCCTATAGTTTGACGGGGTTAACAGTGGGATTATTACCGTTTCTGTATCCCGTTTTAGTGCCGAATTGGATTGGATTTACGGGGTTAGGGCTAATGGGGTTAACGGCCTATCGGAGTCTGCAAGCTCCCCTGTCACCTACAATCAATTGGTTCAATATCGGGATGGTAATTATCACTCAGATTTTCCTGTGGTCTGTGCCGGTTTGGAATGTCGTGGGCTTGGTGATCGCGTTGGGGGTAATGGTCGGACAGACATACCGATTGGCTTCTGAGATTGCAGCTTTCATAACCGTTGGAATCGGGCTGGCTTTAGAAATCAAAATCCTACAAGGGTTTACACCAAGATGGTTTTCTGCTGAGGGTTTGTTAATCAGTGCTATGACCGCGATCGCGCTTTGGGGATTACGAGATCTCTTGCGCCGACAGGCCCGACTAATAGGTGACCCCTACGTTAAAGCCTTGGATATTTGGGGGGTTGGCTGTTGTGGTTTGGCCTTAGGGGGTTTAACCCTGCATTCTTTGTTCTTATATCAATCCCTGATTCCTGCTTCAGTTATTGCCATCAGTGCCGCCGTTCTAACCCTGTTGGCGTTGGCCTATCGTACAGCATTGCAACCCCGCAATGAGGTGGTGTATGCCTTGGCTTGGGCCGTAGAGTTATTAACCTTGGAAATTTTAGGTTGGGCAGGACGGTCTTTGGTCGCCCTCGCGATCGCCAATATTGTGTTGGGTTTGGTGACGCAATGGTTAGGCGATTGGTGGCAACGACGGTCTGAAGATAGGTTGTATCTCAGTAGTTTTCATATTTTGCCCTTACTCTATGGGGCCTTGGGGGCGAGTCTGCGGTGGGGATTGTTTACCCGTTGGACAGGTCTAACCACCTTGGGTTTAGTGCTGATTGCCCTGGGGGTGGGTCGTCGTCGCCCTGGGTTGAAACCCTTGCTCTATTTGGCCTTAATCGGCGTTTCTGTCTCGGCCTATGAACTCTTGCTCTATCAAGTGGCAGGATTGGCAATGGGAGATCAACTCTTAGCCTTAGCCGCTCTGACAACGGGAATCCTGTATGCCTACCGTCTGCTAGCTCCTTGGCTCAAGGATTATTTAAATTTTACTGACGATGAATTAAACGGATTTGCCCATATTCATTGGTTTATCGGTAGTGTTTTTGTGCTGATGGCTTCTGTCTTAACCGTTCAAATCAATGCGTGGATCGGGATCGGTGCGGGCTTGTTTTTAACCCGTTATGCCCTGTGGCAAGGTCGTGATCCTGATGCCCCTGAATTTTTAGAAAACTGGACATATTGGGGGATTGGACAGGCGATCGCGCTCTTGGTTTATGGCAGTTATCTGATTCCTTTTGTGAGGGATTTAGGGGTTCTGCTATTTCCCTATTGGGGTTTTATCACGTCTATCGCTGGCATGGTGATCTATGGGTTACCCTGGGCGACTTGGCAGTGGTCTGTACGGCCCTGGCGACAGTTGGCGATCGCATTACCGTTAGGGGGGTTACTTCCCAATTTGCAGGGGTTTTATCCGTTCAATTATTTGGCGATCGCGGGCTTTTATGGGGGGTTAGCTTTCATTCGTCAGCAACCGAGATTAAGTTATTTCAGCCTCTTATTAGTAGATATCGCAGTTCTTCATGCTTTAGAAAATTTTAAAATTCAAATCCCTTTCTTATACGGACTAATAATCGGTCTTTCGTTGTTTTATATTGCCTGGTGTGATCCCTTTTGTAAAACAGACTCTGGTTTTGAAGTCCGTCATCTGATCCGTTTAATGGGGACAGGCGCGATCGGATTAACCGCGTTGGTATTTCACTTTCAACCAGGAATTTACCCTAGTGTAAGCGGTTTAATACTGATTTTTGCGGGTTTAGGGCTGCGAATACGGGCTTTTTTGTTTGGTGGGACGGTGATCTTTATCGCAATCGTCTTTTACCAACTGATTATTCTAGTGTTGGAATATTCATTACTGAAGTGGATTATTGGGTTATTAATGGGGTTAGGATTTATCTGGATTGCTGCCACCTTTGAAACCCGTCGAGAACAATTGAGCTATTTGATCCGCAACTGGTTAAGGGATTTGGAGGAGTGGGAATAAGGTGAATTGCGCTTAAAAAGAACCTATCCAAGCAAATTTGGGTAGTAATTCGATTTTCGTGACCCCTTCTTCACCTCGCAATGGCGTTAGTAAAAGGTGTGTGGGACATATCCTACAAGATCGGCGATCGTGATCTCAATCACAATTACAACGGGATAACTGGGGTTGGGGGTAAGATTGACCATAGCAACTCAAACTAGAGGAAAATATTACAACCCTATAACTTATCGGAGATCAAGGGACTCATTATCCCCAAATCTTGGCTCTGTCAGGACTTACTCGCAGACTCCGCAGGGGATAAACCTCTAGCCTGTCTGAACAATCAGCAAAGACACAACCACTCTATGGGCATTTTTTTAGTCGCTTTAACAGGTCTTTATGGATACATCGTTTGGAAATTAATTTTCTATCAGCAGTTTACATCCCAACGTTCCCAAATTGATTGTCGCGTTCATGTGAATGGTATCCGGGGAAAATCCACCGTTACTCGTTACGTAAGTGCTGTCTTTCGGGAAGCCGGCTATCATACCTTTGGCAAAACTACCGGCACCGCTGCCCGAATTCTTCGACCCGATGGATCGGACTTAGATTTTAAACGCAAAGGGTATCCCAATGTTAATGAACAAATTCAAATTCTCAATCAGTTTTTTCGCCAAAAAGCAGAAGTGATCGTCATGGAATGCATGGCTGTCAATCCGACCTATGCCCAATGGCTAGAAGAAAAAGTGATGGATTCTCATATTAATATTATTACAAATATTCGTTATGATCACCCTGAATATTTAGGAGAAACTTTACCGGAAATTGCTCGTTCGCTATCCGTCACAATTCCCCATAATGGCATTGTCTTAACTGTCGAAAGTGACCCCCAATTGTTAAAAATTCTTTGGGAAAAAGCCCAGCAAAAAAATAGCAAATTTATCCTTGCTGATGTCAGTCAAGTAGCCGATGAGGATTTACAAGGATTTACCCACTTTGCCCATAAGGAAAATGTGGCGATCGGTTATGAAATTGCCAAGTTAATCAATCTTCCCCTAAATAGAGCCTTAAAAGCGATGCAAGCCTGTGTCAGTGATCCCGGTGCATTTCAAATTCAATACATCTCCTTATATCAGAAAAATATTGCCTGGGCGAATCTATTTGCCATTAATGACCGCGAAAGTTTTGTGGATGTTTGCGAAAAATTATTTGAAAAACTACCCGGCTATGCCACCATTGTTATTCTGAATAATCGTTTAGACCGTCCAACCCGTGTCGTTTTTTTTGCTGAATTGGCGATCGCTTTAAATTTTGATCGCATTGTTACCTTTGGGGATTATGAATCCGAAGTCAAGCAAATCTGTGCAACTGCAATTTCTGTAGAAAAATTAATTTTCTTAGGCAATTCAAGCCCCTTTAAAGATCTTGAAGGAAAAGCACTATTAGGAAAAATGGTCGAAACCTTAGATAATCCTAATATTTTGCTAGTCGGAGCCGTCAACATCCATACTCATCAAGCAGAAACCCTCCTGGAATTTTTTGCCTCCCAGACCAATCTCAGTAATATTCAGGAAGAATCCGATGAATCCTGAAGATGATCAAGTACCGAATTATATTAATTTTGAAAAAATCTTACCTTTTCAAGCTATTAGTTATCTAAAAACTGATTGGATATGCTCATCGAAAATTTTAATACCCCAGAAATTTATCGCCTAACGTTAATGGTCGGGGCAATTATTTCCATTGTTTATAAAAATATCTATAATATTTTACCCGGTGGGGTAATTATTCCTGGGTTAATCATTATCTCTGGGTTGATGTCCCCTCTCTGGTTATTAACGTTAATCGTCATAACCATTATTATTGATGCTATTTATCGTCAATTTTTTATGAAAACCTACGCCCTGCGTCGGACTCCCCTTTATATTTTGGGAATAATGTCATTAATTTTAGGCGGAAGCATCGGATTAATTTATATGGACTTGGGTATCATAAATCCCGAACTGGATAATTTGATTGGCTCCTTTGGCCCGGCAGTCGTTTGCAATGTGATGATTCGCCAAAAGAAACCCCTTGTCCTTCGAGGTATTGCCATTTGTAGTGGATTAACCCTAGCCGTTGTTGTATTAATTTACTTTGTTTTTGGCTCTCTTTTTCAAGTAGAAATGAATAGCATTTATCCTATCACCAGGGGCAAAGAACATATTGATATTGCTTATTCTCCCTTGTCTTTAACGATTACATTAGTGACCAGTTACTTGATTTATTATTTTAAAAAAATTCGCTCTGGCGGTTATCTGATTGCTCCCTTCATTGTCGCTTTACTGGTTTCTCCTGTCGGCTGTTACCTCTTTTTTCTGGGATTTATTCTCATTCGTTGGCTAACCCAATGGATTTGTCGTTGGAGTTTTATTATTGGTCTAGACCGCTATGCTTTAACCCTTTGCTTAAGCACAATATATGTTTGGGGAATAGACCTCTTATTTATTGCCTTGGATTCCAGCATTTTACCCTTTCTGGGTAGTAGTCTATTGATTATTTTAGCCCTAATGTCTTATGTGAATGACAGTATTCTTTATGCTGATCAAAATATTTATGTATACATGGCGATCTCGGTTGTCTTGGCTTGGCTAGTTAATCTCTTTTTTGAATACATTCTTAAGCTAGCTTTGCTCTGAAATTTTCTAGGCGATCGCCGAGAAAGCTGTCCCATACATCTCGTCGAAAACCGAAGAGTTTTGCTTCATAGCCATTTTTTTCGCTGACAATAAGAGGGCATTTGAAAAGTCTTTCTCGATCTCTGACCCCCCTATTTTTTCATTGAAAAAGTGTCTGAAACCCTTATTGTTTCGTTATAAAAAACGCTTTATCAAATATCCTCTGTGTTTAACCCGATCTGTAAATTGTTTTGGTACAATACAATAATTGTTGCCGTAAAGAAAAGCACCTAAGTATAAAAAAACAAGTATTTTCTTGTAAGCTCCTCTCTATATCTTTTTGTTATCACGTTACACAGCATGGAACCCTTGACTGACTGCCAGAGAAAATGGACTCGCATTGAATCAGGAGCGACGATTACAATCCACGATCAGGAATACATCGTTAAAGATTGGGTAGTGATTCGATAGTAGTGGTGGAGGCTTAAGCCTTTGCTAATCGGGCATTGTAGTCGTGTATAAAGTACCAAATTGCCCCGATATGATTTTTGAAATTTTTAGAAAAAGAGAGACTTTTTTGCACCAGTCGAGAAATGCGTTGTCGCAAGGTATTATTTAATCTTTCAACATGATTAGTTTGATCTGTCTCTTTCCCGACTGCCCGATGACGTTTACTCGGAATAACCTTCTCATAGGATACCCAAAAATCTGTATAAGCAACGGCACATTGTCGGTAAACAGCAGGCAGACTTGCCCATAGTTTCTTGGCTGATGCACGGCTTCTGTCTCCAATGTAACAGCCTACAATTTCTCTGGTTTTTCTATCTATGGCTAGCCAGGCATAAAACTTATTTTCTTTCGAGAAAACAAATGACCAAAGTTCATCACATTCGATAGTCAATTTCCCTCGTGCTTTTTGGGAAATGCTTACCTGACGAGGCACCGCAGAAAATTTATCGGCTCTCCCCTTAACTGTGTGGAAAATGGTTCATACTAATCACTAATCTAGAAAAGATAACCGTGAAAGGCTCGCTATGAAAGGATTCCATGAATCCATAAGCGTGGGTTATCACACACAATAGCGG
>JAYKGY010000062.1:0-53610 GCA_035285545.1 Snowella sp. | reverse complement strand
AATACTCTGGGCAAAATTTTCTTCATCTTCTATAGAATCTAAAATAATTTTTAACTTTTGTTCAGTTTTAGGTTGAACAGATAGGTGAAAATCTAACATTTGTTTACCTCATCAGCTAAATAATCAGTATGATCGCAGCTTTTATCGGTTTCGTTACTGACAAGCGATCGCATCAAACTTAGATATAGATAGGATGCCTTAATGAGATGTAACATCCCTTTTAAAAAATAGAATGCCTCCTTCTCAGCCGTTAACTAGACATCTTTTGCTTAAAAACATTGTCCAACTCTTCCTTTGTCATCTCAGAAGGCGGTGGGAAAACTTTCGCATCAGGTGAACGACGATTAACAAATAACTCTCGAATCGCTTCATCATCAGTGGGATGCTGACGAATATAACTTTTCAATTCTTGACGAGTTAACTGCGAAAAATTAGGTTTACTCATTTTCGTGAAACTCCCAATTGCCATTTTCAAAAATTATAACTTCGATCCCTTCATTAACTCCAGCAAAATTATTCTGCGTCCTGATGACAATGGAACCTTTGTCGCCCATATTCCAGCGATCGCAAGATGCCATGCTTGGGGAGAAAGGACTGACAGATTATTCGTATAGATTAACCGATTCTATTTTTAGTTTATGCTAATTAACTCTAATTTTCGCTACACTTAATTTTTTTCAAACACAGAACTTAGCAGACTAATGTTTACTAGACTCAATCAAGCTCTCGTCAGGTTTAACAATTTTCCCTGTACCGACTCTAAAATCGAATCCCGCAGAAAAGCACTTGCATTAATAATCTCTATCCCTATCAATTCTCCTTCACTATTCAACTCCGCCGTAATATTAGGACTAATCTCCACACCATCTGCCTCTAAATCCCCACATTTCGCTGATTACGAGGCTGAAAAAATAATTAGAACGTAGCAATAGGGATCGTAGCATCTGTATCTTCCTGTATTGTCAATAGAGGACTTCTCTTGAGAAAAGAAGAATGATATGGAAAAAAGTCAGATCGCTAAAAAGCTTGCTAAAAAAGGGTTTTAATTTTAATTATTTTGGGCGGTTCAAAACAGCGGAATGTGAGTTGTATAACGTAAATTATTAATTTAGATGGACTTACTCTTCAAAATCAATGAATTAGGGACTATACAGCTTTATTAAAGAAAAATTTAAATTGAAAATAATATTTTTATACCTTATAACTGCATTAAGAGGAATTATCACTAGGCAAACTTAAGTATTCTTGTTCATTTACATAATTTTCAACATCTTGTACAATTCCTCTTAAATAGAGGACAACTCGTTTTTGTATTGCAAACAAGTCATCAGAAGTATAATTACGGCTTTTTTCTGAGAATGAACTATGACCATGAGCTAAATCCTTTCTTGCTTCTTTGACAATTTCTAAATCGTTACCATTTCTTGTTGTACGGCCCTGAGAAGTAACTTGAATCCCATAAAATCCTAAAATCTCTCTGATTTTTTTAGCGTCTAAATTGCCAGCAAAAGATCCCTCTTTTTCAGCCGCAAAAATAATAATATTTGTAGCAATTCCAGGTTGCCAGTCTTTATCTTTGAGAGAGAAGTCTCGCAATACTTTAATGATGTGATTCTGAAAAGTTTGATTTAAATTATCAAAAGAAACATGATTTTTTTCTAAATCATCATAAATATATTCAATGACACTTCTGATCGTGGATTCAATTAAATTATATAGTAACAAAAAAACAGTTGCTTTTAGCGTTTTTTCTAATTCTGGATTGAAATCTTTAATTTTGTTTTTATCAGTAAGATGATTTCCCATACTTAACTTAATAGCTTTAGTTTCAATAGCCTTCAGGAAAAGACAGTATTTTTTTACTTCTTTCGATTTTTCTTGAAGCTCTTGAACTAGTCGTGATTGACTCATCGTTGCAGAAGATGGTTTTTAACATACTCAATTCGTTTTTCAACTTTTTGTCTTGTACTACTGGAGTTTTTATCAGTTAAATAGTCGAATTTCTTACTTTTTAAAAAGCTAAAATCAGGGCATTGGATATTTTTAGTTTCTCGTAATGCTAACGCAACACCAACGGAAATTGCTTCAAATTTGCTTCTAGTCGTTGGTCTTTTTTTCGAGATCCCTACTGAAAAAATATCAGGATAGTACTTAGCAATAAATTCAAGCATAGATAAAAATTCTTGATTGAATTGATTACACTGACTTGTAAAACTTTCTAAATTATTAATCTTGAGTTTTTCCCATTCTTCATTTTTCGTTGTTAAAAATTCGTCCAAAAAAATATGAACTTTACCAGAATAATTTTGATAATTATGGAGAAAAGCAAAAAATCGTAGTATGTACTCTTGCGGATCTCTTCGGTCTTTTTGTGGTTGTGAAAAATGACATAAAGACTGAAATTGCTCATTTCGAGACAGTGTTTGAATGAAATCAAGAAATGGGCCTGGTTTGCCTCCAATTCTTTTTTCCATTTCATTCAATTCAATACTGCCTGAATTAATCCGCTCAAATAAATCTCTACGGACTTCTTCGTCCGTTGCTTCAGTCAAGAGTATCATTCTTAGAGTTGTTCTTTTGAAGCGTTGTTGACGAGACGGAGGAAGATCCCCAAAAGATAAACCATTTAACTCATTTAATTTTTTTAGATTGCTTAGGGTTAGTTTATTATGTAAAAATCTTTCTAATGTTCTAATACGCTGAGTTCCATCAATAATTTCTAATCGGCTGAAACTCTCTGATTCAATTTCATCTGTAACATCAGCAACAAAAATATAGGGAATCGGAAGTCCCAGAAAAACCGACTCTATAAATTTAGATTGATGCTCATCAGTCCAAACTAGTTCTCTTTGATAATCAGGCACAAAAATTTCATTCTTATCTTCTTCCTCCTCCTGAGAATATTTTTGAACAATAATTTCGATGGGATATTCTAAAGTTTTATAGTCAACAGGTCTGCGTTGCTGACGAATTTGTTCTTCAACTCGGTTAATTTTGTCTTGAGTAATTTGAACATGGGGCTTAGTGGCAACATTAACCATAATGATTCTCTTAAGGTGACATAAATTAGCCCGTTACTTCCTCATCATACCAAATTCAATCAATCTTAAAGCAGTCAATAAGAGGGAACTGGATTAGCTCCCCCAAAAAGACTTTAGACCTTTACTTTAGCAATTACCTTGTTTGTAAAGCGTGTAACTCAAATGTAATGCAACTTTAATTTCTTAAGTACATCGCTTTATTTTGTTTGTCTAGATTGAATTAACTCCCCCCAATTCTCGCGACATCACGAGCATTTTCTTCAAAAGCAGCATTGAGCGCATCATCCCCACTCAAACCAGCCTCTAACGCATTCTTAATCGCTTGGAGAACACGTTTATAATCCTTCGGCATTACCTTCACAAATTTTGGAATATTTGCTTCCCAATCCGCTAAGACCCCTTTACCCTTTTCGCTATTGGTATAGGTAACGTGATTTTGGATAAGGTTGTAGAGATCTTGGATTTCTTCAGGATCTTCCAACGATTCCAGACCGACCATCGACTGATTACAACGGGTTGCAAAATCGCCCGTTTCATCAAGGATGTAGGCCACACCGCCACTCATCCCCGCCGCAAAGTTGCGTCCCGTCAGACCGAGAATCACAACCTTACCGCCTGTCATGTATTCGCAACCGTGATCACCGACGGCTTCTACAACCGTATTGACCCCAGAGTTCCGCACACAGAAACGCTCACCGACCATGCCTGCAATATACGCCTCGCCACTGGTTGCCCCGTAGAGAGCCACATTACCCGCAATGATATTCTCCGAAGCGGCAAAGGTTGAAACTTTGGGCGGATAAACGATGATCTTGCCACCGCTTAAGCCCTTACCGAGATAGTCATTGGCATCTCCTTCGAGTTCGAGGGTCATTCCCTTGGGAACAAAGGCTCCAAAGCTTTGCCCTGCACTACCTTGGAAATGGAGATGAACGGTATCTTCGGGTAAACCGTCCCAATTACGTTTGGTGATTTCGTTGCCTACAATGGTTCCCACCACCCGATTGATATTTTGGATGGGTAGGGTTGCTTTGACCTTTTCACCGTTTTCAATAGCAGGTTCGCAAATATCCAGTAAGGTCGTGATATCCAAGGATTTGTCTAAGCCGTGATCCTGGGGCATTTGGCAATAACGCCCCACTTCTGGGCCAACTTCGGGTTGATAGAGAATAGCAGAGAGATCAATTCCTTTGGCTTTCCAGTGATCTACCGCTTTTTTCGGTTCGAGAATATCGGTACGTCCCACCATTTCATCCAGGGTGCGGAAACCTAGCTGGGCCATGATTTCTCGAATATCCATTGCAATGAACTTCATGAAGTTTTCGGTGTAGGTGGGATCACCCGTGAATTTAGCCCGTAGGTCTGGGTTTTGGGTTGCAATCCCCACAGGGCAGGTGTTGAGGTGACAAACCCGCATCATGATACAGCCCAAGGTTACCAACGGAGCCGTTGAGAAACCAAATTCTTCTGCGCCCAGTAAGGCCCCGATCACCACATCCCGACCTGTTTTCATTTGGCCATCGGTTTCGACCACAATCCGCGATCGCAGATTATTTAAAACCAGGGTTTGATGAGTTTCAGCTAGACCCAATTCCCAAGGAAGACCTGCATGTTTAATCGAGGTTTGGGGAGATGCACCCGTTCCACCGTCGTAACCTGAGATTAAAACTACATCAGCATGGGCTTTGGCCACACCTGTCGCGATCGTTCCCACACCGACTTCAGACACTAGCTTGACGTTAATGCGGGCATCCCGATTGGCATTTTTGAGGTCGTGAATTAACTCGGCTAAGTCTTCAATGGAGTAAATATCGTGGTGAGGCGGGGGAGAAATTAAACCCACACCAGGGGTCGAGTGACGGACTTTGGCAATCCAGGGATAGACTTTTTTACCGGGTAATTGCCCACCTTCCCCTGGTTTCGCGCCTTGGGCCATTTTGATTTGAATTTCTTTGGCTTGGGACAGGTACAAACTCGTTACCCCAAAGCGACCTGATGCCACTTGTTTAATGGCACTATTTTTGGAATCGCCCTGTTCATTCGTCCAGGTATAGCGTTCGGGATCTTCGCCGCCTTCTCCGGTGTTGGATTTGCCGCCGATCCGGTTCATCGCGATCGCGAGGGATTCATGGGCTTCTTTGGAGATTGATCCATAGCTCATTGCGCCCGTCTTAAAGCGTTTCATGATCGCTTCAATGGGTTCTACTTCTTCAAGGGGAACGGGTTCACGGTCTTTAAATTCCAACAAGCCGCGCAGGGTAAAGAACTTCTCGTTTTGTTCGTTAACAAGCTTGGCGTATTGCTTATAAAGTTCGTAATTCCCCTCCCGTACCGCCTGTTGCAGGGTATGAATGGTAAAGGGATTGAATAAATGTTCCTCTCCATCCTTGCGCCACTGGTATTCTCCACCGACATCAAGGGTATGGGTATCGGCGGGGCGATCCGTAAAGGCGTGTTGATGACGCAGCAGCACTTCCTTGGTGAGAATGTCTAGATCGGAACCCGCAATGCGAGAGGCAGTCCAGGTAAAGTATTTATCGATTACCGACGCATCTAAACCGATCGCTTCAAAAATTTGCGCTCCCCGATAACTTTGAATGGTGGAAATACCAATCTTTGAGGCAACTTTAATCACTCCTTTGGTAGCGGCTTTAATAAAATTCTTGCAAGCTGTTTTATGATCAACGCCAACTAGTAAGCCTTCCGCGATCATGCCGTCCAAGGTTTCAAAGGCTAGGTAGGGATTGATCGCGCCGCAACCATAGCCAATGAGCGTCGCAAAGTGGTGGACTTCACGGGGTTCCCCAGATTCTAAAACCAAACCAACACGGGTACGGGAACCTTCACGGATTAAATGGTGGTGCAGGCCTGAAACGGCTAGTAAAGCAGGAATGGGCGCATTGTCTGCATTAACACCCCGATCCGAGAGGATAATAATATTGACTCCATCGGCGATCGCCTGATTAGCCTGCTCAAAAATCCCCTGCATTGCTGCTTCGAGTGCCTGACTACCACCTTGGGGATTAAAGAGAATGGGAATCGTAACAGATTTAAACCCTGTCGATTGCGGATCTAACGCTTTTAGTTTGGCTAACTCTTCATCGCTAATAATAGGCGTTTTTAATTCAATTAAATGACAGCTTTCGGGGGTCGGATTCAACAAATTCCCTTCCGAACCGATGGTCGTTGCTGCCGAGGTAATAATTTCTTCCCGAATCGAATCAATGGGGGGATTGGTAACCTGGGCAAAGAGTTGCTGGAAGTAGTTATAAAGTAGCTTGGGACGATCCGATAAAACCGCTAAGGGCGTATCTGCACCCATTGAACCAACGGCTTCCACCCCATCCCGTGCCATTGGGGTTAATAGGATCCGTAATTCCTCAAAGGTATAGCCAAAGGCCATCTGACGTTGCAATAAGGGCAAGGTATGGGTAGCAGATTGCGTCTGCCCATCAGCAGGAAGTTGATCTAGGGAGACTAAATTGTCGGCTAACCATGTTTCGTAGGGATGCTCCGAGACGATGTTTCCTTTAATTTCTTCATCGGAAATAATGCGACCTTCCTGGGTATTGACCAAGAACATCCGCCCTGGTTGGAGACGACCTTTAGCGGCAACTCGTTCGGGTTCAATCGGTAACACCCCTGCTTCCGAAGCCATGATTACCAGATCATCTTTGGTGACATAGTAACGAGAAGGGCGTAACCCATTACGGTCTAAGATAGCTCCCATCATCGTGCCATCGGTAAAGGCAATAGAAGCGGGGCCATCCCAAGGTTCCATCAAACAGGAATGGTATTTATAAAAGGCTTTTTTCTCTGCACTCATGGACTCATGGGCTGTCCACGGTTCAGGAATCATCATCATTACCGAATGGGGCAGCGATCGCCCTGACAGATACAGCAATTCCAGCGCATTATCAAAAATGGTGGAGTCACTGCCTTCGACGTTGATAACAGGCTTGATTTTTTCCATGTCTTTGCCAAACAAAGGCGACTCAAACAGGGATTGACGAGCGTGCATCCAGTTAATATTGCCCCGCATGGTATTGATTTCCCCGTTATGGGCAATGTAGCGGTAGGGGTGCGATCGCTCCCAACTGGGGAAGGTATTGGTACTGAAACGAGAATGCACCAAAGCCAAGGCACTATCCATATCGGGATCATGCAAATCAGGGTAATAAGCCCCCACCTGAACCGGCATCAACATTCCCTTATAAACCAAGGTACGGGCCGACAGACTCGCCACATACCAAAACGTATCCACTTTGGGTGCCCTAATGGCGGTATGGGAAAGCTTACGGATAACAAATAATTTACGTTCAAAATCGAGATCATCTACCAACTCAGGGCTACGGGCAATAAACACCTGTTGCATAAAGGGTTCACTGGCTTTAGCCGTATCTCCCAAGGAGCTATTATCCGTCGGAATATCGCGCCATCCTAATACTTTCAGTCCTTCTTGAGCGACTACCCCTTCAAAAATACGCCGTCCTTTTTCTCTCGCGATCGCGTCAGGAGAAGCATAAATATTTCCCACCCCATATTGTCCTGCTTCGGGGAGGGTAAACCCTTCATTGGCAGCCACCTTTTGTAAAAACTTGTGGGGAACCTGCATCAAAATTCCTGCCCCATCCCCCGTATTGGCTTCACAACCGCACGCGCCACGGTGATCCAAATTCAGCAAAATGGTTAACGCTTGCTCGACAATATCATGGGACTTTTTCCCCTTCATGTGAACAATAAAGCCCACACCACAGGCATCATGCTCGAACTGCGGGTCGTAGAGTCCTTGTTGAACGGGGGGAACAGCTTGGGGGTTAACGAGATTATTCATGGAGCTTCAAAGGAAAATGAACGTTCAATGGCTTTGGCGATTCGCCGTTAGCAGGGGTTAGGAGAAAGGTCAGTCTATTATCATAATCCCTATCGATTCCTTATGTTGAACCCCTAGCTCTAGAATTGTAACGGTGAGAACTAATAAAAAGCGATCTTCTTAATGAAAGTATTAAGTTTTTCCTGAAATTTATACTGATCAGGCTTTAAACGGTAGCCATTTTAACAAAATTCCTTGGTAGGGATACGTCGATTATTCTCCATCAGCAACAACCGAGTTCTCTATGATCAATTTCTCTGATTTTTTATTGCAAAAGTTAAATTTAGCGGCTAAAACGTCGCGTATTGAAACTGAGATTATAGCGTTGCCTTTGTTTTTAAGTTTTCGTCCCCATTGAATCACTAACTCTCCTTCATTTAAAAGTCGATTTAACAAGCATTCTGGTTTTTCAATGGATTTGAAGATCCGATTCGCTATACACTCTTTCACTGAATACCACACTAGTTCAATCGAATAATGATGTCAATAATTTTTTCTTAAGCTTGTATTAAGCTTTTTGGTATAAGACGTTTTTTTGGTCGTGTTCTGATTGGCTTTGCGGAAAGTAAACGTGGTCAATCTCAAAGAATTAGTCCTTGGTTTTGAAGGTCTAATAGGGGGGATTTCATTCTATTAAGGTCGGCACTTTAGCAACTATTTTTCAAAGAAATTGAAAATCATTTTCAGACAACTTAATTTGATCCAGCAATTATTTTAAAGTATAATTAGAAGAATTTTAACAAGCAGTAAACTAATACTTTTATACCGGATAAAAACAAAAGACATTATATATAGCAGTCCTAAACCATTTGTAAATATCGATCCACTCTGGGCAAGGGTTTCGAGCCTCTCAACAACACGAATCATTTAAGATTGCTATAATGTCTGTTTAATTTTTTGTTGCGAAATTTTACTCAAATTTTGACTATGATTCAACTGGGCAGCCAAGAACACAAAAAACGCTTTTGTCAACATTTTCTCGATACCCATCTTCAATATGAACCGGAAACCCTTCCTTGGCCAAAGTTAGAAGGGATTGCCTTAGAACGGATGCGGGGGATTCCCTTTTGGAAAGAGGCCCTTTATACCGAACGGAAAGCAGGGGTAATGGTAACTCGCTTTGCGGAAACCGTTGAAGATCCGATGTTACGAGAAGCGATCGCGCTTCAGGGGAGAGAAGAAAGCCGCCATGCCCGTTTAATTGCCTATTTAATTAACCATTACGGGATCGAAATCGAAGAACCGGAAACGGCCGTAATTTCTGACAATATTGAAATGGAATTTACGGATTTTGGCTTTGAAGAATGTTTAGATTCCTATTTTGCCTTTGGTATGTTTGAAATTGCCCATCAAGCTCAATATTTACCCGAAGAAGTCTTTCAGATTTTTGACCCGATTTTAGATGAAGAAGCTCGTCATATTGTCTTTTTTGTCAACTGGTTTACTTATTTACAAATTCACCGAAGTCAAGGTTTTGCACCTTTGCGTGCTTTGCGGACAAGCTGGCATTACGGTCGCGCGCTGAAAGGATTAATTGATGTGTTTGGTGGTGTGGCAGAACGGGATGATCAAGCTTTTACGGCAACGAGTGCGACGATGTTTATGGATGATCTGACACCGGAGTTATTTTTTAATACCTGTTTATCACAAAATGCTCATCGCATGAGTCAGTTTCCCCCTGAATTATTGCAGCCTGAATTGTTACCCACTCTCTCTAGGTTAGCGTTAAGTATTCTCAAATTTTTACCGAAGAAACCAACCACCGCGATCGCGTCATCCTAAGGGCGGCAAAAAACTTAAGAGGGGTTTAACAAGAAGACTTCAATGCCTTTGCGTTGGGGAGAAGTTAATTGGGAAGTGCTGTGGAGTAAGGTCACAAAAAACTGATTTGCTCCATAGTATTCCTGTAAAAGATGGCGTTGGTGGGGGCTAAAATACCAGTTTTTACCGAGACAGCGATATTTTACCAAAAATTCCCTAAAGGAATCTTGCCAACGTTTTCCATTTTCCTTCCACCATTTCAATAAATTCTCTTCTCCCTGCTCAGGATTAGGTAATTTTTTCTTGAGAGATTGGAAGGCAGATAAGGCTTCAGTTTTAATGGGAAAACGATGATCGAGATCTAAGGCAAAAAAGAGATTAAAGATTTTGACAATATTAGGGTTATTGACCAGTTCAGAACTGATAGAAAAAGCTCGGATTAAAGCCATATCTATGGCCAATTCTCCTTCTAGTTTTCCAGCCAATTTAGGTTCTAAGCTAATGCCTAAATTAAAATCCCAATTATAAACGAGACTAAAATAAAAGGCTCGAATGGCTGCGATGGAATAGGGCGACTGAACGGAGTTTACCTTTTGGGTTAAGTCCTTAAAGAAATCTTTTAATGTCACCTCATTTTGGGCTAAACGGTTAATTCTTTCAAGGATTTTTTGTAAAAAAGATTGGGGTTGAGGCAGCATACTAGTGGTTAGTAAAATCACTTCTCGCCAACGTGGATTTAAACTATTTTCGACTAACTGATCGAGA
The DNA here is from genome assembly GCA_035285545.1 of Snowella sp. Lineage (GTDB taxonomy): Bacteria > Cyanobacteriota > Cyanobacteriia > Cyanobacteriales > Microcystaceae > Snowella. The sequence goes on along the minus strand of JAYKGY010000062.1, from coordinate 43,170 downwards.
GACTTTTGTAAAATTTCTGATGTCGGACTACTGACAATTTTTCTTGCCGTTAAGTATTCTTGAAAAGTTAAATGGGAAAAAGAGTAAATTCCCTTAGAGCGTTCAATTAATAAACCATGTTGACTAACAATGGCATTGAGAATGGCTTCGCTATCGAGTAACAAAGATTCAGGATCAGTTGTGCTATCAGGAAGACTGGTGAGATAGGCTGAAATTTGTCGGAGTAAATCAGTTTTTTCAAAAAAATATTGGCCTTGTTCAAAGGTTTGAGCCGCAATTGTGCTGAGTAATTTGATTTTGTCTGCTAAGGATAAATTTCGATAAACTTGATCCCGTTTAATTCCCCGCGATTGATCCCAACGGTTGAGTAAAATTTCTAATCCTTCTTGATAAAGTTTAACGCGATTACTTGGAAAATTTCCCCGTTCCCGAAAGACGGAACACACTAAATTTAGCAACAGTGGGGTACTGGCTAAGTCTCGAATGGGTTGGTTCTCTGATCGATTAATTTGTTCTAGAAAGCGATTAACTAAAGTGATTTGATTCGGGCTAAAGGCTTGCGCTACCGTCATAAACCATTGTTGGCTAAAGCGTTCAATTTGTTGTTGGTCAAAATCGGCAACTTCTAAATAAGTAAATCCATTAAAGTAGTAAAATTGGGAAGAAATACGACACGTAAGAACGAAATAATTTTGATAATAGGTATCAGCAAACTGTTGAATCGGTTGCAGGATATTTTCACTATCCGCTTGATTAATTTCATCTAGCCCATCTAACAGGAATAAAACCTTGCCATGTTGGATTAAGTTTTCAATCGTTTTCTGAGAAATCCCTTGATTTTCCCAAAGATAACGTAAGTAATTAAAGATACTCCAATCTTGATGGTCTCGACTAAAGGACGCATAGGAACGCAGCGGAATTAATACCGGAACGCGATCGCCGAGAACTGTTCCTTCAATGCATTGGAGAGCCAGATATTGCAATAGGGTCGTTTTTCCAGAGCCAGGTTTGCCTAAAATGACCAATTTTGCCTGGGATTGAATGGCATCTAAGGCGGGAATGGTGTTTTGAGTCAGGTTCTGTAAACGGAAGCGTTCGGTTTCACTCACATCTTTTTGTAAATCGGAAACGTCTAACCATTGTTGATGGGTTAAATGGGTTAGCAGATTTAAGGGGGTGTAAACATCCTGCAAGCGTAAGCTTTGGGTCAAGTCGTAATAAGACCGCAGCGTACTCCATTGGGACTCAATCGAAGGTTTCAGTTGCGATCGCGTCAGATTAACCAACTCATCTGTTGTGATAGGCTCCAATTCAGACAAACTTTCAGGTTCATTGAATGATACGGAATCCTCTGCCAGATCGACAATTTCCTCCCAATCCAAGCCCAATTGAAAACAAATTTCCAAAAAAATATGACGTTCAATCGCCCGACCCGTTAAAAATTTCCAGACGGAATTGCGGGTAGACAGTCCCGCCTGAGCCGCCAGATAATCCTGTGTCCATCCTTTACGTTGCATGCTTTGTCGAGCTAGACTTTGACCACTGACCGATGCTTTCAGAGAACGATTTGCCATAGGTTGCTACAGAATGGATACCGATTAAAAAAATTAGACGTTAGGTTGAAATGGGTTAACGGGTGAACGAAACTTAAAAATCAATGATATAACAATTATTTTAATAATAATGACCTAAGACGAAAATCGTTAGGTAAAATTAATAATACGGTTAATTAAATTTTAAATCGTTAAATTGACAACGCCTAAACCTATTTCTTGATACCTTTAAAATAGTTTAACGCTATGATTTTAGTAACGGTCGGGACAGAAAAATTTGCATTTAATCGATTAATTGAATACATTGATGCGTTGATTAAAGGGGGAGAGATTGATCTCAGTCAAGAAGCCGTTTTCGTTCAGTATGGATCTTGTACAATTTCGCCGATGGGAGCCTATGCCCAACCCCTTTATCCCGAAGCAGAATTTAAACGGCTATTAGCGCGATCGCGGTTAATTATTGCCCACTGTGGGGAAGGAACAATTGATATGCTCTCAGAACTGTATAAACCATTTATTCTTGTTCCCCGTCAAGTTAAATATGCAGAACATGTGGATGATCATCAAATGGAATTAGCCGGCGCATTACGAGAATTGGGTTTCGCGATCGCCTACAATTTAGATGACTTAAAATGGAGTTTAAATACTCCGGCCATGCAAATTAAACGCGCTCCCAAAAGCTATTACGCAGAAGTCAGTAAATTATTAACATCCCATTTTGATTGATAGAAAATTAAAAAACATCAAATAAAATACTGACTATGTATTGCCATTAATCGCTGCTTGTTGAGCCACTAATAAGGATTGAATACCTTTTTCCGCTAAATCTAAAATTTGATTTAATTGGTGACGACTGAAACTTCCCGATTCTGCCGTTCCCTGCATTTCTATCAACTGCAAATCTCCATTCATTACCACATTAAAATCAATTTCTGCGGCTACATCTTCAAGATAATTTAAATCCAAAAACGGTTCCCCTTCAATTAAGCCAACCGATACGGCTGCAACAGGCATTTTTAGCGGAGATTGTGCTAATTCCCCTGCTTTTACTAATTTATCTAGAGCTAAGGCCAAGGCAACATAACTGCCGGTAATCGACGTAGTACGGGTTCCTGCATCCGCCTGAAGCACATCGGCATCAATGGTAATGGTTCTTTCGCCTAATGCAGTTAAATCTAAACTGGCTCTTAAACTGCGACCAATAAGACGTTGAATTTCCTGAGTCCGTCCCGATAGTTTCATCCATTCCCTCCCTTGTCGGGTTGGTGTCGCCCCCGGTAACATGCGATATTCTGCCGTCAACCAACCCTGGCCGGTATTGAGCAAAAATGAGGGCACGCTATTTTGGATACTCACATTACATAAAACCTTGGTTTCACCACAATGGGTTAAAACTGAACTCGTAGCAAAACGGGTAAAGTCTGTTTCAAAACGGATCGGGCGGAGTTGATCAAAAGTTCGGCGATCGCTGCGTTGCCAAGGCATCCCAATAAATCCTAATTTGCGAAACGACATCTGTATCCTTTTCTAATTCTAGAGCTTGTCAGAGAAGGGGAATAACTTTTGCGCTGTTTAATTTTGCTAAGGATTGGGCTACTTGTACTCGAATTAGAGGGTTAGTCTCAGTAAATAGTCGTTTTGCCAGCGTTTGAATAATGAGGTCGAAAGATTCTGCGCTTAAGGGCACCTTAATTTATGGTATAGCCAGGATTATTCCTATCTTGGTTAAGCAACCCCCAATCTTTGTTAATTACTGATTGAGGACTGGATTCCCTCTGCATTACAATCCCTCAACCATAAATTAATTGCTTGGCCAATCGCACCGTTACTGACTTCTTGGGGCGGTAAAGGCGGATCGTTTTTATGGGTAGAAGCGAGTTGGGAAAACAGCCTTAATAATCGCCATCCCTGATCCGTTAAGGTAAAAAATCCCCAATAAAAACTTTGCAGTTGTGTAACTCTTTTTGTTGCATATTGCCGTTCTAAAAGGGTAAAAAATAACTGCTCGGACGTGTCAGGAAAAGCAGGTTGATATTGCCGCTGGCTTAAGGGTAAGGGGTCTAATTCCGGCTGACTCGCAATAATGACGTAACTGCGAGAAATAGGATTTTGCTGATAATTTACAATACTGCGTTGAATGACCCGATTACTGTAACTGGGTAAGTCCGCCAAAAGTTTAGGGGCTAAACCGTCTAGGGTTTGGGGGCAAGTACCGGCAGGTGCAGGGGCTTGGGCGGTAACATTAGCAGCCATGATCAGCGTTAAAAAACTGGTTATCCCTATAACTAAAGGATTCGTGAAATTTTTTAAGCCAATCACGGTTTTTCTCAAGCGATTTCTTGACAGATTTTTTCCCATGCTTCAATCGGTGAGGGGGCTGAGGTAATGGGGCGACCAATGACTAAATAATCGGCTCCGGCGGCGATCGCTTCGGCAGGGGTCATGACACGACGTTGATCACCCGTGTTGGCCCAGAGCGGTCTTACTCCAGGACAAACCAATAAGTAATTGGAACCGCAAACTTCTCGTAATTGGCTTACTTCCTGGGGAGAACACACTGCACCATGAATACCCGATTCTTTTGCTAATAGGGACATTTGTAGCACATAATCAGGGAGTTCGAGGGGAACTTTAAGATCAAAGGCTAAATCCCGTGAAATGAGGCTCGTTAACAGGGTGATGGCTAAAAGTTTAGTCGGGGATTCAGACTGATTCAAGGCATCGGCAGCTAACTTTAACGCACTTCGTCCGGCGGTGGCATGAAGCGTCAACAGATCGACACCGTATTGACTCGCAGAGCGACAGGCTCCCATCACCGTATTGGGAATATCATGAAATTTGAGATCCAAAAAAATTCGTTTATTACGTTCTTTGAGAATTTTTAAAATTTCTGGCCCGGTACTGACAAAAAGCTCTAACCCCACTTTCCAAAAAGTCACATCGGGCAGTTGCTCCACTAGCGCGATCGCGTCTTCTAGGGAAGGAACATCAAGGGGAACAATAATACGGTCTGAATTCATTTTTGTTGTCTGTGAAATAAGAAAATTTTAAAGTATTTAGCCCAAAATTTTAGCGTCAAAAACTAAATAAGGTTACATCACCTACCAACTTTTCGGTTGAAAATCAGCATTATTCAAAATAGCCACACTTTCGCCGGCTTGCGCTAAAACAAATAAACCTTGTCGATAAGCGTATTTATCGGCTCCTGCTTCGATTTCAATGCCTGCAACGGCTCCATAAAGCTGCTTGTTTGTGTATTCAGGAAAAAAATGGCGGAATTGCGTTAAATCTTCAATTAAATCTTTAATATCATCTACGCCTAAACTGCTTTTAACTTCGACCACCAAAACATGATTTTCATTCGTCACCAAAATATCAATTTCTAAGGTTTGTCCCGCTAAACGTTTTTTAACCCGTTGACTGACTTGATGAACAGGAATCCCACGCGAAATAAATAAAGTTTCACAGGCAGGCACAACCATATTTTCAACAAATCGCCCCCATTTTCCGCCCAGATCTCCAATCTGCTTACTGACTTCACGAATTTGACGCTCAGTTTTTTTCATTTGAAGATCCGTTTCTTTCAATCGGCGATCCGTTTCTTTCAGTTGGCGATCCGTTTCTTTCTGAGCCGCTACCAATTCGGCTAAAAGTTGCCATACATCATCTGCTGTCGTTGCCATCGGTTCTATCGATTTCCCATTATCTCTAATTTTATCGGACTCAAGCGATCACCTATCAATGCAGCAAGGTTCTTTTTCGCCCAGTTGTATGATTATTTTTAAAGGGGGAAAGGGTTAGTTAGTATAAAGCATATTCGTCCCGTTATATCACCCTAATCTTATGTTACAAGTCAAGCGTCTTCCTGCCCTTTCGGATAATTACATTTTCCTGCTTTATGATCCGGATCATGCGATCGCGGCTGTAGTCGATCCGGCTGAAGCAGACCCCGTTTTAGCGTGTTTAAATGAATTAGGCGCGGAATTAGTTGCCATTTTTAATACCCATCATCATGGCGATCATGTGGGAGGAAATAAGGATTTAATGGCTCAGTTTCCCCAATTAACGGTCTATGGTGGCGAAGCAGATCGGGGTCGAATTCCAGGTCAACGTGTTTATTTAAAAGAAGGCGATCGCGTTCAATTTAGCGACAGAGAAGCAGAGGTATTTTTCATTCCTGGCCATACTCGCGCCCATATTGCCTACTATTTTGCTCCTTCGTTACCGGAAGAACCAGGGGAATTGTTTTGTGGCGATACCATCTTTGCAGGGGGATGTGGTCGCCTATTTGAAGGAACGCCTGCTCAAATGGTGGATTCCATTGGTAAATTACGAAAATTACCGGATAATACGAGAGTTTGGTGTGCCCATGAGTACACGTTAGGCAATTTAAAGTTTGCTATTACCGTTGAACCCGACAACCCGGATCTACAAGCCCGTTTTCAGCAAGTAACAGAAATGCGATCGCGGGAAGAAGCCACTGTTCCTTCTTTACTCGGTGAAGAAAAACGTACCAATCCTTTTTTACGATGGGATACAACGACCTTAAAACAAGCAATGGGATACGAAGAACCTGCAAAAGTTTTTGGTAAATTGCGGGGAATGAAAGATTTATTTTAAATTAATTAATAATGAATGAATCCCAACCTATACCCCGAAAAACACGACGAGAACAAGTCGCTGAATCTTTTGAAGATGTTAATTCAGCCATTGGGATTGGAATTAATTTTGCAATCTTAGCTTTGACGATTGTGTCGTTAGTAATTTTTGTGATTCAAACCTACCCCATTTCTCCCTCAGCTCGGAATATTTTGAATGAGTTGGATTTTGCCGTTCTTATTCTTTTTACTATTGAGTATAGTTTGCGGTTTTGGTCAGCGCGATCGCGGATTAAATTCTTTTTTGATTTCTTTGCCATTATTGATTTAATTTCTATTTTACCCTTATTTTTAGGAGGAATTGATGTCCGATTTTTTAGGATTTTTCGTTGGTTTCGTTTGCTTAAATTAATTCGATTAACCAGTAGTGATCTCTTTGCCTTTAAATTCAAGGTTAAAGATCAAGTTATTTTTATCCGAATTTATTTAGTTTTATTTTCGGCTGTTTTTATTTATTCTGGATTAATTTACCAAATTGAACACCCCAATAATCCCGAACTATTTAGAAACTTTTTTGATGCGTTATATTATTCGATTGTCACCATGACGACGGTAGGCTTTGGGGATATTACCGCCCTCACAGAAACAGGCAGATTATTAACCGTTTTAATGATTATTACTGGTATTACCTTAATTCCTTGGCAAATTGGGGATTTAGTGAAACAATTACTAAAAACAACCAATAATTCTTCTAAAGTTTGTGTTGAATGTGGGTTAGCAAATCACGATCTAGATGCGGTATATTGTAAGGCCTGTGGCGTTAAATTAAAATTATTGTCTTCTCACTTAGAGAACCAAGTTTAACTTTTTCAAATTTTTAATAATTGCTAAATTCTTAAACCTTGAAGCTTGAGGTTTTAAATTAATTAAATCCCTGATATCGTTACTTAACAATCCATTTCCAAAGGGGATGTTTGGGGCCGGCTGCTTGAATTTTTTTAGCTTGATTTTCTAACCGTAATTGTTCTCTTGGGGAAATTCCCTTCAAAATATAAATACTTTGCCAGACTAAAACCGATCCCGTTATTGCCACACAAAAGAATAAACAATAAGCAGGCAAAATATTAAACGCCAAACTATAACGTACCGCAACCCAAGTAAAATGATCTTGAATGATATTAATATCTTCTCGTAATTCCCAAAGTGATAGGGGAGCTAGGGTTAACCAGGCGATCGCGACCAGGAACCAACGGCCATAAAGCTGTAAAGTAAAAAGTTTTTGAGCAGGTTTCGTCAAATCAGAATGCGAAATGGTCATAATTCTAGTGAAAATTGCTCAATTTCAAGAGAGCTATTAGAATTAAATTGGTTATTTAAAGAATACTTTACCACTATTTACTGGGGAGATAAATACGATGGAGAATCAGGCAACTTGGTACATTGTAAAAACGGCTGAAGGTTATTGTCAAATTTTTGAAAATACGGCTGATTCTTCCTTAAAAGCAGAAAAAAGCTGGGGGCCATTTACCAGTTATGAAGACGCGATCGCCCGTCGTGTTGGCTTAATTCGAGCCGGAAAGTGTCAACCCCAATAAGGGATATTGTTTAAAATTTAACTATTTTTTTAATTAATTTATTTGATTTAACTATTAGGAAGACTCAATGTTTTTCACCACAACGCCAATATTAAAGACTTTAAATTCTATTTTAGCAAAAGCATTAAATCAGGAACTGATTAGCAACGAAGAGGCGATTTTTTTACTCAAACAAACTGATCCTGAAAAGATTCAATCCATTCGTTTAGCAGCCGATCAATTACGGTCTCAGCAAGTCGGTAATACGGTTACTTATGTGATTAATCGTAATATTAATTTTACCAATATTTGTGAGCAGCATTGTAGCTTCTGCGCTTTTCGTCGGGATAACGAAGAATCCGGTGCATTTTGGTTAACCATCGAGCAAATTTTAGCAAAAGCTCAAGAGGCCGTTAATCAGGGCGCAACCGAAATCTGTATGCAGGGGGGACTAAATCCCCAGGCAAAAGAGCAAGGGTCTTCTTTAAACTATTATTTGCAATTGGTTAAATCATTAAAACAAGCTTTCCCAGACTTGCATTTACATGCGTTTTCTCCTCAAGAAATTCAATTTATTGCCAGGAAAGATAATCTACGTTATGAAACGGTGATTTACGCTTTACAAGGAGCAGGGGTGGGATCGATGCCAGGAACTGCCGCCGAAGTTTTAGTAGATTCAGTCAGAAAGATCATTTGTCCTGAAAAAATTAATACCCAAACCTGGTTAGAAATTGTGGGTTTAGCGCACCGTTTGGGACTACCGACAACCAGTACAATGCTTTGCGGTCATATAGAAACACCTGAACAGCAAGTTCAACACTTCGCCCATCTGCGATCGCTGCAAGAGACAGCAATAGAAAAGGGGTATCCTGCCCACATCACGGAGTTTATCCTATTACCTTTTGTCGGAGAGGAAGCCCCAAAAGCCATGAAACATCGAGTGGGTCGAGATCAGCCCATTTTAGCCGATACATTGTTATTAACTGCCGTAGCGCGATTATATTTAGGAAATCTCATTCCCCACCATCAACCCAGTTGGGTCAAATTAGGACTAGCGGGAGCAAGGGAGGCATTAACTTGGGGATGCGATGATCTCGGCGGAACCTTGATGGAGGAACACATTACCACCATGGCCGGTGCGAAAGGCGGAACAGGCTTAACGGTTTTAGAATTACAAACAGCAATTCAGTCTTTAGGTCGTCCTTTTCAACAACGGGATACACTCTATCATTCGCTTAATTAACTTACGAGACTGCTTTTAGGAAAAGCTTTCAGCCTATCATGGAAATATGATAGCGTCTTTACCCACCGAACTGGTTAACTTAATTGCGGCAGGCGAAGTGATTGATTCTCCGGTTGCTGTGGTGCGCGAGTTGGTCGAAAATGCCATTGATGCGGGCGCGAGTCGGTTAATCATTCGTCTTAATCCTGAGCAGGGCTGGGTTCAGGTGACGGATAATGGACAAGGGATGACCCTAGACGATTTAAAAGCCTGTGCCTTACCCCATACCACGAGCAAGATTAGTCAACGTCAGCATTTAGAGCAAATCACCAGTTTAGGGTTTCGGGGGGAAGCTCTCCATAGTTTGAGTCAAGTCAGTGAGTTAGAAATTGCGAGTCGTTCCGCGAAATTACCCGATAGTACGGGTTGGAAAGTCCGCTACTGCTACGATGGTCAACCCCAAGAACCGATAGATGTCGCGATCGCGACCGGAACCATTGTCACGGTCAATCAATTATTCCAAAATTTACCGCAACGCCGTTTAGGATTACCCCCATTAGCACAGCAATTAAAGGCGATCCAAACCTATCTTCAAACCATGGCCCTATGCCGTCCTCAAATCACTTGGCAAGTCTGGAATCTTGATCAGCTTTGGTTGAGTATTAGCCCTAGCCAAACCCCTCAGCAAACCTTTCCGCAAATCCTCAAGACGGTTAAATTTAATGATTTACAGTGTTTAAGCTTAAACCTTGAAGTCCCATCTCGACCTGGTTCAACGGCTCAACTGAATTTAGTTATCGGCTTGCCCGATCGCTGCCATCGTCGTCGTCCCGATTGGGTCAAAATTGCAGTGAATCAACGTCCCGTTAAATTGCCGGAGTTAGAACAAAGTATCATTGCCGCCTTTCATCGTACCCTTCCCCGCGATCGTTTTCCGGTTTGTTTTCTGCATTTACAAGTCTGTCCGAGTCAAATTGACTGGAACCGCCATCCTGCTAAAACCGAAATTTATCTCCATTCTCTCCCTTTTTGGCAAGCTCAGATTTCCCAAGCGATCGAACAAGCGTTACGGTTAAATAGCGACAGTTTAAGCTCAACTCACCATCATCAACGGGTAACGCAAATTCTCAAAGCTGCCGAAGCGACGAGTCCCTATCAAGTGAATCCCCCGACAGTTCAACCAACCCCATCTGCCCTGAGTCAAATTAGCCTCATGCCCTTAAAAGCCGTTGCCCAGGTCAATAAAACCTATATTGTGGCGGAACATGATGCGGGGATTTGGCTAATAGAGCAGCATATTGCCCATGAGCGGGTGTTATACGAACAATTGCAAGATCATTGGCAACTGGTTTCCTTGGAAAAACCGATTATTCTGAATCACCTCACTCTCCATCAAGTGGAGCAATTACAGGAATTGGGTTTAGAGGTTGAATCCTTTGGAGAACAAGTCTGGGCCGTTCGCAATGCCCCGAAGCGATTGGCTGATCGTGAAGACTGTCTGGAAGCGTTAATTGAACTCAGTCTGGGAGGAGATTTGGCCGCAGCCCAAGCCGCCACTGCCTGCCGAACCGCCATTCGCAATGGGACAGATTTAACCCTAAGGGAAATGCAAACGTTACTCGATCAATGGAAAATCACCCGCCACCCCCAAACCTGTCCCCACGGTCGGCCCATTTATTTATCCTTGGAAGAATCGTCTTTAGCCCGTTTTTTCCGTCGTCATTGGGTTATTGGCAAAAGTCACGGCATTTGAGGTGACAAGTCAGCGATTTTCAAAAAACCTTCTCGATAAATTATTATCGCCGATTTTGCCGAGGGATTCTGCGGCTTTGGCAGGGATTTGGGGGTTTGAGTCGTCTAATTTATTGGAGAGGGTATGGACGACAAGTTGAGTCGGGTTAAGTTGTTGAACCATAGCTATTTTGGTTAATTGTTTTAGTTTATTCGTTGATTACCACCTTATAAGCAAGATCCTAGTTGTTAATTTGTCCTCGACTTAAAAAACACATTTTTACAGAATCAACGATCGCTCTACAATTGAGCAAGCCGCAAATCGTATTCTGCGTGGAATTGAGTGGTTTTACGGGATTTCACAATGTTTCTGGATCTAACGCTTGGGTTTTACCTGCACGGTATTCAGCGATCGCTTCGGCTGCAAGTTTAGCCAACAAGTCTGGGGAACGATTAAATGATTCATCCCAACGACGCTCATCTTCAAGTTCTTCTAAAATCAGTCTTGCGATCGCGTCCTGTTCACTAGATGGTAAGGTTTTTAATCGTGAAATTGCCTGTTCAAGTAGCTCAGTCATAGTTGGATATTTTAATAAAATTTAAACTGAATTAAGCTGAAATTGGTGATATTCAACGGGACATATTAATTTATGGCATAGCGATGACCAATTTTTCCCAGAGCTTCAACGGCACTAAGGCGCACATTGTCATCTGCATCAGAACAGGCATGAGAAAGGGGAGGTAGGGTTTCTTCTGTGCCAATTTCCCCTAATGCAGTTGCCGCGATCGCTCTTACTTGGGGTTCTTCATCGGTAAGGGATTGAACGAGATAGGAGACGGCTTTTTCTGTGCCAATTTTTCCGATGGATTCGGTGGCAGCAATACGAATACTGGGATTAATATCGGCTAGAAATAAGGCAAGGTAGGGAATAGCGGATTCTTGACCAATTTGGCCAAGGGCTTGGATGATGGTGCGTCGCGTTTCTAGGTCGGTTTCTTCATGTAGATGATTAAGTAAGGTGTCAGTTGCCATGCGATCGCCGATTTTGCCGAGGGATTCTGCGGCTTTGGCACGGATTTGGGGGCTTGAGTCGTCTAATTTATTGGAGAGGGTATGGACGACAAGTTGAGTCGGGTTAAGTTGTTGAACCATCGTTATTCAGGTTGATTGTTTGCATTTATTGATAAATTAAACTGAATTAAGCCGAAATTGTTTCATATTCAACTTCAGGAATGCCGACTCTTTCTTTTGCGTGTTCGACGGTCATGCTGCAAAGTTGTCCTTCTTCATCTAAATCTAATAGCGTATTTTCATCCAAATCACGAGTTTCGACAGGAATTTTATTAGAAAAAGTAATAAACAGGGTATCGGTACCTTCAAAATATTGAATCTTCATTCTGCTAACTCCTTAAAACTTCTGTCAAAAAAAGCATTATGAACAGTTTCTCCGTCTTCCAACAGGATAACACGCAAGTATTTTCCATCCATTTCCTCGATTTTTGACCAAAAACGCATTCTTCCATCGGATTGCACTTACCTTTTGATGGAATTTTAAATCATTTTTCGATTTGGTTAATATTAATTGCCACTGAATTGGGGTGAAAACAGTAGTAAACGGCTCATCAAGGCATGCTTCCTTAAAAAGTCGCAATCACATTATCATTTATTTAGTAATCTTTCAATTACCAAATGCACATATATGATCGCAGGATAAGTGGCAATAAATGCTAAGAAGAATACATTAAGACCCATCACAATAGCATTAAATAAATGAAACAAGAATCCCCATGCTAAAAAAAAGCTCCAGTATGGATTAGGAAGAATAATTACAAAAGGAAAAATAGTTTCTATGATGATCGAACTCCACGTTAATATTTTTCCTAGCCATAGATTTTTATTTAGTAAATTAGCAACATAAAGATTCCCATAAGAGCGTGTACTTAAAATTTCAGTTACAGCATTTCCCTCTAACCATTTATTTCCTATTGATTTTGCTAAACCTGCAATAGTATAAGATGAACATGATTGAAGGCAGATAAAAAAAATTCCTATTTCACGAACTTGAAAATTTCCTGAAAATAGTTTATTTATTAATAAAATACAAATAATTATATTTAGCATTTGATCGGAACCATCTTGACCTAATGGATTACGATAGTTAACAAGCAAGGTCAAAATAAAAATTCCAAAAATTAAAAATAAGTTATAAGAACTATTTTGTGCTAATATTAGCAAAGAAAATAGCGAAAAAAACAATCTACATCCAAATATAAAAATAATGCCTGGATAGTCAAAAAATACATCTAGGTATTGAGCGATTTTATTTGATTTTAAATACTCGCTTCTAATTCTAAGTATTTGCCATGTCAGCAAACTTTGTTGACTGTATATTGAAGAGGTTAAAAGATATTCTAGATCAACAATAATCAATCCTATCAAAGCAAAAAATAAAATAATATTTTCTACAGTAGTAATATTGTTCATAAATATTCAAAGTTCATGCCATGATGACAAAAAGACTATTCTTGTCGTAAAGTAAAGCCCTTTATTTTTCGTCTCTGCAATAGCAAATTGAATCTGAGATGCATCAGCTTTAACTTTGCTATTCTTTACAATGTTAGATACATAGTGTAGATTCAAAAGATATGGAATAGTAAGCACAATATGTTTATGATCTTTCTTTGATGAAATTTCTAAAAGCATATATGTTGTATCAAAAAAAACTTTTTGCTTCCTTTTTTGAGGATTAATTAAAATATTCTTTATCGTTTTTATTGGAGTAATATAAGCTACAATAAAATCGCTTTCCTGACCTAATTTTGTCTTTGTTCGATACAAAATGTCATAATCTGAAACAGATGGATTCGGAGCAAAAAAATGCCATGAAGGAATTAATGAAAAAAAGTCATATTGTTTAATGGATTTAGAAACTTTACTTGTGCTTTGTGTTAGTAGTGTTAGGGCAAACCATATAAAATACAGAGAAAAAACAACATAAAAATATTTCTCGTGATAAATGACGCTACTCCATAACATATTCGAGCACCAATACTTTATAACTACTCTTTGCCTTGAGTCCTCTGAATAAAAATATTCTTTCGGATTTTGATGAGTTCGCTGCAAGACAATTTATTATTTACAATTTCTAGAGGATTAACATCAAAAATAAAAGAAGACAATTCTTCCTCGTATTTGTATATATTGCTGCCATCCTCTAAAGCTTTTTGTACATAGTGCCCTACTAATGCACCTACTGCTGCTCCTACAGTTAAAGCTGGAGTAGCTTTTGGAAAGTTATCTTTAAGTTGTGGAAGAGCTGATTTTAGTGAATTTATTTGACGTTCGAGAAGTTTAGCTGTGATTTGATAGGTCATAGTTTTACAAAATAAAAATTAAACATGTATTAAGCTTTTGAAATAAGAAGATCTCTGCCTTAATGGCTGAATTAAGCAGAAAGTGTTCTCCTTTTAACGGAACGAAAAATGTCAATATTGTCTGCTCCAATGCTTTGTTATATTCTGATCAGTTGATGTTCATTATATCTTTGCGATCACAGATAACTTCTCGAAACTCATCAGCAAAGCCTACTGTTTTTACTAGCCCAATCTCGACTAGAGACAATAGATTAGATTGTACAAAAATTTCCCATATATCACTCCAAATACAAATTTTATTAAGAAATTTTTGTCTTTATATTATCTGCAAATAGCATGATTGAAAGAGGTTTGCTCTTCACTACTGTGTGTGATATTTTTTTTAGCTGTGAAACACTCATTGGGCAAGGCTTTAAAGACTACTCTAGGAAAAAAGCATCTGTATAAACCTTATTTCTACACAGAAACCAGAAGAACCAGAAGTTTTTCATCATTATATAGCAGTCCTAAACAGGTTGCAAATATTGATCTACGCTGGGTAAGGGTTTCAGGCTTCTCAATAACACAAATCATTTAGGATTGCTATAGTATGCCCTAAAAACGTATATCCTCAAGATTCTAAATTCAGGGTTTCATGACATAAAAATCTCTAGAGTTAAGAAGAGTGTACAATTCTTCATAAGAATGACGCGAAATCGTTCTAAATTTATTTTTACTAGTCTTAAAGGCATGTTATATTGGCAAATCTGCTATTTTGCGGATATCTCACTTTCTTAAAACTGCTTCAACAACCAAGAAACTATTAAAAAAAGCAAGCGCGTACAAACTCAGCGAATCCTACTAATCTTGACAATGATAGTAACGCTTTACTAGCCCAGGTTCACTTACGCATTGATTAAATCATGTTCTTGTTTTTTACCCGCTTTATATTTCGCGATCGCTTCTTCTATATGTCGAGCATTAGCAGGGGCTTTAAGAGATAAAGCATCAGCATCAGATATCATCTTTTATGGGTCGCCTGGGATTCGAACCCAAGACCATTCGGTTAAAAGCCGAGTGCTCTACCGCTGAGCTAGCGACCCGTGTTGTGTCCTTCACACGATTTATCAATGTATCATAGGCACCGAGGAAAAGCAATCAATTTTCTAAAAAAAGTCAGCCCGAAGCGTAACCGTTGTTTCCAAAGTCTCTTGGGGATTGAGATACAGCAATTTTTCTCCTGTATTGAGGGAATTGCGGGGAGCCGTCCAGGGTTCCAAACAGATATAGTCTTTGTCAGCCAGCGTCCAAAAAACTACGGTAGAGTATTCATCGGAATATTGGAGATTTAGGGTTAATTTCCTTTTAGAATCAGTAAAACTAGCCGTATGGTGCTTGACAGATTTAAAGGCTGCGTCAATTTCCGGTTGAGCAAAGTCAAAAGTTTCCTCGAAAGGATGTAGGGCTAAACTTTTTTGATCTTGATACATACTCGCGGGAATCTCAAAACTGAGCTTAGATTTATCTTTGACCCCAAAATAGGGATGTAACCCTGTTGAGAAAGGCATTTTTTCAGTAGAGAGGTTGGTATAACGCTGGTGAATGGTTAGGGTATTTCCTTGAAGCTGATAGGTAAAATCCACTTGGAAATCGAAGGGGTATAAGGCTTTGGTGGCGGCTGTGCTGGTGAGGCGGAGGGTTAGACTGGCACTTGATTCTGTTTTTTGATCAACTACTTGCCAAGGCAGTTCTCGCGCAAATCCGTGTTGTTGCAGCTTATAGGCTTTCTGGTTATGGGTGTAGTGATTATTGGGTAAATTACCGCAAATGGGAAAGAGAATGGGAATGCCGCCTCGGACACTGAGGCTGGGGTCTTGGAAGCGTTCTTGGTCTAGGTAGAGGATTTCCTGACCTTGGATTGTCCAACGGGTGACGATGCCGCCGCGTTCGGGGACGACTTCTAAGCGAGCCAGTTTGTCTTGATCCGTGAGAATGTAGGTTAAATATTGCTCTTGTTTAAAAGCGATCGCGTACATAGGGTTAAAGCAGAGATTGATGGAGAATAAAGGTCAGCATAGCACTCCCCACAGGAACAGTTAAATTATCGACACCAAACTTTGAAAACGACTCTAACGCAGTTGCGACAATGGCAACGACAAAAGCCGTTAAGCTAACTTGCCAATTTAGCCCATTAACTGAGCCGAGGATAATCAAAATAACCAGGAAACTAATCACGGTCATCGTTAACGAACCTTCCCAACTTTTTTGGATATTTCCCAGTTGATAGGGATGGTTGCCAAAATTCTGGCCAATCAGAGCCGCTAAGCCATCACCCCACGCCATCACCAGAATACCGATCGCTGCATATTCAGGGTGATTTAACGGCCAAAAAATGGATATAACAATGCCAATACTTAGCGCGTAAAAAAACGTGCCTAAACTCTGCCGTCCCACACTATTAATGCTCGGTAAAATAGGCAAAAAATAGGAAATTAGAGCTACTAAACCCGCCACAAAGGCCGCTGCAATGCCAATCCATTCAGGAATCTGTAACCACCAGGCAAACAACACGACATGACCGCTACCAATATGAACAATTTTGCGGGTAATTTCTCCCTGGGTATCCGTAAGACGGTTAATTCCTTCTGCAACTATCAAAATCAGACTTAAGTAAAGCGCGATTAACCCAACGGATGACCAAATTTCAGGAGATGTTTCTAAGACCAAATTCAATAGAAAATATTGCATTGAATTAATCCCCCCACCTACAGTTTCCCGCTTTCTAGCAAATGGCAAAGCCTGAAGCCTCTTCGGCCAAGACATCGCTGCCCTGCTGTAATAGAGAGGAAATCTAAACCTCGGAAAAACTTGAGGGCGATGGTTTGCAAAATAGATAAATTAATGACTAATTGTTAATTGTAAAGTGATGGAGAGGGAAAAAATACTCTTTAAAGATAGCATCTCAAGGGACAGGAACAAAATAGGGTAAGCGTAGTTATAAAAAAATTAGGTGACATTATTCATTTTCGGATGATTTTGTTAGCCTTACTTTTTTAGCCCCTGAGAATGAGCCAGACCAGACCTTGATACCTTAAGAAGAGAGATAGAGGGGATCAAATCAATCATCGTTTTAGGATTAATTATGACTCTCTACTAATCTAAAGTTTCAATTAAGCTTAAATTAAGTTTAAATTCTTAATAATATGAATTTTTATCGACTAAAAAAATACTGTTTGGCCATAGGGTTGACTGCTTTAATGATTATCGGCATCCATCATTCCCTATTGTCTCAAACGATTTCTCCCGAAGGTAAAGCCGATCCCGTTATTCAACTCGAAGGTCGCTGGCAGAATCAATACAATAACTATTTTCAAGGAGATTTTTCCCATAAAGGCTTAGGGGCAACCGCGATCGCGCAAGAATTATTAACCCTACAACAGAAAACCCAAAAAAATCCTGCGGTTCTCTGGATAGCAGCCAATTCAGAAAAACTGAATTTGTATTTAATTGCGCCCGGAAAACCACTAATTCATCAAGAAAACCCGGAAGTCAATCAAGCTAAGCTCTCTCCGATTATTCAATCCTTTTTGTCGGAAATTGTCCAAAACAAACCTTCAGAGGACTATTTAATCTTGGGTAAACAACTGTACGATTGGTTGATTGCGCCGATTGAATCCGAGTTACAAGTCAATAAGATTGACACTTTAATTCTGTGTTTAGGGGAAGGGTTACGGTCTTTACCCCTTTCAGCCCTCTATGACGGAAAACAATTTTTGATTGAAAAATATAGTCTGACCCGTATTCCAGGCTTTAATTTATCGGAAATTGATCAAGGAAAATTACGAAACGCTAAAGTTTTAGCGATGGGAGCCTCAAAATTTGAGGAGCAACCGGCTTTACCCGGAGTCGCCATTGAACTTGATACCATTCTTGATACGCCGTGGGAGGGACGATCCGTTCTCAATCAGGGATTTACGGTTAATAATTTGAATACTCTGCGTCAAAGTGAACCGTTTCAAATTCTCCATTTAGCAACCCATGCTAGTTTTCAGCCTGGTGAGCCGAATCAGTCCTATATTCAATTTAGCGATCGCAAATTAACCTTAGCCGATCTGCCCGAACTAGGGTTAAATCAGCCGCCGGTTGAATTGTTAGTTCTGAGTGCTTGCCAGACTGCTGTGGGCGATAAGGATGTAGAGCTAGGTTTTTCCGGCTTGGCCCTACAAGCAGGGGTTAAATCTGCCTTAGCTAGTTTTTGGTCAGTGAGTGATGCGGGAACCTTGGCCTTAATGAGTGAATTTTATCAACGCTTAAAAACAACGTTAAATAAAGCCGATGCGTTGCAACAAACTCAGATTGCCATGATTCGCCGTCAAGTTTACCTAAAACAAGGTGAATTAATTAGTTCTAGAGGGAATGTCACACTCCCCGCCATTTTAAGTACGCCCCAACCCCAGGATCTCTCCCATCCCTTTTATTGGGCCGGTTTTTCCCTAATTGGTAGCCCTTGGTAACAGCGATCGCTACAATATGGCATGATAATTTAGCTCAACATCTGCACAACCTCTGAGGATTATCGATGGATCTCTCGAATGCGAATACCAGTAAAAATTTAGAAGCGGCGTTTGGCGGGGAATCCATGGCCAATCGCAAGTATCTCTTTTTTGCTGAAGTGGCTCGTCAACTTGGTTTTTCTGACCTTTCTAAACTTTTTAAGGAAACCGCCAATCAAGAGACAGAACACGCTTTTGCCCATTTCCGTTTAATTCACCCCGAATTAGTCGTGAGTGATCCGGCGAGTTTAACCTCTGAACAAAAACAAGCGATCGCTGCCCGTTGCTTAGAATTAGCCATTGAAGGGGAAACCTACGAATACACCACCATGTACCCCGAATTCACGGCTCAGGCCATAGTGGATCGGGATGAGGATGCTGCTGCTGAATTTGCAAGCCAAGTTGCGGAATCTAAAGAACATGCTGCAATTTTCCGTAAAGCCGCCCATAATTTTGGCCTGTTAACCCCCATTGAAAAGCACCACGCCCAACAATATACCGAAGCCTTAAATGGCTTAAAGGGCATTGCTCCGACTCCCAAAGCGGCAACTCAAAAGTGGATCTGTCGTCAGTGTTCCGTGATTTATGATCCCATCGTCGGTGATCCCGATTCCGGTATTGCGGCGGGTACTCCCTTTGAAGCGATTCCCGATGATTGGCGTTGTCCGATTTGTGGTGCCCAGAAGAAAAGTTTTGTTCCCTACCAAGAAGCGATCGCTGCCTAAAGATTCATCAAAAAATAAAACTACCTATAGTAGAGCCAAAACTTTGCAACTTTACTATAGGTTTCTTGCTAATATTCAAAATTTTAACTATAAAGCTTAATCAGCGATCGCCGCTATTCGCCATTACCAATAAACCCAATAATAAAAGGCAAACCAGAAAAATTAGTAACAGCAACACCATAATGCTCATTACCCAATTAACTTCATTTACCTCTTAATGAATTCAGCAATAACTAAAATTTACTGAACTACCAACTGGATTTAACAACCCCAGGTAATAACCCTTCATGGGCCCATTCCCGGAAGACGTTACGAGATAAACCAAAATCCCGATAATATCCTCTAGGACGACCAGTTACTAAACAACGGTTACGGTGGCGGTTGGGGGAGCTATTACGGGGTAACTGTTGTAATTGACGTTGAAGCGTTAATTTTTCGTCTAAAGTAGTTGCTTGGCGAAATTCTTCTTTGAGTTGTTCCCGTTTTTCTGAATATTTGGCGATGAGCTTACTACGACGCTTCTCGCGTTCAATCATGGATTTTTTTGCCATAAGACTTTTCGATTAGAATTCTTTTGCTAAAACACAGCATTTCTTATGCTATCACATCTAACTGGCCATATTGGTCTCACTTTTTTTGAAATCGTGATTTCGTCTATAAGCTTAGGAAGGGACAGGCTCGAATTGTTGAATCGGTAAATTCGCGTTTTTCCAAGCGATCCAAGACCCAGGAATGTTAATTGTTGTTTTAAATCCATGTTTCTGCAACAGACTAGCGGCAATCGAGGCTCGATAACCACTGCCACAGTAGGTCGCGATCGCTTGTTCCTTATCCAACTGATTCAAATGCTCTTCGAGATGGGCGACAAAGATATGTTCAGCCCCAGGAATAAATCCTTGCTCATATTCCTCATCCCCCCGCACATCTAACACCGTGATTTTGGGATCATCTTTGTGTTGATTTAATTCCTGCACCGTCCATTCCGTGACCTGTTGTAGGGGTAATCCTGCATTCTGCCAGCTTGTCATTCCGTCGTGTAAATAACCGGCTAAATGGTCATAACCCATCCGAAATAGCTGTTCTGCGATCAGTTGGACATCTCGCTCACTTTCTACCACGATTAACAGCGATCGCTCAGGTTCAATCATCCAACCAACCCAATTAGGAAACTCTGGACGCAGGGCAATATTAATCGCGCCTGGAATATGGCCACCACCAAAGGCCAGAATAGAGCGGGCATCAATAATTAAGGTGTTGTCATCCTGCATTTTTTGTTGGAATTCTTGGGGGGTAAGCGGTTGCAAAGTCGGAGGACAACCTAAAATGGGGGCACCTTGAGCATTAATTTTTTTAAGTCGGGCGTAGTGGCGGGGTGGTTCGGGCATTCCTCCCAATAGCCATTCAATAAAGTCCTGTTCAGAGCGTTCCTGTAGAGCTGGGTTAAAAATTCGTTCGTTTCCAATCGTACTTTGACGGCGATCGCCGATGGCTTTTCCACAGGCAGATCCGGCCCCATGACAAGGATAAATTTCGATGCGATCGCCTAACGGCAGAATTTTATCAAACAGACTGTGATAGAGCTGAGCGGCTAAAGTCTTTTCAGTACCGCCGCCTAACAAATCGGGACGACCCACATCTAAATTAAACAGCGTATCTCCGGTAAACAAACCGAAAGGTTCTTGTCCCTGCTTGGCATCGTAAATGAGTAAGGAAATATGCTCAGGGGTATGGCCTGGCGTATGAATTGCTTTAAGCTTGATGTTTCCCAAGGTTAATTCATCCCCCTCTTGAAGCTGATGTAGCTCAAATTGATAGGCATCACTCTTCCCTCCATAAATGGGGACTCCCAGACGGGCCTTGAGTTCATGGGAACCCGATACAAAATCTGCATGGATATGGGTTTCTACGCTCGCAATTAATCTGACCCCTAACTCTCTCGCCCGTTGCAGATACGGATCAACATCGCGACGAGGATCAATAATTGCAGCAACCCCTGCTTTATCATCACCGACAAGATAGGATAGCTGGGCTAATCCTTCCACATTGAATTGCTCTAAAACTAGTGCCATTACCAATTTCCTCCGATTTTTACTCCTGAAGCACAACAAAAGCTGACGGTTGCTTGCTTTTAAAAAATCTGCGTATTTTCTGTAACATAATGCTCAAAAAATTGCTTCATTTGGGGATAAGCATCACAATCAAACCCATTCTGCTTGCCCATTGCTAATGCTTCTTCAGCCGTCATTTGTTGTTGAGTTGCAACATACATTAATGCCATTGCCCCAGAACGCATTCCGGTTTTGCAGTGAATTAGGAGAGGCTTAGGTAATTGGTCAATGGTATGAATCACCTGATCCGCTAACTCATCGTTCATGGAATCAGACTTAACGGGGATATTAACGTATTCCAGCCCTTCGTTTTTGGCTTGCTCTTGTTCAGTCGTTAAAAAGCCCTCCTCACTCGGCAATCTTAAATTGAGAATGGACTTAAATCCCGCTTGAGATAACTGATGAACTTGTTCGGGAGTTACTTGAGTCATGATAACAGCCAGTTCATCATTGATTTGTTTGATATTTTCCATACCGCAATTAATTACATAGCTCTCTAAGACTCATCGTAGTATCGTGTCATTGGATTAAATCTAGCTTGAGAAAGAACTGCGGAATTTAACGCCTGTTTATTTTTTATGCCTTTGTCCCTCGTCACCCGATTACGAAGAAACCTTGCAACTTGATTGATAGGGCCTATCCTATGCCAAAATAATAAGATTGTTCGTTTAGGAATCCTTGAATCGGATTTTTAGACCGACGAGGAGATAAGAGAGTAAAAACACTATGAAAGTTGGCGATCGCGTCCGTGTAAAAACTTCGATCATTGTTTACCACCATCCCGATCATAGACAGCAACCCTTTGATATCCACGGGATGGAAGGCGAAATCATTGCAATTCTTAATGATTGGCAGGGAAGACCTATTAGTGCCAACCTTCCTATTTTAGTTAAATTTACCAAGCCTTTTCGGGGGCATTTTCGAGAAGATGAACTAGAAATTCTTGAATAAAAAAAGAAGAAATAGGGACTTTAATCAAATTTCTCTATTTCGTCTAACTTTTTTGATTTTTATATAATTTCCTGCGACTCATCTTAGATTTCTTGAATTCTTCACTGCAAAACCGAGAAATCTATTGAGGGCCAAATACCTCATCTTCCATGCCAACCCACCATTCTCCTAAATTCATCAAAGATTGGTGTAATTCTTCAATATTAGCTTCATATTCCTCTGGCGATAAATTTTCTCGATTTTCCTTCAGCATCTGCATCCGCAAGAGATTGAGTAACCAGGGTTTAGAAATTCCATCAGTCGCTTCAATATAACGGGCTAAATCTTTGCTATTCATTGGGTAAAGGCAAAATATATTAATTAACGCGGTGTGCAACTAAAACTAAACGGAAACTAAATTGTCAAATTGCAAGGGATCAGGAGAGTGACGATTAAGCCAATAACAAACCGTATGAGCCAAGAGTTTACGATTAATCCGACTGGTGAGATGCCGAGTATCTCTAGCCCAAATCCTCTCAAAATGAAATCGTCCAGCTAACTGACCAATTACCGTCTCAATCAAACGACGGACTCGATTGAATAATTTAACCCATGCTTGAGGTCGTAAATCAGTCATATTTTCCCGTAAAGTAGTTTCAAGTTGAATATGGTACTGACTCAGTTCTGTTTTGAGAGCTTGCGAGATATAGCCTTTTAGCTGTGAGATTTTTTCTTAGTTGCACATCGCGTAAAAGTTTGGAGAATTATATTGGAGCAATTTGGGACTTGATACACGACGACAATTCCTGATTAGCAAAGGTTTAAGCCTCCTCTATATATCACTACCTGTAAATATAATCTATCTCTGGCATTGCGGGCAAAAATGGCTGGATCGTCCTACTAATTTAATTCGTTCAATCTGGGTTCCACAAACTCGACAGGGTTCATTGCGCCGACCGTAAACCCAGGCAACGCCGCCATAGTTTCCATTAAGTCCCGTCACATCTCGAAAATCACTAAAGGTTGTTCCCCCAGACGCGATCGCAGTTTTCAAGACTTCAATAATCATCGCATGTAGCTTTTCAACCTGAGTTGAAGTTAACTGACTCCCTAAGGTTGTGGGGTGAATGCCGGATTTAAATAACACTTCATCGGCGTAAATATTCCCCAATCCTGCGACTACTCGTTGATCCAGTAGGGCAGTTTTAAGCGATCGCTGACTTTTGGCTAACTTTTGTTGTAAATACTCAACTGTAAATTCAGAAGCAAAAGGTTCTGGGCCTAAGTTCTGCAACCCCGTCATAATGGCTTCAGGTTTAACATTCGGCGGAATTGCCCAAATTTTCCCAAAGGTGCGAATATCGACAAAGCGTAACTCTTTCCCATTCTCACAGGCAAACACGATACGAGTATGAGGCGATCGCGGTTCGGTGGCGTTAACCCAAAGTAATTGCCCTGTCATCCGCAGATGAACCCCCAGAAAACCAGCCGACTGTCCCGTTGCGTTTTCTAACTTAGCGAATAAATACTTGCCTCGTCGTTGCCAAACTTGAATCTTAACACCCTG
The DNA here is from genome assembly GCA_035285545.1 of Snowella sp. GTDB lineage: Bacteria > Cyanobacteriota > Cyanobacteriia > Cyanobacteriales > Microcystaceae > Snowella. The sequence continues at coordinate 19,255 of JAYKGY010000062.1, read as the reverse complement.
TAGCTGCTGCCAAAAATCCTCAACAGAAAAGGGGTAAGCCAGCGTGCGATGGAGCAACACCTCTCCCCCTTTAATGACTTGATTCGAGGCCAAACGATTAAGACCCCGACAAACCGTTTCAACTTCAGGTAACTCTGGCACAATCGGCTAATAAAAAAATCAACAAGGAATACTCCTTGCCAATCTTAACGGTTAATTAACCTTTTGCGGGTGCGGCTTTAACCAATTCCAATTCACTTTCAGCAAAGTTATTGGTGTTGATGCCCGTTGCACTGCCACTAAACCCGTTATAGTTAACGCGGTCAAAACGAACGATCACTGGATAGAGAATACCGCTTTTTTCAACTGTTGCTACAGTTCCCACATCACCGTACCAATAGGATTCGGGACGTTTGATTCTAACGATGTCTCCACGTTTGATAGCCATAGATGTTTATTCCTTGAATAAGTCCGTATTTCAAAAAAAACCGATTTTTCGTTTTCCCGAAAAGAAAACAATCAACAGGTTATCCAGTTTACTTAATGCCAAATTCTACCAGTTTTTTTCTTACTCTCGGCTATCATCCCTTCGTTACTATTACAAATCTTTACGTTTTGTGATAGGCCAATTAAGCAATCAATTAATCCGCTTTTTAAGCAATCTTTACGATTTAAATAAATCAATCATCAAAATGAATCGGGTTATCGTTGTCTTCGCTGATCCAATTGGCGTTTTATTTCATACCATAATCTTTTTAAACGCAGATCTAAAGAAAATCCCCGTTTTGCCCGCATCATGGCTGTTCCTGCTACGCGATCGTGGAAGGCTTGATGTAAGGCTTCATCTCCAATGGCTAATCCACAATCGAAGGCAAGGGGAGCCACCAATAGCAGCATGGAAATTGCATTCATAAAATTAATATTCAGTCCGATCATGGCGAGTAAAGAGGCACCCCCTAAAATGCCTTCCCGCTTCGATAATTCAACAATACCGGGGATTCGCCGTAAGCGGAGATCGATCACTTTCGTATCAAACGCCCAAGTACCTAAACTTTGACCCTGATTAACTTCGACTAACACCACCCGCAAACCAAACCAACAGCCTAAAAAAATGATGATTTGTAAAAATCCTGATGCAAAGGAACTTAATAGCCAAACTGAGACAAAATCTAACAAAAAGGCATAGGCTCGTCGGTCTAGCGGGACTTTGGGAAAACGCCTTTCCGGTGGGGAATCAGAATAGTCAGAATACATTGATTTTTGAGTTTATTTTTTTAAAATAATTGTTTTAAAATGCTTGCAGCCTTAAACTTAGCGGGATAATTGCTGGTATTTTATCAAATCTCCCTTAGTTTGTCGTCTCCGTTAGTCCCTCAGCGTCATGATTAATCAATGTATTTAGCTGCTGTAAAAGAGCATCGGGTTGTAGCGGTTTAGGCAAAAAAGCATCAACGCCACTAGCTAAATAAGCTTGTTCTTCTTCTAGAGGGAGATTGTCATTTAAAACAACTATTTTAATCGATTTAAGATACTGCGATCGCTTGAGAATTTTACTCATTATTTTCACATCTTCAAAATCGCGATCGATTAAAACAATACCCGGTTGTAATAACTCAATTTGCTTAATCGCAATTGAACTATCAATCAACCAGATCACCTGATAATCGGCCGCCGTTAATAGCTCACAAATCAGGGTTGCAACCTCTTCATTTCGTTCTAATACCACAACCCCTGAATTAAATAATGTTGGCGTTTCAGGCTCAAGGGAGACAGGAACAAGTTCACTGATTTTATCGACACTTTGAACAGGAATAAAGATGGTAAAAATAGATCCTTTTCCTTTAATCGATTCAACGTCAATACTCCCACCGTGTAATTCGACTAATTGTTTCGTTAACGCTAATCCTAAACCACTTCCCTCATAACTCCGTTGACGAGTACTATCCAATTGTTTAAAGGCTTCAAATAAGAAAATAAATTGGTCTTGCTCAATACCAACTCCCGTATCCTCTACCTGAAAAATAATTTGTTTTTTTTCTTCCCAAATCCTCAAAATAACACTCCCCCGTTCAGGGGTAAATTTAAGACCATTACCTAATAGATGCAACAGAATTTGTTGGATACGCTCCGGATCAGCACATAATTGATCATGCTTAAGATCCATTTGAAAATCAAGTTGCAAATGAATTTGTTTACTTTGAGCCTCCCCTTGTAAACGTTCTAAAATTGTTTGAGCCAAATTATAAACTGAAAAAATTTGAAAATTGAGGGCGGCTTTACCAGATTCTAGTTGAGAAAGTTCAATAATGTCATTAATTAATCCCATTAATTTTTTGCCGCTATCTTGAATCATTTTCAAGTAAGCTTGTTGTTTTTGTAATGACAAGGATCTTTCCTGCTCAAACCAATGGAGTAGGGTTCCTGATAAACCAATTACACAGGTTAAAGGGGTACGGAGTTCATGGCTAATATTATCTAAAAATTCACTCTTCAAATGGCTTGCGGCTTGGGCCGCTAGTAGGGCATCTCGGAGATCTTGAGTCCGTTCAACAACACGCTTCTCAAAGGTATTTTTTTGATGCTGAACTTCTGCATAAAGTTGGGCTTGGTAAATCGCAACGGCTAAATGTTCTCCAATTTGTCCTAAAAAACTAATTTCATTTTTTTGCCATTGGCGTTGATGGGAACATTGATGAGCGATGAGTAATCCCCAGACCTTTCCTTTTACTAAAATAGGTGCAATTAATTTTGCTTCAATTTGATATTTTTGTAATAGATCTACTAAGCAAAAGGAAGAAGAATAAGCCGTTCCAACTTGATCAATGGCAACCACTTGACCATTTAAATATTTTTCTTGATAATGGGGAACCTGAGTAAAACAATCATTTTCAGTCACTAAATGTAGAAGGGATGGAATAGCATTAGAAATTCTCGATTCGTAGGTGACTTCTCCATAAATGGTTCTACTATTGACACTTTGAAACGGAGTTAAATGGGGTTCAGAGAATTGATAAATTACTAACCGATCAACTTGCAGAAAACGCCGAACCTCAGTCACAGCAGTCTCTAAAATCGTTGAAACTTCTAGACTTTGGCGAATTTGTGCAATAACTTGGCTTAATAATCTTTCCTGAGCAATTTGTTGATAAAGAGCAGCCTCGATCGCAATAGAATTAGAGTTTTTATTAATTGCTTCTGTGTGAAAAAAAGCTTCTTTCTTGAGGGATTCTGGCAGAATAATATCGACGACTTTAAGCAATAGCTGATCTTGAAAATGAGATTGTTGTTCTGAGATGATTGGCTGTTTTAAATTAATCTGATCTGAACACTCAATTTCGGTTAAAAACTCTGTGATTAATTGATTATCAACAATGATACTCACATCATAACCTGATGTTAAAGGTTGACCTCGTAGGAGAGCGTTTCCCTGGGGAGAAAGTAAAAGGGAGAAGCGATCGCGTTTAACTTGAAAGGGATAATTTATCAGATCATCAATCCCAATCTCATCCGTTAAAAGAATGGTATTATTACTATTGGTCTTCGCCAATTCCTGCCAATAAGAAACGAGTTTCTCAAAGACTACATCCGATAGGACTCGACGCAAGATGGTAGAAGTAACTGGAGTCATTATCTTCCCAGAGTAGATACTACAGGAACACTGTTATTTCTATGATGAATACTCTTCGTCTGTTTTCCCTAAAACCTAAGCATTTCTAAAGAAAAGGAGTTTGGATGCACCGACTCACCGCGACCCCTGGTGGCTGGACACCTGAGACTGATGGTGTAATTTTTATTGAACAAAATCCGGGGGAAATCGTTATTCTGACCGCAGCCGACACAGATATTCAATGTTTAGCAGCGACTATTCCCCATCTTCCGTCTGATTTTCCCACTATTCGTTCAGTTCACCTATTAAACCTGCAACAACCCCTGAGTATTGATGACTACGCGGATAAGGTGCTGTCTCAATCTAAGGTCATTATTTTGCGATTACTCGGCGGACGTTCCTATTGGTTGTATGGGCTAGAAATATTAAAAGAAATAGCTAAAAATCAGGAAATTGCATTGCTAGTGCTACCAGGCGATGATCGACCCGATCCAGAGTTGATGAGCCACTCTACCGTTCCCCTAAAAATTGTCCATCAAGTTTGGCAATACTTCACCGAAGGCGGCATTGAAAATTGGATTAATGGATTGAAATATCTTAGCAATTATTGTCTTAAAACGGAGCATCTTTTTTTACCACCACAAGTTGTTCCAAAAGTAGGTATTTATGCTTTTAGAAATAAACAAAAACAACCTGAAAATAGTTTAAATTCTCCATCTCTTCCCGATATCAGTTATTCCTTAAATAACCCGATTAAGCAAGATTTAAAAGGAAAATCAGAACAAGATAGCTCGCAAGTTAAAGTTGGTATTTTATTTTATCGATCGCATTATTTAGCGGGGAACACTTTACCCATTGATGCGTTATGTCAAGCTTTGATCGAAAGAAATTTAATTCCTGTCCCCATTTTTATTTCTTCACTCCGCGATATTGAAGTTCAAGAAGAATTAATCAATTATTTTCAAGTTAATCATAATTCCAGTATTCAGGTTTTATTAAATACCACCAGTTTTTCCTTAGCAAAAATCCAAGCAGAAGGGGAAACAGATGATAATTTAGCCCTTTGGAAACAGTTAAATCTTCCTATCCTACAAGTTATTTTTAGTAGTGGGACTGTAGAACAATGGGAAAATTCGTTTCAAGGTTTAAGTCCCCGCGATGTGGCCATGAATGTTGCCCTACCCGAAGTAGATGGACGGATTATTACCAGAGCTATTTCTTTTAAAGCGATCGCGACTTGGAACGAGTATTTAGAAACCCATGTTGTTAGTTACCAACCTCAACGCGATCGGGTAAATTTTGTTGCTGATTTAACCGCTAATTTATGTACTTTAAAAAATACGCCTATACAAGATAAAAAAATTGCCATTATTTTAGCCAATTATCCTAATAAAGATGGCCGTTTAGCCAATGGCGTGGGGTTAGATACGCCCGCAAGTTGCATCAAAATTTTGGAAGCCTTAAAAGCAGCAGGATATTATTTAGAAAATGAACCCAAAAGCCCTGAGGAATTAATCGAACGTTTAACTCAAGGCGTAACCAATGACTTAGAAAGTCGAGAATTGCGTCAAGTTAATCAATCTTTATCGTTAAATGAATATCACCGTTATTTTGAAAGTTTGCCCCTTACAGTTCAAGCCGCCATTAATGAACGTTGGCAAGATTATTTTAAAGATAAAATTTTTACTGAACAATTAACCGAACTTCCGATTGCAGGTATTCAATGCGGTAATATTTTCATCGGTATTCAACCGTCACGGGGTTACGATATTGATCCCGGTTTGAATTACCATGCGCCCGATTTAGAACCAACCCCTGAATATTTAGCCTTTTATTATTGGTTACGGGAAAAGTTTAAAACCTTAGCGATTATCCATTTAGGAAAACACGGTAATTTAGAATGGTTACCCGGAAAAAGTTTAGCCCTATCCAATCAGTGTTATCCCGAAATTGCCTTAAATTCTATTCCTAATTTTTACCCCTTTATTGTCAATGATCCAGGGGAAGGCTCCCAAGCAAAACGCCGTTCCCATGCGGTCATTTTAGATCATTTAACGCCGCCTTTAACCCGTGCTGAACTTTATGGGGATTTACAAAAATTGGAAAACTTAATTGATGAATATTACGAAGCTCAATCGCTTGATCCCACCCGCTTAAAACCCATCAGCGATCGCCTAACGGAATTAATCACTAAAACCGACTTACACCAAGATTTAGGAATCGATATTAACCAAAAAGAAAGTATTATCCAATTTCTGAATATTGCCGATGGTTATCTCTGTGAATTAAAAGAAGCCCAGATCCGTGACGGTTTACATATTTTTGGAGAATGTCCCCAGGGTCAACAACTCAGAGATTTAATTCTCGCGATCGCCCGTTCCCCAGGGTTGAACCGATTAGGGTTAACTCAGGCATTAGCACAGGATTTAGACCTCGATTTTAATCCCCTAACGACACCCTTTAATGATCCCTTCATTTACCCTGATATTCACGTTACGGAACTAGCAGAACCCCTCCAAAAAGCTCGGATCGTAGGAGACGCGATCGCAGTTTTAGAAGACTATAGCCACCAGTTAATTGAAACCTTACTTAATAAAAACTATACGAATTTTTATTTCCCCCCTTATCAAGGGGGGCTAGGGGGGATCAATCTCCTCGAAACGCAAAAAATTTTGCAATGGATTCAAACCAGCCTGTTACCCTCTCTTCAGCAAACGACCCAAGAAATTACTAACTTACTCAAAGGCTTAAACGGAGAATATGTTCCCAGTGGCGCATCGGGCGCACCCACAAGAGGCCGTCCAGAAGTGTTACCCACAGGCCGAAACTTTTATTCTGTCGATATTCGTGCTATTCCCACCGAAACCGCCTGGGATGTAGGTCGAAAAGCCGCCGAAGCCTTAGTCGAACGCTATACTCAGGATCACGGTGATTATCCCAAAACCCTAGCCATTTCCATTTGGGGAACTTCCACTATGCGGACAGGGGGGGATGATTTGGCGCAAGTGCTGGCTCTATTGGGAGTTCGACCGATCTGGGATGGCCCCTCGCGGCGAGTGGTGGACTTTGAAATTTTGCCGGTTTCAGCCTTAGGACGACCGAGAGTTGATGTGACCGTGCGAATTTCAGGATTTTTTCGGGATAGCTTTCCCAATTTATTGCAGTTATTAAATAGTGCCATTCAAGCCGTTTCTGATTTAGACGAAGAGCCAGAATTAAACCCCTTAGCGGCCAAAGTTCAACAAGAAACTCAATTTTGGCAAACCCAGGGGTTATCCGTAGAACAAGCGGAGAAACGAGCCAGCTACCGAATCTTCGGATCAAAACCAGGGGCATACGGGGCAGGATTGCAGGGCTTAATTGAATCTCAAAATTGGCAGACCGATCAGGATTTAGCCAAAGCTTATATCAATTGGAGTTGCTATGCCTATGATCAAAACGGTATCGGTCACGGTGTTCCAGAGGTATTTGAAGAACGCTTAAAACAGTTAGATATTGTCCTCCATAATCAGGATAATCGGGAACATGACTTGCTCGATTCCGATGATTACTATCAATTTCAAGGTGGGTTAAGTGTCGCGGTGCGGGCCTTAACGGGCAAAAATCCGACGCTGTATTTTGGGGATAATGCCATTCCTGAAAATCCTAAAGTTAAGTTATTAACCGAAGAAATTAAAAAAGTCTATCGATCGCGGGTGATTAACCCCAAATGGATCGAAGGAGTCATGCGACACGGTTATAAAGGCGCGTTTGAAATGGCAGCAACGGTCGATTATTTATTTGCCTACGATGCCACTACCCATTGTGTGGAAGATTTTATCTATCAAGGGGTAGCCGAAGCCTATGTGTTAGACGAAAAAGTACAAGCCTTTATTCAATCTAAAAACCCGTGGGCCTTACGGGATATGGCAGAACGATTATTAGAAGCCAGTCAACGGGGGCTGTGGCGATCGCCGAATTCTCAAATACTGGATCAATTACGAGAAATCGTCCACCAAGCCGAAGGGAGCATTGAGAGCAATCATTTGAATGGGGGTGGAGAGACTTGAACTCTCACGAGCTTATAAGGCTCAACGGATTTTAAGTCCGCAGCGTCTACCATTCCGCCACACCCCCAGCATCTGGGATTCATCGGCATTTCATCTTTAACCGACGATTAATCATCATAGCATAAGTATTGTTTTATACAAGCCCTTTAAAAAATTTTTTGAACTCGCTAATCCGGGTATGTCATTAATGTCATTAATTAAGTCCAAGGTTACAGAAAATCCGAAATAAATTTTGTGAAATGTAAAGCAAGCCCAACGGAAGTCGAGTAACGTGATACGGTGGATCAAGGTCTGCAATGTCCTTCTGTCGATTTTTCATCATGTTAGAAACTTCTTCTCCTGATCTCCGCGAGCAACTCCATCCCCTGATTCATCAACTGGCCGATCGCATTCTGGCGAATTGGCATCAATACTTACAATTATCTCCCTACGAATTACCAGAGGGATTGGGCTATATCGAAGGCCGCCTAGAAGGAGAAAAACTGGTAATTGAAAATCGGTGTTACCAAACGCCACAGTTTCGGAAAATGCACCTCGAATTGGCCAAGGTGGGCACTAATTTAGATATTCTTCATTGTGTGATGTTTCCCAATCCTGAGTATGGCCTACCGATGTTTGGTTGTGATATTGTGGCGGGTCGAGGGGGGGTCAGTGCCGCGATCGCCGATTTATCGCCCACCAATCAACAACGAACCCTATCCACCGCATACTGTCAAGCCTTAGATCAACTTTCTGCACCAGAATTTTCCCAAATGCGTGACCTACCTGAATGGGGCGATATTTTTTCTCAGTACTGTCTCTTTATTCGACCCAGCGATCGCGCAGAAGAAGAAGCCTTTTTAAACCGAGTAAGTGATTTTTTACAAGTTCACTGTCAACAAGCAACCCAAGCCGCTCAATTATCCGAGCCAGAACAAACCGAGCATTTAAACGGCCAACGCTACTACTGCACCAAACAACAACAGAACGATAAAACCCGTCGGGTTCTCGAAAAAGCCTTTGGAGACGATTGGGCCGAACGTTACATGACCCAGGTTCTGTTTGATATTCCCGTTTAAAATCCCGTAGATTACAGAATTGTTCCAAGCTGTTTACTTAACTTTACGTTACAATTAAACAGCAAGTTCCTAGCGCGAATGTCACCCATTCATCTTTGAGTGATACAAGATTCATACAAATTTTCTGAATTCCGACAACGCAATTCAATCAATCTCCCAAAAAGCTTATTCTTTAGGAACTTAACCCGCTATTTAGCCATCAAACGGTACAATTCAATCCAACCTTCCCAATGCTATGGGTGAATCCCTCAAGTCTTCTAAACCTGCCCTTCCAGAATCCAGCTTAAAATGGATCATGACCGTCTTGGTACTGGGTCTAGCGGTTACGGGTGGCACAATTTTTTACGGATTAAAAAGCAGCAAAACGGGTGCCTCTGAAAACACGCCCCCGTCTTCTCCTACGGTAAAATCCCTGGATACTGGCGTAATTTCTGCATTAGGACGAATTGAACCCGTTGGCGAAGTGATTAAACTGGCTCCGGCTCCCAGTATGGGGGGAGCAAAGATTGCGCGATTATTAGTACCGGAAGGGGCAAAGGTTAAGGCGAATCAAGTCATTGCGGTCATGGATGATTACGAGCGCAAAGTGGCGGCTTTAATGACAGCCCGTGAAGCAGTGAAGGTCGCCAGAGCCAATTTAGCCATTGTGACAGCCGGAGCAAAAGCGGGAGAGATCCAAGCCCAAAAAGCAGAATTTGATCGTTCCAAGGCAGAATTTGAGCAGAAGCAAGCCATTAATAGAGCCGCTTACAATAGCTTAGTCAAAGAATTGGAAGGGGAAAAGATCGAGCAACAAGCCACGATCGCGCGGTTAGAAGCGGAGTTACGTCAGGCATCTAATGATTTTCGACGATATCGGACTCTCGCGGAAGAAGGAGCTTTTCCTGTAGCAGAATTGGAACAGCGGGGGCTAAATGTGGCAACGGCCAAACAACGGCTAGAAGAAGCCCAAGCGCGATTAATGAAAACGGAAGCAACCCTAGAAGAAAAAATTCGGGAACAAAAAGCGATCGCCGACAAGGATCAAGTCACCCTTTATCAACAGGCACGAGAAGCCGAAGCGAATTTATTTAAAGTGGCGGAAGTACGGCAAGTCGATGTGATGAAAGCTCAATCGGAACTAAATTTAGCCCTGGCCCAATTTAATGAGGCGAAAGAAAATATTGATACCGCTCTGGTCAAATCTCCTATTGATGGGCAGATCTTAAAAGTTTATGCTCGACCTGGTGAAAAAGTGAAAGAAGCTGACGGCGTAGCGGATATTGGCAGAACGGAGCAGATGATGGTCGTTGCCGAAGTTTATGAAAGCGATATTCAACGCATTAAAACCGGACAGAACGCCCTAATCAAGAGTGAAAATGGCAGCTTCCCCGATGAACTAGAAGGGCAGGTGCGAGCCATTGGGCTAAAAGTTGGGAAAAAAGATGTATTAGACAGCGATCCATCCGCCGATATCGATGCACGGGTTGTTGAGGTCAAAATCCTCTTGAGTCCCGAATCCAGCAAAAAAGTCGCCGGTTTAACCTACGCCAACGTTTTAGTGAAAATTTTGCCCTAATTGAGCTTATTTACCCCTAATGTAAATTTTTAACATGAAAATTCCCCTGTCCTGGCTTCAACTCACCCACGAAAAGATGCGCTTAGCCGTTGCTTTAGCGGGAATCGCCTTTGCAGATATTTTGATGTTTATCCAATTAGGCTTTAAAAACGCCCTCTTTGATAGTTCGGTTCGTCTCCATAACAGTTTACAGGGCGATATTTTTATTCTCCACACCAAAACTGACAGCTTAGTGGGGGGCAGAAGTTTTTCCTCGCGGCGACTCTACGAAGTCATGGGTATTGAGGGGGTTAAAAATGTTAGTCCGCTGTATATTAATGTGACGGATTGGAAAAATCCTGAAACAAAAGGTTCTCGGCGAATTTTTGTGGTGGGGGTGAATCCGGTTAATAATCTCTTTACCCTATCAGGCGTTGAGGAGATTTTACCCATCATCAAGCAACCGGATGTCATTCTATTTGATGCCAAATCCCGTGCTGAATTTGGCCCGATTAAAAAACAATTTGAATCCGGTGAGACAGTCAAGACGGAAATTGGCAACCGTCGCATTCAAGTAGGCGGATTATTTGAGCTAGGCGGGTCGTTTGGGGCAGATGGAACGGTCATTACCAGTGATGTCAATTTTTTCCGAATTTTTCCCAACCGTTCTAAAGGGTTAATTGATGTTGGGGTTATTCAGGTAGAACCAACTGCTGATGTGAATGCGGTCTATCAAACGATTAAGGATAAATTAGGGACGAATAAGGATGTTCAGGTTTTTACGAAAGCCGGATTAGTCCAACACGAAAGAAATTATTGGGAAAAACGCACCACCATCGGTTTTATTTTTGGGTTAGGAACGGCGATGGGTTTCATTGTGGGAACGGTGATTGTTTACCAAATTCTCTATACCGATGTGGCGGATCATTTACCGGAATATGCCACGTTAAAAGCGATGGGCTATGGGGATAATTATTTATTAATGGTGGTATTCCAGGAAGCTCTGTTGTTAGCGGTTATTGGTTTTCTGCCCAGTTTAGGGATTTCTATGCTGTTTTACGCGAATACGGCAAGGGCAACCGGCTTACCCCTGATTATGACGGTTTCTAGGGCGACAACGGTTTTAATTTTAACCATGATTATGTGTACGATTTCGGGGGCGATCGCGGTCGGGAAATTACGAGCGGCCGATCCGGCTGATATTTTTTAGGGAGTTGTCAATCGATTTATGCAGATACTTTTACCGAATGTGAGCGTAACCCAGGACAATGAAAATAATGAGGCTGTAGTTGCGATCGCCGATCTCAATCATTTTTATGGGGAAGGCGCGCTCAAAAAACAAATTTTGTTTGATATTCATTTAACGCTCAATAAAGGGGAAGTGGTAATTCTGAAAGGCCCATCGGGGTCAGGAAAAACGACGTTGTTAACCCTAATGGGCGGCTTGCGATCGCCCCAATCTGGCAGTTTAAAAGTCTTTGGCAAAGAATTAGTCGGTGCAAGAAAGCAGGACTTAGTGAAAACCCGTCGGCATATTGGTTATATTTTCCAAGCCCATAATTTATTGGAATCCCTGACCGCACGACAAAATGTACAAATGTCCATTGAATTACATCCCCAATACTCTTCACGGGAAGCGAAAGAATTATCCATTGCCATGTTAGAAGCGGTCGGCTTAGGGCAACATATTAATTACTATCCCCACAATTTATCCGGCGGACAAAAACAACGGGTCGCGATCGCCAGGGCACTGGTCAGCCATCCCAAAATGATTTTAGCCGACGAACCGACTGCCGCCTTAGATAGTAAATCCGGGCACGATGTCGTCGTACTGATGCAACGCTTAGCCCAGGAACAAGGCTCAACGATTTTAATTGTGACCCACGATAACCGGATTTTAGATGTGGCGGATCGGATTGTGGAATTAGAAGATGGTTATTTGCGTTAATTTCCTGACTGACCCCTAATAACAGCGATCGCCGTCGAGATCCCAAAATATTGACTTCCTTATAGTCGTTAGACGTTTATTTCTTAACAAAATTTCATAGAGTTATGGACAAAGCCCCTTGTCCTGAAGCCCGATTCGGTCTACATTTCAAACATATAGAGATAAACATTTTTTTAACGACTATCGTTAATTATCCAAACGATAAGAATCCTTAGGAGAACCCATGAATATTGCCGTTGTGGGACTGAGCCATAAAACAGCCCCTGTTGAAATTCGTGAAAAACTCAGTATTCAGGAAGCGAAATTAGAAGACGCGATCGCCCATTTACGCAGCTATCCCCATATCGAAGAGGTCGCCATTATCAGCACCTGTAATCGACTCGAAATTTACGCGGTCGTTACCGAAACAGAAAAGGGCGTTACTGAGATCACGCAATTTTTATCAGAAATCGGTCATATCCAGCTACAGCAACTTAGACGTTATTTATTCACCCTTTTACATCAAGATGCGGTTCGTCACCTCATGCGCGTTGCAGGCGGCTTAGAAAGCTTAGTCTTAGGGGAAGGACAAATCCTCGCCCAGGTTCGCAATACCCACAAATTAGGGCAAAAATATAAAGGCATTAACCGTTTACTAGACCGTTTATTTAAACAAGCCATTACCGCAGGACGCAGAGTCCGCACTGAAACCAGCATTGGTACTGGAGCCGTTTCCATTAGTTCGGCAGCCGTAGAACTGGTTCACACCAAAGTTGATCTAACTACCCAAAAAGTTGCCATCATCGGGGCAGGGAAAATGTCCTGCTTATTGGTCAAACACCTGTTAGCCAAAGGCGCGACTGATATCACCATTGTGAACCGCTCCCATCGTCGTTCCGAAGAATTAGCCGCCCAATTCCCCCAAGCGACCTTGAATCTTCAACCCTTAACGGAAATGTTGAGTATTGTGGGACAGTCGGATATTGTCTTTACCAGTACGGGCGCGACGGAACCCATTTTAAATCGGGCTAACTTAACGACCTGTGTTCAAGAAACCCAATCGGTGATGTTGGTGGATATTTCTGTTCCCCGTAACGTGGATTCCGATGTTCATGGCATGGCGGGAGTTGTTGCGTTTAATGTGGACGATTTAAAAGCCGTTGTGGCCCAAAACCATGCAAGCCGTCGCAAAATGGCCCAGGAAGCCGAAGTGCTGTTAGAAGAAGAAGTCGAATCCTTTGAACTGTGGTGGCGATCGCTGGATACGGTTCCGACCATTAGTTCCCTAAGAAGTAAAGTGGAAGATATTCGGGAACAGGAATTAGAAAAAGCCCTTTCTCGCTTAGGCACAGAATTTGCTGAAAAACATCAAGAAGTCATCGAAGCTTTAACCAGAGGCATTGTTAACAAGATTCTGCACGAGCCAATGGTACAACTGCGCGCTCAACAGGATATCGAAGCCCGTAAGCGTTGTTTACAATCGTTACAAATGCTGTTTGACCTCGATGTCAGTGAACAATACGGCTAAACAATGAAAATCCGTCAAGTGATTAAGCGATTAGACACTGATGGATGGTATCAATCCAGAATGCGGGTTCAATGGCCTTAAGTCTCGGCTACTGCCTCAGCCGAGATCTTGCCTGTTCGAGAATAACTGTTTAATCTCTGAAGAGCAAATCCGGGAAAATCACTGTGGCGTACAATTGTGGACATTTTTGTTGCATGATTTGTCTGTTTAGAGGGAAAATTTTTAGATGCCTGTTAACTTCGATAGCATTATTAGCACTTCAAGCTCTGAAGAAAACTTTTTAAAGATTTTTGAAGATGCGTTCTCTCAGCAAGATCAGCCATTACTTGAAGCGTACCGAACGATTCTCTCAGCCTGCTACAGAAATCCAGGACTTTCTCCAACCCTAAAAGCCAGCACCTCAGAGATGCTAGCAAAGACTTGGTTAAAGAAGTATAACGATAGCTACGAAAATCGAATTTCAAGACGAATCTCAAAACTCCCAGGCACAGTAGCCGATCCAATTGTTGATATGATCATCAACGCTCGATTGACCGGACTAACAACAGAGCATCTTGAGCAAATCAAATATGCTCATAGGTTATCGATGTCTGCCGAAAATATCCAAGGACTATTACTAGAGGAGTTTCTGGCTGAGCAACTCGCTGATTATGGTTGGTATTGTTGTTGGGGAGAATCTGTTCGGCACGTAGATTTTTGCAATGTTGACGGTTCTCTTTTACAGGTCAAAAACCGTAGCAACTCGGAAAACAGCTCATCTTCCAGAGTAAGAATTAATCAGCCCATTGAAAAATGGTATCGGGTTGATGCTAGAACAGGTTCCTATAGATGGTCTTATTTCAACAACAAGTACAACACGGATCGCTTTTCAGAAGAAAACTTCGTTACCTTTGTTCAACAGGTTCTAATCCGCAATCCAGATGCCTTAGCCATTGAGGTAGACAATCCTTGGAAGGATTTATCGGATTCATCGAACTAAGTTAAGAGATAATTGCTTTATTGAAGCACCTTCAAGGCAGCCCATATCGCTCATCCAACTAACATCATCTGTTTTATGATAGCGGGAATAGGGGAAATCTGGATAAGCAATAGGCTGTTCATTCCTTAAACGAGATAGCAACATCCTAGCGATTGCTCTTCCTAGAGAGCAAGGTACAGCATTGCCAACTTGACGATATTGATCAAGTAAGGTGCCTGCAATAATCCAATCATCTGGAAATTCTTGAATACGCTTATATTCTTCAATACTTAGAGGTCTGTCTTCCTCTGGATGAGCCAGATCAGTTGCTGGCATTGCTGGATGAGTGACTAAAGTTGGGGCAGGTTTATCCCATGCTAACCTACGATAAAAACCTGTTTTTCCCCCTCCTGCATGATAAGAAGCTCCTAGTGCCTCTTGATGTAGCTCTTCCGGTAAGTCCCGCCAGTATTGTCCGGGTTTCAGCAACCTGTAATACTTAAGCCGTTTTTCAGGAAACTTGACAAAATGATGTCCATCCTTGGGAAGACCTTCTAAGGCTTCTCGTAAACTTTTCCAGGTTGGCAGCCCATATAGACCTTTTTCTGAATGAGTGGGTGTGAGGTAGGAAAGTTTTTCTCCACCGCGACTACAGGCAATGACGACCCTTTCCCGTTGTTGTGGCGATCCAAAATTAGCAGCATTGTACAGGTTAAAGGAGATGCCATACCCAGCCTTCCTGAGCCGTTGAATGATAAAAAGCAGGGCACCGCCTCTTTGCTCATCCTGAGACAAGGGGGGGAAATTTTTTCCTCGCATTTCGTGAGGTCTATGCTTCAACGGAGCAGATAATAATCCTCGAACATTTTCAATAACTGCAAATCTCGGTTTAAGCTCAGTGATTAAATCGATAAATGTCAAGAAGACATTGCCTCGTTCATCATTAAATCCTTGGCGCTTTCCCGCACTGCTAAAGGCTTGGCACGGCGGTCCGCCAACGATTACATCAATCTCATCAGTTGAACTCAGTCCTGCTTTTTCTCGAATTTCTGTGGCTGAGTAATCTCGAATATCCCCAATTAATGCCATATCTGGTCGATTGATCTCAATCGTTTTTCGAGCAGCTGCATCAATTTCACAAGCAAGTAGTACTTGGATGCCTTCTTTTTCTAGTCCCAAGTCCAGACCCATGCAGCCAGAAAAAAAGCTCAAAGCTTTTAGTTTAGGTTTGCTAAACGAGCGTCGCCCATGATCAGGGATTTTTAAGCTTATATCCTCTCCTTTGAGACGGTAGCTCTGAACAGACTCTGATGCTACAATCCACCGACTACTAATCCTTTCCCCGCTGATTTCGCCATACCGGAGTAGCTGACGTACATATTGCTCCGAGCAGTTTAAGATTTCAGAGGTTTCTTTTACAGAGAGGTATTGGGTAGTCATGCTTTCGGGCGCGAAACTAAAACTAGGTACCCATGCTACTGTCAAAGCAGTATGCTTGCAAGTATTGTGAACAAATGTTCTTATCTCGGCGTTTTGCCTAAAGTTAGTGTCAGCCGTCGAACTTCACCAGTAGCCATCGTGTTTTTAAACATCCGATAAAGCCAGTTATAGTGGTAGTATCAAGTCACTTTTCGGATGAAGTAGTACTTGGCACCCTAAAAAGCATTTGGAAGCAAGCCCAACTAGAGGATCCGTGATGCAAGAATATCTCGATGGGCAAATAATAACTATTTTGCCTATGTTCCTGATTTACCTGGGTGTGTTTCAACGGGAAAAAGCTTAGAATCAATAAAAACGAACATTCAAGAAGCGATCGCGTTGTATATTGATACGCTAAGAGAAGAAGGGCAAGCCATTCCTGAACCATCTGTTCGGGGTAAACTGATTGCTGTTTAATCCACTTAGTGTCAATAAGCTTTGAACATGAGTTTTAGTAACGAGTTTGAATTACTGCTGAGAGCCTGTTACCCGCTCATTTATATTCCCACCCTCGAAGAAGAACGGGTTGAAACCTCGATCGCTGACTGTGCGAGAAATTTAGGAAGTCGGGCGGTTTATATTTGGGACTTTGTGGATGGCTATCAGGATAATCCCAATAACGAAAATGTCGGTAAACGCAATCCCTTACAAGCGTTAGAATTCATTGAAAAATTACCCGAAAAAGTCGGTGGTGTTTTTATTTTGCGAGATTTTCACCGTTTCCTAGAAGATGTATCGGTATCCCGAAAACTACGAAATTTAGCCCGAAAATTAAAATCCCAACCGAAAAATATTGTTATTGTTTCTCCCCAAGTACAAATTCCCTCAGACTTAACAGAAGTCTTAACGGTGGTAGATTTTCCCCTACCCAGTGCAGAGGAGATTCGCCGAGAAATTCAACGGCTACTGGCTTCTACAGGACAATCAGTGAATGAGAAATTAATTGATGAACTGACCCGTTCTGCTCAAGGGCTATCTTTAGAGCGTATTCGCCGTGTGTTAACCCGTTGTTTGGCCAGTCATGGGCAGATTGAAGCCGAAGACGTGGAATTAATTTTAGAAGAAAAACGCCAATCCATTCGTCAAACCCAAATTTTAGATTTTTACCCTGCCACTGAACAAATTACCGATATTGGCGGCTTAGATAATCTCAAAGATTGGTTGCTGAGAAGAGGAAATTCCTTCAGCGATCGCGCCCGTTCCTACGGCTTACCCCATCCCAGAGGTTTGTTACTTGTGGGGATTCAAGGTACAGGCAAATCCTTAACAGCAAAGGCCATTTCCCACCATTGGCACTTACCCCTATTACGCCTCGATGTGGGTCGCTTGTTTGCAGGATTAGTCGGAGAATCGGAATCTCGTACTCGCCAAATGATTAGTTTAGCCGAAGCCCTAGCTCCCTGCGTTCTCTGGATTGATGAAATTGATAAAGCCTTTGCTGGAATCGAAGGAAAAGGTGATGGGGGAACCACTAGTCGGGTTTTTGGAACTTTTATTACCTGGCTTGCCGAAAAATCCTCACCCGTTTTTGTGGTGGCAACTGCCAATAATATTCAAGCTTTGCCCCCCGAAATGCTGAGAAAAGGGCGTTTTGATGAGATCTTTTTTGTGGGCTTGCCAACTCAGGAGGAACGAGAAGCGATTTTCCACGTCCATTTATCTCGATTGCGTCTTCACAATATTAAAAACTATGATATTAAACGGCTTGCCTATGAAACCCCAGATTTTTCGGGGGCAGAAATCGAGCAAACCCTGATTGAAGCCATGCACATTGGTTTTAGCCAGAACCGTGATTTTGTCACGGAAGATATCCTAGAAGCCGCGAGTCAAATTATCCCCCTTGCCCGAACTGCCCAAGAACAAATTCAATTTTTACAGGATTGGGCCGCCGCAGGTAAGGCCAGACTAGCCTCTCGTGACAGCCGGTTTGGGCGGATTCAAACTTCTATGAACTAATGAACTAAGATTGATATTATTTTAATAATTTACAGTTTAAAGGCTATGAAACGGTTTTCGGGTTTACTACAGTTTATTTTAGGTTTTTTCTTGGGAATTTTTGCCCTATTAGGCGCAACATCTCTCTTAGGCTATTTAATGTTTTCTCGATTAGCCGCTACCCCACCCAAACCCACCTTTACAGAAGAAAATAAGGCAGCAGTGAAGGAAGCCCCCAAGGAAAAGAAGGCAACCGAAAAATCTGAAGCGAAAGCAAAACCGGAAGCAGCATCGAGTCCTGAGAGTAAGGCTGAAGCAAAACCTTCTCCTTCTCCTACCCCTTCGCCCCAGGCTAAGGAAGAAGCATTACCCCAGGGAGCCTATAAAGCAAAAGTTACTTGGTCAAGCGGCTTGAGTTTGCGGGCTAATCCGAATACGGATGCTGAGCGCGTGGGGGGAGTTGGTTATAACGCCAATCTAATTGTCTTAGAAACGAATGCGGATGGAACTTGGGCAAAGGTGCGATCGCCGGAATCGGGCCAAGAAGGTTGGGTGAAAGCTGGAAATTTTAAAAAAGAAGAATAGTTGGCAGAGTTAATTGATTAAATGACTAAATAATAAGGGAGGGTTGATTACTAATTTTCAATCCTCCTTTTAAATGAGTTAAATTTGCTGACTGTGACGATTCGGTAACCGTTATTTAAGCACTGGTAAAACCTAACCCATTTTCTTCACCATAACGTTCCATAAAACGCATAAACCGCTCCCATTCGGCTTGAGAACCCATTTTTAAGGTTGCTTCGATCGCGGTTGCCCGACCGTTTACAAACTTTCCTTGAACCTCCCGTGTGACAATTTCCCCTTCTTCATCAACGAGATACATTCCGGTAATTTCATCGGTGCTATCTTTGGCGAAAATTTTGGGTTCATTGAAATAAAATTTTGCTGTGCCGCTTTGTCCAGTCCGCGATCGCGTTAACCGAACCTCTGGAATGACATCCTCTTTAACACCACGGGAAAATTGAATTTCAGCCATATTATTTTTCCTTACAAGCTTTATTTAGTAATATTTCTTAATCATCTCATAATCAGGAGAAGACCCGTTGAAGAATTCCTTAACTTGTTGGGCGATCGCGGGGTTTCAATCTCCGCCTAAATGGGAAATATCCGCCTTTAAGAGAACTTTCCATTGATTTTC
>JAYKGY010000061.1:0-21284 GCA_035285545.1 Snowella sp. | reverse complement strand
CAACAATCGTCTCAAACTGATTAAGCGTCAGGCTTATGGGTTTCTTAACTTTGAAAATATGCGTCGTCGCTTTTTAGCTTGCTTTTCATTATGAGTTTTACTTATCACTCTTTATTCAGAAGAACCTTTAGTTTTAACTATTGCGTTGTTAATCACAGGGATGATTGCAGGTAGTGGTTTATGGTGGTTTTCAACCGTTATCGGAAAAAAATCTTCAGGAAATTTATCGACTATTAATCAAGTTACGAGTGATCTGGAAGGACGATTGAGTGAAGGATCAAGGGTCTTGGTTCCCAGTCGGGATAATGAGGCAAAATTATTTGCGGCAAAAGCGATCGCCGAAGGAAAGACAAGTGAAGCCATTAATTTATTAACGAGTTATTTAGCCAAATATCAAAATGATCCCGAAGCCTTAATTTATCTCAATAATGCGAAAGCCCTAGCCCACAACCCCGTTAAAATTGCTGTTGTTGTCCCCATTAAAAGTAACCTGAATGTGGCCCAGGAAATGCTGAGAGGGTATGCCCAGGGGCAAAATGAAATAAATAATAAGGGCGGGCTTAGGGGACGTTATGTATCGCTCCTCATTGTTGATGATTCTAATGAGCCAGAAATTGCGAAACAAGTCGCGCAAATCTTAGTTAAAACGCCTGAAATTGTGGCGGTTATTGGACATAATGCGAGTAATGCGACCCTCAGTGCGGCTCCGATTTATCAAGCGGGTCAATTAGTTCTGGTTAATTCCACGAGTCTGGCTAATGGGATTGCCGATATCGGTAACTATATTTTTCGAGTTGTTCCTTCAACGCAACGTGCCGCCCAATCGTTAGCCCAAGATGTCATCAAAAATGACCGAAAAATTGCCATTTGTTACGATGCTCAAGCTCCCGATGGGGTTTCCTTTATGCAGGAATTTGTGGCGGCTTTATTAAAAGGAGGGGGGCAGCAAGTGCCGACGGTCTGTGATCTGAGTAATGCCTCCCTTAATCCCCAACAACAATTACAAGAAGCGATCGCCAACGGTGCAGATAGTCTATTGTTATTGCCCCATGTGGATCGGTTGCAAGCCGCTTATGCTTTGGCTGAACTCAATCAAAGTAAGCTTCAACTTTATGGCAATAGTCCCCTGGGAACCATTAAAACCTTAGAGCGGGGAAGCGTTACTCAGGGTTTAATTATTCCCGTTCCTTGGAGTGCGAAAACCAAAGCCAATGCTCCTTTCGCGGATAGTGCCCGTCAGATTTGGGGAGGAGATGTCTCCTGGCGCACCGCAGGGAGTTATGATGCCATTTATGCGATCGCGAATGGTTTAGCCATCAGTCAAAGTCGAGAGGGTTTGAAGCAAGCCTTAGGGAGTGCCAATTTTGCCTCCGTAACCCGCAACGGAACTGTGAAGTTTTTACCCAACGGCGATCGCGAAGGCCCGGCTACTTTGGTACAAGTAAAACCCTCTGACCGCCATCAAACCGGCTACGACTTTTTTCCCCTTAATTAATTCATTAAAATTATCAATTGCAAAATGAGATAGCAATCAACCTTTAAAAAATCAGAATATTTAACGGAATATTCCCTTTATTCAACGAAAAAAAGACGGGAAGGATCGAGGCGACAATGCCAGGGGAAAGCAAATTCTTTGAGTAATAGCCAATTTTCTTTATATAGCTCGACTTGGAGATGATAATCCTGATAATGCTGAGGCGGGGTATTGAGTTTGATATAGAGCGTGATGCGAAAAGGGGTTTCACTATTTTGCACTAACCAACAAGGGAAACGATTGGAGACAGTCTCTTCTAGCATAGAGAAGGATTGGGGAGTAGCTTCCGCTTTGTGGTCAAAATTTTCTCCAATTTCAACAGAACGAGAAATTTTCTGATGCTTTTTCGGTTTAATTTTCAGAGCTTCTAATTCTTCAAAAAGCAGATGATGGGCGCGAATCCCAATTTGGGTTGCGGTTTGCGGAATTGCCTGAGGAAGCGTTAAGATACAACCCCAATCTAAGGCTTTAACTTGATGGGAAGACAGAATTTCAATGGGAGAGAAGTTTTTACAGCCAGTTAATCGTGCCACTTCATAAATTTGAGGTTGTTGGAAAATTTGCTGTTTATCGCCATAGGATAAGACTTTACCGTCAGAAATTACTAATAGATTTTGGCAAATTCGATAAATTT
This sequence comes from Snowella sp., assembly GCA_035285545.1. Lineage (GTDB taxonomy): Bacteria > Cyanobacteriota > Cyanobacteriia > Cyanobacteriales > Microcystaceae > Snowella. The sequence continues at coordinate 19,116 of JAYKGY010000061.1, read as the reverse complement.
CTTCTAAATTGTGGGAAACCATTAGGGTAATGCCTGGATAAAGAGAAAGGGTTTCGAGTAAGTTCTTTTCCATTTGGCTCCTTAATTGGGTATCCAACGCCGAAAAGGGTTCATCGAGTAGCAAAACTTCGGGTTCAATGGCCAAAGCCCGCGCGATCGCGACCCGTTGTTGTTGACCGCCAGAGAGTTGAGCCGGATAACGATTTTCCAGATCTTCGAGGTGCATTTGTCGAATTTTGAGGTTAACCCGTCGTTGTTGTTCGGCTTTCGGTAAATTCTGTACCCCAAAGGCAATATTTTGACGAACCGTTAGATGGGGAAAGAGGGCGTAATTTTGGAAAACAAACCCAACTTTTCGTTGACAGGGGGGCAGATTAATTTTCCGTTGGGAATCAAACCACACCTGACCGTTAACATGAATAAGGCCGCGATCGGGCGTTTCTAAACCCGCAATGCAGCGCAGCGTCATGCTTTTTCCTGAACCGGATGCCCCCAGTAACCCCAACGGTTCCAAATTGTTTTCGAGGGTGACATCTAAGACAAAATCGGCATATTGTTTTTGGATATCAATGAATAATCCTTCTCCAGTATGAAAATGCTTGATTGCTTGATGGTTTGATACCTTGCGCCAGGAAATTTTTTGAAGTTGCGAAATCAGCGATCGCCGTTTGAGGTTTGGCCGATGAACTGACCGTTGATCCCGTTTCGTCTCTGCCCAAAAATTGACTGTAATAATGACCGAGAGAGAGATTAGGAGCAAAATGGAAACCCAAATTAACGCCGTTGAATAATCCCCCGATTCCGAAGCAAAAAAGATGGCGACGGACATAGTTTGAGTCTGACCCGGAATATTACCGGCTAACATCAAGGTTGCACCAAATTCCCCTAACGCACGAGCAAACGCCAGAATCGTCCCTGCCACAATGCCCCGATAGCCCAACGGAATTAACACTTGCCAAAAAATCGACCACTCTGAACGCCCCAGGGTACGAGCCGCCAAAATAATATTCGGTTCAATTTGTTCTAATGCTCCCAGGGAAGTGCGATACATGAGGGGAAAGGAGACAACAACCGCCGTAATCACCGCAGCTTGCCAAGTAAAAATAAAATTCATTCCGATTTGCTGGAGCGGTCGGCCTAAAAAGCCGTTTTTGCCGAATAGTAGCAATAATAAAAAGCCCACCACTGTTGGGGGTAATACCAAGGGAGAAATTAAAATCGCATCGATCGCCCCCCGCAGTTTGCCGCGATAATTTAACATCAAACGGGCTGCCATCAAACCAATAAAAAAGGTAATTACGGTAGCAATGCTGGATACTTTTAAGGAAATCCACAACGGAGACAAATCGAGATTCATAATCCGAAACCGTATTTTTTAAAGATACTCTGACTGGTTTTACTGGTTAAGAATTGGCTAAAGGCTTTCGCTCTCTGGGGATTTTTGGTGTCTTTGAGAATTGCTAGCGGATAGACGATTGGCCGATGGGACGCTTTGGGCGCGATCGCGGCGACTCGGACTTGATCAGCGGTTTTGGCATCGGTTTGATACACCAGACCCGCATTGACATTCCCCGTTTGTACATAGGTCAACACTTGACGAACATCTTTACCATAAATAATTTTGGGCTTCACAGAATCTAAGATTTTAAAGTATTTTAAAACCTCTTCACCGTATTGTCCCGCCGGAACAGATTTGGGTTCTCCTAATGCAATTTTTGTAACAAAAGGTTTGGTTAAATCTTGGAATTGAGTTAATTTTTTCTCTGATTTTGGTGTGACTAAAACCAATTGGTTGGTGACTAAAGTACGTCGCGTTCCGGCTAAGAGTAAATTTTTGGATTCTAGCGCATCCATTTGTTTATTCGCGGCTGAAATAAAAATATCAACGGGGGCACCTTGTTCGATTTGTTGTTGAAGGGAACCAGAGGAACCAAAATTATAGGTAATACTCACCTTAGAATCTTTTTTCTGGTATTGCGTTTTAATTTCCTCTAAGGCATCTTTGAGGCTAATGGCGGCGGAAATGGTGACAGTAGCGGTTTGGGCTGAAGTCGATTGAGTTAAAACTATGGGCTTAAAAATAGAAGAAAATAACAAAAAGCATAAAATTACAAGGCAAACAGCGACTAAATATCTTTTTTTCATTATGAAGACTTCTTATTTTCTTTATATTCTGACTTGGGTATGAAGCGATATCATCGTTTGGTATTTCTTTAAGTTCCGTATCTAGGGGAACGAACATTTGGATTGTTTAACGATTGGCGACATTTAAGCACAGACTATGAAATGTTACCGGAAACGTCTGAAGTCTTCATGGATATCGGCATGACTCGTCTAATGTTACACCGATTAGTATAAATATACTATGCCATTTATGGAGCTTTTCAAATGTCCTCCTAGCTTCAATCAAAGAATTATCTATAATTGACCTATTGCGTTGACTAAAAAAATCCTATCATGTTGTCATAATATATCTTAAAAAAGTATCTACACAAATCATTAATACATTAATAATAAAGCTACCGATTTTTTTAAATATTCAATTAAAGATCAGCGTTTATTGTCCATGATTAAATTGTTTTCTGTTTAAAACTAAAGATAAAATTGCGTTTTAAATTAATTGTCTCAACACATTTTAAGTAAAAATGCTTAAGTTTATCGCTAGAGATTGCTTGATAGGGTTGATCCCTGTAATGTAAAGTTTGTTTGCAGTCCAAGCAGATGCTTGGGACATGATGCTATATTAATAAATGAAGCTACAAGGCTTCCCTGGCAGAGAAACTTCCAAGGTTATCGGTAAAGTTAGTTGTTGTTAAAAAAGGAGAAAAAACCTGATTAAGTTCCTATCTGTCTCGTCAATCTACAATAGCAGTAACCCATTGAGACGCTCATATTTTCTCAAGTAATATTTAGGGAGCAAGACTGTTGAATCGATTTATTCAGCGTACCTCCACAAATGTTGAACCTAAGCGAGAAAATTCCTGAGGCACTAAGGCGTGTTACTGCTATTGTTTTAAGTTTTAAAAATTTAAGTTTTGAAAATTATTGCGTTTAATCCGTCAATCAATTTAATCAAAATTTAATTGGGAAGCTTGGAAGTCTAGAAGAAGTTGCGATACAGTAGTCTTATTGAAGAGTAATAAGCTTCGATCAATTCTAGGCTTGTTTATAAGTATTTGTTTTTATGAAAGTTAATTTACAAGTGGCTCTGAGTGATGCCCACGTCGATGCTAACCAGCCCAATAGTCAGCGTCAATTATGTTTGTCTTTATCGGCGATCGCGGACTCCTTAGATCGATCGATTCCCCTCAATCTGTGTTTAGTCTTAGATCACAGTGGTTCCATGAGTGGTCGGCCCTTGGCAACGGTTAAAGAAGCCGCGATCGCGTTAATTGAATCTTTAAAACCGAGTGATCGCCTCTCCGTGGTGGCCTTTGATCATCGGGCTAAGGTCATTATTCCCCATCAAGCCGTATCCAATGGGCAATCGGTGATCTCTAGCATCCAAAAGTTAGAAGCCTCTGGGGGAACCGCCATTGATGAAGGGCTGAAACTGGGTATTACCGAAGCCTCAGCAGGACGGCAGGATCGGGTTTCGCAAATTTTTCTGCTAACCGATGGGGAAAATGAACACGGTGACAATGATCGATGCTTAAAATTAGCCCAAGTTGCTTCTGAATATAACGTGACGGTCAATACCCTGGGTTTTGGTTCCCATTGGAATCAGGATGTTTTAGAAGCGATCGCCGATTCTGCCAGTGGTTCGCTTTCCTATATTGAACAACCTGACCAGGCCATTGAAATTTTTAGTCAGCTTTTTAGTCGAATGCAAACGGTGGGGTTAACCAATGCTTATGTGTTATTGGAACTCAGTCCCCAAGTCCGCCTAGCGGAACTCAAGCCCGTTGCCCAAGTTGAACCCGAAACGATTGAACTTACCCCCCAACCAGAAGGAAAGGGTTATGCGATCCGATTAGGGGATTTAATGACGGCGCAAGCACGGGTGATTTTAGCCAATCTCTATCTTTCCCAACTGACCGCAGGGGAACAGGTCATTGGTTCGGTTCAAGTGCGCTATGATGATCCGTCCCAATCGGCAACGAATTTGCTTTCAGAGAAAATCCCGATTACCGTAACGGTACAAACAACCTATCAGCCCCAACCCAATGATCAGGTGCAAAAAGCCATTTTAAGTCTGGCCAAGTATCGTCAAACCCAAATTGCGGAAACCAAACTCAAAGCCGGCGATCGCGTCGGGGCTGCAACCATGTTACAAACGGCAGCTAAAACCGCTTTACAATTGGGGGATCAAAACGGCGCAACCATTTTACAAACCAATGCAACCCGTTTACAGTCCGGGGAAGAGTTATCGGAAGCAGAACGGAAGAAAACCCGTATGGTGTCTAAAACTACCTTACAGGCTCCTGGGGAATCGTCTTGATCAGGGAAAATCGACGGCGATCGCGCTGGCTCGTTACTTTTGCAACCTTAGGGATAAAAAGCTAATTGGGGTAATCCCAGGGTTTCTGGCCAACCCATCATCAGATTTAAACACTGTACCGCTTGCCCTGCTTGACCTTTGACTAAGTTATCAATGGCAGACAGCACGATAACGCGATCGGTGCGGGGGTCGGTTTCAATGCCGATATAACAGAGATTGGTTCCCCAAGCCCACTTGGTTTGTGGATAAACGCCACTGGGAAGAATTTTAATAAAAGGGGAAGAACGGTAAAAAGCCGTGTAGATAGTGATGAGATCATCCCGCACTAATCCTGGATCTCGTAAGGTGGCATAAACGGTGGCCAAGATTCCCCGTACCATGGGAATCAAATGGGGCGTAAATTGTACCCTAACATCATGGCCGGCTAAATCGCTACAGATTTGCTCAATTTCTGGGGTATGGCGATGTTTGGCCACACCATAGGCTCCCAGGGTTCCCTCTGCTTCTGCGAGTAACATATTGACTTTGGCTTCCCGTCCGCCGCCAGAGGTTCCTGATTTTGCGTCGATGATAGCAGTTTCCGGGACAATTAAGCCTTGCTTTAATAACGGGGATAGGGCCATTAAACTCGCCGTGGGATAGCAGCCTGGGCAACCCACTAATTGAGCATTTTTAATCTCTTCGCGGTAGAGTTCAGGCAGCCCATAAACCGCTTTGCTTGCCGTTTCTTGATCAGTGCGCGCTTTATTGTACCAAGTGCTATAGGTTTCTAAGGACTTAAATCGATAGTCGGCGGAGAGGTCTAAGACTTTAACCCCTTTGGCGGTCAGGGCAGGCGCAATATCACAGGCAATGCCGTTGGGGAGTCCCAGAAAAACCGCTTGGCAACGGGCAGCGATCGCGTCGAGATCAATGGGTTCAATGGTTAAATTAACGAGATTAGTCAAATGGGGATAAATGTCAGAATAGGGCTTACCTGCGCTACTATGACCCCCCAAGTAGGCCAATTCGACATGAGGATGGTCTAACAAGAGCCTCACCAGTTGAATACCACCGTATCCCGATGCGCCGATAATGCCTACTGGTATTCTTTCATTCCCCATAACTGTTTTTTCCTGTGTAGTTGCCATCACGTTAAGTCAATCTGTTGCTGCATTTTAGTACCAAACTTTGAATTATGGCACAAAAGATTTAAGAAATTTGGCCAATCTGCCATTGTAAAGTCCTCATCAAGCAGCTTATTTTTATTCCTGTCCAACTTTACCAATATCGCACTATGACTATTTTTCACATTACGAATCAAAGGCAATGGCAACTCGCCCAAGCCCAAGGGTTTTATACGACTGAATCCCTAATGCAAGAGGGGTTTATTCATGGGAGTACGGCAGCACAGGTTCCTACTGTTTTAGCGGCTTTTTATCAGGGAAAAACGGATTTGGTGTTGCTAGAAATTGAACCGACCTTATTGGAAGCAGAGCTTAAATGGGAGGCTCCCGTTCACCCGTCTGGGCAATCTACCGATACTATTGCCGATACGGAAAAGTTTCCCCATATTTATGGAACGATTAATCTCAATGCGGTGATCAGGGTTCATGATTTATCCCCAAGCTATCCAGTCTGAGGCTGCGATCGCGGGTTAGATTTCGATGTATAGTTATATATTGATCCTGGTACCGAGCCACCCCATTGCCGGTTGGACAGGGAGACTTTCTTGCGGAATCGTTTAGTCCATTTCTTTCAGCGTCAGACCCGTCTACGAACCGTCCTCCTCGTTCCTTTTGTCTTGCAGATAGTCGGGACAGTTTCGTTGGTGAGCTATCTCTATATTTCCAATAGCAACCGTGCGGTTAATGAGTTAGCCCTACAATTACAAATTCAAGCCGGAAAACAGGTAGAAGAGCATCTAAATTATTATTTTCAAGCTCCCCAGGCAGCCATTCAATTTATGGTGGATGCGGTCGAATCAGGAAATTTAGATATCAAGAATCAAGCGGCAGTTGAACACTATTTATGGCGATTGTCCCAAATTTTCCCAAAAATTAGCTATCTTAACTATGGCTTTGAAAACGGTTTATTTATTGGCTTAGGACGGGCAGATAATTTTTCTAATCGGATTTATATTGAACAAGCTCTCCCTGGCAATAGACAAATCCTGTATCAATACGAAAGTTTACCAGGGGGTAAACGGGGAAAGCTTTTAAAAAAATTAGATTTTGGGGATTTTCATAACCAGGTTTGGTATCAGCAACCGAAAGCCGCGGGTCGTTTTGCTTGGACAGATATTTACAACTGGGAAGATAATCCTGAAATTATTGTGATTGGTTCAGGACAACCCCTGTTAAATTCATCGGGTCAATCGATCGGGGTGGTGGGTGTTGATCTGTTTTTAGCCAATATTCAAGATTATCTGCGATCGCTGAAAGTGACCCCGAACAGTCAGGTGTTTATTGTTGAACGAAACGGCAAGATTGTCGCCACTTCGGCTGAACATGCTCCGTTTGTTTTGGACAATAACCGAGCAAAACGATTGTCCTTGCTGGATTTTCCCGATCCCCTCATCCAAGCATCTGGGAAATCTCTCTATCAGCAATTCGCCAATTTTAAAGCGATCAAAACGGCAACGACCCTATCTTTTCGATGGCAGGGACAGCGACAACTCATGCGGGTTACCCCTTGGCGCGAAAAACAAGGTCTGGATTGGTTAATTGGGGTCACCATTCCTGAGTCGGATTTTACCCATAAAATTACCGAGAGTACCAATCGCACCTTATTGCTTTCAATTACTGCTTTGATCCTTGCCTTGCTCATTGGTGGCTATACCGCCGATTGGATCACCATTCCCATTCTCCGGTTAAATCAAGCAGCCAAGGATTTAACGATCCAAAATTTTGAAGCGATCAATATTGGCAAGCGCAACGATGAAGTGGGCGAGTTGGCCGACACCTTTAATCAAATGGCAGTGCAATTAAAGCAGTCTTTTGAAACCTTAGAAGTGGATCAGCAACGGTTGATCGATTTTTTGGAGGCGGTTCCTGTTGGAATTGTGATTTATTACGCCGATGGTCGTTTATTTTTCGTCAATCGCACGGGGCGATCGCTGTTATTTAATGATGCTTCAACGACAACCGAGGAATTTCCTTCAACCCAGCATTTTCCCCTCTATCAAGTTGCCAGCCAAGAACCCTATCCCCCCCATCAACTTCCGTCTTTTCTAGCCCTCCAGGGTCATCCTGCCACCGCAGAAGATTTGGAAATTCATCTTGCCCACCAAGTTATTCCTGTCCAAATGACCGCCACCCCCGTACTCTCTGAAGAAGGCAAAGTTGAATACGCGATCGCCATTTTCCAAGACATCAGCGAACGGAAAAAATCGGAAAAAATTCTGACTCGTTATAACCAGGACTTAGAACAGCAGGTTCAGGAAAGAACCCAGGATCTCGAACGTAGCAAGCAAGCAGCCGAAATTGCCAATCGTACCAAGAGTGAATTTTTAGCCAATATCAGTCACGAAATTCGCACCCCCCTGAATGCCATCCTGGGATTTTGTGACCTACTACAAGGCGCGATCGCAGAGCCACTATCCCGTAGCTACCTTGAGGCCATTAGCTCTAGCGGGAAAACCCTACTCGCATTGATCAACGATATCCTCGATCTCTCTAGAATTGAAGCGGGAAAACTGAAAATCCACTATGAATCCGTTGAAATTCGCCAATTAATCAGTGAAGTCCGACAGATTTTTTCAGAAAAAGCGAAACAGAAAAATATTCAACTGCTCACAACCATTGCCGATACCGTCCCCAAACAAATTCAGTTTGATCCCATTCGCTTACGTCAAATCCTGTTTAACGTGGTGGGAAATGCACTGAAATTTACCGAAAAAGGCTCCATTAACATGAGAGTGGACTGCCATTATCAAACCCTAGACACCCTAGACCTCATCCTAAGCGTAGAAGATACGGGAATTGGCATCGCCCCCCAAAACCAACAGCGTATTTTTGAAGCCTTCACCCAAAGTGAGGGGCAAAGTACCCGCCAATACGGTGGGACGGGCTTAGGATTAACCATTACTCGCCGTTTAACGGAAATGCTTGGTGGTTCGATTCAATTAGAGAGTCAACTAGGGAAAGGTAGCCGCTTTCAGTTTACTTTTCCCCAGGTCGTTGTTGACCACAGTATCATTTCCCACGGTTCCCCCGTAGACAACGATTTAAACCAGTTTGTCCCGGCCAAGATTCTAATCGTAGATAATGTCGCCTCAAATCGGGAGCTAATGCGGGGATTTTTCCAAACAACGGATCATCAAATTTTAGAGGCCTCCAATGGTCAAGAAGCAATTCAAATTGCCCAAACGTCCCAGCCAAATCTGATTTTGATGGATTGGTTTATGTCTTATTTGGATAGCCAGGCCGTCATCGTCACATTACGGCATCTGTCGGAAACCCAAACCATTCCTATTCTTATTGTGGCTGCATCCTTAAGCCCTGAGCTTAAAGCAAACGCGCAACAGTATGTTCAAGGATTTTTGTTAAAACCCATCACTAGGGCTGATTTAGTCCGTGTTTTTAAGGGAATTTTGCCATTACGAAAAATTGCTTCTCCTACTGCTTTGGTTGATTCCAGGGTTTCCGATACCCCTGAGCCAGTACCCAACCCCTTGCTGTCCGCGATCGCGCCTGAAGCGTCCGAAACAATAGAACGCTTGCCCGAACTGATTAGCAAACTAGAAGCCGAAGAACATCAAATTTGGTGTAGATTGCGTCAAACCATGATTATGAGAGAGTTACGCCAATTTGCTCAGCGATTAGAAGCCTGGGCGGATGAATATCACTCAACGGTTTTACGAAATTACGCGCTCACCTTAGAACATCAGATCCAAGAATTTGATGGAGATAACCTATCCCATACGGTAAACACCTTTCCTGAAGTGAGGGCAACCTTAGAAAATCAATATCTCAGCCTAAAAAACTCAGTAGATAGTCAGGCGTTGCCTAATCGAGATATGAATTTCCTATCACAATAACTTTTCAAAAGCCCCCTAAATCTCCCAATTCTGGGGGACTTTCCGTTAACTATTCCCTCCAAAGTTGGTAGGCTAGGGGGGCTAAAACATACTTCAAATCAGCAACACCGATAATCAAACGTATTAATTTGGGAGTATTGAGATTAACGAGCATATTGCGCTAACCCTAAATAGCGAATGCCTTGGGGACTCACTGCAAACCGACAAGGCAAAACCATCACCCCTTGGGTAACGGCTTCTTTTAACAATTGGCCATAGGTGGGATCAAACTCATCCCCCGCATTAAATGTCGTACAATCGCCGCGATTAATAAAGTACAACATCACAGCTTTAGCGTCAGGCAACAAATCCATTAATTCCTGTAAATGCTTTTGGCCTCTAGTCGTCACCGTATCAGGAAATAAAGCAAGGTTTCCCTGAGCTAATGTCGTATTTTTAACTTCAACATAAATGGGCGGATGCTCAGATGACGTTAATAAAAAATCAATGCGACTTTTTTTATCTTTTCCGTAGGGAACTTCAGATTTGATTTCTGTGTATAGAGACGCTAATTCTGGAAAAATCTTTTGGGTTAATGCGGCTTTGATGACCTGATTCGGTAAGGCAGTATTAACGCCCACCCAGGTATTATCCACATAAATCATTTCCCAGGTATAAGCCAATTTCCGCTTGGGATTATTGCTCAGAGACAGATAGACAGGACTACCCAATTGGCAAACCCCCGTCATTGGGCCCGTATTAGGACAATGGGCAGTGACAATTTCCCCTGATTCAAGTTCAATATCCGCAAAAAAGCGTTTATAGCGTTTTCGTAAAATTCCTGAAATTAAAGTTGGATAGGGATAGAAAAATTCAGGAGTCATACGATGCCGCATGTTTATAGAAATATCGAAATAAATTATAAGCGAAATGCGTTAAGTTAAAGGATTAAATGAGGGATTGAGTTGTTTTTGAGACTGTTCCGCTTGGGGTTGGCTTTGATGGGCCCAATGACGATAATCGTCTAGTAAATGGTTGAGCAATCGTTGTTTGATGCGGGACAAAACGCCTTTTAATAATCCATTACCTGTAATTTCTATGATTGGGGCAGGGGTTAACAAGAGGGGGGCAGGTAAATCGATACTGACTTGTAAATCCGCTTTTCCTTGTAAGTGCGTTTGCCCATTTTGCTCGTAGGGGGCTAATCGTCCTTTTAATTGCAGAGAAAAACGGTGATTAAGATAATCAATACCTTGAATTTCACAACTTTCGGATTCTAAATAAACGGTGCCTGTTGAGGTGGCCCAAACCTTTAACACTGCCGTTGGCTGGAGATGATAGAGATCCATGAAGTTGAGGGGACGCATTTTTAGACGAAAGCGGTTATCGCTCAAGACTTCCACCAGTTTAGGATCGGCGATCGCGCTAACAAGGCGTTGGGGCTGACGGAGATAGTGCTGGATAGAGGCTGTGGGTTCATCGACCGTGATAGCAACAGATTCTGAGGCAGTGAAACAAACAGTCATAAAATTAATCCGCAATGAAACTCGCTTTTTTTAATTTTACTGTAACTTCTTTACATTTCTTAAAGTTAATGATTGCTATTATCATCTTTTATGGGACTGATAGGTTTTTTTGAGGGGGTTTTGCCACAAAAATTTGTACATTTATTAATCTTTCTTAAAGAAATGTTTAAGGAGACTCTTTTGCTTTAATAAAAGAAAGAATCTATCCCAAGTACGAACCTATGTCCCTTTCCATTGCCCATCTTGGCCCCAAGGGTACCAATGCCGAAACCGCCGCGATCGCCTATGCCGATTGGTTACAAAAAAATCAGGGTCAAACGGTCAACCTTATTCCCTATCCCAGTATTGCTCAGACTATCTATGCAGGGGCGGATCAAGCAGTGGATTTAGCGATCGTGCCGGTGGAAAACTCGACGGAAGGGGGCATTGCCATTACCCTGGATGCGCTGTGGGAAAGGGGAAATTTGCAGATCCAGCAGGAATTGGTTTTACCGATTATTCATGTCCTGTTATCGCGGGGCATTGCCTTAGAGGGCATTCAAACGGTCTATTCTCACCCGCAAGCCTTGGGTCAGTGCCAAAAATGGTTAGAACATCATCTACCCCAAGCTCGTTTAATTGCGTCTAATTCCACGACAGAGGCGATTCAATTTATTCAGCAAGATCCCACATCAGCCGCGATCGCGTCTCCCCGTGCGGCCAAGCTTTATGATTTTCCTGTTTTGGCTGCTGATATTAATGATTATCCTGACAATTGCACCCGTTTTTGGGTTTTAGGGCTAAAACCATCCTTACAAGGAAGTCACACGGCTTTGGCGTTTAGTTTTCCTGCGAATGTGCCAGGCGCGTTGGTCAGACCCCTACAAATTTTCGCTAATCGTAATATTAATCTCAGTCGCATTGAGTCCCGACCTACTAAGCGATCGCTGGGGGAATATCTCTTTTTTATGGATCTCGAAAGTAGCCAATCTCAAGCTAACTTACAAGAAGCGTTAGCAGAATTAAAGCCTTATACTGAAATTTTAAAAGTATTTGGCAGCTATTATATTTTGTCATTGCAGAAGGAAGATCGTATCCATTTCTAGATTTAAATGATCAGTTTCCTAAAATTTCGCGATTATTCTTGATTAAAAATAAGCTAAGGGAGTATTTCATTATGAATACAAAAGAATTGATCTTAGAAGAAATTAGTAAAATTGAAGAAAATAATTTAGAAGAATTATATGAACTTGTCAAAAACTTTTCTAAAAGTAAATCTAGCGAGAAAAAATTAGGAGCTTTAGCAAAACTCAAAAAAATCAAAATTCAAGCTCCCGTAGATTTTGCAGCTAATATTGACTTGTATCTAAATGGAGAAAAACAAATTGATAACATCCAAGATCTTCCTTGATACATCTTTTGTGATTGCTCTAATTAATGAACATGATCAATATCATCATCAAGCATTAGCTTCAGTTGATCTCTATGATCAGTATTATTTAGTAGTCACAGATGCAGTTTTGCTAGAAATTGCTAATGCCCTAGCAAGGAACTATAAAATTCAAGGTATACAAGTTATCGAAGACCTAATTTCATCAAAAAATGTTGAAGTTGTAAGCCTGACACCTGAGCTTTTTGATCGTGGCTTTAATTTATATAAAAATCGCCAAGATAAAGCATGGGGATTAGTAGATTGTATTTCATTTGTCGTCATGCAAGACAAAAATATTAATCTTGCTCTCACTTTTGATAAGCACTTTATTCAAGCAGGTTTTCAACTATTTTCTTCCCTGAATAGTTCGTGATTTTGTTTTATCCTACATTCCGCACTGATTTATCGCTGAAATATTGTGGTGTTTGAAATATATTTCATGTTAAATGGTGGCTTAGAAACCATAGATTACCTTCTTTGACAAATTTAAGAAGCCTTTTGCATCAGGTTATTTCGTCTAGCGGGTGGTTTTCCGTTTAAGATCGAAGAATATTATTGATACATGATCTAAACGCTAAGCTTAAGCCCTATGTTTAACTGGTTTCGTCGTCAGTTCGGCAATGAGTCTCAAACCGAGCAAGTTCCTGCTACACCAGAATCGAGTCCTTCCCCTGAAACGGATTCGGCTGTAGAAGCAACGGAAGAAGCGGAGACTACTCGCAGTGATGCTGGTCAGGATGCTTATTTACAATGGGCGAAGGAAGCTTATAAAAATATTCAACAACGTAAAGGTCTAGCAGAAGAAGAAGCGGTTACAACCAGCGAACCTGAAGTCGTTGATGAAGTACTAACCGTTGAGGAAAGCGTAGAAACGCAAGAAAGTGTAGAGCCTGTTGAGCCAATTGTTGAAGTTCATGAAACGATTGAACCCGAAGCAGTTGAAGAAGCGATCGCCGACACCGAAACCGAAGTCGAACCCATTCCTGAAGTGGTTGAAGACGTTGTTGAAGAACCTGTAGCAGAAAGTTCGGAACCGATTGAACCTGTTGCAACGGAGGAAGAGATTGCCCAACCTGTAACGAGCGAACTTGAAACGCCTTCAACAGGCCCTGCTTGGTTACAAAAATCCGATCGCTTAGAAATTTTAAAAGAGACAGCTATTGAAACGGAAGTTCCTGAAGCCGAGCCTGAACCGGTTGTAGAAACATCGGGAGTAGCGTTGGATGAAGATTTTATTTGGTCTGCCAAAGTTTTAGCCGATCAAGGACGTGCCCCAGAGGATGTTTCAGAAGAAGAAATTAACTGGTTGAGTCGTTTACGGCAAGGATTAACCAAAACCCGTCGTAATTTAGTCAATCAACTGAAAGCAGTTGTGGGGCAAGGGCCGTTAAATCAAGCGGCTATCAATGAAATTGAGGCATTATTGCTCCAAGCCGATGTGGGGATTGAGGCAACGGATTATATTATCACCACGCTGCAAAATAAATTACGGGAAGAAGCCCTTCCTCCTGAAGCCGCGATCGCCTATCTCAAATCGATTTTGCGCGAAATTTTAGACCGTCCCTTGCAATCGGTTAGCAATGCGGAATTTGTCCCCGAAAAAGAAACCTTAAATATTTGGTTACTCACTGGGGTTAACGGTGCAGGAAAAACAACAACCATTGGCAAACTGGCCCATTTAGCCCAAAAATCCGGTTACAGTTGCCTGATTGCTGCTGCTGATACCTTCCGGGCCGCTGCCGTTGAACAGGTCAAAATTTGGGGCGATCGCAGTGGAACCACCGTGATTGCCAATCCTGATAAAAATACCGATCCGGCTGCTGTGGTGTTTGATGGTATTACCGCCGCCCAAGCCCGCAATATTGAGTTATTACTAGTAGATACCGCAGGACGGTTACAAAATAAAAAGAATTTAATGGATGAGTTGGCAAAAATCCGACGCATTATCGACAAAAAGGCCCCAAACGCCAAGGTTGAATCCCTGTTAGTGCTGGATTCCACGTTGGGACAAAATGGGTTACGCCAAGCCGAAGTTTTTTCCCAAGCCGCTAAGTTAAATGGGGTGATCTTAACCAAATTAGATGGCAGTGCCAAGGGGGGAGTCGCGATCGCGGTGGCTCAACAGTTAAATTTACCCATTCGCTTTATTGGCGCAGGGGAAGGGATCGAAGACTTACGGCCCTTTTCGAGCTACGAATTTGTCGAGGCGTTACTCAATGGCTAACGAAATTCGTCAAAATTTAAGACTTGTGAGGGTGGCTCAATTCGCTTAACGTTATTTAAACTACGGCTATGGCGGAATATTTCTGCTAAATAGGTTAGATTGACCCACGCAACTTCATGAATGCAAACATTGACTCGCGTTACCAAGGCTTGACCCTGGGACTACGTGACCCCGAAACGATCAGACAATTAATGCCCTTTTGGGGATGGTTTTATCAACATTACTTTCAAGTTAAAACCGATGGTTGGCATCATTTAAATAGCCATTCTCAGGTACTGATTGTTGGCTCCCATAATGGGGGATTAGCTTCGCCCGATATGGTGATGATGATCTACGATTGGTTTCGGCACTTTGGCACAGAACGACCGATTTATGGACTGATGCACCCTAGTGTCTGGAAGGTTAATCCCCATTTAGCCCAATTAGCGGTCAAAGTCGGGGCCCTCCAAGCTCAGCCCCAAATGGCGATCGCGGCCTTACAAAAAGGAGCGAGTGTTTTAGTTTACCCAGGCGGGGCCCAGGATGTTTTTCGTCCCCATTGGCAACGGCATCAAATTCATTTAGCAGGACGTAAAGGCTTTATTAAATTGGCTCTGCGGGAAGAAGTCCCCATTGTTCCTGCTATTTCCCTAGGCGCGCACGATACGTTTATGGTTTTGGGTGACTGCTACGAACAGGTCAAACAACTGCATTTGTTGGGAATGCCCTGGGTACTGAATACGGATCCAGAAGTGTTTCCCATTTATTTAGGGTTACCCTGGGGCCTCGCCCTCGGCCCGCTCCCCCATTTTCCCTTACCCGTTCCCATCCATACCCGTGTGTGTCGTCCCATTGTTTTTGAGCGATATGGAAACCAAGCCGCCCGCGATCGCTTTTATGTCGAAGCTTGTTATCAACGGGTCGTAACAGAAATGCAACAACAACTCGATCAGTTGATTATAGATACCCAGCAGTACGAAACCGCAATTTGATTGAGCTAGGGGGAAATGACGTTATTATTAAAACTAAATTCTCATAATTTCCCGCTTTTCAGTTAATTATATTCAAATTAACACTTTTAGTCGCAAAAGATTATGATTCCAGATTGGTTCGTAATTGGTACAGTCGCCTTTAGCGTAGCGGCCTTACTCAATCGTTTTAATAAAAACTTACGGTGGTTTAATCGGTTACGACGACCGCGATGGCTAACCTTTGAGGGGGCGATTCCCTGGATTTGGATCACCATTTTTATCTGTGGTTCCATTTCCGCTATCCTGACCTGGAGAGTCGCGCCGAATCAGGGGGAAATCTGGCTTTTAATGGGAGGTTATTTACTGTTAGAAGTGGCTATCATGGCTTACACTCCGGTTATGTGCCAACTTCGGAGCCTGAGAGTCGGAACCGCGATCGGTGCCACCGGATTTTTTATCGGTTTAATCTTAGCCTATTTTGTTTTTCAAGTTTCTGAAACCGCAGGGGCTTTTTTAGTTCCTTTTTTACTGTGGAGTCCCATTGGTACCTATGTGACCTGGGCAATGATTGAACTCAATCCCAGGGAGGCTTAATGTCTTGGCATTAAAAAAGAGGAAGGCGCGATCGCTTCCCCTCGATTGAATCAATGATTCCCCCTTATTTGTTGGGTTGGGGAGTCATGCGGAGATAGGGTTTGATTTCTTTAACACCTTTGGGGAATTTTGCCCGTGCTTCTTCGGTGGGGATAGAAGGGACAACCACGCAATCCTCTCCATCTTTCCAGTTAGCAGGGGTTGCCACCTGATGGTAATCGGTTAATTGCAGAGAATCAATCACCCGTAAAATTTCATCAAAATTCCGTCCTGTGCTGGCGGGGTAGGTCAGGGTTAAACGGAGTTTTTTGTTCGGATCAATGATAAAAACGGAACGTACCGTTAAGTTATTGAGGGAATTGGGGTGGATCATTCCATAGAGATCGGCCACCTTGCGATCGCCGTCAGCCAAAATGGGGTAATTGACCGTTGTATTTTGGGTTTCATTAATATCGCAAATCCAACCTTTGTGAGATTCTACATCATCCACACTCAGCGCGATTACTTTCACATTGCGCTTATCAAATTCTGGCTTGAGGCTAGCAACCGTCCCTAACTCAGTCGTACAAACAGGGGTATAGTCAGCAGGATGGGAAAACAGAACAACCCAGCTATCTCCTATCCATTCATGAAAAGAAATGGTTCCTTCGCTCGATTCCTGCGTAAAATCGGGAACCACGTCACCTAATTGAAGAGCCATAAATTATTACTTCCTAAATTTTTACAAGACTCTATTTTATTTTGACATGGAATTCCCCTTTTTCCTAGCGACTTTAGGGAATTTCATCAAGAGACCGTAGCACACGGCTCAGTTTTCTGGGGAGAACTGCCTCCGTCCTAACCGCATCAACCCTTTTGAATTTTCAAGATCGGCTCCCGTTATGGAGACTATTTTTGAGTTTTATACTAATCTTGTTATTTAAAAATGCTTTTAATTTCTAGAAAATTAAACAAAATCGTAAAAATTATAACTTTTATTTTTATTTTGTTTTGCTTAGGTGATTGAAATTAATTTTCAAATAAAAATACCCAAAAATCTAAATTATTTCAAATAGATTAATTATTAATTTTTTAGGAAATAAGAATTACAGCTTGAACTATTTAAACAATATATTGATTGCCAAAGTTAATTCACAAAAATGAAGAAAATTAGTGAGATCCGATTTAGCATTTTTTATGACTAAAACTCAGAAAATTTTAATAGCCTTAAGCAATTTTGAGACTTTCTCAGCTACGTAAGTGCTAAATCCTTGGATACGTCCGTTTTTTTCGAGTGAAGTCCCCTCCAATCTTGAGGAAGAAAATTCTTTTAACGATTGTGAGAAGCGGATTAGAGCTAATCTTGACAAACCATAAAAGGGATGTTATCGAAGTGTATGGAAGTTCACTTCATAAATATCTCCTTAGATTCTGGAGCTTCGATCAGGACAATACCGAAAGAGAAGATAGTCATTAGGGAATGACCAAAAACTTCTGAATTGCTTTCTCCACGAGAACTTCCCCCCTCAAGTTAAGGAAAATAAAGCTGATTTTTCCACTTAAGAGTCTCTCAAGGGTTTTTAGATAAAAACAATTAAGTATAAACACTGATATTAAATTTATTTGCATCAATTACTAAGTGTTCTAACTGAAGCCAAATGATAGATCGTTCTCGACAATGAATTCATTCGCGGAATGTTTCAAGAATAACTATTGCTTGAAATTCGCTATATATGAATTCTAGGAAACAATCAAATGGCTAACTCTATCAATCCATTGATCGATTTAGATGTTCTAAAATCGATTCTTAAGTTATTGAGTAGTGATAGTTTAGGCAGTCAGATCTATCAGTATTTACAAACACTCACTGATGATAATTTAGGGAAAAATAATCTAAATACTCAGCAAAACTCTTTAGATCATCCCACTTCACCAAAGACTACTAATTCATTACCTAAACCCATTAGCACAGTTGCCTTATCTAGTAATCCGAATGGTACAACTTCTGATTCTGAGATATTGAAATCCGCTCAGCCCAGTACCACGAGTCTGACAAGTCTTGCACCGACGGCAACCGTCAGTAGTGTGAGTAGCACTAGCTTGGCTACCACATCGGTCAGCAAATACCGTATCGAAGCAGAATCTTTAACCAATCGGTCAGTTTATCGCCTAGAAAGCATCAGTGCAGCTTCAGGGGGTCAGGTTCTTAGCTTCTTGGGAGGAGCGACGAATGAGGTTGGCACGGCAACGTTTCAGTTTACAGGTGAGACGGGTTATTACGATGTGGTGATCGGAACCTTTGATGAAAATGATGGTCAAGCTCGCTTTGATGTCTCGCAAAATGGGTCGGCGATCGGTTCTATTACCCTGAATCAAGATTTAGGCAGTAATATTGCTTCTGCTCAAACGGCTGTTGCGCGGAAAGTAACGACTGTTTATATCAAGCAAGGTGATACTTTTACGGTTAAGGGAACAGAAAATGGCGATGAACATGCTCGCCTTGACTATATTGACCTAATACGAGCTAATACTCCACCAGTCGGGACAGGGGATTCAGCAACAACCACTCAAAATCAAGCGGTCACCCTACTAGCTTCCAACTTATTAGCGAATGATACGGATGCAGACGGGGATCAGCTTACTTTGTCTTCGGTTAAAAATGCGGTCAATGGTAGTGTTGCTCTCAATGCTAGTGGCAATCCTGTTTTTACCCCAACGGCGAATTTTACGGGAAATGGCAGTTTTGATTATGTCGTGAGTGATGGTCGGGGGGGAACGGCGACTGCCACTGTCAAGGTACTCGTTAATCCCGTCACACTTACTAAGGTTCGGGTAGAAGCAGAATCCATTGCCAACCCATCGGTGTATCGCGTAGAAAGTATTAGTGCGGCATCGGGTGGACAGGTTCTTAGCTTTTTAGGGGGGGCGACGAATGAAGTCGGGACAGCAACCTTCCAATTTACGGGTGAGACGGGTTATTACGATGTTGTCA
>JAYKGY010000060.1:0-21594 GCA_035285545.1 Snowella sp. | reverse complement strand
TTAAGAGGGTGGGGATCATCAGGGTTCCGAACCAACCGACATAGATACGGTTGTTGGTGCTGGTGACCCACTGACAGAACTGCTCCCAAGCGGACGCGCTTTCGCGTTGCTGAAGGGTAGTGGTCATTGGTTTATGATTCCTTTTATGTATTTGTCAAGGTACAGATGATTGACACTTTTTATAATACGGGTATTTCTCAGGCTTGTAAAGAAACTTAACAATATTAATTATTATATGTGACATAAGTTTTGCTTATCTTGGTGTCATGTAAAAGCAAAAGACTTGACAGACAAGGCTTTGAGGGACTGCTTGTAGGTATAGGTAAAGCGGCGATCGCTGAAATTCAGGTTAAAAATGAGAATATTTTCCTCACAGCAACGAGCGAATTGTAACAAAGCAACCGTTACAAATTGTTACATCGTTACAAGGTTTGACGTAATTGTTTCACCCAATGGTGGATATTATCTCCGTTTAACCGATAGGACAATGGGTGGGCAATCAGTCTCGCGGTGCTTTCAAACAAAACATCAATTTCAATTAAGCCGTTTTCCTTGAGGGTACGCCCTGTGGAGACGAGATCAACGATCGCTTCCGACATTCCGGTAATGGGGCCAAGTTCTACAGAGCCATAGAGGGGAACGATTTCTATGGGTAAATCCAGTTGGCGGAAATATTCCTTGGCGCAGTTTACAAACTTAGACGCAACTTTTCCATGCGGCGGTAAATCAATCGATCGCCGATAGGGGCTAGCTTCAGGAACGGCTACGGATAAGCGACATTGACCGAAGTTTAGATCCATTAATTGCGCGATCGCAGGTGTTTTTTCCAGCAACACATCATAACCCGCAATCCCTAAATGGGCCTGACCGTATTCTACATAGACGGGCACATCATGGGTGCGGACTAATAAGGCTTTGGCGGTATTAGTCGGATCGGTGATTTGCAGTTGACGATTTTTGGGATCGAGAAAGGCACTAAAATCTAAACCAATACGCTGGAACCGTTCAATACAATCTTTGAGTAAGGCCCCTTTCGGTAATGCGATCGTTAACATGATGGGTTATTCGTGAGGGTTTAACTATTCGGTTTTTGTTTTCCAATCTTCGATAATGCGCTGCCGTTGACGAGCAATGACGAGGGCATCGGTGGGGACATTATTGGTAACGACTGAGCCTGCTGCAACCGTAACATTTTCGCCCAGTGTAACCGGAGCCACTAATACGCTATTCGCCCCCGTTTTTGTTCCTGCCCCAATCGTGGTGGTATGTTTATTTTTGCCGTCGTAGTTGGCCGTAATGGTTCCTGCCCCTACATTGACGCGATCGCCGAGAACCGCATCCCCTAAATAGGCTAAATGGGCCACATTACACTTACTTCCAATGGTACTTTTCTTAACTTCGACAAAATTACCAATCCGACAACCTTCTGAAATCTGGGCTTCACCTCGTAGATGGGCGTAAGGGCCAATACGGCAACCTGATGCGACTTTACTGTCACTAATTACCGAGTAAAGAACCGAAACGTTCTCACCAATTTCACTATCTTTAATTAGGCTACCGGGCCCAATGCGGCTGGCTTTCCCAATAACCGTATTCCCGCGTAAATGGCTATGGGGTTCAATCACCACATCGGCTCCAATGTTTACGGTGTCGTCAATGGTGATACTGTCAGGATTGATCAGCGTAACCCCTGCGGCCATCCAATGATCTTTCGTGCGATTTTGCAGTACTTCATCAGCACCCGCTAATTGTTTACGGTCATTAATGCCACTAATTTCTAAGTAATCCTCCACATCCACGGCCATGACGGGAGCCATAAAATGCACCACATCGGTTAGGTAATATTCCGCTTGATCGTTGTTGGGTTGGAGTTGGGGCAACACTTCCGCTAATTTGGGCCAATTAAAACAATAAATGCCCCCATTGATGCGGTGATTTTGCTTTTGAGCATCGTTACAATCGCGGTCTTCCACAATTTGCTTAACCAGATTATTGGCATCACAAAAAACGCGGCCATAACCTTTGGGATCGGGCAATTGGGCCGTCAACAGCGTTGCCATATTTTGGTTGGCTTGGTGAATTTTGAGGAGATTTTCTAAGGTTTCGGGCCGGAGTAGCGGGGCATCACCATTGAGTACCAGCAAATCGCCTGTGAAGTCTTGAAGATGGGGGAGTAATTGCTGAATGGCGTGACCTGTGCCTTTTTGTTCTAGCTGTTCAACAAATTCGACTTCACTACGGTGTTGGAGTCGGTCTTTTACCTGCTCGGCTTGATAGCCCACAATCACTAACTGACGACTGGGGGTTAAACGCTTACAACTGTCTAAAACTCTTTCCACCAGCGATCGCCCACCGAGAGTATGTAAAACCTTGGGCAAAGAGGATTTCATTCGGGTGCCTTTACCCGCTGCTAAGACTGCTACCGCTACCATGTGTTCATGATCAATCAATGTTCTCGCCCTTGAGTATATCGTGTCCTGATCTCATCCCATAACTTTTAGCGATTCGATTTTAGAATTTCAGCAAAGATTGTGAAAAGTCAAGCAATAGGAGTGTTTTAATCTCAGTCTATTGATCCACCTTTTCAGTAACAAAAATTAAGGGGAATAAGGCGATTAACCGTAAAACGCTAGAAAGGATAAATAATGCCCCTAATCCACCATCACAAAATTGGGCAACAAATCCCCCCAGAATGGTTCCGAGTGCCCCACTGATGCCGACAAACGCGCCTAAGATGGCAAAATACATGGATTGATTTCGAGTCGGGACGATCGCCAACTGGAGATTATGGGAACAGAGATCGATCGCCGAAGCCGTACCACCGCCAAAGAGATGCAATAAGGGTAACAACAGCCAAAGGGATAAAGGGTTAGCGTCCAGTAGCAACCAAAATGAGGGGAAGATTGCACAACCGATGCCGACTCCGAGCAAAATGGGACGATTACCGACTCGATCTGCTAATTTTCCCCAAACCATCAATAACAAAAGATTGGCGATCGCGAAAAAGCTATTGTAAAGGGTGACTTGGCTAATATTCAGATGCAGATCATTGAGCAAGTAAACGCTGAAAAATGGGCCGCTCAGATTGACGGAAAACGCCCAGAGATTAACATAAATCAAGAATTTAAGAAAATTGGAATTTTGCCAGAAGTCAACAAACGGAATCGGCTGAAGGAGTAATGAACGAGTTGACTGGGTGAGTGGGGGATCTTGTTTAATTGTTGCTTTCGGCAATGGTTGAGCGATTTGAGGATTGACATCCACCATAAATTGCTGAAATCCTAAACTGATCAGCCCCAATAGAACCGCTCCGATTAACATCACGCCATAACCTTGGATCGGGCCGCCTTGCCATCGAACTATCCCTAATCCGATGAGGGGAATTGAAATCAAATTGGTTAAGTGAATGATGCTATTTCGCACGCTAAAATAACGTCCTCGCAAGGGAGAAGGCACGATCACCGCCATCCAACTCATCCAAGAGGCACTTCCCAGAGCACCCAAGCAATAACACCCCGCATTAACCGCTAAGGCCGTAGCAATTAAGGATTCAGGGGAGCCGTAATGTTGATCAAATAAAAAAATAGCGATCGCCAAGGTTATCCATAGAGATCGAGCCAAGCTATAAACCCAAAATCCGTAATCCCGACGGCTGGACAGTTGCTCGGAAAAATAGGCTCCCAACGGCTGCATCAAACCGGCCCATAGGGGAATCGATGCGAGGAAACCAATTTCGGTGGGACTTGCGCCGAGTTCGAGTAAAAAATTGGTCAGTAATACGCCCCCGGTAATGTTGGCAAAAAGCGTAGCAAAAACCCCATCGGCAGTGGCGGCTCTTAGGCTGGTACGGATTTCCCCTTTAGAAGTCTGGCCTTTGGCAGGGAGCGATCGCAGATCCGTCGAGGGAGATGGTAGCGTTTCAAGGCTGATGGCTTCTTGGATCAAAAGCGGCTCCATCGAAATTTTAGTCAATCGTTCCTCAGCCCCATCAATAAAGATAAAATCCTCCATTTACCGCGTCACTCCCATACGGATTTATTCGGGTGATGAAACATTAAGATACTCCCCTGTTAATTCAATCACTAACCAGGGTTTCTTTTTTATTTAATAGATTATTGATCAATAAAAAATCTCTCAATTTAGGGATGCTGATCGGCGTTGATTATTTCAGGCTAGAGTAATAGCCTATTATTTTAGTCACCCTTAAAAATATGACTGTTAATTTGAAGCGCGACTCAGAATTAAATCCCCCTGACAATATTACGCCATCAACCACAACAACCGTAAGGGGGATATTGCTGATACTCCCTTTGGCTTTGTATCTCATTAGTCTTTTTACTGGCTTGATCAATCCTTAATTTTAAGAATTTTAAGCAGCCATGATACGGTTTCAGCCTGAGTATATTGCTAAAAAGATTGAGCTTTTCGGTTCAGTTTTGATCAAAAGTTCCCCCAAAATAGACAATTTTTCTCGCACTGATGGGCGTTTAGTCCAAGCTTCCTCCGTGCACGTTTATGTCGGTTCATTGGCTTTAGGGAGAGTAATCGTCATTGCCCAGATTCTAGGAAGGGGGATTTCTTTTTTTGGCAACACTTTCTAGGGGAAAATTGGCTAAAAGCAGACAAATAATCCCGACATTAATCCACACATCTGCCAGATTAAAAATGGGAAAATTAATGAGGCGAAAATGCAAAAAATCCGTTACATGCCCTAAAAAGAATCGATCAATGCCGTTTCCTAAAGCCCCAGCTAGGATAAATCCATAGGCGGTTTGCTCCAGTTTCGACAGTTTCGGCGATCGCCAAGCCAGTACCATTAAGCCCAGACTAACCCCCAAGGACAGCCATTTTAACCATCCCGCCCCTCCGCGAAAGAAACTGAAGGCGGCTCCGGTATTGGTGACATAGGTAAGATGAAAAACATTGGGAATAATTGCCCAGCTTGTCCCCACTTGCCCAAAGGTGCTAACAATCCAATATTTCGTCAGTTGATCTAGCACAATGCCGGCGATCGCGACTATCCAAAAAACGGGATTTTTTTTCATCGGAAACTAAACCTTAGAGAAGAGCAAGCCAGAAACCCATCAAAAAATTGCTGTTTAACCTTACAAAAATCGGAGGAATTTGATCATCGCCCTGGAAGAGGATTTTGACAGACGCTAAACTTTCAAATATCAGGTTTTTAAATAAAGTCATGAAAAAAAGATTAGCGAAAAAAAACGAAGCGTTAAACAGATTTAATAAAAAAGTAGCTTTCGGGCAAAAAATGCCAGCACCGCCACCATACAAACCAAGATAATTTGACCCGGCAAGGCAAAAATTGAATAATTCAAAATCGCATCAGGCAGACTGCTCCAAGTCAGTAGCGGGGGATGGATCGGTTTTAGCAACACCAACACCAATAAATACAGCATTCCACAGCAATGGATAACCCCCAAGCCCGACAAGGAACTAACCGCGAGGGTTTCAATCTTGACCTTCGTGCGAAACGCTAGGTATCCACAGATCCAAGCCCCTGGAATAAAGCCTAAGATATAGCCAAAGGTGGGTTGTTTCCAGTAGTCCCAGCCGCCCCCGTGGGCAAAGATCGGCAACCAAGCTAGGCCTAAGAGAACATAGGCAACCTGGGAAAGGGTACCCACATTTTTTCCCCCTAAGCAACCCGTGAGTAAAACGGCTCCAATTTGATAGGTGATCCCCAAAGAGTGGGAATAAACGCCTTTACTCATCCATTCCCAGGGCGGATTGGTGATAAAAGCTTCGACGAAAGTACTGAAAATCGTTAGGAGTAACCCGATGATAGACAATAAAATTTCTACCGGAAGGGACAATTTGACCGCTGGGGTCGTTTCTTCCGTGATCGGGTCTGTGGGATCTTGATTAGGATTGATATTCACCGGGAATTGGAGCTTCTCCCCCTTCTAATCCTAAAGATTGCAGCATTGCTTGGTCTTGTTCGGGTGGTTGACCTAGGGTGGTCAAGTAATGCCCAATCAGCATAGCATTAATTCCTGATTTTAAGCCCAAACTTTGTAGGCTTCCCATGACGGCTTCCCGACCGCCTGCATAGCGAATAATTTGTTGCGGCAAAATGAACCGGAAAATCGCGATCGCTTTGAGGGCTTCGTAGGGGTTGAGTTTTCCTTGATCGGCTAAGGGGGTGCCTGGCCGCGCATTTAATAAATTCAGCGGAACCGATTCGACTTCTAATTCCCGTAAAGAGAGGGCCAAGTCAATGCGGTCTTCCCAGCTTTCTCCCATTCCCACAATCCCCCCTGTGCAGGCTTGAATGCCCACCGCTTTGAGGTTTTTAACCGTATTTACCCGATCTTGCCAGGAGTGGGTCGTGACGACTTCGGGATAAAAATTTTCGGAGGCTTCAAGATTATGGTTGTAACGGGTGACACCGGCGGCTTTGAGTTGTTCCGCTTGTTCTAGGGTAATTTCTCCCAGGGCGCAACAGGGTTTGATCTGGGTTTCCGTAATAATTTGGCGGACGGTTGCTAAAATTTCCTCAAATTCTTGGGATTTCGGGCTATTGTATTTGGGCCCGCGCCCTTGACTCACTAAACAAAAGCGTTTGGCTCCGGCGGCTTCGGCGGCTTTTGCTTGGGCGAGGATCTCTTCAGCGGTTTTTAGCCCATAAATGGGAGAATCGGGGCTTTGATGATGGGAGGATTGGGAGCAGTAACCGCAATTTTCCGAGCAGTTCCCTGATTTAACGTTAATAATGCTACAGAGATCTACCACATTTCCACAACAAGCTTGACGAATTTGGTCGGCAGCTTCACACAAAGCCAGAATATTGTCTTCGCCTTCAATCTGACTGAGCGCGATCGCGGTTTCTTTGTGGATTCGCTCTCCTGCAATAATCCGTTCTACCCACTGAGCTAACCAGATTTTTAAGGCGGGCGTTGCTTGGGGAGGAGTCAGACGGAATGATGCCGTTGATTTTGAGGAAAGGTTAGGAGAGGGAAGGGATGTAACCACGTTTGCCTACCAATTTGTGTCGTTTCTTAGGTATTCTGCATTGTACCATCTGATGATCTTAGGGGAATTGAACTTAAAATTGCTTCATTGCAAATGTATTGATTCGTGGGTGACCGATCATCAGGAGATTTTCCCAGCCACATTCAAGACAATTTAACCCAAATTTACCAGGGATTTCCGACTAGGGTAAAGGCACTCCAATAGTAGGGATGGCTTAAATCTTTTGTGATCAAAGATTTCCGAATATTTTCAGGAAATGCGGTTAGCGGAATTTTTAAATCATTAAAGATAATTTCTGTGCCGTTGGATTCAAATCTTTTTTCAATTAAGTCCCGTTGCGCTCTTCGGAGGGATTCAGCCTTGGTGGGAGATTGCTGTAAAGCCTTGTAAAAGTTAGTCATCAAAGCAAATGTGCCCTCATCACTGACGTACCATAAACTCCCGATCGCGGTTCTCACCCCAGTTTTAACGGCCAATCCGGTAAACCCTAATTCGGCTTGGGCATCTCCTAAAGCAGTACGGCAAGCAGATAGGGTCATTAAATCAACGGTTTGATCGAGTCCCGTATTGGCAAATTGATCCATTTTGAGATTCTGATCGCTAAAAACCACAAAGGAATTATTGCGATCGCCGGGTAAAAATTCTCCATGCGTCGCTAAGTGAACGATGCCATATTCACGGGAAGTCACCGCTTTTTTAAAGTTATTAACTGTAAAATTTTGGTTTAAATAAATGGTTCCCTTCGACAAAATGTTGCCAATCAGATCCAACTCCAAGGGCACTGCCGGTAGGGGATTCTGGTCGGGAAAGGTATCCGCTCCCATTGCTAATAGCTTCGTTTCCTTCGATTTGGGACGTGTCACATTCGTTAAAGACAAACTGGGCATGAGGCCGAGGCTAAATTCTTCGACTAAATATTTTTCTCGACGGGGGTTATAAAGGGCCGCGATCGGTAAAGACCGCAACCCCGTATCCAGAATAAAACTGAGATGGGTAATCCGCTGTTTTTGCAAAATTTCTTGCATAGGAGTGACTAACCATTCATAAAATTGCGTCGATTGGGGTAAATAAATTTCTTTAGGCGTAATTCGAGTTAAATTATTTTGAAATTGTTGCTGGAGTGCGAGTAAGTCTCGACGATTGACATTGGATACGGGAACTGGTGTAAAAAGTCCTTGGGCCGTTGCCACAATTAACACTAATTCATCCGTTGGTTGGGGGTCTCGATTCGGTGGTAAAACACCGCCAGTTAAGGAATCTAAGGGCCCTGCTTCCGTTGCCTCTTGGATAATATTTCTGCCAACGGGTTGGAGATAGACATAGACAATGGCCGATTTCGTCCCCGTTATTCGGTCAATATTGGCTAAAAAGTCCGGGAGTTCGAGGAGGGGTAAATTATTTTTCGGAATAACGTTGAGATGATCGGCAAACTGTTGAGAAAAAATGCGATCAACTTTGGTCAAGAGTTGAGACGTTAAGGCAAGGGGCCCGTCCTCCGCTACATCGGTTTTGACCGTTCCACTAAAATTAATGGTGCTAATTTGGGCGATCGCGCTAGTGTTTTTCGGTTCGCCACCCATTCCACTCATTAAGAGAATGAGGAGAAAAAGCCCATAAAAAGAAGCCTGTTTGACAAGACTGTTTTTTATGATTTTTAAAAAATCCTTCATGAATTCAAATATTACCTTGAACGCTAGGACTAAGGCCCTTAAATCCGATTGAAAAGTAAAAAGCAAGCAAACCAAAATCTGCCTGCCTGCTAGTTTAATCGATGCTTTCAACCGTTTGGTCGGAAATTATTTCCAGCTTTTCGCGATGTGTTCGGCTAAATCCACAACCCGTTGAGAATAGCCCCATTCATTGTCGTACCAAGCAACGACTTTAACCATGTCGCCGCCCATGACCATCGTTAGGCTGCCATCAACGGTAGAAGAACAATCGGTTCCTCGGAAATCACTGGAAACTAAGGGCAAGTCGGTGTAGTCTAAAATGCCTTTTAAGTAAGTATTCGAGGCTTCTTGTAGCACTTCATTCACTTGTTCGGCGATCGTGCCTTTTTCCACCTGAACCACGAGGTCAACCACAGAAACGTTCGGAGTCGGAACCCGAAGGGCAATCCCGTTTAATTTTCCTTTCATTTCAGGAATAACGAGGGCAACGGCTTTGGCGGCTCCGGTAGAGGTGGGAACAATATTGACGGCTGCGGCTCTGGCCCGTCGTAAATCCCGATGGCTGGCATCCAGAATGCGCTGATCGCCGGTGTAGCTATGGGTCGTGGTCATTGTCCCTTTGATGATGCCAAATTGCTCATGAATGACTTTGACAATGGGAGCTAAACAGTTCGTGGTGCAACTGGCATTACTGACGACATTGAATTCATCGTGTTTATAGTCTGCATGGTTAACGCCCATCACAAACGTGCCGACATTAGCACCTTTACCAGGAGCGGTAATCAAGACCTTTTTAGCCCCTGCGGTAATGTGTTTAGAAGCCCCTTCATAATCCACAAACACACCCGTAGATTCGATAATGAGGTCAATTCCCCAATCAGCCCAGGGCAAGTTTAAAGGGTTACGGTCAGAAACACATTTAATGGTTTTACCGTTGATAATGATGGAGTTTTCATCCGCGCGAATATCGGCATTCTCTAATTTGCCTAGCATGGAATCGTATCTCAACAAATGGGCATTGGTACTTGGATCGGAAGTGTCATTAATGCCTACTACTTCGATGTTGCTGTCTGTGCGTCCTAGCCAGCATCGTAAAAAGTTACGCCCAATTCGTCCAAACCCGTTGATAGCTACTCTGGTCACTGCGTCTTACCCTCGTTTTCTTGCTAAGTACATTAAAAAATTATTAATGACACCAATCATATCCTGAAGACAGAACACTTCGATCCCCAACTTTACAATTTCTTGTCAAGAAGTTCAGTTGGAATAATGTCGCTCTAGCACTAACGCTTTTGCCGACTAGAAGTGCAATATCTGTACATTTATGAATAATCTAATAAGCCTATCGCGATTTGTAGGTAATATACCTATTCCTAAATGAATACTTTTTGGTATGATATCGCCTAACGAGGTGAGAGCATTTTAAAATTACGTGTGGCATGTGAGGAACTATTACAGTGAAAACGGTTGATTTTAGCGGTCGTCCCTTCCATTTTATTGGTGTGGGGGGGATTGGGATGTCGGCATTAGCTTATGTTTTAGCGAAGCGTGATTTCCCTGTTTCCGGTTCAGATATTCGTCCTAATTCGATTACGGAACGTTTACAGTCCGTTGGGGTGAAGATTTTTAATCAGCAAGTCGCTAGCAATTTAGATATTTTTCAATCTCTACAAACGAGTAATATCGATAAGGTGCCGGCGCTTGTTGGTCAAGCTTCAAATCACCAGGATATTAGTTCCTCGGTACGGGAATCGAGCAATGACCATCCTTCCCATTCACTGTCCTTACTGCCGCAAGTGATTTGTTCAACCGCGATCGCCAGTAAAAATGAAGAATACCAAGCTGCCGTTGAAAAAGGATGCCCAATCTTCCATCGCTCGGACGTATTAGCGGCTCTGATCAAAGATTATCACAGCATCGGGGTCGCAGGAACCCACGGCAAAACCACCACCAGTAGCCTGATCGGTTATGTATTACTTGAAGCAGGATTAGACCCAACGATTATTGTGGGCGGAGAAGTGGATGCCTGGGGAGGCAATGCCCGTTTAGGAGAAGGAAAATATTTAGTGGCAGAAACCGATGAGTCTGATGGCTCGCTGGTGAAGCATCAACCCCAAATTGGCGTTGTCACCAACATTGAATTAGACCACCCCGACCATTATTCAACCTTAGAACAGGTTGTTAGTATTTTTACCACCTTTGCCGATAACTGTGAGACCGTTGTGGGTTGTGCTGATTGCGAGGTGGTTCTGTCTCGTCTCAATCCGAAAATTACCTACAGCCTATCTCCCGATAAACAAGCGGATTACACCGTTAAAAATATTTCCTATCAAGCTGGTCATAGCGTCGTCGAGGTCTGGGAACGGGGGCAATACCTGGGCACGATGCAAGTGGGCTTACCCGGAGAGCACAATATTAGTAATTCTCTCGCCGCAGTGGCCGTGGGTCGGCTGTTAGGGATTGATTTTGAAACCATTGCAGGCGCGATCGCGAGTTTTGGGGGTGCCAAACGACGGTTTGAACTTAAAGGCATCGCCAATAACATTACCTTTATTGATGACTATGCCCATCATCCCAGTGAACTGATTGCCACCCTGTCGGCGGCGCGTCAAAAAGTAGAACATGGCCTATACTCCCGCGCGATCGCGATCTTTCAACCCCACCGCTATAGCCGAACCAGTATTTTTCTCGAAGAATTTGCCCAGTCCTTTAAGGATGCAGATTTAGTGATCTTGACCGATATTTATAGCGCAGGGGAAACCAACACCTGGAATATTCATGGAGAAGATTTAGTCGCCGCCGTGAAAAAATACCATCCCAACGTTATTTATCAACCTTCCTTGACAGAACTCACCCAATTTTTGCCGACTATTTTACAATCAGGTGATTTAACGCTATTTTTAGGGGCAGGAAACTTAAACCAAATTATTCCTGAGGTGTTATCCCTTTGTACCCCTTAACGGATTTTGTTCAATCATTAAAGTTTACAGATTGTAGACAAAGAGGAACCCCACCGTTTATTCCCAGTCTTTAGCCTTTAAATCCTAATTGAATGCCTTACCGCCTTACTCCCCCTCTCTTATTATTTTTTGTCGTTGATTCGCAGCCAAGCTTCTAAATTCACCATGACCTTTTCTACCCTTTCTAAATCCTTTTCGGCTCCTATTCAGTTAGCACAAACTAATGCGTTGATTCATCCCCAGACCTCCTTGGCGGATTACACCTCTTACCGTGTTGGGGGGGCAGCAGAATGGTATACGGCTCCTCGGACTCAGGAAGATCTCTATTCTATTTTTGGTTGGTTTCAGCACCAAGATATGCCACTGACCTTACTGGGAGCCGGTTCTAATCTGTTGATTAGTGATCAAGGAATTCCTGGCTTGGTGGTCAGTACCCGTTATCTCCGTCAAAGCCAAATTGATTTAGAGACTGGACGGATTACCGCAGCCGCAGGGGAACCGATCGCGAAAATTGCTTGGAAAGCTGCAAAACTCGGTTGGTTAGGGTTAGAGTGGGCTGTGGGCATCCCTGGAACCGTTGGTGGTGCAGTGGTGATGAATGCGGGGGCCCATAATCAATCTACTTCTGAGTGCTTGGTCAGTGCCTTAGTGTTATCTCCCGATGGAACCCTAGAAACCTTAACGGCAGAAGAATTGGGCTTTAGTTATCGGACTTCTAATTTACAAGGCGATCGCCGCTTAGTCGTTGAAGCCACTTTTCAGTTAAGAATGGGATTTACTCGTGAAGAAGTCATGGCCCAAACCACCCATAACCTCCATCAACGCAAAAATTCCCAACCCTACGACAAGCCCAGCTGTGGCAGTGTTTTCCGCAATCCTACGCCCCAGTATGCAGCACGGATCATCGAAAGTTTAGGGTTAAAAGGCTATCGCATTGGGGATGCAGAAGTCTCTCACCGTCACGCGAATTTTATCTTAAATGCAGGCAATGCCAAGGCTCAGGATATTTATCGCTTAATCCAGCACGTTCAGGAACAGGTTTATTCCCACTGTTCTTTATTATTGGAACCCGAAGTTAAGATTTTAGGTGATTTTTCCTGATTTTGAGGTTATTTTAGATAACGCTTAAAACTGGCAGACAACTCGAAAACCAATGTCATAAAGGGAAGCATTCGGATCAAAGCGATCGCGGTAGGCAGAACGACACTTTTGCGGGGAACGATTCCATGAACCGCCTCGGATCACCCGTTTGCTTTCATCCCCATTTTCTAACCAAACCCGACCATCCGTAGGCGCGTTGACATAATTGCGATGCCAGGGATCGGCGCACCATTCCCGCACATTACCGTGCATATCTCCTAATCCAAAATCGTTGTAACGCTTCAGCGATCCAACAGGAGTCGTTTCTCGGCGATCGCTGCCCAATGGGCCAGAACCGTAGGAACCTTTACTGCAAACTTTTCCCAAATATTCCCAATCAACCCCCGAATAATTAGCAATCTCAGTTGTTATTGTTTCTCCTACATGAAAAGGGGTTTGGGTCTGGGCACGACAGGCATATTCCCATTCGGCTTCACTGGGTAAACGGTAGGGTTTTCCGGTGAATTGCGCTAATCGCTGACAAAATTCTACTGCGTCATACCAGGTCACCTGTTCAACGGGTTGATTATGATCCGTCGTGAAATTGGAACAATCGGGATCCAGCGATCGCGCCACTTTGGGTAAAGCGACCACGGCTTGCCATTGCAGTTTGGTGATCGGATAACGGCTCATAAAAAACTGAGAAATATTGACCTGATGTTGGGGGCTTTGAGACGAATGATAACCCTCCTCCGTATCAGGCGATCCCATCAAAAAAGACCCATCAGGAACTAGCACCATTGCTAAGGCAACACCATCCGCTAGGGCTTCTAAATAGTATTGATTAGTCAGATTTTTTCGTTGTACAATCTTGCCCTGATCATCCACCGTAATACTGTCGAATTGAAAGGACGAAAAATGAGTCATCGGGTTAATAATTGATAAAAAGCAGGTTGCTCAAATGCCTAAAAATTAGATTATAGTCTGAAACATGGATTCTATCGTTCTAAATTGTAGATTCTGTCAATCCTAATAATTTTTAATGAATAACTCCTGCCCCTTGGCCGCAGAGGATTGTTTATAGTTATTCATTCCATATTGAAGTGTCCATTCGGTAATATGGGCAAAACTAAATAATTCTCGAATTTCGGGAGAATCATCATAGGTAATCAGCCATTGATGGGGACACTTTTTCATGATTTCAGCAAAGCGTTGATGATCAAACGTCGTGTGCAGTGATCCTTTCCGTCCATACAGTTTTGATTTCGTTGCTGCTAAGTAGGGCGGATCAAGAAAGATAAAAACATCGGTTCCTTCTGTCGAAACCACATTTTCATAATCTTGATTCGTGATCATCACAGAGCTTAAACAGCCAGCGAGTTTGAATAATCGTTCAATTGAGGAATGGGTAAAACGTTTTTCAAAGGCTTGTTGAGAATAGCCACCGGAATCAACGGTTCCAGAGAAGGTAATCCGGTTGAGGACAAAAAAACGAACAGCCCGCTCAAATTCGTTTAACAAAGAATTCTCCTCCGTAAGTTGCTGAAAGAGTGCCCTCCCGTCGATAGTATTCGCTTTTATGTGCGTAATTTGCTCAACTAGTTGTTGCATTTCATTCTGTGCGGCAATCCAAAAGCAATATAGGTCAAAATTGAGATCATTAATCCAATAGGTTTGAATTTGGGTTTCAAGCCGTTGTTTAACGGCCAAGAAAACGGAACCACCCCCAATAAAAGGTTCTCGATATTCAGTGATTTTTTTAGGAATATGGGGAATAATTTGGTTAATCGCTTTTTGCTTCCCCCCTGGATAGCGTAAAGGGCTTTTAATTACAGTACTCATGGTTAATATTGATAAATTGTCCTATTTTGGTATTGACGGAATGCCAAATGGAGAATGGAGTAGAAGAGATCGGGTGTTGTGTCTGAATCAGGAGGAGAGCCAAGGAGAACATGGGTAAAATGTTTTTGAGAATCTCTCTCAATTTATAAACGAAATTTATCAACAGGTTAAGATACTTCTGGTTCTAAAAGATACCGCTAGTCTTGATAAAGCTAAAGAGAAAGGATTGAAAAATCTCTTTGAAGCTGCCCAAAAATGTTATAAGCAAAAGTTATTATAAGTCTGGTTTGGAATTTCTTTTCTAATGATCAGTTAAATAGGGAAGGGTTTTCTCGTAGTATCAAAGGGTGAATTTTATTCGCGAAGTGTAGAGAGATTTTTTGAAATTCATCTACCTTACTTCGATCAATCCCACCTAACAGTAAACCTAAAATTAGAGGAACACTTGAAATGGCTACTTACAAAGTTACTTTAGTTACCCCAGAAGAAACCAAAACCATTGAGTGTGATGATGATACTTATATTCTTGATGCGGCTGAAGAAAAAGGTTTAGATCTACCCTATTCCTGCCGTGCAGGGGCTTGCTCTACCTGTGCTGGTAAAGTAACTGCTGGTAGCGTTGATCAATCTGATCAGTCTTTCCTTGATGATGACCAAATTGAAGCGGGTTATGTTTTAACCTGTGTGGCTTATCCGACTTCTGATGTCACCATTGAAACCCATAAAGAAGAAGAACTTTACTAAGCTCTTTCAGAATTTAAAATTCTTTTTGGATGTAGGGCAGGGACTTTCCCTGCTTTATTTTTTAGGGATGGGTTGTTGGAATAAAATCGAGAATTTCTTTGGCTGCGCGATCGCAGACTCCGATTTCTCCCAAGGTGATTTGTAATTGTTGGTAATCGTTTTGAATTTGTTGACGGTATTCGGTGTGGGTTAAAATTTCCAGAGCCGATTGAAAAATATTTTCAGGGGTAGCAGCGTCTTGGAGTAATTCCGGCACAACGGCTTTTTGCAGAACGATATTGGGCGGTGCAACGAAGGGAATATTGAATTTTAAAATCTTGCGAGCCACCCACCAGGTCAAGGGGCTGACACGGTAGAGAATGACCTGGGGAACTTTTAACAGCGCAATTTCAAGATTCACCGTTCCTGACTTGGTAATGGCCAGATCGGCAGCGGCGATCGCGTCTAGGGTTTGGCCTTTAAGGAAGGTTACATTCAACCCATAACTTTTAACGGTTGCTTCAATGCGATCGCGATAGGATTCGAGGGAAATGGGCAACCAAAAATGAACTTGGGGTAATTTTTCTTGTAATTTTTGAGCCGCTTCACAAATAACGGGTAAGAGATATTTCAACTCTTGAATGCGGGAGGCGGGTAACAAGGCAACGGCTAACTGATCGGGGGTAATGCCTAAGTTTTTTCGAGCTTCTTCTCGGTTAGGTGCTCTGGCAATGCGGTCTAAAAGGGGATGACCCACCCAGGTTACATTCACACCTTTTGCTTTAAAAAAGTTAGCTTCTTCAGGAAAAATGGCCAGTAAGCGATCCGTAATATTAACAATCTCTTGGGTATCTTTCGCAGTCGGTGACCAGACCCAGGCTTGGGGCGCAATATAGTAAATAATCGGTAATTGGGGATAATATTGACGGATATATTTAGCGATCGCTAAATTCGGGCCCATGTAATCGATTAAAATTAGGGCATCAACGGGATTATCTTTAAGATAGGTTTTCACCCGTTGTTGAATTTTCCAGGTGGGCAAAATAAAACGCAATGCCTCCGAAAGCCCCACCGAACCAATGGCGGCTGTATTGGCCAATAGCGTAGCCCCAGCTTTTTTCATCAGTTCACCACCGAGAGCCTGAATTTCTAGGGCAATTCCTCGTTCAGTGGCTTGACGTTTGAGGGCTTCTACCAACATCGAGCCTTGGAGATCGCCCGACACCTCTCCCGTACTGATAAAAATTCGCATAAGTTCCCCGTAATGTTGAATTTAATGGCAATAAACGCTCGAAAACACAGTAAAGTTCACCGCTAACTTAGCCGCGATCGCTGATCGTTCATCCCCGAATAGCTTAGGATACTGTTCGTTTCCGTTTGACTTTCCGTACTGGTAAATTGGCAATTAAAGCTGTCATCCGTTGATCGCTTTCTAACGACAATTCCATTTCTTCGGAATCAATTTCCACATAGCGGCTCACCACTTCGAGGATATCCCGACGCATCATTTCCAACATTTCCTGGCTCAAACCAGACCGATCATTGGCAATAACCAGCTTGAGTCTACGTCTGGCATCCTCTCCACTTTTATTGCTACCCCGCCCAAACAGGCGTTCGATGAGTTCTAAGATCATTACATTTCCCCATTGAAACTGAATTTTGTGATGAAGCTATTCTTAGGTTTAAGCTCCAAAAAAGCGACGACGAATGCGACTTAATAGGCTATTGTGGGCCGCCATAAAATCGAGGAAAGGAATATCTTGTCCTTCTAAGCGTCGAGAGATATTTTGAAAAGCCAGACCCGGAACTGATAATTTTTCTTCTAATACTAAGGGTTCTCCTTTATTGGTGGAAATAATGATTTTTTGGTCATCTGGGACAATCCCTAACAAGGGAACCGCCAGCAATTCTAAAATATCTTCTACGCCAATCATTTGATTGAGTTGCACCATTTCAGGTCGCAGACGATTGATGATTAAACTAATGCGTTCAATACTTTCAGCTTCCAATAATCCAATGACGCGATCGGCATCTCGCACCGCCGACATTTCAGGGGTCGTCACAATAATGGCTTCCTGAGCGGGCAATACCGCATTCCTAAAACCCATTTCAATCCCCGCAGGACAATCAATAATTACGTAGTCAAACTTTTTCACCAGTTGATCCACTAAAGATTGCATTTGTTCCGCATTAATGGCATCTTTGGAACGATTTTGAGCCGCAGGTAATAAGACTAAATTGGGTAAGCGTTTATCCTTTACTAGGGCCTTATCAATGGTGCAATCTCCTGCTAAGACATCGATCGCCGTGTAAACAATCCGTTGTTCTAACCCTAAGAGTAAATCTAAATTACGGAGACCAAAATCCGCATCGACCAGCGCAACCTTTTTCCCTAAACGCGCGAGGGAAGCCCCT
Organism: Snowella sp.; assembly: GCA_035285545.1. Taxonomy (GTDB): domain Bacteria; phylum Cyanobacteriota; class Cyanobacteriia; order Cyanobacteriales; family Microcystaceae; genus Snowella. Next base: position 3,914 of record JAYKGY010000060.1, on the reverse strand, counting down.
AAGTTAGCAGTTGTTGTCGTTTTCCCAACACCACCTTTTCCAGAAGTAACAACAATAATACGAGTCATAGTGCAGCAGCTAATAATTGATTATTATGCGTTAGTCGTTTGTGAACAGTTTACGATCAAAATTGATTTTTGAACTTTACTTGAGCCGTTTAAAACTTCGGGCCGAGGTGAGACGTATCCCGTCAGGAGTAATATACGCTACTTCGGGTTCTCCTTGATCGGCAACTTCCGTAGAAACCCTGGCCACTAGGTCAGCAATCCGTAACTGACTAGCCGCCAGTCTCAAAATCATGATAATGGCTTCTCGATTGCCGTCTACCCCTGCATGAGCCGTTCCCCGTAGGGTTCCCCAAATCAAAATATCCCCATTGGCAATAATCCCGCCGCCTGGGTTGACATCCCCAATTAAAATGACGTTACCTGGATGACGGATTTCGATCCCTGAACGCACAGGACTCGTTAAATATAAGGGAGGCGCGAGGGTACTAGCGGGATCAGGTGTTAATAAGGTGGGTAAACGGGGTGTTTGATCGACGGAATAACCTGCGGTCACGGCCGCGATCGCGGTTTGACGACGATGGGTTTGTACTGAACTCAGATTAAGGTGAACTTCTTGCAGAATATCGGCGATCGCTTGGAGTTGACGCACATCTAACAGGCGGTCTTGAGCGACCAAATAGAGTGGAGTGCCATTTTCCCAGGTACCCTGTTTGGTTTTGATATAGGCCTTGAGGGCCTGTTCTAAAATGGGCCAATCCTGAGTCGGCTCCGTTGTTTTCGGGGGCGGTGGCAAAATCAGCAGAAGTTTTCCCGCTTCTGATTGCAGTTGAATTTGGGGGGTCTGAGGGATAGGTGCATCAGAAGTCATCTGACAAATTAGGTGTTTTTAAGGAATAGTAATTTCAAACTATAACCTTAACATTATCCCTCTGAATATCTATCATTATTTTGAACAGCTACCCATCATTCCCGTTTTACAGAAATCCCATGAATGAATTTCAGGGGATCAATACTATCGGTTTAATCGTCGTTACAATTAAATTTATTGATTAAAAGCAGTAATGTCTTCGATTGCCTTATCGTCTTCTTCCCTCAATAGTGTTAGTCAAGCGGATTTACTGGAAGCCTTCGCCGATTTTCTCGCGATCGATGTCAGTGCGGGGGATGCGGCAACTGATACCCTGATAACCTATCGTCGTCAACTCCAACAATTTTTGTTGTGGTGTGAAAGCTGCACCCTAGACCCTGCCCAAATTACGGGGGAACATATTAAACGTTATCGCCGTTGGTTGATTGATTCCCGTAAACTTAAACCCGCTACCGTTGCCCTCAAATTATCTGTAGTTCGTCGTTTTTATCAAGCAGCCCAAGAACGGGGGTTGATTAACACCAATCCGGCGGCAGGCATTAGCCCCCCTAAACCGAAACGGGATACCACGGCCAATATTAATTATTTAGAAAAAGAAGAAGTTACGACCTTATTAGCCGCCATTCCCGATGATCATAGCCTGAAAGCCGCTAGGGATAAGGCTTTAATCGCCATTATGGCCTTAGAAGGCCCCCGCACGGTCGAACTCCATCGGGCCAATATTGAAGATGTGGTTAAACAGGGGAGTAATTACGGGATTCGAGTCGAAGGAAAGCGCAGTATTCGCATTGTGCCCCTAACCCCCGATTTAGCAAATGTGTTATTAAACTATTTAACCCTCCGAACTGAAGCGGGAGAACGATTAAAACCCAGTAGTCCTTTATTTATTGCAGTGGGAAATCGGGCTAAAAATCAGCGAATTTCTCGACGGGGCATTCGTTTAATTGTGGATAGTTATCTCAACGAAACGGCTTTGAAATATATGCCAGGGCGAGTGATTTCTACCCACAGTTTGCGCCACACCGCAGGAACTCTAGCTTTACGCTCTGGGGCAGAACTGCGACAGGTGCAAGATCTCTTGGGCCATGCCGATCCCAGGACAACCGCTATTTATGCCCACGTTGCCGATCGCTGGGAAAGTAATCCTGCGCTGAATGTGGATATTGATCTATGAATCAACGGTTAATTGGCTTAACAGGGGGAATTGCTACAGGAAAAACAACGGTATCAGATTATTTACGCGATCGCTATCATTGCCCTATTCTCGATGCGGATCATTACGCCAAAGAAGCGGTTAAAAAAGGTTCTCCTATTCTTAACAAGATTGCGGAACGTTATGGCCAAAAAATTTTGTTAGAAAATGGGGAATTAAACCGAACTAAGTTAGGGGATATTATTTTTAATGATTTAGCCGAAAAACAATGGCTAGAATCCCAAATTCACCCCTATGTTAGAGATTGTTTTCAGCAACAAATTAAAAATTTAACTGACCCTGTTTTAGTCCTATCAATTCCGTTGTTATTCGAGGCCCAGTTAACCCATTTAGTCACGGAAATTTGGGTGGTTTCTTGCCCATTTGAGCAACAAATTCAACGATTGATACAACGCAATTCCTTAACCGAACAACAGGCGATCGCGCGGATTCAGAATCAACTACCTCTCACCGATAAGATTGCTCAAGCCAATGTCGTTTTAGACAATAGCCGCGATCGCGAATTTCTTTATAAACAGATTGATCAATTTTGGCATCACTGTTAAAGTCCAATCCAAAACTGTCTTCAACAGCAAAGTTGAAAAATAATAAATGTGCTTTCAGAAATTAATCAATAGCATCTTTAGCAAATTACCATTCCTTTAAAATATCGGGAGTAAAAGGATTTTGACCTGATTGTAAACTGACGAGATAGCCTCGCACTTTTTGAACTTGCTCTGGAGAAAAGGCGTTTTCGGCCAACGATTTTTCTAAATCCGTAATTGCATCGGTTAAATTGCCCCGTAAACTGTTGGCAACGCCTCGCCAAAAGTATGTTATGGAATGTTTTATTTCCTGAAGTGCTTGACTTCCTGCTTTAACAATTTGCTCATTGGTCGCGGCTAATCCACTTAAGCAACCTTAATAACAAAGTCTATACCAAAAACCAAAGTCAATTTCAAGAGTTGGAGCAATGCTTAAGGCTTCTTCTGAAGCAATAAGAGCGTCCTCTAACTGATTTTCTTCAATGAAGCGATAAGCACGACTGAGAGCTACAGCAGCAGCAAAGTTGGGATGTGTTTTAAGCTCATCAGGAACCGTTTCTGTCCAATTGATCGTAATATTTGTATTTAACTGTCCCCAAAGCTTTTCCCAGAATGTCATAAATTAATTTATTAAGTTTTGTTGCTAATTTTTCAGGCAATGCCTCCTAATAATTTGGAATATAACATATTTTTTAATCGGTGAACTATTAATTAAATGACTTTTTTACAAAATCATCCGTTAATAAATTGCTTAAAGAATAGGGACAGCTTTCAGGAAGCTCAATTTCGTAATCTAATAGCACTTGCCGTTTTGCGCGACGATAAAGCTCATCTAAATCAATCTTAGCTTGTAGGAAAGCGGTTAAAGTATCTGATAATTGATCTTGAAAATTAAAAATTTCTTTACACCAATGTTTACGAGGTTCACGGTCAGGTAAATAATCGATTTTTAAGCGATGAATAATAATTTGCTTGATTAAACTATTAACTGTTCTTAGGTCAGTTTTTCCCAAGCTCGTTAACTCCTCAATTAAATTTTGATAATCTATTTGGGATAAATTAGATGACTGAAGAGCCTCAATCGTTTTCTCTAACCATAGATAATAATCAGTTTCATAAAGATTGGGTTTAGATTCTACAGCAACCATTGTTTAATTCCTCGGTTACGGTTCCCTCTATAGCAATCCTAAACCAGTTGTGTAAAAAAGCCATACTCGTGAATTTTTGGAAACTCAAATACTTGACCATCAGCAAAAAACTCAAACAACCATTTAACCAACTTAAAGGAATGGCAAAAGCGA
>JAYKGY010000059.1:0-9978 GCA_035285545.1 Snowella sp. | reverse complement strand
CAGAAAGATTTTCTTTTTCACGGACTTCTAAGATTTTCTTTCTAAAATCTAATGAATAGGGTTTCATGGCTTTTGTCTCAAATTTAGTCCTCTTACTGTACCTCATTTATCAAGGAATTGCTATATGACGACGATGAGTTGTCGGCTTTTAAAGATGAGTTACTAACAAATTTAGGGATGATTTAAAAAAGAAATACCCAACGATACTTGAAATTTAAGCAAAATTATGATCGATATAATCTGAGCTTTTAAAAAATCATCAACTGTTTGAGGGAATTTATTAAGATTGGGGATGATTTAAAACTGATGATAGGTCGGCTCTCTGCCCTCGCGTCCGCATGAATAACAATGTCTTAAGAGGTAAATTAGTTGAGGCTTTATCCCTTCCTTTATAGAGCGACTATACTAGAAAAATAACGACTTTAAACTTCTTTAAAACATTTTTATTCATTCACTTTGAATCCTTGTGCGCTATCAAAAATCGATTAAGCTTGATTCTCATCATGATTATCCTTGTCCTTGTCGCCGCAAGGGTCGTCTCTTACCCATTACGCTGACGGAAGCCTTTGGTTGCGATCGCTGTCAACAAATTTTTGGTGTTGATGATAAACGTCAGGAAATTGAACTGTTATCCTCAGCCTATCCCTATAAACGAATTTGGCGTTGGACAGGGCATCGGTGGCGGACAATCCAACCCGGAAACGATAACGCTTTCCCCACCTTTTTGAGCATCACCTTTCTGATCTTAATGGGCTGGTTATTTTTAGCCTTGCATTCTCCCCAAGCCCTCAGTATGATCCTGGGCGTAATGGTGGCGATGACGTTAGTGTTCTTTTTTGCTTATACTATTTGGCTAGCGTATCGGCGACAATAGGATAATGACTCAAGATAATCCGCCCAACCCCCTGCTCACCACTCTCCAACGCGCTCACACAGCTTTTCTAGCCCTGGGAAGCCTAAAGGGAAAGGAACGTAGCCGAGGAATAGCCGCGATGGCCAAGGGGTTATCCCAATCCTTTGATCAAATTCTGGAGGCAAATACCCTCGATTTAGAAGTCAGTCGAGAAATGGCTGTACCGACATGTCTGCTCGATTGGCTCAAATTAACGCCTGAACGGTTAGATATTACGGTAGAACTGCTGGCCCAGTTAGCCGAATTGCCCGATCCCCTTCAACGGGTACTGAATGCCTCCTATCAGTTGAATCCCTCCCAAACCTATCGTCAGTCCATGCCCTTGGGCGTAGTGGCGTTAATCTATGAATCTTTTCCAGAACTCGGTATCATTGCCGCAGGCTTTTGTTTAAAAACGGGGAATAGTTTAGTGTTAAGGGGCTGTGGCGCGTCGAGCCATACCAATCACGTCATTGTTCAAATCATTCAAGAAAGTTTAGAGGATGTGGGGTTACCGCCAGGCTGTGTCGAAAGCTTATCCAGTGACGATATCCCCTCGATTCAAGCTCTAGTGACTCAAGATCAATATATTAATCTCATCATTCCCTACGGTCGCCCTAGCTTAGTTGAGCAGGTTAATCATCAAGCCACGGCTCCTGTTCTCAAAGCTGCCATGGGAAACTGTTGTCTGTATTGGTCAGCGAAGGGAGATTTGGAATTAGCTCGGTGGATGATTTTAGATAGTCATGCCAGCGAACCCGATCCTGTTAATGCCATCGAAAAGGTTTTAATTAGTCCCTCCCAAAATAGTTCTTTGTTAACTCGCCTATTTAACAAGCTTCAGGAGCAGGGGTTCCAATTGCGGGGGGATGAATTACTCTGCCAAGAATATCCGAGTTATCTCACGTTGGCTAAGGATTTAGAGTGGGGACGACCCTATTTAAATAAAACTATTGCCTTTAAAGTGGTTGAAAATCTCTCAGAGGCGATCGCCTGGATTAACCGTTACGGAAGCGGCCACGCCGATTGTATTGCCACCGAATCCTATCAAGAAACCCGCCAATTTGCGATGGGCATTGATAGTGCCTTAGTTTATGTCAACGCCTCCCCCCGCTTTACCCGCAACCCCAAACAAGGAGAATCCCTATTTTTAGGAATTTCCAATCAAAAAGGTCATCGACGGGGCTTAATTGGCTTAGAAACTTTTACCACCTTAAAACAGGTCGTTCAGGGCAACGGTAAGTTTAATTAATTTTAATTTGACCCAAAAATCAAATCAGAAAGAGATGCTTAAAAAATTCAACTGTCTAGGCTTGAAATTCATCTTTTAATTAATAACTTCAACTTTTTATTTTCTGTTTAATTCATTTAGAGCCATTATTTAAAGATTAGCCATTAGGCAGACTCGGAGTATGATGAAAAGGAAGAATTTTTCATATTCCAACACTTTGACTTCCTCTGTTTTTGCTCCCTACTTCCCGATCGCGGCGATCGCGACCACCCCCCAAGCCGCCCGAACTCTTCATTCCGTTTCAACGACTATTGGTGCAACCCTATATATCCCAGAACCTTTTTTTAATAGTGAAAACTGCATTGTTTATTCGGGGAGCTTAAAAACCTATTTAGCCCAAATTTGGGGAGAATATAAAGCCTTTATTTTTGGATTAGCAACGGGGGCAACCGTTCGTTTAATTGCGCCTCTATTGCAGGACAAAACTAGCGATCCCGCCGTATTAGTGATTGATCCCCAAGGAAAATTTGTCATTAGTTTATGTGGCGGACATCAAGGTGGAGCCGATCAATTAACGCGCTTAATGGCAACCCAATTCGATGCAACTCCAGTTTTAACGGGAGCCGCTAATGATTTAAACTTACCCCCTATCGATACCCTGGGAAATGCCTTTGGTTGGCAAAAAGGATCAGGAGATTGGACAGGTGTAAGTGCGGCTCTAGCTCGTCAAGAAACCATTCAAGTGATCCAAGATGCAGGTAGTAACTTATGGCAAAAGCAATTACCCGACAATCATCCCTTGTGCTTAGGGCTATCGGAATCTCAAATCTCAGGAAGAATTTGGATTAGTGCAACGCAACGGAGCTTTTCGGCAGAAACTGATTTTCCAAAAGTACAATGGCATCCCCGTGTTCTTTGGGTCGGGATCGGTTGTATTCGGGGAACATCCCAATCCTTTATTACTGAAGCTATCACGCAGGTTTTTCAAAAACACCATTTAGCCCAAGACGCGATCGCGGGCATTGCCACCATTGACATCAAAGCCGATGAAGTCGGTTTACTAGCTTACTGTCAGGAAAATCAATTACCCTTAAAAATCTTTACGCCTGAGCAGTTAAATCAAGAAGTTGTTCCAACCCCCTCCAATGTCGTCTATGAAGAAGTAGGAACTGCAAGTGTGGCCGAAGCTTCAGCCTTGTGTGCAGCCAAACGTTACGGGGAAACTCAGCTTTTAGTATCCAAACAAATCATTAAAACCGAGACAGAAGCCGTTACTATCGCGATCGCCCAATCCGAGCAGGAATATATTGGCAAAACAGGAGCCTTATGGTTAATCGGCACAGGGCCAGGCGCATTAGAGCAAATGACAACGGCGGCAAAAACGGCGATTACTCAGGCCGATGTGATTATTGGCTATTCTCTCTATTTGGACTTAATTCAGCCTTTACAACGACCAGGACAAATTATTGAAGCTTACCCCATAACCCAAGAGCGTCAACGGGCCCAACGGGCGATCGCGTTAGCCAACTGGGGATTAAAAGTTGCCGTTATTTCATCGGGAGATTGTGGCATTTATGGAATGGCAGGTTTAGTTTTAGAAGAACTGCAAAAATCTGAATCGATTGAACAACAACCAACCGTTGAAGTCTTTCCAGGGATTTCTGCCCTACAAGCTGCTGCTGCAAGAGTTGGCGCACCTTTAATGCACGATTTTTGTGCCATTAGTTTAAGTGATTTATTAACGCCCAAGCCCTTAATCGAAAAACGATTATTAGCCGCCGCCCAAGCCGATTTTGTTACGGCAATTTATAACCCCAAATCCCAAAAACGGACAGAATTAATTGAAACCGCTCAACAAATTTTCCTAGCCCATCGGAAGCCCGAAACCCCTGTGATTTTGGTGCGTTCTGCCTACCGTTCTGATGAAGAGATTACGGTAACAACCTTAGAGAAAATGCTCAATCATCCCATTGATATGTTGACGGTGGTGTTAATTGGCAATTCAACGACTTATCAGCAAGGCAATTTTGTGATCACTCCTAGAGGATACTAATATCGGCGATCGCGTTTAGCAAATGTTGCTATGATGAGTGAGTTTACTGTGTAGCAAAAAGATTAGGGGTGAACGTATGCCTAACCAATTCTTCGGAAAACAAACCGATCAATCCCAAAGTATGAGCGGAATGACGGTTAATGGTGGTGTAGTGCAACAGGGTCAAGCAGGTCGAGATCTTCAGCAAGTGCAATCGGGTCCTTTAGATACGGAGCAGCAAATCACCCAAACGGAAGTGGTTAAGCAGTTAGAAAATTTGGAAACAGCAGTGAAAGCTTCGGATTTATCTCAGGATAAAAAAGATGAATTATTAGATTATCTGCGTCCAGCAAAACGGGAATCCAGCAAAGAAAACGCTAATAAAGATTTAATTGGACAAAATCTGAAGTCGTTTAACGAAACCCTAAAAACAGTTAAAGAAACAACGGAAACAGGCAAAACGCTATGGACTACAGCTCAGGATGTATTTAAAATAATTGGCCCCTGGTTAGGGGTTGCAGCCCATTTTTTTGGATTTTAGTGAGATGCAAATTAAATCGTTATTCATTACCAACTGATTGTTATGGCTCGACAGGATCAAAATATTGACCATAGCGAGATTCAAAATAGCAATATTCAGCAAAGTCAGGCAGGAAGGGACGCGGTTAGTTTTAACAATAGCCGTGATAATCAGGTCGTTATTGAAAATACATTTTTGCGGTTGTTTGGTCGCTCTGAATCGAATCAAGTAGATTGGGATTGGGCAAAATTATTATTAGAAAAAAAGCAATTACCTGAAATTCGTAAACGTTTGACAGATACACTGGGTAGAGCGCGAATTTTGATGGATGTATCCATTGCAGAACAGCAACAATGGGTGAATCGGTTACAAGCGGATCGTCAGTTACAAGTTAATGGGAAAGATGGCGGTTTGCTTGATCCCAATAAAATGCTGATTGAAACTTTTGGACGGGATGATATTGCAGGCAAATTATTAATTTTAGGTGCGCCTGGTTCAGGGAAAACAACGGCGTTATTGAGCTTGGCGGAGCAGTTAGTCATGGGAGCTATTGAGCAACCGCAAACGGTGATTCCAGTTATTTTGGAGCTTTCCACCTGGCGCGAGGATAGTCAAAGTATTGAGGCTTGGATTATTGAGCAATTGTATGATTTACATGGAGGAAATCGTAAGAAAAAAATCTATGAGAAATATCTAGAGAGACAGGTTTTATTGCCGTTATTGGATGGGTTGGATGAGTTGGGTTTGGAACGGCAAAAGAAGTGTACAGAGAAGTTAAATGAATTTGCGCGAACCTATCCGCAATTAGTGGTTTGTTGTCGGGTTAGAGAATTTGAAACGGCGAATATTAAGTTGAGTAATTTGAATGGAGCGATCTGTCTTCAGGAATTATCCGATGGACAAATTGAGTCCTATTTTCAGGGTATTAATCGGGCTGAATTAGGGTCAGAAGTGCAAACTAATTCAGCGTTACAAGGGTTATTGCAAGAAACGGCAGAAGGTGAACCTGGGTTATTGCGATTTCCTTTATTTATTAAGCTTTTGGCTGATGTTTATGATCCTCAAGAGCCGATTAAAAATAAGGCTGATTTGTTAGAAAAATATATTGAACGTCAGTTATCTTTTGATCAACGAGAACGCGATAGACGAAAAGAATCGAAAAAAAGCGATTGGGCTTATAAAACATTAGAGAATGAGCCTAAACTACGATTAACAATTAATAGTTTAAGTTGGTTCGCTAGGCAATTACAGACAAATAATATGGTCGATTTACTAATCGAAAAGATACAGCCTAATTGGATCGAAATTGAACAACTTAAATCACTCTATAGTTTAATGATTTTGATTGTTTGGGGAATAGTTTTCGGATTAAATGGATGGCTTAGCTTTAAATCGATTTTGGGTGTCTTTTTTGGGATTCTTTCGGGACTAATTCTTGGAAGAATTTGGGATTGGAAAATTAAGATTAAAACAGTAGATACTTTTCAAATTTTAATTTCAAAAACAGCAAGGAGAAAATTTTTGCAAGAATTTACATCTTCATCTTCATTGGCTTTTGGAGTGAGGATGGGAACATTTATGTTTTTTCTTCATTGGCTAATTCAAAAACCAATTGAAGGGATGATTAATGGGTTACTTTATGGAGTATTTATATGGCTATATATTGGATTAATTAAAGGAATAGATCGAGGAGAATTGAAATTATCGTCTTTTCCTAATCAGGGAATCTGCAACTCATTTCAAAGCCTATTTTTGGCAATAATAATATTTTATACTCTCAGTGCAACTTATTTTATGGGACAATCATCAGTTACTCTTTTTGTGGAAAAAGCACCCATTAATTTTAATTGGATAAAGTTGCTCGGTCAAGCTTTTTTGAATGGTCTGAATAAATTATTAGACATGACAAGTATAAACGGCTGGATATTATTTATTAGCTTTGTTTTCTTTGGTGGCCTTGCTTGTATTAAGCACTTTTCTCTACGGCTTATTCTTTGGCAGAGCGGTACAATTCCCTGGAACCTTGCTCGTTTCCTCAACTATTGCGTTGAACGGCGACTATTGCTTAGAGTTGGCGGGCATTACCGTTTTTTGCACCGTGAACTGCTCGATCACTTTGCCCAATTACCACCTGAAACACAGATTAAATAGATTACGCTGATTTCACAGATTTTTAGCTCATAATTAGCTATCAAAACTAAAAATCATCTCATCAATGCCTGAAAGCCCGCTTGAGTAAAATGTTGATCAAATGTTAATGCTTGATCCACTTTATTTTGCTTCATGACAACAAAAGAAAAACAATCTACTAATCCCCACGATTTGTCTTGATACTGCTTATACAAAAGCAATGATTCATCAAATAACTCAGGCGTTAAACAGATAACATCAACATCATCAGAGGCTAAAAACCTTTCAATTAGCTCAACTGCCTCATTTCTATAGTTGGTTGATAATTTGTTTCCAGATTCCAGAAAAATTGCATCAGTTGTAATCAAAGGGGAATTTTCGTATTGTTTAGCTAAACTTAAAGCTATTTGATGATATTGATCTCGTTTATTGATCAGAGCAACAATAAATAATGTATCTACAAAAATTTTAATCCTCACCGACACCTCTCCCTAAACTAATAGCAACTTGAACAGAGAAATCTTCAGGAGCATCAATCGAAATTTCTTGTAATTGAGACATCAAACTAGGTTTTTTAACTTCATTTTCTGAACTATTTAACTGTTCAATCATGCCATAGACCTGTTTAAGCTGTTCTTCACTTAAACCTTCCATTTTTTCTTGAATCATTTGTTTCGTAATCATTGTAATTTCCCTAGAATTAAGAGCTTACCTCAAATTATAATCAATGAAAGCTTTTCTCGTCAATTTTTTTACAGCGATCGCTTCAATAGACCCTTTACAATAAAATAACCCTTATTCAGTATCAAGAAAACTATCATGTTTATTCAAACCAAAGGTAAAATTCGAGACGGTCAACTTATCCTTGAACAAACCGAACCCGCCCTACCCAAAGACGCAGACGTTTCTGTGTTTATTATTTTTCAAACTCCCCACGAATCCCAAGAAAATGACGAAATCAGAACAGCCATGCAACAATCTTTTAAAGAAGCAGGTATTGAAAATCGAGAACAAATATTAGAACTTATCCGTGAGGTCAAACAAGAACTCTTTCAAGAACGCCAATTATGAAATTATTTTTAGATACAAATGTCTATATTATTGGTCAACAAATACCTGACTCTCCCGAAGATAAAATCCTACAATGGATCAGCTACTATGGAACTAAAGCTAATACTCAAACAATTATCTCTCAAGAATTAATTAACCAAATCCTACGAGTTGGTAAACGACTGCAAGGTAAAGATTGGGCCGCGAAAATAATAACAAAAATCTGGCTAAATCTTGACTGTTTATTTGTACCAGAAACCGAACAACTCTTAACAGAAGCTAAACAGATTTTAGCTAACAAAACTATTCCTAGAGAAGATATTTTCATTTATCTAACTGCTAAATACGGAGAAGCCGATAGTTTCATTTCTTCTAATCGAGAATTAATTAGGCAAATTGCTGATTTTGAATGCTTGAATTCTGAAAATTTTATTCAAAAGTATCTATGTTGACAATTCTCAACAGTTCAGCGATCTCGTTAATTGAGATTGGGAATGCAGCGGAATCAGAATCACAGTAGGATAAGATTATAGGCTTGTAGAAAAATGAGTTGAAATAAATTTTCTGCAATAGTTAACCAAGCATCGGCGATCGCCTAGTCATGTAGCCATGTAAAGATTTGTGATAAGGTAGAAGATCGAATGATGACGCTTAATTTCCATTTATGAAACCCTCCCTAAAATCCCTCTTGATCAGCCTCCTCATACTGGTGAGCTTGACCCTCAACGCTTGCAGCATTGGAGCCATTGGAGCCAACGGTTTACAACGCTATGTGGATACGGGAGATGGTTACCAATTTTTATATCCCAATGGTTGGGTTGCGGTGGATGTCAAAAAAGCATCGTCTGGAGTGGATGTGGTTTTCCGCGATTTAATTGAAACCAGCGAAAATTTAAGCCTGATTATTAGTGAAGTTGCTAAAGATAAGAACTTGACGGATTTAGGCACACCGACGGAAGTTGGCACTCGTTTTCTCAAAAAAATTAATGATGATCCCAAGAGCGATCGCCATGCGGAATTGATTAACGCCGATCAACACGAAAAAGACGGCAAAATTTATTACACCCTCGAATACCAAGTCCAATTACCCAATAATCAAGAACGTCACGATCTTGCCAGCGTTGCCATTAATCGGGGTAAGTTACTCACCTTTAATCTGTCTACCACAGAGAATCGTTGGGATAAAGTTAAAAGCCTGTTTGAAACGGCGGCTAATTCCTTTACGGTTTATTAAAATGAAAGGATAAATCAAAGAAATTGAGCATGGCTCCTCCCTTTGTTCTTGCTTCTGCCTCTCCTGCGCGGCGTAAACTCTTGGAAACCGCAGGGATCACCCCGATTGTTCGCCAAAGTGATTTTGATGAATCCCAAATTCAGTTAACCGATACTTCAGCCTTAGTTCAAACCCTGGCTCAATGTAAAGCGGAAACGGTTGCTCCAGAATTTAGCAATTCCTTAATTTTAGGCTGTGATTCTTTACTCACCGTCAATGGCGAACCCTACGGTAAACCTGAATCTCCTGAAGTCGCGATCGCACGTTGGCAAACCATGCGGGGTCAGGTGGGTCTTTTATATACGGGTCATGTTTTAATCGATCAAACTCAGGGAAAAACCTTAGCCCGTTGCGGCATTACTCAAGTTCACTTTGCTGACATTGATGACCTGACGATTCAAGCCTATGTCGAGAGTGGAGAACCGCTTAAATGTGCGGGGGCGTTCGCGATCGAGGGAAAAGGAGGCTTATTTATCAAAAAAATTGACGGTTGCCATACGAATGTCATTGGCTTAAGTTTGCCCTTATTGCGGCAAATGTTATCAGAATTAGGCTATCGAGTTACTGATTTTTGGTAAAGTATCCCATTATTTTCCTGCCCTATTGCAGCTATTTAAAATTGTCAGTATTTCCAGATAATTTTGACGACAATTTCTTTTGACTCGATTGATATGAATAAATACCTAGTAATTATTACCAAAGTCATCACAAAATGTAAACTTTTGGCAGATTTTAGGCATTAAATGTAAAGTTCCATGTCAGGAGTAATCCTGTTGATAGATCTGTCCGAAATAATAGAAAGAGATAGGGCAGAAATATAGAGGATTGCCTATGAATAGTGTTTCAAAAA
>JAYKGY010000058.1:0-12999 GCA_035285545.1 Snowella sp. | reverse complement strand
TTTTGCAACGTTTTCGTCTCTTTTTTCCTGAACATAAAAATAAACGACTTTATGGCATTTTAGCGTCTGTTGATTTGTCCAATGAATTACGTGAAAAGATTCTGCAAGAAGGGCTTTATGTTGCTCGTATCCACGATCAGATTTTTGAGATCGATATTCCCGATAATTTTCAACCGCGAACCTATTAGAGTGGATTGTAGATTATTGATACGTTAGGCTATAGCTAAAAACGATACAGTAATGGCAACTAACTCTGAAAAATGATATTTTTTAAGAGAAGAAAATTCGGGCAATATTTTGGCTTATGATGCATGGTGCAGATCCAAACGATAAACATCCAATGAAGGGATTTCCCCAGATCTGCTTTATTAAAAATACCGTATCAAATCCCAATATTATTATTGGGGATTATACCTACTATGACGATCCAGAAGATTCAGAAAATTTTGAACGCAATGTTCTCTACCATTTCCCGTTTGTCGGCGATCGCTTAATTATCGGTAAATTTTGTGCGTTGGCCAGAGGCATCAAGTTTATTATGAATGGCGCGAACCATCAACTCGATGGATTTTCGACCTATCCATTTTATATTTTTGGGAATGGTTGGGAAAGAGTAACGCCCCTTCCCGAACAAGTTCCTGATAAAGGTGATACGGTCATTGGCAATGATGTCTGGATTGGCTATGAATCGGTCATTATGCCAGGGATAAAGATAGGGCATGGTGCGATCATTGCAGCGAAATCGGTTGTCGTTCAAGATGTGGCACCCTACACGATTGTCGGCGGAAACCCTGCAAAGTTAATTCGGGCACGTTTTAATGATGAAGTGATTCAGTTGTTACTTGACATTGCGTGGTGGGATTGGGAGATTGGGAAAATTTCAAGAAATCTAGAGAAAATTGTGACTTCTGACATTCAAGCCCTAAAAAATTGCCTGTAAATATTCATATCATTTAAAATCAAACATTAAGGTTAGCAACGCTCAATTAAAAAAGCCTGCAATCCTGCCGCGATCGCCCCTTCATAATCTTCCTTCAAACTATCTCCAATGTGCCAGGCCTGTTGAGGAGAGCAATCATAATACTGTAATGCAGATTGAAAAATTTGGATGTCAGGTTTCGCAATTTTGTACCGAGAAGAAATCGTTATTGTACTAAAAAAATCCTTGAGTTGAAGTTGAGTTAAGACGGTATATAAACGACTATCAAAATTAGAAATAATCCCTAAAGGAATCTTTTGCTTTTGCCAAAACTGGAGGGTATCTATCACATCAGGATAAACAAACCAAGGCTTTTTCGTCGCAAAATAATCATATAAAACCCGAAAAAACTCCTCAAAATCACTAAATTTTTTTAACGCATTAATTTGATCAAAGGATTCGGCCACTAACGTCTTCCACCATTCATACTCTAAAGCGGCTAATTGAATCGCATCGGGTTGGGCAAAAGCCAAGGGGGGAGCCTTTTTAAAAGTGGTATAAAAAGCTTGGTTTAATGCACTTTCTTCTACCCAAACGTCAAAATCTTGGGCAATTTGAGCATAAATCTTCCCGACACTATCGCGAAGCCCAAAAAGGGTTCCCATGGCATCACAAAAGATAACTTGAGGTGGTTCGGTTTGAGAAGGGGAGATCAGATCGGTAAACGATTGGATGGGAGTCATAAAACCAACGTGTTTTTGAAAAATTAATATAGTTAAACAATTCAAATAATATCTCCAAAAGGAGAATTAATTCCCTATTTTGATGAATGTTTACTTTAAAATAATTCTTGAGAAGCTATTCCGCAGCCTGTTTTGAGCAAACAGAATCATGCTTTTTGTTTTACTATGGAAATATTCCCATTATCCTTGACTCAATTAACAGCTTATTAATTTTTGTAAATACTATTTTATTTAAACAAAAGAGAGATTAATCAATGATGAGTAGATCAATAGGAATTTTTACGTTAATTTTAGGTATTTTAATCCCTGTCGAATCTGTGTTATCGCAAGCTCTTCCCAATCTCGTGAGTTTACAATTCCCTAAAGCGGCAGATCGAGGTGCCCCCGTTGCCACCAGCGGTGCGGGAACCAGAGGAGAAAACTGTTTACTAAATGGAGAACAATTAGTCGCGCTTGTCCCTTCGTCTGAAACATCAACGGTGTCCGCCAATCCAACGTTTTATGTCTATGCGCCAGAATCCCAAGGAAAAACAGGTGATTTTGTTTTAGTCGATGCTAAGGGGAATGATGTCTATGTTACTAGCCTGACCTTACCTAATCAAAGTAGTATTATCGAAATTACCCTTCCTCAAAATATTGCGCTACAGGTTGGACAAACCTATCAATGGCAATTCTCAATTGTGTGCAATATTAATGGGCAAGAAGCTTCAAATTTTACTCATGCAAAAATCAAACGGACAGAGCTAACACCAACCCAACAAAAACATCTCAATCAAGCAGAAAATTCTCTAGATCAAGCTAAAATTTATGCCCAAGCTAATATTTGGCAAGATACGTTAATGATGGCAGCAAAAGCCCGTACTACTCATCCCAGGGAATGGCAAGAATTATTACAATCTGTTGGTTTAGAAAGGGTTAGTTCTGCTCCCTTGATTACGGCTAAATCCGTTATTAATTCAACCCCTTAAAATTAAGACTCTACTGTTTGTCAAACCCAATCAAAACCCTTTTGTTTTTTGCCATTCTCCCTGTAAGCTAAAAGCAGCCCAATAATAGGGAGACGACCAATTGGGATTTTTTTGTAATTCTAATTGAGCTTTTCTGAGTGCGGCTGTTGGAGATAAACCGTCTTTTAAAATCGCTCGATAAAAATGAATCATTAAAACGGATGTTGCTTGATCATCGACATTCCATAAGCTGACTAAAACCCTCGCGGCTCCTGCATACATAAATCCCCTGGTTAAACCAATTAATCCTTCTCCTTTAATTTCTTGACCTAAGCCCGTTTGACAAGCACTTAAAACCACTAGTTCAGCCGGTAAATTAAGATTAAAAATATCATAAAGTCTTAAAAATCCATTGGTGGGTTTTCCAGATGAATCTAATAGGGATAAAACGATTCCAGACAATTGGGGATTTTGGCTATTGAGTAAGCCGTGAGTGGCAAAATGAATAAAGCGATATTGACTTAATTGTTGACTAGTTGCCGTTTCTCGATTAGCCGCAAAACCGGATTCTTGTAATCGTTGATTTGCTGGAATGAGGGATAAAATTCCTTGGGCTTCGGCTTGGGTATAGGGTAAACGATCAAATAAAACCCCCGATTCTCTGGCAGATCGTTCTAAATCTGGTGGAAGTTTTTGCTCTGTTTGAGACACAATATTTTTTAATCTTTCATCGTTAATATTAAAAACGGGATCAGCTAACATTGCTAATAATTTAGCAGGCGGTTTTCGTGCGTGTGTTTCTTTTCGTAAAATGCCGAGAGTAGAAGCAGAAGGTAGGCTAACAATTTCATGATTTTCGATTAAAAACTTTGGGGTTTCTGAAGTATTGAGTTCACTCGGTAAAGCGGCAAAGGGAAGATATTGCAAGCCACCATCGGCAACAATTAATAATCTTTGATTTTTGAGGAGTTTGATTTCGGGTAAAATTAATTTTTTTAGCTTGTTCCCTGTCGTTTGATTCAGCGATCGCCGAATGCGTTTTTGGGGAGACAAAAAAGAATCGCGAAAGGCTTTGACGGCATCTTCAATGGTTTTGCGATCGCGTAAGGGATAACTCTGTAAAGAATTTTGGGTAACAACCCATAGATAACTGTTTTTTTCACCCAAAGCATATTCTAATAAAACCGTATTTTTATCTAATAATTTTTGAATTTGAGCGAATCTAAGGGGATGAGGCTTTGTCAATGCAGCATAACGGGGATTTTTAGCATAAATTTGGTCTATCACCTGTTGATATTGTTGTAATCGCTTTTCAATGTTATTATTGATGGCATTTTTTTGTTCTTCGGTATGATCGTTACTTAATAATTTAACGCGTTGTTCTTCTAAGGTTTCTAATTGCTGTTGTAATTGTTCTTTTTGAGTTAATAATTCGGGGGAAATTCCTGATGAAATTCGTCCGGGACTTTCTGCTAACAAATCTAGCAGCGATCGCGCTTTAGAACGTTCACTAATTTCTAACGCTTTAGCATCCCATTGTTGATCGGGATATTTTTGATGTAATTGCATTAATAACTCAATATAAAACTGGTAATATTCCTGTTTTGACGCTAAAAAAGAGGCTCTTAAATCTTTATTGGTGACTTTGGTACGTAAATTTTCAATAAGTTTTATCGCCAGATCCATTTGCTGAATCGCTTGCGGATAATTGTCTTTTTTCTGTTCGACCATTGCAATACGATAGCGAGACAAAGCTTCTTTGGGGTGATCGCCAACATCCTGACGAATGTGTAAAGCCTGTTGATAGTAATTCTGTGCTTTGTCTAAATTGCCCTGTTGATAATCAACAAACCCCAAATTATTGAATGTGCTAGCTTCCCCAGTGCGATCGCCAATGGTTTGCCAAATTATTAATGCTTGACGATAATTTTTTAAAGCTTCTGGAAATTGACCTAAAATAACCTGAACAGAGGCAATGTTATTCAGCGTAGCAGCCTTACCGCGATAAATATCCACACCTGCATTTACACCTAATTTTTGAATTAATTCGTCCCATAATCGAATCGCTTTTTGGTAGAAATCTAGGGCTTTTGAAGCTTCTTTTAACTCTAAATTAATCTGACCTAAATTATTATAAATTGCTGCAATATTGGCTGAATTTCCTAAGTTATTGGCCAAGCCTAATGCTTGATTGTAATGATAATTTGCCTGTTTAAAATCTCCTAAATTCCAGTAAACAGATGCTAGCTCATTAAAAGTAGCGACTTTTCCCGTTTTCAAATTCACTTTTTGCCATAATCCTTGGGCACGGTTTAAATGTTCTAAGGCTTGTTGATAGTTGCCTAATCGAGTTTCAATTTTGGCGATCGCGACTAAGGTGCTAGCCTCGGTTTGGGGGTCGTTTAGGGTTTGGCTAAGAGATAATAATTGTTGATATCCCTTGAGAGCTTGGGAAAATAAGCCTAAGTTTGAATAAGCTGAGGCAAGAAAATTTAAGGTAACAGCCATTTGTTGAGTATTGCCTTGATTCTGCCATTGCGGTAATGCTTTCTCCCACAACGCGATCGCATCAGTAAAGCCTTGAACTGTTCCGGCTTGATAATTTGCCATTCCTTGTTGAAATAGAGAATTAGGTGTTTCTTGGGCAAATACGGGTTGAATTGCTAGCTGAAAAGGGACAAGAGATGGCGCGACCCTATTGACATTTTCTATCAGCCCTAAATAAATTAGACTAAAGACTAAGCCCCTATAAAAAAGTTTGCATTTAATCATTGCGATCCTACCGATTTCTAAAAATGATTTTTGCTAATTGATGGTTAATTTTTTTGAATCCTATATTTTTATGAAGCTTTCATTTGTTCAAAATATTATTATAAAAAAACTCAATTTCAATCTGTTTTTGCATTTTTTAAAATCCTACCGCCGAAGAACGTTAAAGCTTGCCATTAACCTCACCCTTGGTCTTATTTTAGTCCTAGGTTTCAGTAGCATTCATCAACCCGTTGTTGCTCAGATTAACTTAGCCGTTATTCAGGAAATCCTCGACGGAAATCAGGTTTTTATCGAAAAAAATCAAGCAAAAGTTCAAGATAAAGCCAATTTTGGACAAATTATTTTAACTAAAGATTCCCGTGCGGGGATTTTATTTAATAATGGCGCAGCCGGTCGTTTAGGCAGTAATGCCAGCGTGGCAGTGGGTCAATGTGTTGAGGTTCAGCAAGGCACCATTCTCGTCAGCGGGCCAATCAATGGTTGTATGGCAGGAATCAGCGTTGCGGTACAGGGAACAATCTACGTCCTCGAAAAAACAGAAGAAAATTCAGGAAATATCAAAGTTATTGAAGGAGAAGTTCAAGTTACTCCCCAGGACGGCAGTAGTCCTCCTGTGACAGTGAAAGAAGGCGAAAAAGTAGATGTTTTACAAGGTATTTTAGGACAAATCGTTCCCATGAGTCCCGAAGAATTGGTTGCTTTACTCAATGGGCAACTCTTTACCGGTTTTCAAATTCCAGTCACAGCGGAAGGCGCGTTACAATCTGCCTGTTCTCGTTTATTGCCCGGATTAAGCTGTTCTACAACGGGATTACCGAGCTATCCCATCCCCACACCGCCGATTCCCATTCCTTTACCAGGGCTTCCTTTCTAAGCTTTTTTGAGGCAATTCTTTGATGTTAAAAAAATAGGCTAACGACGGGCAGGATGCCTATCCCACATTTTTCTTTAATTCCACAATAATTCCACAATTCCAACCGGCGACTTAATATGTTCCTTTTTCTTTGGCTAAAACAAACACATTTCCCTCATTTCCCCGACCGATCCGTAAATCTTCGTCTAAATAAGTTATTTCTAACCACCCTGAAGATTCCCGACCTGATAGGCTGAAATCGATCGCGAAAAAGCGTTTTCCTGTTTCAATGTCCTGAATGAACTGATTGACCGATTGATAATTCATAACCCGTTGTAAACCGACAATAGACCGTTCAAACTTCACATCTACCCGACGATCCGACACCGGCTCAAAACTAGCAGCAACCGAGACTAACCCTTCTAAAAAGGGAATACCTGCGATTTCAGCAATATTATACAGTTTACGCTCAGCAATACGGATACATTGGTAAATTTGCCCTAATTGTAAGAATGGAACCCGATCTAACCCTAAAATACTGCGACTACTGGTATAAAGTAATCGCCAATTTCCGTCTAATAGGGCAGTGCTTTTTTCCAATGGATGAGGATTGGGATTGTGATCTTCTAATTGTTCAACGGCGGTAAGAATATTGACCTTATCGTTTTCCGTTACCAATAAGCCCCGATTTTTACCCGCGATCGCTTCTAGGAGCCTTGTTTTTTGTTGCATTACCGATCTCCTTAAATCTCCTAGATCCATTTTCGGTTATAACGCGGTTTGTTCGTTAGCATTGTGCTCAGAATTAAGTTTTTTAAACATTTGATAGAATGATAAACTCGTTGTATCTGTGCTCGTCACAGAATAATGAACTGCCAAATTCTTGTAATTGGTTTAACTGACTGTATGTATAATCCTTCCCTCCGCCAGGAAACACGCTATGAACCCGCCGCAGTTCTCCCGGTAACTCGCCACTCCTCCTTACTGGATTGGCTAAAGGAGACAAATCGCCTCATTCCCCGTGAAAAAGATGAGTCTCAACGAGAGCTATTAAGTGATGAAATGGAAATCTCCGAACTCATGGATGTGGATGATTCGGGCTACGATGACGACTTCGATGATGACTTAGATCTGAGTGACGAAGAGTAAACAACAATCGATTTAAACAAAGAAGCAAATTGAGGTAAAGTTTAGACAGATTTTTAGTGGTACAAGTAAGCCGTGGATAGCAAACCCTTATCAGCAAGCTTTTTGGATAAACCCTCTGGGACAAGTTTATTAATTTTATTAATCATCCTATCGCTGGCCTTAGGAGTCGCTTTGCCCCTATTAACTGGTAATTTTCCCTCGATTACCGCTTCCCTATTGCCCCCTTTTCTGGTTACTGCCATAACCAGTGGTACGCTTGGGTTTTGGGTTGTTCCCCTCTTGCGTCGATTAAAAGCCGGTCAAGTGATCCAGGAAGACGGTCCCCAATCCCACCTCAAAAAAGCAGGTACACCCACAATGGGGGGGATTTTTTTTATGCCTGTTGCCATTATCGTCGCGCTCCTTTGGTCACAATTTAATGCCAATGTGGTGGCGGTGTCCTTCGTGACCTTGGCCTATTTTGGGATTGGTTGGATCGATGATTGGCAAATTCTCAAACAGCAATCTAATAAGGGATTAACGCCACGACAAAAGTTGATTCTACAAATTGGAGTCGCGATCGCCTTTTGTGGGTGGATGTTTTTCACTCAACCGCCAACCATTACTGATGTTCAATTACCAGGGTTTGTCTTACCGTTAGGACTTTTGTTTTGGATCTTAGCCGGATTTACTCTAGTCGCAGAAAGTAATGCCACGAATTTGACCGATGGGGTGGATGGTTTAGCCGCAGGCACTTCAGCTTTAGCCTTTTTAGGATTAGCAGCCTTAGTCGCGCCCAATTCGCCTGAATTAATGATTTTTTGCGCTGCCCTGAGTGGGGGATGTATCGGCTTTGTTCTTCATAATCGCAACCCAGCGAAAGTGTTTATGGGAGATACCGGCTCGCTACCGTTAGGCGGTGCTTTAGGGGCTGTTGGCCTATTAAGTGGGAATCTTTGGGGTTTATTGCTTGTTAGTGGGATTTTCTTAGCAGAATCCTTATCGGTTATCGCGCAAGTCAGCTATTACAAAGCGACCAAAGGCCCCGATGGTAAAGGTAAGCGTTTATTAAAAATGGCTCCGATTCATCACCATTTAGAATTAAGCGGTTGGGCAGAAACCAAAATTGTCGGCGTTTTTTACTTAATCAATGCAGGATTAGCCGTCCTAGCCGTTCTGACTTCTTGAAACTTAGTTTGAGTTGTTCCGTTGTGGATTATAGATACAGCGATCGCGCCTTCATTCCACTGCTATTGGATTGAGATGGATTGAGATAGTAAAAAAAATCCCAACGAGTCAAATAAATGATTTTTAGTTTGATCTCCAACGAAACCCAGCAATGGCTTTTTCACAATTTTTTTAAATTAATGGGATGGGCAACAAAGAAAAAATATCCCGACCAAAATGAAAATTATCATTCTTACCCTAAGCAAAAACTTTAAATTTATTTACAATTCAGGCTTAAATACTTACCAATTCAGGCTTTCATCTAGTTTTCATGACTTTTTTCAAGAAATCATTTCAAACGCTATAGCAAATTCTGTTTTTTTGTTTTAAAATATTTTCTATCTCTTGCTTTAATCTATCTCTAGTTCAAATTGTATTTACTTATCCTTATTGTGATGAGGAGTTAATCACTAATGAATCTAAAAAATTTATCTTTAAGCCTTGCCTTAAGCAGCTTAGGCGTACTGGCGATAAGCAGCCGAGCTCAAGCCTATCGATTCAACTTTTTAAATATGCAATCTGTGAGTGGTGGGTTGTTTGACTTTAATTTCGAGTTTGTGACAGAGGGGCCAGGAGACAGCATTGCAGAGGGTCAAGAACTCGTTATTACTGGATTTACGGGGGCAACTGCTTTATCAACCTCTCCTGTAACTGACAATGTTTCAGGGGTTTTACCCAGTAGTTTTGGTTTTCTTCCAACGCCTGGTATTAGCCCGCCTTCTCCCAATGGGACGACTGCAAGCTTTACTGCTCAGGCTAATGTTAGCTTAATCCCTGGTAATATTCGCTATCAGACCTTTACTATCAGAGCAGCTGGTGTGCCGGGTAATATTGTTTTTCCTAGCTTCCCAGGCCCTAACAATCCACTTGATCCGACTCCGATTCCTGAACCTTTAACGATTATGGGATCTCTAGCCGCTTTAGGTGTAGGTACCCGTTGCAAGAAAGAATTCGACAAAAAACAAGCAGCTAAGGTGAATAAAGCTTAGTTTCAACTTGATATTGGCCAACCCAATCGAGTGGCTTGTTTATATAATTTAATCAGTGTATTGATGTCTCTTTTTGAAATAGGAGACGTTTTTTTTGTCTGAGAATAAAACATAATGTCGTTTTCATCGGGGCTATGTCCCCAAATTCCCAAGGCGTGACCGAGTTCGTGGCGAATAGCGGCTAAGGTTGCGGTTTGACTCAAGCCAGGCTTGATTTGAATTGTCATTCGTAGCGTAATTCTGGGCGGAGAGGTTTGGCTTAAATCAAATTGATAACGGGTTTGGGCAGTTCGAGCGCGAGGAATTTGGATTTGTCCCGTTTCAGGATTAACCGTGGTTCCTAAGGGCGGTTCAGTTCTTTGAATGACAATATCAGCCTGGATCGGATCACTCACTTCCTTGAGGGGTAAGTAATCATTCCATTCGGCGATCGCTTGTAAAACCAATTCAGTCCATTGTTGAAAACGTTGAGAACTGGCAGAACTATCAACAGGCTCAGGAGGACGGTCTAGATAAACCTTAATAGGAAATTCTGACCAGACTAAATAACCCAACGGTGTCGGTGAAATGTGATCGAAGTAATCGCTGGTGTTCTGAGAAATAGGAATTTTCGCTAAACTTGCCGGTAAGGGATGAACCTGTAACGGGGGTAAAGTATTTTCAAGATCAATCGCTTCAGGATGATTTGCGCCTACTGAAATAGTAAGGCAGAGCAGCAAAAACAGACTGGTTGCCATAACCAGCCCTAATTTAACTTGCTTCTTTAATCGTTTATTTAGCCAACCAACCCGCACTGAGTACCACTGTTAAACTGATAAAAATACTGCTTAATGTCCAAGTAATTTGATTCAGGGTTTTTTCTGCACTTTTAGCACTGGTAAAGAGTTGGGATTGCCCCCCAATTCCCCCTAAACCATCCCCTTTAGGGCTATGCAATAAAACTAATACAATTAATAAGGCAGCCGATATCGTCCAAATAATTTGAATTAAAGTAACAAGAGTCATAAATAATCAAAAATCAGTAATTAGTTAAACTTAGCGCGCAATTCGCACGGGGGTACGGGCGACTTTCATTTCTACAGGAGAGGATTCAATTAAAGATTCCCCTGTCATTTCTGCGGGTTTTGGCAGTTGCAAAATGTCAAGGATGGTCGGTGCAATATCTGCTAATCTTCCACCTTCTCGTAGTTTAGCATCTCCGCCGTGACCCACAATTTTTCGGCCTTCGCCTTCGACTAACATCAACGGTACGGGATTAGTGGTATGAGCCGTCCAAGGGTTGCCTGACTCATCACTCATATATTCGGCATTACCGTGATCTGCCGTAATCATCGCGGTTCCGCCCATTTTACTGATGCTAGCCAATAATTTACCTAAACAAGTATCAACCGTTTGAATGGCTTCTATGGCCGCATTTAAATTTCCCGTATGTCCCACCATGTCGGGGTTAGCATAATTGATAACGACTAGGCTATAAATGCCTTTTTCGATCGCGTTACAAGCAATTTCTGTCACTTTTTCAGCGGACATTGCAGGCGCTTGGTCATAGGTCGCGACCATCGGGCTTTGGATTAGCTCTCGGTCTTCTCCTTCAAAAGGCGTTTCTAGACCCCCATTAAAAAAGTAGGTAACATGGGGATATTTTTCTGTTTCTGCTGTGCGAAATTGTTTTAATCCTTCCCTAGCAATGACTTCCCCTAAAATATTGTTGAGGTTCTGGGGTTCAAAGGCAACTTTAACGGGTAGGCGTGGATCGTATTGGGTAAAAGTCACAAAAGACAGCGGTTGAATGCGTTCTCGCTCAAAGCCATCAAAACTGGGATTGAGGAGGGCATAACACAGTTGTCGTGAGCGATCAGGGCGGAAATTAAAGAAAATTACGCCATCATTAGGTTCAATCGATCCTGGTGCAATGCGGGTTGGAGGAATAAATTCGTCGGTAATATCTTGAGCGTAGTAGTCTTTGAGGACTTGAATGGCAGTGCGTCCGTCTCCTACCGTTTCTTGGGTCATGACATCGTAGGCTTTTTTCACCCGATCCCAGCGGCGATCGCGATCCATTGCATAATAACGACCGCTCAGGGTAGAAATTCGGCCAAACCCAATTTTGTCTAGATGAGTTTGGATTTTTGTTAAGGCATTAATTCCTTCCGTTGTATTGGTATCCCGTCCATCGGTGATGGCATGAATACAGACGTTGTTTAAACCTTTTAATTGCGCTAAATCTAATAATCCTAAGAGATGGTCTAAATGGGAATGTACTCCCCCTTCTGAACAAAGACCGATTAAGTGGAGCTTACTTTGCTGGCGGCGGACTTCCTCACAAATGCTGACTAGGGCAGGATTCTCAAAAAAGTCTCCATTTTCAATATCATCTGAAATACGAACTAACTCTTGGGGAACGACTCGTCCCGCTCCAATGTTGAGATGACCGACTTCTGAATTTCCCATTTGCCCCTTGGGAAGCCCCACATCCTTGCCAGATGTATTAATCAGGGTGGACGGATAGGTTGCCATTAGACTATTCATGACAGGAGTTTTGGCCAAAGCGATCGCGTTAGCTCTTTCATTTTGACGATAGCCCCAGCCGTCTAGAATGACTAACACCACCGGAGAGACAGGTGCCTGCACCATGTTAATTGCCCTATTTCTTCAGTTATTTGTTTTATAAACTTATATGAACATAGATAATACCATTGAGTTATCCTTTTGTCTTCTTGATTAACTGAGAAAAGCTGAAAAAAAAAGCCCCTCTAAGGGAGGGGAAGATTTCTGTTGATGAAGGAAAAATCTGTCTGGTGAACTAACCCAGTTGACAAGAATCCCGATAGCACCATCGTAGGAGAGTCAGACAAGTTAAGAGCTTAATCACTTCTAGACACCAATACCCAATTTGCACAGTCATCATGGTTGTTGGCATTGTACTGTTGCCGTTAAAAAGATTTAAATCAAAACCAAAGCCACTCAAAACCGGCGTGAATCCATAGGTGTAAACGACCGCGATCGCCAACAGCAAAGCTGATAAAATGACTGACCAACGTTCTTGTAAATGGGGTAAGGAATGATGGCGATTAAAAATAAGGAAACCCGATAAAATTAACGCGGCACACAGTAACTCTAAATGATTAAACAATCCAAACAGTAAATAACCGGCACTGACAAAACTACTTTGTCCCATCATTCCCGATGCAAATAAACTCGGAATAATCAGAAAATCAATCACTAAACTGCTACTAAGCCAGAATGCTAAGGCTAACATTACCAGCATCGGCCAGTTAATAAATTGGATGGGATTTTTTGAAACACTATTCATAGGCAATCCTCTATATTTCTGCCCTATCTCTTTCTATTATTTCGGACAGATCTATCAACAGGATTACTCCTGACATGGAACTTTACATTTAATGCCTAAAATCTGCCA
>JAYKGY010000057.1:0-15506 GCA_035285545.1 Snowella sp. | reverse complement strand
CTTCTTGTATGATATTTTGTACACTAATTTGAGGCAATTTAAGAAGATTTTCGAGAAAGTACAACATAGTTCAGTCCTCATATAATGTATACCATTATACACTTCTCACTGCTAACCGCGGAGAACCTAGAAGGAATTGTAAAACCTGTTCAAGATAGTTTACTGAGGTTAGATAAAGAAATTAGAGAAATTGAAAAAGAACGCATTGGTTCTTACACTGAAATTAAGAGTCAAATAGAATCTCTTAGTCAACTTGAAAAAGAGCTTAGACAAGAGACAGGCAATTTGGTAAAAGCATTGAGACAGCCAATTGGAAGAGGGCAATGGGGCGAAGTTGTTTTAGAAAAAGTTCTTGAAATATCTGGCATGGTTGAGGGCATACATTACGATAAGCAAGTTTCTGTAAGTGCAGATGATGGAATCAAGCGTCCTGATATCATTGTAAATTTGCCAGGTGAAAAGAAAATAATTATAGATGCTAAAGCAGTGATGAATGCCTATTTAGATCTTATGAATTCTGATAATGAAGAGGAAAGAGATGAAGCAGGTAAAGAACATGCAAAGCAAGTTAAAAGCAGAATTAATGATTTAAGCAAAAAGGAATATGAAAAACTAGCAGGCAAAGAACAGCTTGCATTTGTAGTTCTATTTCTTCCTGCTGAAAGCTTATTTAGTACCGCTCTACGGCATGATAATGGGCTTCTTGTAGATGCTGCTCAAAAAAATATTATTCTTGCTACTCCAACTACTTTAATTGCACTTCTTCGGACTGTTTACTATGGATGGAAACAATATGAAATTGCAAAAAATGCTGAAGAAATTGGTAAGATTGGTAGCGAATTACATAATCGCTTTGGTACAATGATTAAACATTTTAATAATTTAGGTATATCCATTAAAAGAACGGGAGAAGCTTTTGATAAAACGGCTGGCTCATTTAATGCTATGTTACGCCCCTCTTTTAATAAATTAAGAGCTAAAGTTGCACAAGAGCAAAGTGAATTAAATGAGATTGAAGCATTAGATATTACGCCCAGAAGCTTTTCTGATCTCAATCAAGATTAAAATTTCTGTAACAACCTAAGTCGCTTCAATATATCCATCAGTTTGTTATTCGGGAAAATAGTCAACATCTAGAATTTGTTCTTGAGTAAAAGGACACTGGGGCGGAAAAACATTTTTATCTAGGGCTGTCTCCTTTACCGCTTTACGAATAGCATCTTGATAACAGTCTGCTAAATTTTCTGTAAAATAAGGCTTAAGACTAGGACTATCTTTAAGAATCAATTTTATCTGATCTCGTTGCTCATCAATAGTAAATTCCCAGCTTTGACTTCGTTTTTGAGGTTGATACTTCCATTTAAGTAAATGCATTAATAATACTTTTAAACGATTGTAAATCTCTCGTTTATCGCTGCGACCCATTGAGTCAATTTCCTCTATTAAATTTTTGATGTCTAGGTCTTGTAAATTACCTTCTTTGAGTTGATTAATGGTTCGTTCTATCCACAAATTAAAATCTTTTTCATAGAGCGTTTGCGTCGTCATTGTTGGTATTCCTCAGATATACAACGATTTAAGTAGAGGATTCCCGATCCATCATATATTTTCTTAAAACATGATTGATCAAAGTTTGATAACCTCGTGGAACTTGCTCTTTATACCAGGCAAGCACATCAGATTCTAACCTGAGAGTAACAGGAACCTTTACAGGGGGAATATTAACCGCTGCATTTTGCCAAAACTCCTCATTAGTTGCGGGAGCATCAGCATAGTTAATCTCAGAATCCGTCATTAGACCAAGGATCTTCAATTGCTCTTCTCTCGATATAGTCATAAGTAAATTATCCTTTCTTCAGTATTAGCACGTCTGTTTCTTTTCAGTCAAAGTATCGAAACAAGAATCAGTCAACTTACGCGATCGCTTGATTTCTCCTTTCCTTTGCCGATACAAGGATTCTCGATTCATCATCTATAAGAGTCACGCCTTGACAGTATAAGAGTAATAGAGAAAACTAAATCAACAAATTCAGTGGTCAGAAAACGCTCAAAGTCTTCAACCGCCAAGCGTAATTATAATCAATACACATTAAACAAATTCAAACCCCACGTCGATCGCCCACTGCAAAGGCTCATCTTGTTGTGATTAAGTTTCGTAAATCTCAAAATTAATTATCCGCAAAAATACACTTGCTAAATTCAATAAAAAAATTTTTAATAGATCTGCTTGTCTTTCAATAAATCTTCATCTATTTTAAATTTCTTTAAACAAAATCTTATTATTTGACCGTTTTATCGGGTCTTTTCTTAACTCTCCCTTGTGAAGTCAACTTTGCTCAACAACATTTCACTTTTAAATGATTTTGCCACTGCGGGAAAAGCCGTCTTAGAATTTCTGCGTCAACGTTTTGGCTTTGACCTGTGGATGATTACCCGCACGGAAGGCAATGATTGGATTGTTCTAATGGCGAAAGATCACGGTTACAACGTTAAAGAAGGTAGTGTTTTTCATTGGAGTGATTCTTTTTGTTCTCGTATGGTGGAGGGACTAGGCCCCTGTATTGCGCCCCAAGCTAACCTCATTACGGCCTATGCTGAAGCTCCCATTGGCCAACAGGTTCCGATTGGGGCCTATATTGGCTTTCCTCTAACCTACAGTGACGGAACATTATTTGGAACCCTATGCGCTATCGATCCTGTGCCCCATAGCCAATCGCTTCAATCGGAACAGCCCCTGATTGAGCTACTCGCAGGTTTACTCAGCAGCTTACTGAATGCGGAATTAGCCACCTTAGCCGCTAAACGCCAAGCAGAACGGGCGGAAGCAGAAGCGATGTCAGATGCGTTAACGACTTTATACAATCGTCGAGGTTGGGATAAGTTGGTGGCAATGGAAGAGGAACGGTGTTATCGATATGGGCATTCCGTTTGTGTGTTTTTGGTTGATCTGGATGATTTAAAATGCGTTAACGATGTATCTGGTCATAGTGCGGGGGATAAGCTGTTAATTCAAGCCAGCCAAGCCTTAAAAGAAGCGTTACGGCCAACGGATATTGTGGCTCGTTTAGGAGGAGATGAATTTGCTATTTTGGCCATTGAGTGTGATCAGAAAAATGCTCAAGCGATCGCGCATCGAATTCGTCATTGCTTAAATGCGGCAGGGGTTAAAGCCTCGATCGGTTACGCCCTTAGACACCCTCAATGTGGCATACAATCTGCTCTCCAAGAAGCGGATGCGGCTATGTA
The DNA here is from genome assembly GCA_035285545.1 of Snowella sp. Taxonomy (GTDB): domain Bacteria; phylum Cyanobacteriota; class Cyanobacteriia; order Cyanobacteriales; family Microcystaceae; genus Snowella. Next base: position 12,260 of record JAYKGY010000057.1, on the reverse strand, counting down.
TCGTGATAAGGCTCGCCATAAAAGTTGATTTTCTTAAAATTGCGGCAAAAACGACAATTATTTTCTCCTAACAACCGTTGATCACCTCTCCTGTCTCGCGATCGCGTAATTTGACCTGATGTAATTGGGTTAAGTTCGTGGCATTACTGCAAAAAGCGGCTATTTTTAAAGTTTCTAGTAAGAGTGAAAACTGTTCATAGACGACTTTTTCATTTAATGTAGCAGCTTCTAAAACCATCGCCGCGCTGCCGACTAAGGTTGCTCCTAAGGCGATCGCTTTGGCCGCATCAATCCCATTGCGAATACCGCCACTGGCAAAAATGGGTAAATCGGTCACGGCTTGGCGGACTTCTCGTAAACTCATGGCTGTCGGAATGCCCCAACTGGCAAAACTGTGGGCGATCGCTCGATAATGGGGATTGGTTTGTCGATAGGCTTCTACTTCACTCCAACTGGTTCCCCCTGCTCCTGCAACATCAATGGCGGCGACTCCATACTCTTTTAATTGTTTGGCAACGGAGGCACTAATGCCATTCCCCACTTCTTTAATAATGACGGGAACCGATAATTCCCCTACCAGTTTTTCAATTTTTTTTCCTAACCCTGACCATTGGCGATCGCCGCCAGGCTGAACAGCTTCCTGGAGAGGATTAAGGTGCAAAATAAGAGCATCGGCTTCGATCATCTCGACTGCCCGTTTGGCCGTGTCTAACCCGTAGCCGTAATTCAGTTGAATAGCCCCCAAATTGGCAAATAAGAGAATATCCGGCGCGACGGAACGGACTTGATAGGTAGCCGCTAAACGGGGATCTTCAATGGCTGCCCGTTGAGAACCGACCCCCATCGCAATGCCTAAGCTTTGGGCGACTTCTGCTAGGTGCAAATTAATTTTAGACGCGATCGCCGTTCCCCCTGTCATGCTGCTAATCAGTAAAGGAGCCTGGAGCCGTTTTCCCCACAAGGTTAATCCCAGGTCAACTGCATCTAAGTCAACATCGGGTAAGGCACAGTGTTCTAAGAAATAGCGTTCAAATCCCGTCGTTATTCCCTTTCCATCGACATTTTCGTCTAAAACAATTTTGATGTGATCCGCTTTGCGGGTTTCGGTCGTTTCTGGCATAGGGATTAATACAGAATCCAGGGTACAGGAGTTGAACCTGTCTTGGGCGAATTATGAGTTCGCTGCCTCAACCGCTCGGCCAACCCTGGGCATAGAGGTTTTTCCCATTAATTATAGCCTGATCAGGGGATTCTGCGATTTTGAGAGGGGAATTATTTGAGACCAAACGTGGTGAGAAAGTCGTCGAATTGGAAATGATCCGCCATGAGTTGTTGAATACAATCGACTTTAATAGATTCTTGCAGTCTCACCGTTCCAAAGGCTTGATCCACGATTTCAACGGTTTTCAGGGTATCGAGATTCACCGCTAAAATGGGAATTTCTAAATCTTCTGCCCGACTAATAATCAACGGTTGCGGCGGCACATGACCCGTTAAAATGAGGCAACTGGTCGAGGTTTCCAAGGCTGCTAATTGCAGATCGGTGCGATCGCCGCCAGTGACAACCGCCTTATTGTAGCCTTGACGGAAATATTCCAAGGCCGAGTTAACATTCATAGCTCCAATAGTCAGGGTATCGACCATGAGATCTAAGCGATCCGCCCGACATAAGACCTTTGCCTTTAGCTGATGGGCAATTTCCCGCACACTAACACTGCGGAGTAATTCATTTTGGGGCAATAGTCCAAAAACGGAAATTCCTTGTTTTTCTAAAAAGGGTTGAATCAGGGTTTGGGTTTCGGCGATCGCGTCTGGGGGAACGTCATTAATCACCACACCTAACAGAAAGTCTCCCAATTCTTGCTTTGCTTTTAGTAAACCTTCAACCACAAGGGGAGAATGGTAACGAGCAACTAAAATAATCCCTGCTTCAATTTGTCCCAATAAATCAGCAAAAGAGAGATTAAACAAACCACCTTCACTTAAATTGCCAGGCCCTTCAATTAAAATCACATCCGCCTCAATTTTTTGTAAGGCAGTGGTTAAAACTTCTCCATAGTGGCTTTGGTCATGGCCTTGCAGACGTTTTTCAATGGTGTCCTTCGTCAGCATGAATAACGGTGGGCAAATTTGGTGATCTTTCAGACCCAAAGCTGCGGTAATAAATTGAACATCGGCATCCTGTCCGTTGGGTTGGTCGTCATTGGTTGCAGTCCCAATAGGTTTACCGTAGGCGATCGCGAATCCACGCTCCTGTAGTTGACGGCCCAGTCCCAGAATTGTACCTGACTTACCGCTATAGGGTTCAATGGAACCAATCAGTAGAATTTTGGCCGAATTTGCCACAAGAACACTCCTTCTATCAAGTTTTAGGCTAGTCGCCAGGGATTGAAATACCAACCTGGACTGTCATGATTGATCATTACTTATGATGCCGTTGTTTTTGCGACTTCATCAAACTTCAGTAATTTTCGATAAAAACTTTGGGGAAAATCGACCGCATTGAATTCTTTATTAATGTTAATCACCTCAATGAGATAATCCACAAATTCCGCATTCAGAATCGTCATTTCGTAGCTTAATTCCGCTTGACCATCAAATTGAATACGACAACGGGTTAACTCGGAGGGAAGCTTAGACACATACCAGGACGCAGCAAACGGTATCCCATCGGTACCTTCAATACGACGATTGCCTTCTAAACGTCCCTGAATGTAGAGACTAATGGCCAAGGGCAAAATTTTATGCTTATCTTTGTGGTAATAGGGTTGATAAACCACGACATCGGCTTTACTGGCGGGTTGTAGTTTGTCGATGGCTGACATGACAATTCCCTTAAAATCTTAATAAAGTTTAGAAGACAAGTCCTCCACCTTATTATCCTCTATTCTTTGCGTTTACAGAACGAATCGACATCTGAATTCTCTGATATACAAGACAATGACTGAACCTGCCACTCGCGTATCCCAACTCCGTCAACAATTACAACAGGCTAGTTATGCCTACTATGTCCTTGATAATCCCATCATGGAGGACAGTGTTTATGATCAACTTTATCGGGAATTACAGACGTTAGAAGAAGACTACCCTGAACTGATTTCGCCCGATAGTCCAACCCAGCGTGTGGGAGAAAAACCAGCCAGCCAGTTTCAGTCTGTTAACCACCGTATTCCCCTTTATAGCTTAGAAAATGCGTTTAATATAGAAGAATTGCAACAATGGCAAGAACGTTGGCAACGGGTCATTCCCAATGATTCACCGTTAAAGGTTCAAGAACCTGCTGAATATGTGGCGGAACTCAAAATTGATGGGTCGGCGATCGCGTTAACTTACGAAAACGGGGTATTAGTGCGGGGTGTAACCAGGGGAGATGGCATCACAGGAGAAGAAATTACCCAAAATATAAAAACCATTCGTTCTATCCCTTTACGGTTAAATCTCGACCATCCGCCTGCCTGGGTAGAAGTCCGAGGAGAAGCTTTTTTGCCCTTGGATGAATTTAATCGCATTAACCAGGAACGAGAAGCCCAAGGAGAAAGTTTATTTGCCAATCCCCGCAATGCTGCTGCGGGAACCTTACGTCAATTGGATTCTAAAGTTGTACATAACCGACGATTACAGTTTTTTGCCTATACCCTTCATTTGCCCAACGATGACACCGCGATCGCGACCCAATGGCAAGCCCTAGAATATCTGAAACAACTGGGTTTTCTCGTTAATCCCCACTGTCAACTGTGTCCTACCCTCGAAACCGTTGCCGAATACTACGAAGATTGGGAAGGAGCTAGGCAGCGTTTAACCTACATGACCGATGGGGTAGTAGTGAAGCTCAATAGTTACACCCTGCAACAGGAACTCGGTTTTACTCAAAAATTTCCCCGTTGGGCGATCGCGTTGAAATATCCTGCCGAAGAAGCCCCCACTGTGGTTAAAGAAATTTTAGTCAATGTTGGACGTACTGGAGCCGTTACCCCGCTAGCAGTTATGGAACCCGTGCAATTAGCGGGAACAACAGTACAACGGGCCACCTTGCACAATCAAGACCGCATTAAAGAACTGGATATTCGCATTGGGGATACGGTCATTATTCGCAAAGCCGGAGAAATTATTCCCGAAGTGGTGCGTGTCCTTAAAGAGTTACGACCTACTGATAGTGTGCCCTATGAAATGCCGACCCAGTGCCCAGAATGTCATTCAACCTTAGTGCGTTCTTCCGGAGAAGCCGCGATTCGATGTGTGAATCGTTCCTGTCCTGGCATTTTGCGAGAAAGTTTAATCCATTGGGCCAGTCGAGACGCATTAGATATTCGGGGCTTAGGGGAAAAAATCGTTATTCTTCTGCTAAAAAATCACTTAATTCAATCTCTAGATGGATTATATCGCCTTGAATGGGAGCAATTAGTGGATTTAGACAAAATGGGAGAAAAATCAGCCCAAAAATTAATAAATTCTATTCAAAAAAGTAAAGAACAACCCTGGTCAAGAGTCCTTTACGGTTTAGGTATTCGGTATGTTGGATCTGTCAATGCAAAGACTTTAACCAAAAGTTTTCCCACCGTTGAGCAGTTATCTCAAGCCACCGTGCCCCAGCTTTCAGGTGTGTATGGCATTGGGGAAGAAATTGCCCAATCGGTATTTGATTGGTTTAGAAATGACTCAAATTTGGCTTTAATTGAACAGTTAAAAGCGATCGGTTTACAGTTTTCAGCAATATCTGGTAATTTTCCAGTAACGTCGGGTTCTGCTTTGTTAGCAGGGAAAACTTTTGTTTTAACGGGAACACTCCCAACTTTAAGCCGTTCTGAGGCTCAATCTTTAATTGAACAAGCAGGGGGAAAGGTGACCAGTTCTGTGAGTAAAAAAACGGATTATGTCGTAGTGGGAGAAGAGGCGGGTTCTAAGTTAGAAAAAGCCCAAAAATTGAATATTGCTTTATTAAATGAAACGGAGTTATTAGCAATGTTAAATCAATCATCGGCTTAAAAATTTAACCTACGAAATCGGCTTCTATCGAAAAAATTCGTGTAGGGACACAATATTATAGTTTTCTTTTTTTGAAAAAGAAGATTTTTAACAAAAAATAGTTTCTAAAACTACCAAATTGTCCCTAAATCCAAAATAAAATTCGGTAATATATTTTCCCCTAATAAGCTCATCGGATGATTTAAAACTTCTACTGCTTGACCCTGACGATAAATCTCAACTTGTCGATCTTGCCGATTAATTAACCAACCTAACTGAGTTCCATTTTCTAAATATTCCTGCATCTTTTCCTGTAGGACTTTTAAATTATCACTTTTAGACCGTAACTCAATGACAAAATCAGGACAAAGTGGTACAAAACCTTGGCGTTCTTCGGGAGTTAGCCCATTCCATTTTTCCAAAGGAATCCAAGCTGCATCAGGAGATTTATCTGAACCATTGGATAATTTAAACCCCGTCGAAGAATCAAATACTTTGCCCTGTTGAGAGTGTTTATTCCAATGTCTTAATTGATAATTGATTTCCGAATTCCGTTCTCCCGTTTCTCCGCCTGTGGGGGGCATAATCACTAAATCTCCTCTACAGTTTCTCTCAAAACGCAAGTCACGGTTATTTTGACACAATTGATAAAACTGTTCATCCGATAAAGTTAAGGAATCAAGCTTAATCGTTAGAGGACTTGTCATATATATTGAGGAGGGAAATTATTGCTAATTTTTCTTATTGTAAGCTGACAATACAAATTTCGTACAAGGATCTCGATTATCGGGTTTGGAGATCCACAAATGCCTAAAAGTTTTTTTGGCAAACTTGAAATCAATTCTCTGTTTTTCGATATAAGTACGCAAGATTGGATAAAACCAATAGGCGATCGCGTTTTGTTGTTTAAATATAGATTGGCGATCGCCGAAAAACTGATCTTCAGAACTCACATTAGCCATCAGGTAAATTATCCTTCCTTGCCGAAACCCAAACTCCTGTGTCCGTGATCCCCCTGAAGCCTTAAACTGAGATCTGGCATCTTTTATTGAAATTAAGAGTTTTAGATTAAGCTGTGCGAAAAATTATTATTGCGGGTAACTGGAAAATGCACAAAACTCAGGCGGAATCCCAGGAGTTTTTGCAAGCGTTTAAACCCCTTCTGCTCGATACGGATGAGCAACGAGAAGTGGTTCTCTGTATTCCCTTTACATCTTTGGGAACCATGTCCAAAATCTTACATGGGGGACAGATTCAACTCGGTGCTCAGAATATCCATTGGGAAGACAAAGGCGCTTATACGGGCGAGATTGCGGGGGATATGCTGACTGAGATTGGCATCAGTTATGTGGTTATTGGCCACAGTGAACGCCGTCAATACTTTGGTGAAACGGACGAAACAGCGAATTTGCGAGTAATTGCAGCTCAACGTCATGGTTTAATCCCCATTTTGTGTGTCGGAGAGAGTAAGGCTCAGCGCGATGCGGGAGAGACAGAAACGGTGATTATCAATCAGGTGAAACGGGGAGTCGTCGATGTGGATCAATCCCGTTTAGTGATCGCCTATGAACCGATCTGGGCTATCGGAACCGGAGATACCTGTGAAGCCACAGAAGCCAATCGGGTGATTGGGATTATTCGGGAACAGTTAAGCAACCCTGATGTCAGTATCCTGTATGGCGGTTCCGTTAAAGCTGATAATATCGACGAAATTATGGCTCAACCAGAAATTGATGGGGCCTTGGTCGGTGGCGCAAGTTTAGATCCCACCGGATTCGCCCGTATTGTTAATTATCAATAATTTTTCATGAAACTCAGTCAGTGGCTTGGATTATCGAGCGTAATCATTGCTGGCTATTTGCTTTGGCAGATTCGACAGCTTTTGCTGCTGGTATTTATGGCGATTGTACTGACGACAGCCCTGAATCGTTTGGTGCGATCGCTAGAAAGATTTAATATTCAACGGAAAACGGCTGTAATCCTAACCTTCTTGACGGTGATTGGGTTAACCGTTCTTTTTTTCTGGCTAATCGTTCCGCCTTTTATCGAACAATTTCAAAATTTACTTGCCCTACTCCCTAAAGCCATTAGTCGTCTGCGAGCCTTTGTTTCAACGCTCCAAAGCCAAGAACTCGAATCGAGTTGGTTACCCAATTTTCTAACCGATCAATCGAACGTGATTGCCTTTCCCTCCGTTGGTGCTCAGGTATTTCGCAATTTTTTTGCTATTTTTTCTAACTCGGTTGCCGCTTTTTTGCGATCGCTGTTTGTATTGGCTTTAACGGTGATGATGCTCCTAAATCCTCAGGGGTACCGTAAAAGTTTTTTAAAATTATTTCCCGCTTTCTATCGTCGTCGTGCCGATGAAATTTTGACCCTTTCTGAAGCAGCCTTAGGAAATTGGCTGACGGGGACAGTGATTAACTGTATTTTTATTGGTCTTTTGAGTGGCTTAGGTCTATGGGTCTTACAGATTAAACTGGTGTTAGTGCACGCGCTCATGGCCGGAATTTTAAACTTTATTCCCAATCTTGGCCCTGCGGCTAGTGTCGTCTTTCCTATCATGATTGCTTTACTGGATGAACCCTGGAAAATTTGGGCAGTTTTAGTTTTATATTTTATTATTCAAAACATCGAAAGCTATTGGTTAACCCCCATTGTTATGGCGAAACAGGTGTCCCTATTACCCGCAGTTACCCTCATCGCTCAAATTTTCTTTGCCAGTACCTTTGGCATTTTAGGATTACTCTTGGCTTTACCCCTAACGGTTGTGGCAAAAACCTGGTTAGAAGAAGCCCTTTTCAAAGACCTTTTAGATCAATGGCAGACAAGTTGATCAAGCACTATGAAAGTCGAGAAACAACCGTTTTGGAGAATCCAGGCGTTTATTAACAGTCTTTTGTTATTCAGTCTCACGCTTGCGCCTGTCCAAGCCCAAACAACATCCGTAATTGAGGAAATTAGACGAACGGGTTTACTACGGGTTGCTGTCCGAGAAGATGCGGTTCCCTTTGGTTATCGGGATTTAAATGATAATTGGACAGGAATTTGTATTGATTTTATTGAAATTCTTAAAAATCAAGTCATTCAAGAATTAAATCAACCGATTATTTTAGTTAAACTCTTTAAATCTACCCTCTTTAATCGTTTTGAACTGGTTAGCGATCAGGTTGTCTATTTAGAATGTGGCCCGAATACAATCCGTCAAGATCCGCCCCAAGAGATTGCCTTTTCTAATCCTATTTTTTTAACGGGAACCCAATTTTTAATTCGAGCCGATGACCGAGGAAGATTTCGCTCAAACCGCAGTTTTAAAGGGCTAGTCATTGGTGGTTTACGGAACACCACGAACCTAAGATTCGTTGCGGAAAAGTATCCTCAAGCGACTATTCAAGAATTTCAAGGCACAACTGGTCGTTTACGAGGGGTACAGGCTCTCCAACAGGGTAAAATTGATGCCTTTGCCAGTGATGGAATTTTGCTAATTGGGGAAGCTTTACTACAAAATTTATCGTTAGGAAGAGAATATCTTATTTATCCTAAGTATCCCTTAGATTGCGAAGAATATGGCTTAATTATTCCCCAAGATGATCCCCAATGGCAACGGTTAGTCAATACCGCGATCGCCAATCCTGCGACCAAAGAAGTGTATAAAAAATGGATTGGGCCCGTTTTTCCTGCCGTTGAACAAACCCAAAATTATTGCCGTCAAGTGGATGGGAGTGCCGTGCCCGACGATGAACCCGACTCAGAACAGTAGCCATCGTCACTAGACAATTTCAAACTGCAATTCATGACTCTTCAAAAAATCATGGGTAAAGTGATCGATCACATTCGTATTACTCAGTTCTAAGTTATAAAAATCCATGCTAGGTTCATCGAAATACGGCCCTGCATGCCAAGTTCCTTTTTCTAATTTAACAAAGCGATCGCCGAAAATCTGAAATACCCTCATTTGGCTTAAGTCAGGAACCAGTGCCTCCGAAGGTGGGCAAACCGCCAGAAACCAATATTTTCCTCCTAAAGACCCCAGACATTGGGTACAACGGACATGACGAGTGATTTTATGAAAACAGCGACCTCGATGCGGTAAGCGCATGATGTAAAACCGAGGCGTTCCCTGACTCAAATCTAACTGGGCATCCGATTCATCAAAGCCCTTGCCATCGTCTGAGGGGAGAATTAATTGGCCATAGGGTTTAAACGCTTCTGCTGTGATTGTTTGAGCGACAAGCCTTTGTAAGATTCCCATCGAAATAACCCCTACCTTATCTCTTAAAAATAAAGACGCTGCCTAATTTAAATCAATCAAGCAACGCCAATATTTCAAAAGACTTTAAAGTTAAAAGCTACAAAAATTAAACGTTATGCACTCAGATAAATCTGAAGAACCTTACCATAGACCACGGATTGCAGGAGCAGGCGCGGGTGCAGGACGGAAAGTCGGTGCAGGAGCCGGTTGAGCAGGAGGCAAGGAAACAGGCGCGGTAGACTCAAAATTAACTGCACTTCTTTCAAAGGTAGGAACTTCTTTGAGATTTAAACGGCTAATCCAAACGGGATGAGCCTGAGCAACTTCCCAAGTATTGCCACTACGGCGAACGATCACATCATCACCAGGCTGAGCAGAACCAACTAAGTGAACATGGCTATAGCGACGGTCACCAACGGTAAAGAAACCATCAGCACTGAGGGATTGGGGATATTTTAAGAATTCAATAAAGAGAATGTTTCCGATAACACCACGAACCCGACCAATAGCGTAATCACCGATTAAGAGTTGGGTACCTCCTTTTCTCCAAAGATCATGGCCAGCTAATTGGCTAACCAATACTTCGGAGGACTGTTGAACAGGTTCTGCTTGTGCAGGCATAGCAGAGATACCATAGGCAGCAAGAGCTGCGACAACACCAGTAAGGACTTTAACAGATTGAGTTAACACGATAACCTCGCTTTTGAATCACGAAAATCAATTGTCAGACGTTAAAAGTATAATATAGTTTCCTGATTGAGGTAAAGATTTTTAGGTATAAATTTAGAAATTGTTAGAAATTCTTACTGTTTTAGATATTTTTAAATAATACCTATTTTTAGCCAGCTTTCAAACCTAAACTGACTGAAAGCCCATGGGTTAACTGAGTACTCCTAACTCATCAGGCTAGTCTAAGTAATTATCCAGTTTAATATTCAATAGCTTAGAGACAAGAATCCCTCCAATCCTCATTATGGAGCAATAGATTCTACCTCCTCCTCTGTTCCCAGGGGGATTGGTGATCCGAGTGGAGCAGCAACGAGGGGAAAGTCTTCTACGGGGGGAATCGATTCTTCTTCTGCGTCTAATGTCGGCAATGGGAGAGTTGAAGAAATAGGTTCCTCTGTCGAAGGAGGCACAAGGTTTAATGGAACTGAATCAGGGGTTAAAGCGTTATCGATTAAAGCATCGGGAGTTTCGATTGGAAGGGGAATAGAATCCGGTACCTTGGGTTGCTCGGTTAAGGGATCAATTGGGTTTGGTAAGGATTTTAATGCATTGGGAACAGGAAGGGATGGAATGCCCGCTTCTTCTGCTTCTGTTGTTTCGTTGCTTGAAGATTGGGTCGGGGTTTCTAGGGTTTCTGGCTCTTTTAATTCATTTGGAGACGCGATCGCTTCTTCTGGGATTTTATCGACGGTAATAGCCGGATTAACGATACTTTTAGCCACACTGAGGGGAATTTCGCCACGTACTAATTTTGATAAGCTATCTTGTCCGTTGGGCTGGTAGTTGATGACTCTGACGGTGTTGTTAAAGGTATTAGCGACCGTATTGCCTTGTTCGTCAATAAATTCTAATTTGACCCAATTTTTCCCATTTTCAAAGCCTTTGAGATAGATGGGTTGCCAATTGTCTAAAATAAAGCTTTCTCCATTGATAGTGACTCGAATCCGCCAATCGGCGATCGCATCATCAGGGCTTTCTTGGGCCACCACATGGAGGGGGGCATTGGTCAAATAAAAGTCTAATAAAATTGGTTCGGCTCCATAATCCCCTTTCGGACGGCTGTAGGTCAGCAGGGGTAAGGCCGGATCGGGGCGATTGTCTTCCGTTTTGGTTAATACATGAAAAGTCGTTTGGGCGTAGGCTCCATCATTTTTAAAACTTTCGTGCCAAGGTCGAGACGCAAATATTCGTAAGGTATGGGTTCCTGGCGTTAAGCCTTTCAAAATAAAAGGTTGATTAACATCATAAATAGCCTGATAGGGTTCATTATCTAAAATTAGATGAAGATGGGGCCCCATTGCCAAGTCTGCATTTTGAAAAATAGGCAAATCCTGAACAGCGAGTTTAACGGCAATACTGGTTTCTTCCAGCACTTGTTCGGGTTGAGGACTGAGAATTTTAACCTGGGGTTGATATGAATCTAAACTGCGACGCAACGCCTGAATCGATTCTGGTGGGGGAACTTCTGCCAATTTTCCGGTTATCACAGGCTCAGAAATCGGCACTAACGTCGGAGGAGAAGCGGCAACGAGGCGATCGCTACAACTAAGCAGTCCCCAACTTAAAGCGATGACCCAAAACAGAACCCACCATTGAGTCGGTTTTTTCGTCTGCGATCGCAGGTTTAACTTAATCACCGTCCTTATCTCCTCTCTCGGAATGGTTAACACAAGATCTCAACAGCAAGCCATTGTAATGCTCAGCCGAGAAAATCCTATCTTGATCTTACAGACTCTGGAATTTTCAGATCCCCCGTAATTGATTGGTATCTTAAATTTGCAAGAAACTCATATTCTTAACATTTATTAATATTTATCAAAAAAAGGGTGAGCCAGAGAAATATTTCGCGAGAGCATTGATAACTTTCTATAGATTTAATACGATTTGTTTTCTTTATCAACGTCTTAAGCAAAAATTCTGTTACTTTTTGTAAAGCAAATATTGATTTTGCTTGACTTTTGTTGCGTTTGTTATTGTTTACAATCCTGACGGGATAATGCATTGGTTAAATTTTAATTATTGTTACGAATCTCTAAAAGAGCCAAAAAGAAGACTTATCATCAACAATTGATGCTTGTACCTAATCTTGAAAAATTAGGTAATTCTAGCCTTATGTTAAGGAAGGTTAAAAAATTCCACTTTTGCCCTTCCTCCATTAAACTAATCACAATAGGAAACCCTTGAAGTTCATTGTCGAGAGAGGAGTACCCTCATGACAATTAGTCCTCCCGAAAGAGAGGCGAAAGCCAAAGTCACGGTTGATACCAATCCTGTCCCGACTTCCTTTGAGAAATGGGGCAAGCCTGGACACTTTGAC
>JAYKGY010000056.1:0-59213 GCA_035285545.1 Snowella sp. | reverse complement strand
GCTCATCAACTGCATGGGATTTCTGACGGCTCCCTTGTACTTATTTAGTGAATTTTTTAGGGGGAAAGCAACAGAACATCTGATTGGGAAAGGAATAAAAGCGGAATATTTAAACGATAGCCGACTAGGGAGAGTATTAGAGCAATTATACGAATATGGTGTAAACCGCCTTTTCCTAAAAATAGCTTTTGTGATGGTAGAGCGTTTCGGCAAAAAGAGGAAGAGAATTCTCTGGAAAAGGACGAAGAAAAGGAGGAAGAGGATGAACCAGTTTCAATAGAGATAAATTATGGCTACTCTCGTGACCATAGGGAGAGAAATCATTTAAAATCCCCCATTATCCCTGGCTATCAAATCCCTTATTCTTCCTGACCTAACGCCAGCATTAACGCTTTTTGTCCTATTGCTTGATAAATTTGTTGCAAAGATTGCTTGGCTTCTTGCGCTTCTTCATAGGGTAAGGGAAGCATTCCTAAAAGCTCTAAAATATCTTTTTGGCCCGCAGGAGGGGTAATCACCACTAAGGAGGGATCAAGGGGTTCATCGTAGTGCCAAAAATGGTTGATTTCTGACACGGTATCCGCTTTGGGGGAGGAGGTCTTTTTACGGCTCTTTTTGGCTAATGGTGGCGGTTCTGATGGGGTTTCTCGTTCGGGATTCAATACGTTTTGATGATCAGCGATCGCGTCCTGATTATTTTCCTTATCTAATGAAATAACCTGACTCCGTAATTGTCTAAGTTCGCTTAAAATTTGGGGTTTCGTTCGCCCCCGTAGTTGAAAAATCACAAAAGGATCTTCACTGAAGCGATCGGCTAATTGATAGTAAATTGCTCCGATATGTTTACAAGGATTGGCCTTATCAGGACAACTACAGCGGGAGTGAATATCAGATAGGGAAAAAGGAAATAAATTTAACCCATTTTTAATAAAAACTTGCTCAATACTTTCAGGCATTTGGCCCGCCAACAGTTGGGCAGAATAGATCGCCTTTTCTGCAAGGCTAGAAACGACATAATGCCAATCTTCATCCGTAAAAAGATCGAGTTTTAACGATACTTGATAGGGATCGATCTCACTCCCTTGAACCTTGGCCAATACCTGAGCATTTTCAAATTCAATACTTAAAATATTACCTTCTCTAGCATAATTTCTTGCTCGTTCTAATCGCTTTTTAAACCGATAGGAATCTAATAATTCTAGCCAACGCTGTACCCACCATTGCCGATTGTCGATCTGATAATTTGTCATAATAGATGGTTGAGTTCTTCCTTTGATGATATAAACCAATGCCATTGACTCCTCTGCTTCCTATCATAATCGCTCCGTTACTTACCCAAACTCAATCGGTTAATCCTCTCATTAATGATGTGGTTAAGCATCTTGTCGGCGTTATGGATACCACAGCCCAAGCCGCAACCAATCCCAAAATTCGCAGCGTCCGCATGACAACCTGTAAAGTCCCCCTCAAAGAGGATGCTCAAGGCATTTACCTGTATCAAGAACAGGCCCTCACTCAACAGCTAGACAATCCCTATCGTCAACGAATACTGGCGATTAAAACCACCGCCGATCCCCAGGTCATTGCATCAGAGTCTTTTAAACCTGTCCAACCTCAAACCCTAGTTGGTTTCTGTCAGCGGCCTGAAGCCATGCGTCAGATATCTAAACAGGATTTAGGAGAATCGATCTGTCAGGTCTTTCTCAAACCCATTAAAAACGGCTATCAAGGAGAAACGCCACCTCAAGGTTGTCCGGCCAATGTGCGCGGCGCAGTGAAAGTGACCAATACAGTTATTTTGCATTCAGGGGGAATGGATACTTGGGATCGGGGCTTTGATGCTCAAGGCAAGCAAGTTTGGGGAGCCGAAAATGAATCCTATCAATATCGCTGGATTACGCCCCAATCCCCCTAATCTCTAGTTATACGCTAACTCATCGTCAAAATCAGCAAAGGTTGATCGCTGTTTAGGATCAATGGGCCAATCTTCATTTTCTCCGCCAATAATCAATTGTTTAATCGGCACAAATTCTTGGCTGAGTTGGGTGAGGGCGTTAATCAGAATATCGATCGCGATCAAATCACTGGTTCCCAAATCAAACCAACAGCGTCCCCAATTCCCTTCATACTGAAAATCCGCCATATTGTGCATTGGAGCCATCATGGATTCGCCCGCGAGGGTACTATCATAAGCCATGTAACTGATATCAATGCCCATGTCTTGAACTTGAAGATTTTCTGCATTAAACGCGCTTAATTTCCCCAAATAAAACCAAGAATCAAACACTTCCTCTACATATTGCTGCTCCATCGGTGAAGGAACCGTTTCAAATTCCAACCACACCCAGAGGTCAAAGGGATTAAATTCTCGAAATTGAACATCCATAAACTTAGTTAGCTCTCTAGACTTTAAGTCTAATATGCCATGGGGAATTGATCGCTCTTCCATACTCAATTCTTTAATTTAAGCTCAAAAACCCCTTCCTAAACTATTCGATAGCGATCGCGCCCATTTTTTAAGCGTGTTACTGCTCATTGCCTAATCCAGGGGGAATGGCTACCAGGAATCAATTCGTTGCGAAGATGGAATGAAGGAATTAAACAAATGGACAGCGAAACTATATTTCAAAAATAAGCCAATAAGAATCTTTTCAAAACCTTCAGATCAAGATTTATTTTTATTTTCTAAGTTGCATTGATCAAAAATCCATCAATTGCGCTAGTCCAAAACAACCAATCATTCAAATCTTAACCTAAACATAATCTTTACTTTACCCTCATTTTGTCTTAATCTGCGTATCAAAATAAGGAGTTAAAGAATTGATAAAATTACCTAGATTAGAGAATTAACAAGATGTATTGAGCATTACAAGACTGATAAAAACGCATATTTTTTTGCCACAATTAGAGTGACTTGGTTTAACGATTTGTGAAAAATTAACGGGTTAGGATCTGGCCCATCTCCTTAAATTGCGGAAGTTTTTATTGTTAACGCTTTTCTATTTATTTTGTTATGGTTCTTAATCAAGACAATATGGCATTTGGTACTTTTAACACGACAGACTTTTTAACTAAAATCGGCGGTTATGGCAGTAGCATTGGAGCAGAAATCCCCGCATTTGATCCGGTGAGCCAACGTCTTTTCGTGGTTGCGGGGTCTGTTGTAGAAGTCCTCAACTTTACTGATCCAGCGAATCCGACAAAGATTGCTGATTTGTCCCTCAATATGGACGGTGATCCCGATGGTGCTACATCAGGCGGGTTTACCCTACTTCCCAATAGTGTAGCGGTCGGAAAAGTGGGAACGGTGAGTGAAGGAATTGTGACTGTC
The DNA here is from genome assembly GCA_035285545.1 of Snowella sp. Lineage (GTDB taxonomy): Bacteria > Cyanobacteriota > Cyanobacteriia > Cyanobacteriales > Microcystaceae > Snowella. The sequence goes on along the minus strand of JAYKGY010000056.1, from coordinate 55,882 downwards.
GCGATCGCCATTACCAACCAGACGACTTTAGACGAAAACCCAGGCGAAGTGCAGTTCTTCAATGCAGCCAATGGAGCCTATTTAGGAAAAGTGACGGTAGGCTATCTGCCCGATATGCTGACTTTTACCCCCGATGGGACGAAAATTCTAACCGCCAATGAAGGGCAACCCAACGATGCCTATACTTTTGATCCGGTTGGCTCAGTCAGTATTATCGACATTATCGACCTTTCCAATGGCGTAATTAATGCGACAGTCCAAGAAGCCTCCTTTGAATCCTTTAATAGCCAAATTGACAGTTTACGGGCTTCAGGGGTACGCATCTTTGGGCCAGGTTCCTCGGTGGCTCAGGATCTTGAACCGGAATACATTACTTTCAATGGGGATGGGACAAAAGCGTGGGTCACGTTACAGGAAAATAACGCGATCGCGGTCGTAGATGTCGCCACGGCCACCGTTGAATCCATTCTTCCTCTAGGACTCAAAAATCACAACAGCGTCACCGTTAAGGGTTTAGAAACCTTTGAGTTCAACAATTTACCAACGATTGGCTCCACCGAAGCGGGTCAAGAACTATTTCTCGGTGGTTTTTCGGGCTTATTCTACGAAGGCAAAGCAGACAACGGTAATCTCAAATTTATTACCCATACGGATCGCGGCCCAAACGGTGAACCAACAGGCATCAACCGTCCTTTTCTCTTACCCGACTTTACCCCAGAAATTGTCCGCTTTGAACTCAATCGCAGTACAGGACAAATTACCCTGACCGAACGGATTCAACTCAAAGATTCCACAGGAAAACTGCTTTCAGGTTTACCCAATACATCCCTGAGTACCAATGCAAGTCAGGCTTACAATGATGAAGTGCCTGTCGATCTGCGGGGCAATGTTTTAAATTTAGATAGCTTAGGGGGGGATTTTGAGGGAATTGTCGTCAATCCCCAGGACAACAGCTTTTGGATGGTGGATGAATACCGTCCGGCTATCTATCATTTCGATAGTGATGGTAAATTACGCGATCGCTTTGTCCCGACTGGAACGGCAGAAGCGGCGGGTCAGGCAGTAGGGACCTTTGGCACAGAAGCACTACCCGCAGTATTGGCCCAACGTCGTCAAAATCGGGGATTTGAAGCAGTTGCGCTTAATACCGATACCAACAAGCTCTATGCCTTTGTGCAAAGTCCCCTGCGGAACCCCACGACTTTAACGAATGGCAATCTCAATAATTTGAATAATATTCGGGTGGTTGAATTTGACCTAACCACGAAAGCCGTCACAGCCCAATATCTCTATCGTCTGGATAACGGAAATTTAGGGGGAGACTCCAATACCCGTCCCGATAAAGTCGGTGATGCAGTTTATATCGGCAATGGTGAGTTTCTAATCGTTGAGCGGGATGATGATTCCATCAATAGCGGCGATGCACTCAATACCATCGAAAAGAAAGTCTATCGTTTCAACCTAGCTGGTGCAACCAACATTGATGGTTTAGATGCGCCCATCAACGGCAAAACCCTGGATCAGATGACCCCAGACGAACTGATCGCCGCAGGGATTACGTCTGTCAGAAAAATGCTCCATATTGATCTGGCAACGGCGGGTTATAACGGAGTCGAAAAGGTTGAAGGGTTAGCTCTGGTTGATGCGGATACGATCGCGGTCATCAACGACAACGACTTCCAGGTAGCAGGGATTACCATTGACACCACCACGGGAACCTTTACACCTGATCCAAGCCCCGAACCCGTTGTTTTAGGATTGATTACCACCAACTCCAACGGGATTGATCCGAGCGATCGCGACGTGGGCATCAATATTCGCAACGTGCCCGTATTTGGGATGTATCAACCCGATAGCATTGCATCATTTACTGTCAACGGCCAAACCTACTACGTCACCGCTAACGAAGGCGATTCCCGTGATTACAGTGGTTTTTCCGAGGAAATCCGCGTTAGTAGTGCGGACTATCTCCTTGATCCCACCCTTTTCCCTGATGCAGCAACCTTAAAACAAAACGCGAATCTTGGACGATTGCAACTAACTAAAGCTACAGGGGATCTAGATAGCGATGGTGATATTGACCAAATTCAAGCTTTAGGCTCGCGATCGTTCTCGATCTGGGACAGCAATGGCAAATTGGTTTACGACAGTGGCGATGACTTTGAGCAGATAGTGGCTTCCGTTTTCCCCGCCAATTTCAATTCCGATAACGGAGGCAATAACGTCGATAACCGCAGTGATAACAAAGGGCCAGAACCCGAAGGCGTTGCCGTTGGCACCATCAACAACCGCACCTATGCCTTTATCGGCCTAGAGCGGGTGGGCGGAGTCATGGTCTATGAAGTGACCAATCCCACAGCCCCTAATTTTGTTCAATATATTAATCCCCGCGATTTTGCCGCCGACCCCCAAACCAACGCAACGGATTCCGGGCCAGAAGGTTTAACCTTCATTGCTGCCAGCGACAGTCCCAACGGCCAACCCCTAGTCGTTGTTGCCAATGAAATCAGTAAGACCATTGCGGTTTATGCCGTTAATGCAGGCACTCGGATCAGTGATATTCAAGGGGCGGGTCATCTTTCTCCCCTCCGAGGACAAACGGTAAGCGGAGTACCCGGAATTGTGACTGCCCTAGCTGCTAATGGCTTCTATCTGCAAGACCCCCGTCCCGATAATAATGAGGCAACCGCTGACGGAATTTTTGTTTTTACGAGCAGTGCCCCCACCGTCGCGATCGGGGATGCAGTGCAAGTCAGTGGAACGGTTACAGAATTTACGCCTGGCGCGAGTAGTATCAACCCGACCAATAACCTTTCGATTACCCAAATTACCAGCCCCACCATCACCCTGATCAGCAGTGGAAATCCCTTACCCGCGGCCCTTATCTTAGGCACCAATGGCCGCATTCCTCCCAATAGCCTTATCCAAAGCAATTCTCTCCTAGCTGATAGCTTTACTGTCAATAACTTGCTCATGGCGGAAATACAGGAAGTTCGTCCCACCAGTAATACGAGTGCCAGTGGGTCAGTATCCTTTAGTTTCGATCAGGCAACCAACACCCTCACGGTGAATGGAACCTTTGGCAATTTGAGCAGTGCGCTCCGAGAGGTCAATGGCAGTCCGATTCACATTCATACGGGATCGGTGGGGAATAATGGCGGGATTTTCAAAAATCTGACCGTTACGCCCAATGCCGATAATTTATCGGGGACATTTACTGGAACATTTGTTCTCTCGGAATCGGAAATCGCAACGCTCCGCAATGGGGGATTTTATGTCAATCTCCACACCATGAGTAATCCTTCGGGGGAACTGCGGGGGCAATTGTTCCCCAATGTGGCAGAAAATAGCAGCTTTGACCCCACGACCGATGGGCTGGATTTTTATGAAAGTTTGGAAGGGATGCGGGTACAGATCAACAATCCCGTCGCCACTTCTCCCACTGCAACCTTTGGAACATCTCAAGAAATTTGGGTCTTGGGAGACGATGGAGCCAATGCCACCAGTCGAACGGTAGCGGGAGGGAGTTTAATCACGGAAACGGACTACAATCCTGAGCGTATCCAGATCGATGATCTCCGTAATAGTTTAGTTTTACCCGATGTTAAGGTCGGCGATCGCCTTAGCGATATAACTGGGGTTGTCAATTACGATTTTGGCAACTACGAAGTTCTGGTCAGTGAGGCTCCGACCGTTGTTCAGGCAAGTAATTTAACCAAAGAAATCACCAATTTGGTAGGCAATCGCTCTCGTTTGACGGTTGCTACCTTCAATGTGGAAAACCTCGGCGGCAATGCGGCCCAAAGTCGTTTTGAAGCGATCGCCGCCGCCATCGTCACCAACCTGAAATCCCCCGATATTATCAGCCTCGAAGAAATTCAGGACAACAACGGAGCCACTAATGATGGAACCATCACAGCGGATCAAACCTATGGCCAATTAATCGCAGCGATCGCCGCAGCAGGCGGCCCCACCTACAGTTATCGCCAAATTGATCCCGTTAACAATCAGGATGGCGGACAAACGGGCGGAAATATTCGAGTCGGCTTCCTATTTAACGATGCACGGGTCGATTTCGTGGATCGGGGAGAGAATACCGTAGACCGCTCAACCACCGGCGTAACCGTCACCGATAGCAACAACGATGGTAAACCCGACCTCTCCCTCAGCCCTGGTCGGATTGTTGATAATAACCTCAGCAATGGAGATACCTTTAACGCCTCCCGTAAACCCCTCGTGGGCGAATTCACCTTCAATGGGGAAACCGTGTTTGTGATTGGCAATCACTTCAATTCCAAAGGCGGCGATCAACCCCTCTTTGGCCGTGTTCAACCTCCAGAGCAGTTTACCGAAGTCCAGCGCAATCTTCAGGCCCAAGCCGTTGCCGATTTCGTCACCAACCTTAAAACGGCTGATCCGAATGCCAAAATCGTTGTCTTAGGCGATCTCAATGACTTTGAATTTTCCCAACCCCTAAGCATTCTAGAAGGTTCAGGTTTAACCAATTTAATTGAAACCTTACCCGCCAATGAACGCTACACCTACAACTTTGAAGGGAATGCCCAAACCCTGGATCAAATCCTAGTGAGCCATAACCTGGCAGCTAATGCTCAATACGACGTAGTACGCATCAACAGCGAATTTTCGGATCAACTCAGTGATCATGACCCCTCTATTGTGAGCCTCAATATTCCTTTCCAACTGCAATTACTCCATGCCTCCGATCAAGAAGCGGGTATTCCTGCTTTAAAAGACATTCTGGGTTTTTCTGCCGTCATGAACGCGCTTGATGCGAAGTATGAAAATACCCTCAAATTGAGTTCCGGGGATCTATTTATTTCAGGGCCCTTCTTTAACGCAAGCTTAGATCTCTACGGACAAGTTGGTGTTGCGGATATGCTCATCCAAAATGAACTGGGATGGGATGCGGCCGCCGTTGGGAATCATGAATTTGATGCGGGGTCAGGGGCATTTTATAATCTGCTTGCCCCAAAAGCCAACATGACCGGCGTAGGCATTGGAGAAAGTGGTTACCTGGGGGCCCAATTCCCCTACCTAGCGACCAATTTAAACTACAGTAGCGAAACCAATTTACAGTCCCTGGTGGTTGCCAATGGCCAAGCCCCCAAACCCAATAGTTTAGCGGGTAGCGTCGTCGTCGAAATCGGGGGTGAAAAAGTCGGGATCGTAGCGGCAGTTGTCCCCTATCTGTCCCGAATCGCCAATATTGGTCGAATCCAAATGCTAACGGATGCAACGGCTAATGGCATTGAAGCAAATGCTCAAACCTTGGCGGCAAATATCCAACCTGTTGTTGATGCGTTGGTGTCCCAAGGGATTAATAAAGTTGTCTTAATGACGCACCTGCAACAATTTGAGATTGAACAGGCCTTAGCACCCAAATTAAAAAATGTTGATGTTTTAATGGGGGGAGGCTCCCATCGCGTCATGGCCAGTGATGGTACGATGCTGCGACAGGATGAAGTTCAAACGCCGCCTGAATTGCTACAGCCCTATCCCCAACTTCAAACCGATGCAGACGGCAACCCCATCTACCTGATTAATACGGGAGCAAACTACCGTTATCTCAGCCAATTAATCGTTGAATTCGATGAAAATGGCTTTATTACGAAGGTTGGGGAAGATAGTGGAGCCTATGCAACAGATATTGCGGGGGTTGATCGTCTCTACGAAGCCAGTATTACGACCTATGATCAAGTGAAAACCGTTGCCGATCCCGATATTGTAGCGGTGGTCGAAAATGTCGAAACCTTTATTAGTGGACTCGATGGCAAAATTTACGGCAACACGGCGGTTTATCTCAATGGTCTTCGGAGTAGTGTTCGTACCGAAGAAACGAATTTAGGGAATCTGACTGCTGATGCGAATCTTTGGTATGCGGAACAGTATGGTTTCGATATTGATATTTCCATCAAAAATGGTGGTGGTATTCGGGATCAAATTGGGCTGTCCTACATTGAAGGGGGAACTAATGAACTGATTCAATTGCCGCCTCAAGCCAATCCCTCGGTGGGCAAGGAACAGGGAGATATTTCCCAGTTAGATATTGGTAATTCTCTCCGATTTGATAACAAACTCTCTGTTGCTGATATCACGGCTCAAGGGTTAAAGGATTTAGCCGAACATTTTGTTGCGCCTTGGGCCGTGGGGGTTACACCAGGGCAATTTGGACAAATCGGTGGCTTTAAGTTTAGTTACGACCCCGATAGAACCGCGATCGCCTTTAATCGAGATAGTAATGGACTAGCGACAAGTGTCAGAACCCCAGGGCAACGGATTCAAAATCTGGTCATGATTCAAAACGATGGCTCAGAAAAAGTCATTGTCGAAAATGGGGAACTAAAAGTCGATGCCAACCAAACCTATAAAATGGTGATTTTAGACTTTTTGGCCGCCGGTGGCGATGGCTATCCGACCTTCTATTTCAGCAATATTGTGAAGTTGGCTGATTTGAATGCCCCCAATGTCCCCGATCAAGTGACTAGCTTAGCCAAAGCAGGAGAACAAGACGCTTTAGCCGAATATCTCACCCAATTTTATCCCGATGCTTCCAAGGCCTTTAATCAAGCGGATACCCCCATTGAATTGGATACCCGTATTCAAAATCTCAACTATCGCTCTGATACCATTTTGCCGCCTTCCCCACCTGCTTTGGTTTCAGGAACGCCTGCTAGCGATCTGTTTGAGGCGGGTACTCACTTTAACGGCAACGGAGACACCCTCTTTACTGGGGCGGGTGATGATGTAGTTGATACTCCGATTGGTGGCCCGGGGAAAGGCTTTAATCGAGTCAATTTGGGCAGTGGGAACGATACGATTTTTGTGGGCAACGGCGATCGCGCCAATGGCGGCAGTGGGGACGATCAATTCGATGCAACGGATGGCATGAATTACCGACTCTCTGGCGGAAAAGGCAATGATATTTTTTACCTTGGAGCTAATGGTCGTGCCCTGGGAGGTGATGGCAATGACGAATTCTATGTTCAATTCGATGGCGATAACCTTCTCTCTGGCGGGGCTGGGGCGGATAAGTTCTGGTTACTAACCGATCTCGCTCCCGATACCCCCAACACGGTCGTTGATTTTACCCAAGGAACCGATGTCATCGGCATTATGAATCAAGATGCAGGCATTGGCTTTGACCAAATTCAGCGCGTCGGCAACAGTCTTGCCCTTAATGGAGACGTTTTTGCCATTCTCCAAGGTGTCAATACGGCCAATCTGACAGCAGCCGATTTTGTCTTTATGTAAGGTGACACAAAACTCCCTGGTGATAACTTGTACTCAACACTGGGGAGCCTTTTTTATCAACGTTCATTGAACGGACAGAAATGAGTCAAGCTTGCAAGTTTTTATTCACAAACATAATTCAGCAATAATTTAACCCTAACGCGCTCTTAACCATTCAATGGCAATCTGATCTAGGGCCATTTCAAAAACTTCCATTTTTCTTCTCGATTTAAGGTTTAACCTGTCAAAAATTTATCTACCCAATAACCCTAACCAGACTGTAAGGATCAAGAACAATGACGACCCTCAAAGGCACAACAGCTAACGATTTACTCAATGCGGGCCAAGATTTCATCGGACTAGAAGATACCGTGCTTGGGCTAGACGGCAATGATGAAATTGATGCAGGCTTAGGAACCGGCGGTAATACCCTGGGGGGCGGCAATGGGGACGATCAGTTGTTTGCTGGAAAAAATGATTTATTGTTAGGCGATCGCGGAAACGACGAGCTAGATGCAAGCGATGAAGGGGGAAATAATAGTCTCTATGGGGGAGCGGGTCAAGATAGGATCTACGCAGGCGAAAATGATAAAGTGTTTGGCGGCGCGGGGGATGATAGCATTTTTGCAGGAACTGGCAATAATACCCTTTATGGGGGAACAGGACGCGATCGCTTTTGGATTGCCAATGCAGAATTGCCGACGAGTGTTAATACCATTGCTGACTTTGACAAACGTGCCGATCAAATTGCGATTCAAGTAGAAGGAATGAATACCCCAGAAGATCTAAGCTTTGACCAAGCTGGCAAAGATGTTGTTATCAAAGTAAAAGCGACAGGAGAAAGCATTGCGGTCGTTCAAAATACCAATAAGAGCGATTTCAACAGTAATAACCTTGTTTTTGACTCTAATAGCCCCCTCAATCCGAGTCAGCCTATTATTAATCCCCAGGATCAAAATCGTAAAAAAGTCACTGAAGTTGAATCCCTCGGCGTTACCAGTTTTAACACCAATACCGTTTTTAAAGATACTCAAGTAGGCGGTTTATCAGGAATTGTCTATGATTCTGCTCAAAATCGATACTATGCCATTAGTGACGATCGCAGCCAAATTAATTCCGCCCGTTTTTATACCCTAGAGATTAACCTCAGTGATGGCCGTCTCGATAACGGAGATGTCAGCTTTACGGGAGTTACAACTCTTTTAGATAGCCAGGGTAATCCTTTCCCGCTAAATAGTCTTGACCCTGAAGGGATTGCGTTAACCGAAAACGGTAGCGTTTATATTTCCTCCGAAGGGGATGCAAACAACCTCATTAATCCGTTTGTTAATGAATTTTCTCTCTCAGGGCAGCAACTTGCCGCTTTACCGATTGATAATAAATATTTTCCCACCGCCGATCAAAGTAAAGGTATTCGCAATAACTTAGCCTTTGAGAGTTTAACCCTTACCCCCGATCGCCGTTATCTCTACACAGCTACCGAAAATGCCTTAGTTCAGGATGGTAGCCCAGCAACGCTAGAAAACAGTAGTTTATCCCGCATCATTAAATATGATCTAAGTACGGGAGAAGTCGTCGGCGAGTTTGTTTATGAAGTAGATCCTGTAGCGGATACGCCCAACCCAGCCGGAAGTTTTGCCACCAATGGTTTAGTTGAATTATTAGCCCTAGATAATAACGGCACCTTGCTGGCTCTAGAACGCTCATTTTCAACAGGTGTAGGTAATACGGTCAAACTCTATGAAGTTTTAACCCAGGGAGCTTTGAATGTTAAAGATTTGGCGGATCTCTATCGGGAAGAACCGTTAGAAGATGATGGGGAAATCATTGCGCCTGATCGTTTTGCGATTGATCCGCCTGTCCAAAAACGCCTTTTACTCGATTTTGCCGATCTGGGTATCACGCCTGACAATTTAGAAGGGATTTCTCTGGGCCCGGTTTTGCCCGATGGTCGCCAATCTTTAATCGTGGTGAGTGATAATAACTTCAGTGCAACCCAAACGACGCAGTTTATTGCTTTGGGTCTAACGGTGGATACCCTTCCTGCTGTTTTGCCGACCGTAGAAACCCCCTACACGATTGATGATGGCTCAGGAACGACTCCGTTAATTGGGGATTCGGATGATCCCGCCGTTTGGATTGATCCCACTGACTCAGGAAATAGCCTCATCATTGGTACGCTGAAAGATGGCGGTTTAGCTGTTTTTTCTCTAGAGGGCGAAGTTTTACAAACCGTTACCCCTGTGGATATGTTGGGGGCTGGGGCTGAATTTGGCGATCTGCGCTACAACAATGTGGATGTTCTCTACAATTTCCAACTGGGTGCCGAAACGGTCGATATTGCGGTTGTGAGCGATCGCGCCAATGACACCCTCAATATTTTCAAAATTAACCCTGCAACCCACCAACTGGAATCGATTACTGCCCCGACGTTGCTAAATGATGCTTTTTCGATTTTTGGGGTAGATGATGGAGAAATGACCGCCTACGGTTTAGCCGCTTACAAGAGTCCCGTTACAGGTAAATCCTATGTCTTCGTTACCCAGGCGGGCGGAAACAAGATTGCCCAATTAGAACTCCAATCTGCGGCTTCAGGGACAATCAGTGCGTCAGTTGTCAGAACCATTGAACTACCCATTGCGACGGGAGATGACCCCGAAGATTATCAGTCAGAAGCGATCGCCGTTGACCAGGAAAAAGGCATTGTTTATCTCGCAGTCGAGGGTAAAATCGGCATTGTCAAATTTGCAGCCGAACCCAATGACAGCAATCAAATTACGGTCGTTCGTCCCGTCGGTTCCCCTGAATTAGTCCCCGACCTAGAAGGATTAGCCATTTATTATGGCCCGAATGGAACCGGTTATCTAGTTGCATCAAGTCAGGGCGATAGCACCTATGCCGTTTACAGCCGTGAAGAGAACAATACCTATCTCGGTAGCTTTGTGGTGGGCGATAATACCGCTTTGGGGATTGATCAAGCCAATGAAACCGATGGCTTAGAAATTATCAATGTTCCCCTCGGTAGTGCCTTTCCCTTCGGAGCTTTACTGGTTCAGGATGGAGCTAACGAACCGCAAAATGTGGTAAAAAATGACGATGAATTGGAAAATAATGCGACGAATTTTAAGTTCATTCCCTGGGAATCCGTTGCCAATGCCTTCCAAACGCCCTTACTGATTGATACAACCAGTTATAATCCCCGCACGTCTAATAATAATTTTCAGCCGCCCGTTGATGGTAATTTTGACGGGATTCCCGACTCGGAACAGCCCCACGTTACGTCTGTCCAGACTCCGAATAATCAATTTGTTACCTTTGTTGGCGATCCCCTACGCCCTCCTGCTCAAATCCAAGCGATCGCGAATCCCTCTCCTGGGAATGCACCCGCGAATGTGACTTTTCCCTTGGGCTTCTTTGAATTTACCCTACCGCAAGTAACCCCTGGGGGAGCCAGCGCGATTACCCTCTATCTTCCCCAAGGAACCAACATTAATACCTATTGGAAATTTGGGCCAACGCCAGATAATCCTAGTAATCATTGGTATAACTTTGATTTTGACCCCATTACCCAGACGGGTGCTCAATTTATGGACTTAAACGGGGATGGACAAACCGAAATCATCCTGAACTTTGTCGATGGTCAGCGCGGCGATCGCGATTTAACGGTTAATGGACAAATTCAAGATCCGGGTGCCCCTGCTTTTACGCCCAATAGTGCCCCGACAGCGATTACCTTAAGCAACCTTTTAAGCCTAATTGACGAAAATAGCAATGGAGGAATCAAAGTCGCTGATTTAACGATCATTGACGACGGACAAGGAATCAATACCCTATTTTTAAGCGGAAATGATGCTGCTAGTTTTGAAATTCGAGATAATGCCCTATTTTTTATCGGTAGTTCCCCCGACTTTGAACGTCAAACCCAGTATCAAGTCACGGTTAATGTGGACGATCCGACGGTGGGAAATAGCCCTGATGCAATGACGGATTATGTGCTGCAAGTAGCGAATCTCCCCGACTTTGATGTGAGTAGTTCTGCCTCAAAATTTGGTGATGACAATAATGATGGTTTAGGGAGCTTGACCTACGATTTTAGCGGGAACCCTGGTAATATTAGCAGCCGTGCTGACGATAACGCTCTCAGTCAAACCAACGCGCTTTTCCACAATTTAATGGGACTTTATCCGGTACTGAATGCGAATGGCGCGATTTTGGATAGTTTTGATATGAATGGCAACGGGCTGACCAGCGATTTACTTAATCCTGGGGATGCGGGTTATGCGTTTACTGCCATTAGTAATCGGGTTAATAATTTTAGTTTGCAACTGGGTGGCAATGGAAATCTTGATCAAAATACCAATGCTGAAGAATTTGGCGATGTGTTGCTTCAAGGCGGACAACTTTACGCTCCATTCGCGATCGCCAATGGGGGAAACTTGATTCCTAGTGATGGAAGTATTCAAGACGGAATTAATGCTTTTCTTCTCCAAAATCCCAGTAATACCGCTGCCACGCTAGATAACTTTATTAACCATGCGGTTGCCTACTTTAGTTTTGGAATGGCTAATCCCGACGGCACCGAACACTTACAAAATCGTGGCAATAACATTTTTGGGTTTGAAGATTTACCTGGAAATTTAGGTATTAGTGATTTCGATTTCAACGATGCTGTTTTCCGCTTTAATTTCTTGGCTTAAGACGAAAAGATTTAACCAACCATCGAACTCCCTATCGGCTTGAAGCTTGAACGATAATTTTTTCTTCTAATGTGGATTTAAAAATCCATTCTTTCAATTAAAGACTTTCTTCAGGTTTTGCTTTAGACTTTTGTATATGACAAGAGCAAGTTACATAGGCTTAGGTCTATGTGTAGGGCTTGTGTCTTTGGGTTAAGTGTGACGGGCGATTGCTCACTTTGACACAGATGGGTATTCCCTTGTATTGAACACAACTGATTCCCGAACCTAAATCCCTAATGATTGGCGCGATTATTTGCGTTTGTCAAAAACCTTATTTCTAGCCACGACGCACTAGGATGCAGATGCGATAGAGTGACGGATTGACTCGTTGCTCGCTCGGATGCCTGGAGCCAGCCCATCTGGATTCGAGGCTACGCTTGCCTTGCCGTCCTGGCCCCTAATATCCGAATCAAGGAGGAATTACATAGTGGATTTTTTGTCCAATTTTTTAATGGACTTCGTTAAGCAGTTGCAGTCTCCGACCCTCGCCTTTCTGATTGGGGGGATGGTAATTGCGGCTCTCGGTAGTCAATTGGTCATTCCAGAGGCAATTTGTACGATCATCGTCTTTATGTTGCTGACAAAAATCGGTCTTACTGGTGGAATTGCGATCCGTAACTCCAACCTGACGGAGATGGTTTTACCCGTTATCTTTTCGGTCGCGACAGGGATTTTAATTGTATTCATTGCTCGCTATACCTTGGCTAAACTGCCAAAGGTCAAAACCGTAGATGCGTTGGCGACTGGGGGGTTGTTTGGGGCGGTGAGTGGCTCTACTATGGCTGCGGCTCTGACGACCTTGGAAGAAGCAAAAATGCCCTACGAGGCTTGGGCCGGTGCTCTTTATCCCTTTATGGATATTCCCGCCCTCGTCACGGCAATTGTAGTGGCTAACATTTATTTAAAGAAGAAGAAACGTAATACTGCCATTGCGATGGAGGAGTCTTTGAGTAAGAAGCCTGTTGCAGCCGGTGATTACTTCGATCAGCCGGATTATCCCTCTACTCGGCAGGAATACCTTAGCCAGAAGGAGCCTGAAGATGGTCGGGTCAAGATCTGGCCAATCATTGAAGAAAGCCTTCAGGGGCCGGCTCTATCAGCCATGTTGTTAGGTCTTGCGCTGGGTCTGTTTGCTCAACCGGAAAGTGTCTATAAAAACTTCTACGATCCGGCTTTTCGAGGTTTGCTTTCTATCCTCATGCTGGTTATGGGAATGGAAGCTTGGTCAAGGCTTGGTGAACTCCGCAAGGTTGCCCAGTGGTATGTTGTTTATAGCGTAGCGGCACCGATTGTGCATGGATTAATTGCTTTTGGTCTTGGTATGATTGCCCACTATGCCACAGGTTTCAGTATGGGCGGTGTTGTTGTTCTGGCTGTTATCGCTGCTTCCAGTTCAGACATCTCAGGCCCACCCACTCTACGAGCGGGGATTCCATCAGCCAATCCCTCTGCCTACATTGGTGCCTCTACTGCGATTGGTACTCCCATTGCGATCGGTGTGTGCATACCGCTTTTCCTCGGTCTTGCCCAAGCGATCGGCGGCAACTAATCCTAGATGGGGCGTTGTCTGTCGGTGCCACCTTTTAGCCCGGCAGACCCAGTAGATTGATGAATGTGCCTATTTATTTAAGGAGATAATTAATATGGCTAAACCAGCCAAAAAGCTTGTCATTATTACGGAAAAGATTCTGCTGAAAAAGGTCGCCAAGATCATTGAAGAAGCGGGGGCAACGGGTTATACGGTATTGGAGACTGGTGGTAAGGGGAGTCGCAACGTGCGCTCTTCGGGACAACCCAACGTTTCCGACACTACGGCGAATATTAAGTTTGAGGTGCTCACCCCAGATCGCGAGATGGCCGAGAAGATTGCAGATCGGGTCGCAATGGAGTTTTTTATGAATTTTGCGGGCATTATCTATATCTGTGATTCAGAAGTACTGTACGCGCACAGTTTCTGTGGGCCAGATGGCTGTTGAGCAGGAATTTCTCTAGGGGGGACAAACCCCCGCCACACTTCCCCCATTCGATCAGCATGGAGTAGACAATATGAACAAGTTTGACTCAACGAAATCGCGAATCCGAATTGGCCCAACCAGCGAAGGCTGGCTAGTACAAATATATAGCAGCGATCGCCGTCTGCTCTGTGTCCTTGATTCGTCGCACGCCTGGACTTTTTTATTGGGTTGTGGGTTTGGTCTCCTACTGGCGGTAGGTTGGTTTAACCTAGTCCGTTACAGTCCGTCTACAACTTATACGCCATCAACCAAGCCTTCTGAAATGCGGATTGATTAGCTCAGTCATTTCAAACTCATTGATGGCACTGGATGATAGCGTTATCTCTCTGTAAACATCTGGGATTAAAATTTAAAATTTTCTGCTAGTTTTAGTGGCCTAAGCCCTTTCTAAGGCAAATTGAATTAACTGATCCACTAGTTCGATGAAAGGAACTCCGGTTGCGCCCCACAGTTGGGGATACATACTAAATGCCGTAAAACCAGGCAAAGTATTAATCTCATTAATATATAACTCTCCTGTACTTTCTACATAGAAAAAGTCAAGCCGCGATAAACCACCACAATCCAAGGCTTTAAAGGCTTTCAAAGACATTTCTTGTATTTGGGCAACGACCGATTCAGGCAGCTTAGCGGGAATATGCAGTTGGGCACGACCATCGGTATATTTAGTTTCGTAGTCGTAAAAGTCGCTATCGTAGGTGATTTCACCAATAATTGAAGCCTTGGGATCGTCATTCCCCAGAACCGCACATTCAACTTCCCGAATATGATTGATTCCGGCTTCAACGATAATGCGGCGATCATAGCTAGCAGCACTATCGAGGGCGGCTTCGAGTTCTTGGCGAGTCCGCACTTTAGCAATGCCGACGGATGATCCTAAATTAGCGGGTTTCACAAAGCAAGGATAACCGACTTTTTCTTCAATTTCATCACATACTTTCGGAAAGACGCAGGGATTTGACCAAATTTGACTTCTTTCTACCGCAACATAATTAACTTGGGGTAAGCCCACCTGAGCAAAGGCCATTTTCATGGCGATTTTGTCCATGCCCACGCAAGAACCTAAAACATTACTGCCAACAAAGGGAACTTGCATTAGAGACAATAAGCCTTGAATGGTTCCATCCTCTCCATTGGGCCCGTGCAAAATAGGGAACCACACGTCAATCTCGGCCGCCTGGGGAGGAAATTGCCAGAGTTGAGCTTTTTCTGCGGCTTCATCGGGTAAGGGCTTACCAGCTTCTAAAACCGATCGCGCAATATCAGGAGCCTGCCAAACCCCATTTTTGTGGATATAAATAGGAATAACATTGTATTTTTCGAGATTTGCCCCAGAGGTTAACGCATGATGAATGGCTCGTGCTGAGTTAATAGAGACTTCATGTTCTCCTGAACGTCCCCCAAAGAGTAATCCAACTCGTAATTTTGTCATTCCTAGTTCCTTTTGTATCGCGTTATGTTTGGCTATTCAGGATAGGGTATCACAAAAGATTCAGTTTAATAGTTTAGATTATGATCAAGAAAATTCTGAAAAAACATGAATAATCTCAAAGAATATCGACAATATGCTCCAGCGACGGAACGAAATCGCCAACCGATTCTAACGGTATTGCAACAATTAACCTTACCGCCTGGAAACATTTTGGAAATTGCCGGTGGAACGGGAGAGCACGCTTGTTTTTTCGCACCCTATTTCGCGCCCCGTCTTTGGATTCCCTCTGATCCCGATCCGACCTTACGACTGAGTATCGAAGCATGGCGGCAGGAATGTAAAACGGATAACCTACAGCCTCCGTTAACGATTAATGCCATGGATCCGGTTTGGGAAGTTGAAAAGGATAATTCAGCGATCGCCGCGATCGTTGCCATTAACTTAATCCATATTTCTCCTTGGTCAGCTTGTCAGGGATTGATAGCTGGAGCAGAACGCATCTTACCAACAGGCGGCATTTTGTACTTATACGGGCCGTATAAACAACAGGGAAACCATACGGCACCGAGTAACGAAGCCTTTGATCAATCCTTAAAAATGCGAAATTCGCAATGGGGTGTGCGAGATTTAGAAGCCGTTATCGAAGTTGCTGAAAAGCATGGTTTAGAATTTAAACAAATAGTGGCTATGCCTGCCAATAATTTATCTGTTATTTTTCAGCATTTATAAATTCATTTTTTATGAAATGGGTCTTTAAAAAAATCACCACATTGCTCTCGGTTTACTATGCCCACATGGTGGAATATCGAGCCGAAATCTTTTTTTGGATTTTATCGGGTTCTCTGCCAATTATTTTAATGGGTGTTTGGATACAAGCTTCTAACAATAGTAATTTTGGTTTAGATTCCATCCAGTTTGCTCGTTACTTTTTTGCTGTTTTCCAGGTGCGACAATTTACGAATATCTGGGTGATTTGGGAATTTGAACGAGAGGTAATTGAAGGGAAATTATCCTTTAAGTTATTACAACCTCTTGACCCTGCTTGGCATCATGTCGCCCGTCATATTTCCGAAAAAATGACCCGATTTCCCCTAGCCATTTTATTAACACTGTTGTTCTTTTGGCTTTATCCTCAAGCCTTTTGGATACCCAGTTTAGGAAGCTTTATATTAGGAATAATTGCTATTATTTTATCCTTTAGTTTATATTTTCTGGTTCAATATACCTTTTCAATGTTTGCATTTTGGACAGAGCGAGCCAGTGCAATTCAGGAATTATGGTTTTTATTTTATATTTTTCTCTCAGGAATGATCGCCCCCTTGGATACCTTTCCTCCAGCCGTTAGAGAAATTGTATTATGGACACCCTTTCCCTATGGGGTTTATTTTCCGGCGGCAATTTTAGTGGGTTTACCCGTTGATTTACTGAAAAGCTTTCTAATTATTGCTGGTTGGTTAACTTTCTTTTTCTTTGTGAATCGTTGGTTATGGCGAAAAGGGTTACAACATTATTCCGGCATGGGAGCTTGATCAATGCATAACCCTCAGAGGTGCCATTTTTAGCTCGATTTAAATTGGGCTTTTTTCCTTGGCTCCAAACTCCTCAATTAAGATTTTTTTCAACACATCTTTCAGATCGTCACAGGCAATACTTTTTTCTTTGAGGGTTCCTAATTTCGCTCCGTGCCCGACTTTTCCGCCCGTATACAGGTTAACTCCCTCTACCGTTTCTCCATCCTTACGCACTTTAGTGCCAATTAACCCAATATCCCCCGCTTGGGCCTGCCCACAGGAGTTCGGGCAACCTGTCCAGTGAATGCGTACTCGATTGGGAATTTCCAGTTCCGCATCTAAGGTTTGGGCCATTTTTAACGCCCGTTGTTTGGTTTCAATAATGGCAAAGTTGCAATAACGTGCGCCGGTACAGGAAATCACAGAACGGGTTAGGGGAGTCGGATTAATTGAAAACTCTTTCAATAATGGCTCTTTGAGAAAGGTTTCTAAGTTTTCATTTTTAATAAAGGAAATAATGGCATTTTGTTCAACGGTTAAACGAATTTCCCCAATGCCATAGACCTCGGCTAATCGGGCTAACTCAAATAACGTCTCTGCGGAAAAGCGACCCATCGGGACATGCAAACCCACATAACTATAACCCACTTGCTTTTGGGGATGGATACCTAAGTGATCCTTTTTATCTTGCGTAATTTCATCGGTCGGAGCGGCAGTTTCTAGGGGGCTACCGAAAACTTTTTCAACTTCTGCTCGGAATTTTTCCATGCCCCAATGATCAATTAGCCACATTAACCGCGCTTTGGCTCGATTTTCCCGTAATCCTGCTGCTAAACCATTGTCGCTATAAACCAGGAGAATAGCACGGGAGAGTTCGATAACTTCCTCATTGGTTTTTACCCACACGTTCATCGGAATGGATTCTGCACAGCGTTGAGCAGAGAGATAGCCGCCAACGAGGACATTAAAGCCTAATTCACCTTGTTTATAGGCAGGAACAAAGGCAATATCATTAATTTCAGCGTGAATGGAATTATCCCGCCCACCTTCAACCGCAATATTGAGTTTTCGGGGAAGATTGGTAAAAAGTGGGTTCCCTTCGCCCTGATGGGTAATCATGTCCTGCAATTTTTGGTTGAGTTCACGGGTGTCGATCAACTCATCGGGATCAATGCCGGCAACGGGGGAACCTGTTAAGTTTCGCACATTGTCCATACCCGATTGAATACTTGTTAGACCTACTGCTTTGAGTTGTTGGAAAATCTCCGGCATATCGCCGAGATGAACGCCCCGTAATTGGAGGTTTTGGCGTGTGGTGATATCGGCACTTCCTTCATCGCCGTAGCGTTGTACGATCGCCGCTAAGGTTTGCATTTGTTTACTGGTGATCACGCCATTGGGAATGCGTAGCCGCAACATAAATTTCCCTGGTGTCACCGGACGGTAGAAAATCCCCAACCACTTCAGTCGGACTTCTAGATCGGTTTTGTCGATCGCGTCCCAACCGATTTCAGCAAAGTGTTCGAGTTCATTTTTAACCGCTAAACCGGGTTTTTCGGCTTTGGCTTTTTCAATTTTGTTGAGTTTAGTCGTGGTATGTGTTGCAATCGTCATGATATTAAAGCCTCTTTTGGCGGCAATCCCAGAAAACGGTTCTCAATCGGCGGGGTCTTCATAGTGTTTAAGTTACGCAGACAAGCTGAGTCATTTTGTAATTTACGTTACGAATAATGAAGGATTTTGCAATACCTGCATTTTTATAATGAAATAATCTCATTGCTTGGGGAGGTCTGCGAAAAAAGCGCGGCACACTAAATAAGGATTTTGCTTTTTGAGTCGGTTGATTTTTGTTTTAAGCTGTCCTGTTTTAGTGCCATTTGGGTGACTCAGCATAAACCCCTTTGAAAGACGGTTACTCAATTTCTATAAAATAAAACCATTATGACGAACACGCTTTTTAAACCGAATAAAACGTTGAATTCATTGATAGATCAAGCAAATAGGGCATTAACGGATGGGAATGTGGCTTTAGCGGCCCACTATTGGCAACAGGGGTGGTTGGAGCAAACGGAGAATTTTTCTGACAATGAGGCTCTGATCGCGTCCTTTGTGCCGATTGCCCTCCAGATTTTGGCCCGGGGGGATTTTCAAATTCGTTGGGATATGGCAAAGTTATTTCCCTCCCTCGGCGATCGCGTCGTGAAACCCTTGATCAGTGTGTTGGAAGGGGAAACCCAGGATTTAGAGCACTGTGAATTTGCGGCTCAAATTTTAGGGAATTTTGATCAACCGGCGGTGATTATCGCCTTGGTTAATGTATTACAGACGAGAACCGATGAGGCATTACAGGCGATGGCTATTAGTGCGTTAGGGCGAATTGGCCCCTCTGCCATTGAGGTTTTATCCCAACGCCTCGGTGATCCGCCAACTCGTCTATTGGCCATTCAAGCCCTAGCGCAAATTCGACGCACAGAAGTCATTGAGCCGTTGTTAAGCGTTGTCTCTGATGCTGATCCCAAAATCCGCAGCAAAGCGATTGAAGCACTGGGGAATTTTTCTGACCCCCGTATTCTGCCAATTTTAAAGTCAAGTTTACAGGATTTGGCTGCATCCGTTCGCAAAGAAGCCCTGATCGCCCTAAGCTTCCGTTTAGATGAGGGTGATTCCGTTGATTTACTCCGATTATTGCAACCTCGATTGTATGATCTCAATTTAGAAGTTTGTCAACAAGCCGCGATCGTCCTGAGTAAAATTCCGAACGATCAGAGTGCTAAAGCCTTATTTGAGGTTTTAAAAACGCCCCATACGCCCTTACTGCTTCAGTTAGCCCTGATTCAATGCTTGGCCTGGCAGAAAAATCCAACGAGTTTATCCTATCTTCAACAAGCGTTAAATTATCTAAATTTAGAAGGGGTTTTAGAAATTATTCGGGTTTTAGGCCGAAGGAATCACGATAAAATCGAAGCAGCCCAGATTCTCGCAGATTTTTTCATGACTAATCATCCTCTTATTCAAGAAGTTACCATCCGTCAAGCCTTAGCCTATAGTTTGGGCCAGCTACAGGTGAATAAGACCCAAGAAATTTTAGAAACCTTAAGTCAGGATACCGAAACCATCGTCAGATTACACGCGATCGCTGCCCTGAGGTATTTTTCGGATCATTAAGACTAGTATCATTGCGGGAAGAGGGTTCGTTAAAATGGCTATAATTGCTAACCTATCCAGATTCTCGGAGTTGGGTCATCCCTATGACGAAACGTGCTTTATTACTGATTAATCGTCAAGCCCGTAAGGGGAAGGAAAGCTTTGCCCAAGCCATTGATATTTTGGATGACCTCGATTTTGAATTAATTACTGTTCCGACGAAAAGTGCGGCAAAAACAACTGATTTTATTAAAAATCATGCCAGATCTGTAGATATGGTCATTGTCGGTGGCGGTGATGGCACCATTAATAGCATTGTTAATACCTTAGTCCATTACCAATTGCCGTTAGGGATTCTTCCCTTGGGAACCGCTAACGATCTGGCTCGCACCTTGAATATTCCCTCCGCGATCGCCGATGCTTGCAAAGTCATTGCCCAGGGGTATCGCAAACCCATTGATCTAGGAAAGGTTAATGATATTTATTTTCTCAATGTTGCCAGCTTAGGCTTAAGTGTAGAAATTACCCAAAAATTAACCAAGGGAGCCAAAAGTCGCTGGGGTATTTTAGCCTATGGATTAACGGCCCTTAAAGTTCTCAGCCAAACTCGCCCTTTTCACGCCAATATTCAAATTAATGGTCAATCTCACTACGTCAAAACCCTACAGATCGCGGTGGGAAACGGTCGTTACTATGGTGGCGGCATGATGATTGCTAGTGATGCCCTGATTGATGATCAACGCTTGGATGTCTATAGCTTAGAAGTCAAACATTGGTGGCAAATTTTTCCCTTGCTTTATCATTTACCCCAAGGGCAACAAAAGATTTTACCCTGGGTACGCGATTTAGAAGGACAAACCGTTGAAATTCGTACCACACGCCCCCGTCCCATTAATACCGATGGGGAAATCACGACCGAAACCCCTGCAATTTTTTCCGTTGTCCCTCAAGCGATCGAGGTTTTTGTCCCGGAACCTGTCGCTGCTTAACTCTCATTTCAAAATTGATTCAGTTTTGCGGGAATATAAGATTTCAATTCGGTCTAAGTCAATTTCTGAGAACTTATCAACCGCCCAATTTCCATAACGTTGCATAAAATGATAGGGATAGGTATGAGCAATCCCAATGACTTTGATGCCTGCATTTTTGGCGGCTTGAAGTCCGGCTAAGGAATCCTCGATCGCTAAACAATGTTTCGGTTCTAATTGTAATTCAGGATTAAGCTGATTAAAGCGTTCGATGGCTAATAAATAACCGTCTGGTTGGGGTTTACTGGTATTAATCTCATCGCCTGCAACAATAACTTGGAAATAATCGAAAAGTTCTGCTTTTTTTAAGACCAAAATCGTCTCAGATTTAACGGCTCCGGTCACTAATCCCAAGGGCCAACCTTTGAGTTGAATCTGTGCTAAAAGCCGCTTTAAACCGTCATAAATCGGGAGAGTGTCCAGTTCCGCTAACTTCTGTCGATAGGCGATCGCCTTTTTCTCGATCAGCTTTGTTAGATACTCTTCGGAAACTGGCCGTCCCCGATGGGCGAGGAGGGCCCGCAAACAAACGCGATCGCTGCGTCCCAAACAAAACTCCTGATGTTCTTGATAGGATGCCGGTCGCAGATTTTCCGCTAATAAAATTTCATCAATTAATTGTCGATGGATCGGCTCATCATTAATAATCACTCCATTAAAATCAAATAAAACAACTTTTAACATCAGAAAATTTCTTATTTTAAAAAAGGAATCGAAGGATAAACGTATGGAAAAAAATTGAACCCAAAAGCAGTCAAGCGTTTTTAATTGAGTGTTACTTGAGTGTTACCGAAATGAGTCTTCCCCCCTGTTCATGAGCGGGTTGGTTAAAAGACAGGAATGGCTTCTTCTCCTATGACTTTTGCAACAGGGGTAACCGTTTCCTGCATCGGAGTCGGTTTAATGCCTCGGCTAATTTGATGCAACCACCAAAAATCATCCGTATGCACTGCTTCAAATCCCGCTTTGCCTAATCCGGCATCGACACTTTCTTGGGCATAATCTTGAATATAGGGTTCTTCAAAGACATTATTCAACCAACTGGTTTGGCGTAGGGCTTTTTGGCTACCGTCTAAGATTAAAACTTGTCCGCCTGGAACTAATAACCGGAAACATTCGCTGAGAACGGCTTGCGCGATCGCTGGAGGCAATTCATGAAATAACAGCGCGATAGTAATCAGATCAAAACTATGAGGAACAAACGGCGTTGCTTCGGCTTGCCCTTGTCGCCATTCAATGTCTAAATTGGCTTGTTGAGCCTTATAACGTGCCATTGTCAGCATTTGGGGCGATAAATCTAATCCCATCACCATTGCGTCTGGAAACGTTTGTTTCAACATCAGGGTTAGAGAACCAGTGCCGCAACCAAGATCTAAAATCCGTCGGGGTTGGCCTCCAATCCGTTCTATCAAGCCTTGACGAACCCATTCCTCTCTCGGTGGTAAAACGTAGCGGGTAATAGGATCATAGGTCAGTGCAGCAGTAACCGTGAGATAGCCCCCTTCTATACCATGAAAATTCTGGGTTTGATAGTAGTCGGGATAGACAACGGCGGGATTCGTAAAGTGGGTTGCTTCGGACTCCCAATCAATCGTCTGTTTCAGGCGGTCTATTTCAGCTTGATCAATTAATAATCCCTGAAAAATGGGCTTCAGTAAGGTATCCCAAAGCGGCGTTTCACGGTCATTCATAGGCTTGTTGTCGAGTGGGGTCAAAGTTAAACCATAAATACAGGTTCATTATCTAAAACTTTAACTTGTTCAGCCGTTAAATTCTGAAAGTCTAGGCGATCGCCAGTCGGCACCAAATTTTGGAAATAAAATTCCTGAGCGTTATTCCCTTCATCAGCCACCATCACCCTAGCTCGATGCCCTTTGATCATTAATTCGCGGCGATCGCAGGTTTCATAGGCATAAATAATCAACAAATCCCCAGGCTGACACAACAGGGCGGCTCCCCCATTGGGACAAATTTCTCGACTTCCCGCTTGTCCTGGAATGGCATAGGTAGAAAAACGCTGACCATTATTCAGGTTTACTATATCCACTTCTTCAAGGGGCAAAATTCCCACTTTCTCTAATAATTCTGGGTCAATGCTAATACTCCCCACATAATCCACATTCGCTTCCGTGACCTTCACCCGATGCAGTTTCGCGTGCATTAGTCGAATTGTTCCCATGCGTCTTCCCTTGCCTATGCGACCATCATTGATTTATTGGGGATTTGAGCAATATTTTAGAGACGCGATCGCGCTTTGAGCCAGCTTAGATCCCTTAAAAACAATATCACTGTAGCATTTTAACAATCCTTTAAGATTGTAATTCTCTCCCCCCAAAATCTAAGAAAAAATAATTTGCGACCCAGGGGCATTCACTTTAACCGATAAAATTTGATGATTCACAAAAACAGACTGTAATCGAGGATGGACTTCTGGCGGCGCGAAAAATAACATAAAGCCCCCTGCGCCTGCCCCTAATAATTTCCCCCCCAATGCTCCAGCTTCTTTTCCTAGTCGATAGATTTCATCAATTTCGCGGTTAGAAATATTATCATCTAAACTCCGTTTGGCTAACCAAGCTTCATTCAGTAATTCACCAAATGCCGTCAAGGATTGATTACTGGTTAAAATATCCCATCCCTTATCCACCATTTTTCGCATTTCCTTCAATTTTTCCGTATTATTTGCCACCTTCTCCAACTGCTTTTCCACCACATTGGCTGCTTTCCGTTTAATGCCTGTAAAGACAATAAAAATATGAGCCTCAAATTCTGCTAATCGTTCAGGAGAAATGGGAACGCGACTGACAATAATGTCATCTTCCGTGCGAAATTCAACTAAATTAAAACCACCCATTGCCGCCATTAATTGATCTTGGCAACCCACCTTATCTTGCACTAAATGCCGTTCTACATAGATCGCTTCGTAGGCTAAATCCAGGGGACGAACAAACTCTCCCTTAAAGGAATGTAACGCTTGCAACAAAGAAACCGTGAAGGCAGAAGACGAACCTAAGCCCGTAAACGCCGGTAAATCTGCCACATTATGTAGCTCAATATCTTTTTCCAATCCACAAAATTTTAAACATTCCCGAAATACCCGATGTTCTATCTCTTGCGCGGTCTTAACTAATTCAACTTTTCGGTAAGAAACGCGAATAGAGTAATCAAATAAATGGCTTAAAAATGGGCTGGCTGTGACGTAGGAAAACTTATCAATTGCCGTTGCCAAAACCGAGCCACCATGCTGTAAAAAATATTCTGGATAGTCTGTCCCTCCCCCAAAAAAACTAATCCTAACAGGTGCGCGAGAAATCAGCATAAATTAACAAATCATTAAATAAAATATTGCCGAATAAATGTTTCTGCTTGGGCTAAAGATTCGGGGGTACCAATATCTAAAAAGGGAGCAGTCACAGGATGAACTTTTAAACAAAAATTTTGCTGGAGTAGAGATGGAAAAACATCATATTCAAAACTCAACGGGACATTAGGCGGAAAATGTTGAATTAATCGATCGCGCAATAAATAAACGCCCCCATTAATCACCCCTGCACCCGATCGCTTCTCAGCAAACTGTAAAAGTGTCTTCTGTTCATCATAAACTAAAGAGCCAAACCGCGAGGCATCCGTTACAGAAACACCCAAAATTACGCCATCAACGGTTTCATCGTTTAAATACTCATTAAGCGGGGCTAAGTCCGTCACCATCAAGGAATCGCCATTCAGTACAAGCCAAGCTTTCGGTTCTTTGTGGCTTTGGTTCACAGCGTTGACAAATCCGCCAGCAGTTCCCAACGGCTCAGTTTCAGGGTAACAGGCTAATTCCATTTCAGAGACAGGTTGAGATTGGGCATAGCGTTCAATCACTTCCGCTAAATAACCTGTTGAGAGTAAAGCTTGATCAATTCCTTGTCGATGTAGATAGTCTAAGACCCAACCTAAAAAGGGTTTATCGGCGATCGCGGCCATGGGCTTAGGAACATCAGGCAAAAGGTGTTTAATCCGAGTTCCAAAACCTCCCGCTAAAACGACGGCAATAATATTATCTAAAGAATTACTCATTAAAATTGCTTAATCAAATCCTGATTATCTAAAGACTTTTGACCACAAATAAAAAATATTTCACTAATTAAATTCGGATTTTCATCAATAAACTTTTGAAAAATGTCTTTTGCGCTAGGGTGCCAGCCATCATGATTCATTTGAGGAATAGGAAATGGGCACTTTTTAACTTCGTAGGAAATAGGCATATCACTAGCAATCAGACGTGCTAAATGTTCACAGTTCCAGCCCAGTAAACCATAATTCCATTCTCTAAAGCAAACCAGCGAGTAGCATAAGCGTTCAATGGTTTCGTCAGGTGTATAAATTTGACAATCGGGAACCTGAAAAAATTCATTTGAATTCCTTTCAAAAATAGAAAATCCACCTGTATCGAAAATGAGATTATCTTTTAATGCAATGCCATAATGCCAAGCTATGCCCTCATACCAATTAACTAAACGACCATAAAATTGACTGTTACGATCAATATTTTCGTAAATAGCCAAAATTTTCTGATGAGCTTCTTGTAAAGAGAAAGGCATTAGTTAAAGCTTGGGAGAGAAAAGGTGAGCAATGGCCCACCTATTAACGTTTTAAGCAAATATTAGGAATGTTTAGGGCCGAGTCCTAATTTTGGTGCGTAAACCGCGCGATCGCCGAGTTCATCTTCAATGCGTAACAGACGATTGTATTTCGCAACCCGTTCACTACGACAGAGAGAACCTGTTTTAATTTGTCCTGCACGAGTCGCAACGGCTAAATCCGCAATGGTGGTGTCTTCCGTTTCGCCTGAACGATGGGAAATCACGGAACGGTAACTGTTACGAGTCGCTAAAGAAATCGCTTCTAAGGTTTCGCTCAAAGAACCAATTTGGTTAAGTTTAATTAAAATCGCATTAGCAACCCCTAAATCAATGGATTTTTGTAAACGCTCAATATTCGTCACCATCAAATCATCACCGACCAATTGGGTTTTTGTTCCCAACGATTGGGTGAGTAACTTCCAGCTATCCCAGTCATCTTCCTGTAAACCGTCTTCAATGGAAACAATGGGGTATTGGCTGACTAATTTGGCTTGGTAATCAATAAATTCTTGGGGAGAGTGGGGCGCACCATCATAAGTATATTGCCCGTCTTTGTAAAATTCACTGGAGGCGATATCCATTGCCAAGGCAATCTCTGTACCAGGCTTGTAACCTGATTTTTCAATCGCTTCAATGAGAATATCCAAAGCATCTTGGTTAGATTTTAAATTGGGAGCATAACCACCTTCATCCCCCACACCGCCGGAGAGTAACTTCCGTTCTTTGAGGACTTTTCCTAAAACGGCAAATACTTCTGCGCCCCAACGGAGTGCTTCTTTAAAGGTGGCAGCCCCGACAGGCATAATCATAAATTCTTGAAAATCAACGTTATTATCTGCGTGCGCTCCGCCATTAATGACATTCATCATGGGAACGGGGAGAACATTGGCAAGGGGGCCACCTAAATAACGGTAAAGCGGAATTTCTAGTTCGGCGGCGGCGGCTTTAGCGGTTGCGAGGGAAACGCCCAGAATAGCATTGGCTCCCAATTCTTTTTTATTGGGGCTACCGTCTAAGTCGATCATGGTTTGGTCAACCGCGACTTGATCAAAAGCATCTACACCCACTAGGGCAGGGGCAATTTTATCGATAACATTTTGAACTGCTTTGAGAACGCCTTTTCCGGCGTAACGTTTGGGATCATCATCTCGCAATTCATGGGCTTCAAAACTTCCGGTTGAAGCTCCACTGGGGACTTGGGCAATGCCGAAAGCACCGGAATCCAATCTGACTTCGGCTTCAATGGTGGGGCGACCACGA
Source organism: Snowella sp. (assembly GCA_035285545.1). GTDB lineage: Bacteria > Cyanobacteriota > Cyanobacteriia > Cyanobacteriales > Microcystaceae > Snowella. The sequence goes on along the minus strand of JAYKGY010000056.1, from coordinate 28,874 downwards.
GAATCTAGGATCTCACGCGCGGCGATCGCTTCAATTTTGGCGGGGACTTTATTTAACATCGTTCTACAAGGCTCCAAATGCTCAAGGTTGTAACGCTTTGGGTTTATTATATTGCTTAAGAGTCTCTAGTCTTGTCAGATTTATCGGTATTTCATGAGAATTGTGTCGGTAGCTCCACCCCAATATTTTATACTTAAACCATTGACAATTATTCTCTATTAATTATTAACTATTAATTAATCATTATTAACTATTAATTAATCTGTTTGTTTACCAAATTTTTGCTATTTGTAACCTAAATCTTGGTAATTCAGGATCGCCCTTAACGGTTTCAGGATTATCCAAAATCTCAACTTCCTGATGGGGACGATAAATATAGACGCGACGGTTTTTGCGGTCAATTAACCAACCTAAAGTAATCCCATTCTCCAGATATTCCTGCATCTTTGCCTGTAAACTGCTGAGGCTATCGCTAGCAGAACGCAACTCAATCACAAAATCAGGACAAATCGGCGCGAAAGAGGCTTTTTGATCATCAGTTAAAGTATTCCAACGTTCCAAGGAAATCCAAGCCGCATCGGGCGATCGCATTGCACCATTGGGCAAAGTAAAACCCGCACTAGAGTCAAACGATTCTCCTGTACCATCTCGATCTGACCAGTTTGTTAATTGTTGAGAAATCTTGGCATTTCGATTACCTGTGTCCGAAAAAGCTGGTGGGATAATAATCACTTCTCCCCTTGCAGTCCGTTCGATGCGTAAATCCTGATTAGCCAAACAAAATTCATAAAATTCCTCGTCCGTCATTGAGCTTATCCAAGGAAAATGGATAGTGAAGGGAACAGAGGGGCTTTGAACGAGCAGGTTAGTCATAAAATTCCTCACTTTTGCCGCGATCGCTGGGTTATTTATAGCTTAGCGAAACTGTCTGAATCATTTACAAGTCGTTACAATCCGTCTCATCTCCAGGATAATAGAAGTTAACTGTTATCTTTTTGAAGAAAAATGCTGCGTAAAATTTCCTTAGCTTTTGTTGGATTAACCGTCGGGAGTGTCTTAACGGTTGTTGGTTTTGTTGCCTATGCCTTAGATTACGCAACTTTGAATTTAGCGGGATTTTTCTCCGGAATTCCTCTCCTGCTCGGCGGCTTAGCCCTCAAAGCAGCCGAATTAAAGCCTATTCCCTTTAGTGAACCCACCAGTGAAGCCGTATTAGCCCTACGGGAAAAACAAGCTACCCCGACACTTAACCAAATTCGCAAGGATGTCACCCGTTATCGTTACGGTCAAGAAGCCCATTTAGATGACACGCTCCAACGATTGGGGTTAAGCCCTACGGATGAAGAACGCCCCGTATTAGTCAGTATCCGAGAAGCCGCGATCGCCGATCACTATGCGTTAATTCTAGATTTTGAATCTCCGTTTATTTCAATGGAAACTTGGCAAAGCAAACTGGAAAAAATTGAAAAATTCTTTGGCCCCGATATCAAAGCAGCCCTAACTGACAAAGAAAATGCTCAGATTGAATTAGCGTTAATTTCCCAATTAGGTTAAGTCATTAATCGACCTTAAATTCATCCTTCGCTTCTGCCCTGTCTTCTCTCTCTTACGCTCAACAGACAGTTATAAGGCTGGTTCAAGCCCTTTTATTCTCGGTGAAAACCTATGTTAGGGTAAAATCATCAAACCATTCCTAAGTACAAATCTCTATTTTTTAAGATTGCTCAAGCTATGATTAGTCTCCGCAAACGCTTCACTCTCTCTTCTCGATGGTTACTGAGCCTATTAGCCATTTCTAGCTGCTTGGTTGCTGCTGTCCCCACCCTGACTTTGGCAGGGGGAAACTCTGGATTAACCATTTTTAGCGGTGTCGAAAGAAAAGATATTCTCGAATACTTTCTCCAATTCAATGGCTTACCCAATCAGCGCGATCGCTATAAGCTCTACATTCCTTCCAAAAAACTGACCCAAGGGGCTAGTAAATTTTTTATTTCCTATCCCAAAAACTTTGATGGTCTATTTAGAACCGATAGTATAGAAATTCGGCTCAAAGACAAATCCGTTCCCTTAAAAAGTGTTATTTGGGACAAAGAAAGCCGCTTTTTAGAAATTACTCCCGAAGAAGCCATTCCCCCCAATACTAAAGTGGAGATTGTTCTCTCTAATGTTACCAATCCAGATATGGGAACCTACTATTTTGTCGCCGATGCCTTGGCTTCTGGAGATATTCCCGTAAGACTGTATCTTGGAACCTGGATTATCAGTATTAGCCGCTCCTAACGATTTATTTCTATAAAATATTTTAAATTGCCAGTTTTTCTTGATATTCCCGATTTTGTGCGCTTAAAGGACTGCTGACTAGGCTTCAAAAGACTAAAGCAGACTGTGAAATACCGGACAGAGAATGGTAATATTAGAGACTGTGTATTTTATGGAGGAAGACAATTATGACGAAGCGAACCTTAGAAGGAACCAACCGTAAACAAAAAAGAACCTCTGGGTTTCGTGCCCGTATGCGGACAGTCAATGGTCGTAAAGTGATTCAAGCAAGACGCAGCAAAGGCCGCCATCAGCTTTCTCTCTAACGTCATCCGGCTGTGAATCGATGAATTTTTTAAACTTAGGTTAAGTGTGGGATTACCCAAAGCTATTCGACTTAAACACTGGCAAGATTTTCAGTCCGTTTATCAACAAGGTAAACGTTATCGGGAGTCTCACCTCATACTTCGTGTTCTTCGGGATTCTAGCCTTCCGATCAGTCGCTTTGGCATTACCGTTAGCCAAAAAGTGAGTAAAAAAGCAGTGGTTCGCAACCGAATTAAACGGCAAATTCGAGCTATTATTTATGGCCTTTTGCCAGATATTTGCCCTGGCTGGAATATTATTGTCGTGGTTTTGCCCAATGCGGTTGTGTGCAAATATGAACATTTTTTGCGAGAATTAGAGCAGTTATTTAACAAAGCTGAGTTAATGAATCATGGGCATTAGAGAGACGACGTATTATGAAGGTGGCCCCCACATGGGTGATTTAATCATCAATATTTTGTTGGGTTTTACCGTCATTTGTTTACCCTTGACCATTGCTGCCGTTGTTCGTGCGATTTGGCTCCGTTATAAGATTACGGATCGCCGAATTTCGGTAACAGGGGGGTGGATGGGCCGCGATCGCACAGACATTGTTTACGGCGAAGTCAGTAAAATTGTAAAAGTACCTCGTGGGATTGGTTTGTGGGGAGACATTGTGGTAACGCTCAATGATAAAAGTCGTTTAGAAATGCGAGCCGTTCCCAAGTTCAGAGAAGTTTATGATTATATGGCTGAACGAGTCTCTGCTAAAACTGGCCGTCCCTTGGAAGCAATTACGAGCAATAATTAAGGATTTTAAGGGGTTTGTGGTGTTAATTCCCTAATCCCAAATTTTTAAGTAAACGATTAAACTTCTGGTTTCAGTATCGTTATACAGAAACGTATTTATTTTATTAAACGGCTCAGAGAGTTAAGCGAATGGATTTCGGTATCGGTTTTATCTCGACAAATATTATGTTGCCAATCCTAGATTTTTTCTATGGTATTGTGCACAGCTATGGGTTTGCGATCGTCGCCCTGACGTTGGTTGTCCGTTTAGGTTTGTACCCCTTGAGTGCGGGTCAGATTCGGAATATGCGAAAAATGCGGATCACGCAGCCTTTGATGAAGGAACGGCAAGAGGAAATTCAACGCCGCTATAAGGACGATCCGGCCAAGCAGCAAGAGGAAATGGCCAAGCTCATGCAGGAATTTGGCAATCCCCTAGCGGGCTGCTTACCCCTACTGCTCCAGATGCCGATTCTGTTTGCTCTCTTTGCCACCTTACGCGGATCGCCATTTTCCGATATTAATTACACCGTTGATGTTCAGGTTTTACCGAAAGAACAGATTGAACGGGTGGTTCCCCAAACCTATTCCACCAAACCTCAAAATATTTACATTAACGATGGACTGCATTATCCGATCGCTGCTTTTTTACCTGGTGGCAATATTTTAGGGATTGGGGATAAAGCCAAAATTGAACTCCAAACCCCTGAAGGAAAGCCGTTTAATCAATTAACCTCCTCCAGTGCGGAAGAACCGATTCATCCCACCTATAGCGTCACGAAAGGGGAAGAACGGGTCAAAGTTAATCCCGATGGAACCCTAGAAGCGATCGCGCCTGGAGATGCCACCATTCAAGTCACCACCCCAGGCATTGCCGCTAAGACCGGATTCTTGTTTATTAAAGCCCTGGGTCAAGTGGGCGTAACGGGAGAAAACGGCGAGATCAACTGGGACATTCTGGGTATGATCATCTTCTTTGGCTTTAGTATCTATATCAACCAGGAATTATCCGGTGCGTCGGGCGGCTCCCCCAATGCGGCTGCTCAACAGCAACAAACGGTCAATAAGATTACCCCCGTGATTTTTAGTGCCATGTTCCTCTTTTTCCCGCTTCCGGCTGGGGTGCTGATGTACATTGTTTTGGCCAACGTTTTCCAAACCCTGCAAACCGTGATTTTAATGCGGGAACCCTTACCCGAAAATCTTCAAAAACTGGTGGAGCAGCAAGAAAAAGCAAGCCAAGAACGGGATACTCTCCCCTTTGAAAAAAAAGGAAAGAAAAAAGAGAAAACTTCCTAGTTTGTTGAAGTTCATCCTAACTTTGTAACCAGCAAATCGTTATTACAAAATAGAAGACAGAAGCATCATGGAGCAATCGATGGAACGCGCCAAAAGCTGGCTAGAAGACCTGTTGAAATTAATAGGGGTTGCCGCTCAGGTTACGGTCGAGACCAAAGCCGCTAACGAAATGACGGCGGGCGTTTGGTTAATCATTGACGAAACGGCGTTAACCCCTGAGCAGATCCAAGCCCTATTGGGGGAAAAAGGCCACGGAATTGATTCGATTCAATATTTGGCGAATACCCTGATGAATTTGGGATTAGAAGCAGACCAGCATCAAACCTTTATTGTTGAGCTTGCAGGTTATCGGTTGCGGCGACAGGCTGAATTATTAGCGATCGCCCAGGAAGCCATCCAAAGAGTCAAGGCCAGTGGATTTCCGGTAGAAATTGCCTCCCTTTCTTCGGCAGAACGTCGCCAGATTCACGCCTTTATCCAAAATGATCCCGATTTAGAAACGGAAAGCCAAGGACAGGAACCCGATCGCCGTTTAGTGATTCGGTCACGAGTGCCCCAACCGACTTTCCTGATTGCCAAGGATTAGGAGGGTTGGTATTAAGAGAGCCTTACCCATTTAGCCTATGCGGGAAGCAGTCATCCACTGGTTAAAAGACAATGTTTCACCCCATCGGTTGGAACATATTCTAGAAGTGGAAAAGTTCAGTGCCAAGTTAGCCCGTAAGCATGGTGTTGACCCGGATAAAGCTGCTCAGGCGGGATTAATGCACGATTTGGCTAAATTTTTTCCGCCCCCCCGTTTATTAGCGATCGCCAACGAAGCGGGGATTGAAATTGATGAAGTCTGTCGGGTGAATCCCCATTTATTACACGCCGATGTCAGTGAGGTGGTGGCCCAACGGGAATTTGGGGTAAAAGATGGAGAAATCCTAGAGGCCATTCGTTGTCATACGTTAGGCAGCCCAGGAATGGGGAAACTCGCCTGTCTTGTTTTTGTGGCCGATGCCCTCGAACCGAAGCGCGGTAACAGTGAAGAATTGGAGAAAATGCGTCAAACTAGCAAAAAAGACTTGTATAAAAGCGTACAGCAGACCTGTGACTATTCATTGAAATATTTGCTGAATCATCAAGTCACTATCCATCCCCGTGTCATTCTCACGCGAAATTGGGCGTTACAATTATTGAAATAAACCCAGATTGTCAAGCCTCTCGCTATGATCAACAGTAAGGACAATTTGTTGCTTTTTCCGATTTGCGTGATTGTTCCCGTTCTTTTTTACTGAGGAATTTACAGCCTGCATGACCGATCTTTCTTTATTTTCCCCTTCTTCAACTAATGCCCCGATAACGCAAAATTTGCCGTTTTCCCCTGAAAATTTAGTCTGGACAATTACCCAGGCCGCTGATGATCGCAAAGCCGATGATATGGTTGTGCTAAAAGTGGCGGATGTTTCCTATTTAGCGGATTATTTTGTCATTGTGTCCGGTTTTTCTCGTACCCAAGTCCGCGCGATCGCCAGTAATATCGAAGACAAAGTGGAAGAAAGCTACGGTAAAACCCCCAACCATACCTCTGGACAGAATGACGGATCGTGGATTCTACAGGACTATGGGGATGTGATTGTCCATATCTTTATGCCCCAGGAACGCTCCTTTTACAACTTAGAAGCCTTTTGGAGCCATGCGGAACGAATTCCCCTAGAAGCGTTTAATCCTGTTGAAAACGTTTAACTCTTTCTGAATGTCTCGAAATTTCGCAAATTCTATGAAGCCTGATTCTTCATCCACGTTTTGTCCTGTTCCTTTAGAGCAACAGCCTGTCAATGAATATGAAACGCTAAAAGAGTCCTGGCTCTGTTGTTGGGCAACCTTAGAGCGTTTTGCCTATGGCCGTCGATTATTTGGGGTATTCCTGTTCGGTTGGATTTTAGTGAGTCCCATTGCGGCGGCAAGTTTTTATCCGTTGAAAAAGCCTGTTTTCTTTGTCTTAGCGGCCGGTTTAGGAGCGATGTTGTTGGTGGCTTTGGTGTTAATTCGTATTCTTTTGGGGTGGTATTACATCCGCGATCGCCTACAAGCGGATAAGGTCATCTACGAAGAATCCGGCTGGTATGATGGTCAAATTTGGGCCAAACCCCCTGAAATTCTCGCCCGCGATCGCCTCATTGTCACCTATCAAATTAACCCTGTTTTACAGCGACTGACCCGAACTGGCCTAGTGCTGATCGCCTTAATTGGTCTGGATAGTCTCATCTGGCTAAGTCTTTAGAAAAAATTCTGATAATTTGCCCCTAGATTCAGCTTAAACTTACTTACAGTAATTCATCGAAAACGCATGAGCAGAGGAAAACGCACCCAAGCCCCTAGTCTAGAAATTCACCTGTTACGAGAAGGCATCGTCGAATCCATTCACCATGCTGAAGTGACCGTTTGTGATGATCGGGGTCGTATCTTATCGGTTGCAGGCAGTGCAGAAACTGCGGCTTTTGTTCGTTCCTCGCTGAAACCCTTCCAGGCGTTTGCTGTCACCGGAACCGGAACCCTAGAGCGTTTTGGGCTGACCGATAAGGATTTAGCCATTATTTGTAGTTCCCATCATGGCACCACAGAACAGTGCCGTCAGGTGTTTAATGTCCTTTGGCGAGCCGATATTGATCCGAGTGCTTTGCAATGCCCTATTCCCCCTGGCAAACAAAATGCCTTACAAAATAATTGCTCTGGGAAACACGCGGGGATGTTAGCGGTTTGTAAGCAACGTCAGTGGCCCCTAAAGTCCTATCTCAATCCCTCCCATCCGATCCAGCAATTGATTTTGAATAAAGTGGCGGAACTGCTGGGGATGCCTGGCGCAGAATTAATTTATGCCCATGATGACTGTGGTGCGCCGACCTATTTTATGCAACTGGGGCAGATGGCCCATTTATACGCCCAACTCGCTTCAGGCAATCAATTAGACCTAGAACGGGTCATTCGGGCTATGACCTACTATCCTCGTTTGGTTGCGGCAGATGGTTCTTTTGATACCGAGTTAATGCGTTTAACAGAAGGAGAAATTGTCAGTAAATCCGGTGCAGAGGGCATTCAATGTATTGCACGAGTCGGAGAAGGGATGGGACTGGCGATTAAGGTCACTGATGGTGCTAAACGGGCTAAATATGCAGCAGCAATCCACCTCTTGCAACAGATGGGCTGGATTGAACCCAGGGTGGCAGAATTGTTATCCGATCAGTTTATGACCCTGAGTGACTATACTCGCTTAGAAGTGATCGGGGAATTGGCCTTATTGTAATTTCGCTTTTTTGCCCCCTAGCTACCCAAATTTGGGGAGAATTTAGAAGTTCCAATGGTTGAAAGTCCACCAGAATTGCGGGATTTAGGGGCTATTCAAAAGTTATGGCACAAGGGAGACTGCTAAAATTTCTCATGGTGATGGGCAGAAGGGAGAAAAACGGTAAAGGTGCTGCCTTGATTGACTTCTGACTCAACTTCAATGGTGCCATTGTGGGCTTCGATGATGCGTCGAGACAGGTATAGCCCTAGCCCACTGGTGGAGCGTCGATGCTTGCCTTGATGGAAACGTTCAAAGAGGGAGGCGCGATCGCTGGGGGAAATGCCTGCCCCCGTATCTTGGACTTCAATTTTAATCCAAGGATTGCGGGGATTGGCTTCGGTGAGCCGTACTCGAATCCAGCCCTCGTCTGTAAATTTGATAGCGTTGCCAATGAGATTCATAAAAACCCGTTGCAACTCTAAGCGATCGCCATTGATCAGGAGCTTAACCGGATCGGAACCTGTAGGGACTTCTTCAATTACTAATTTCACATTTTTGTCATCCGCTAGGGGCTTGAGATGGCGCACAACTTCGTAAATAATATCCGCTAAGGTTAAAGTGGTTAAATTAAGCCGTTTTTCCCCCGCTTCATGGCAATAAACTTCGAGTAAATTACTCACCATTTCCAGCAAATTTTGATTATTGCGAATAATAGCTTGAATGGCCTCTTTCATTTCAGGCGAAATTTCTCCATACAGTCCGCCTTGAAACATTTCTAACATTCGATTGGCCGCGACCAAGGGGGTGCGAAGATCGTGGGTCATGCGGGACACAAAATCATCCTTTTGCCTAGCTAACTCAATTTTTTGTTCATTGGCGATCGCCGCTTCCTGTTCGGCTTGATGAATCCGAATCGCATTTTGCAATGTTTTAATTAAACCCGCAGGAGAAATTTTGTACTTAGAAAGATAGTCTGAAGCCCCTGCTTTCATCAGATCTACCGCAATCTGGTCATCCGCCTGACCCGTTAACACAATCAACGGTGTTTTCACTCCGCCGCCGCGCAATCTACGAATCAGTTCTAGTCCATCCGTATCGGGTAAACGGTAATCAATAAAGGCACAGTCAAAATCCTGAGCATTAAACGCTAGGCTTGCCGAGGCAGAATCTTCCGCTTCGGTGATTTCCATCGTCCCATCCACCAACTTTAAAGCGCGACGAACCGCCATACGATCAATTTCATCATCATCGACAATTAAAATTTTTAAAATTTCTGGCATGATTTCTTTAGGGCATTTTGCAGAGTTTCCAATACTGGCTAAACGCGGCCATTGTTTCGACAAAATTGTTGAAAACGACTGGTTTAACTAAATAACCTGCCACGTTAAATTGATAGGCTTCTACGCGGTCTTGTTCTTGATTAGAGGTTGTTAAAACGACCACCGGAAGACTTTTTAATTTTTCATCCGCTCTCAGTTCCCGTAAAAACTCAATCCCATTCATTTTGGGCATATTTAAATCCAACAGAATGAGGAGTCGATTAATACTGATCTTATTAGAAGAATCGAAGGAATCGGATGGATCTTGCTCCTGCCGCAACAGGGCTAAGGCTTCTAATCCATCAGATGCAAGAAAGAGCGTACTCGATACATTGATTTTTTTGAATGCTCTTTTGACATTCATAATATCAACTTCATCGTCTTCTACTAAGAGAATATTAAACGTCAAATCCTCCATAGAAACCTGGCGAGTTGGAATAATTACAGGGGAAATCTGTTTGTAATCTAGCACAATATCGAAGGAGTTATGTGAATAATTTTACTTTTAAAACCCTTAGTTAAAGTTAATTGAAAGTATGAAGAAATTTCTTGATCCTACTGAATCTTTATAAATAAATCTCTATGTTAAATAGAAAAACTATCGAGAGAAATATGGATAATTCAATATAGATCGATTGTTTGCTTTGTTTCCTTTTTCTTTTATGAATTTTAGTTAACTGAGGTAACCCTAACAAAAAGCTGAAAATTAGTGAAGATTGATTTAAATATTCCAATTCTTAGAAAAGATTGTTTTAGGATTGGCAAAAAATCAATGCTTTTTTCAATAGAAAATAAGAGTAATAAAATTTTGTATAATTTCCTAATTCAAAGGATTGGGGTATTGACATTATAGGATGAAAGAAAAGCCCATCTTGTACGCCTTGAGAAACAGATTATAATTTTGCTTTTATCCCATTAGAATGACAAAGCGAGACATCAGAGAAAAATTGAATTTGAAGGATGAATTACGCCATCTCGTTTACCTGGCAAACTGATTCGGGGCGGTGTTTTGCCTAAAATGAAGAACTGCTAATAGCCATCAAGATCACCAATACAGCACTGACCGAGATCTTGATACATGGTTTTTCCTCTGAAAGTCCTGCTTCATAAACATTTCAAGTTTTTATTTGTACGCTGTGATTAAGCAAAGTGCTGTAAGGTCGTGATCAATCCCAATTTCAGTTTGGGGTAGCCGAGATTCCGTCTGTTGGCCAATGGATTAACCCTTCCTGATAGGATTGGGGTAGGGTTTGGGATAGGGATTCTTTGGGCCAGGTAAAGAAAAAAGTGGAGCCTTGACCGTCTTGGGATTCGAGCCAAATTTTTCCACCTTCGGTTTCTACAATTTTTTTGGCGACAGCGAGGCCAATGCCGGTGGTTTCCTTTACGTCACGGGGTTGCAGCGTTTGAAAAAGGGTAAAAATGCGTTCATGAAACATGGGCGTAATGCCTGGCCCATCATCAGTGACCGAAAATTGATAACATTCGTTGCCCTCTTCTACAGAAATACGAATTTTTCCAGCGATTTGGTGGTGATGCTTAATGGCATTGTCGATGAGGTTAAAGAAAACCTGCTGGAGCAAGACTCGCTTGGTGCGGAGGGTCGGCATGGGGTGCTGGATGGTGATGGTAAAAGAGGGGGGCGGCGATAGGGATTGAACGATATTTTCCAATAACGCTCCTACGTCTACCTTTTCAGGAAAGAGTTGCATTTGACCGACACGGGAATAGGCTAAGAGTCCATCGATGAGGGCTTCCATGCGATAAACTCGTCCCCGGAGTAGTTTCATTTGATATTGACTTTCGAGGGAAAATTGCCCCTGGAGATCTTCTTCGATCCATTCCGATAGGTTCGCGATCGCGCGGAGGGGGGCTTTGAGATCATGGGAGGCGACGTAGGCAAATTTATCTAATTCTTGATTTTGCTTTTCTAAGGTTAAATTGGTGGCGGCGAGCACCATACTTAAACGAGTCAATTCATCGGCCCGCATTTGGAGTTTGGCTTTTGCGTCTTCACTTTCGGTGATGTCCCGAATAATCACCAGAAAATAACCATCAATATCCATCTTACTGACGGAAATTTCCACGGGAAAAGAATCTCCTGTGTGGCGATAGGCGATCGTTTGCCAAGTGTGGGTCAGGGCCAACAAAAAAGGGGTTAGACTTTGAATTTCTAATTGTTGGGTTTCCACTGGACTGCGGGGATCGATCAACAACAGCGCAACATCTTTTCCGATCGCGTCTTGCTGGGAATAGCCAAAAACTTTTTCGGCTGCCTGGTTAAAGGTTTCCATTTTTCCTTGGGAATTGACCGTGACGACGCTATCTACCACATTGGTGGTAATGGTACTAATTAACGTCTTACTTTCCTGGAGTTCTTCTTCGCGATCGCGCAAATGTTGATGCAATTGATTTAACAGTTTGATGGCTCCTAAATAGGCGACCAAGCTGACAAAAGCCGCCGCCCACTGAAACGAGAGGGTAAATGCTTGTACATTTTCCAGTTGAATTTTTTGTTTACTTAATAATTGCTGTTTTTCAGCCTCTAAATAAGCAAGATTGTGGCGAATACTATCCATTGCCTCTTTGCTTTCATAAATAATGTCGATTTTTTCTGCGGATAACTGAGGACGCGCCTGGGGAGAATCCGTCAGGGTCAACACTTGAGACAAAATCTCTAGCCGTTGATTGACCATCTTTTCAAGCTGGCGAATAAACTGAACATCGTTAACGCCTAATTCCTTGAGTTTGGTTAAAGGAATGGTGCGATAAGCCAGGGCCGCATCATAGGGTTCTAGAAAGCGTTTATCACGAGTGATGATATAACCTCGAATCCCTGTTTCTGCATTTAATAAAGTAATTAAAATACGATTACTTTGATCAATAATTTGCTGTTGGGTGTCAATTTTTTTGTCGAGTGCCGCTTTGGTTTGTTGGGTAGAAATCCAAAATCCCAAGGTCAACAACAAAAAGACCCCAGGAATGGCAATAATCATTGCCCCACGATAGGCAGTAGGAATGTTTGACCACCTTTTCTTAGCTCTCTTAAAAAGAAAAAAGTTTCGCATTATTCTGAGATCTCAAGATTCGGTTTAAGGAATTTTTTTTGCTACCTTTGTCTTTTTGTGAGGCTAAGCCGACGGGATTGATTCTCGGTTTAGGAAAAACCCAGGCGAGAATCCAGCAAATTACGAAAAAAATCACTATAGAAATTTAGAAATCAAGGAATATTTTAGATTATTCCCTTTTTGAAATGTTTTAACATCTGTCCTTTGTCGAAACTTTCCCCCGATTTCTTCTCGCTATCAGGCACTATTTTTCTGTCTTCAGGAATACGACCAATGGTAGATTGTTCGGTAAAACGCTTCTGGGAAAGGTCTCTCCGGTTAGCGTTGGTTAGCGATCGCCCAAAAAAGAAGGGGCCCCAATTGACCCCTGACGAGGCCAGGTAAAATGAAAGGCGGTGCCTTCCCCCAAAGCAGATTCGACCCAAACGTTGCCGCCTTCGGTATCAATGATTTTTTTGACAATCGATAAACCAATCCCCGTATTTTCTTGGGAATTATGGGTTTTCAGCGTTTGAAAAATACCAAAAATTTTCTCATGGTATTCCCCACTAATGCCGGGCCCATCATCTTTCACCGTAAATTGATAGCAATCAGTATGTTTAACGGCCAAGACTTCAATTTTACCGATTGTTTGATCGTGATGCTTAATCGCATTCCCAATTAAATTGGCAAACACTTGACTCAGTAAAACCCGTTTAGCGGTTAGGGTCGGCATTGGGGGATGAACGAGAATGGTAAAGCCCGGCGGCGGCGAGATCGAATCAATCACTTCGCTCAGGAGTTGCTCTACAGCCACCCGTTCTACGTCTACCTGGGTTCGGTCTGCCCGCGAGTATTCCAATAGGCTATTAATTAAGGACTCCATCCGATACACCCGTTGTCGCAATAACTGTAATTGTTGTTGATTGTCAGGGGGGAGTCTGTCTACGAGATCTTCTTCTAACCATTGAGAAAGATTCGCGATCGCCCGCAAAGGAGCCTTAAGATCGTGGGAAACAATATGGGCAAAGCGGTCTAATTCTTGATTGCGTTTTTTGAGCAATTCTGTTGTTTGGGTCAACGTCAGTTCTGCTTGTTTACGCTCCGTAATATTGGTACAAAAGAGCGCGATTCCTTCTGGGGAAGGATAAACCCGATGTTCGTACCAACAGTCCCAAGCCTCATAGTAATGTTCAAATCGTCTAATTTTTTGCTCTGTCAACGCCTGTTGTAACTCTTGGTGAAATTGGCTGTCTTTGAGATCAGGAAAAATTTCCCACATACTTTGCCCCAACAACTCTTGCCGTGAATATCCGGCAATCTGTTCCGCCCGTTGATTGACATAAATATAACGCCAGTCCTGATCAAACATCATAAATTCGTCATCGACTTGATTTAACAAATTGGCTAACCGCTCTCTGCCTAATAGTTGTTCTTGCCGACTGGTCGGTTGACGCATTCTCACCAGTTTTAAGTTGGCCTGAGCTTGAGCATGAATAAGATGGGCAGAAATTTGGGCCGCGACGCGATCGATAAATTGGCGATAATTCCCATCTAAATGACGGAAGGGATTTAACCCGGCTACTAAACAAGGGAGAGTTGAGATTTGATGGGATTGGGCTAGGGGAATAACAACGGCTTGGTGAGGAGGAATCGGCCAGGCTCCTTTGGAACAAGGCTCAGAACGGTTATCGAGTAAGCTGACAATGTAGGGCTGCTGGGCCGCGATCGCCTGGGAAAAAGGCCAAAGCGATTGATCCTCCCAGGCAATGGTTGGGGGAGCAAGGCTCTGTCCTGGCTCAAGGCCGTAGGATTCTAGTAATGACCAGTAACCCTCTGTTTCCTCTCGCCCATAGATCAGCGCAAAGGGAAAATCCTGAGAATTAGTAGACAAACAGGCCAAACTCCACATACAAGCCTCTATCGGCGTGGTTAGCTCCTCAGGAGGGATGGCCAATCGATGGAGTAGCATCGACTGACGTTCTCCGATCACCCGTTGGGTCTGGTCGGTTTGAATGCCCCAAATGCCTTTGACTTCTCCTTGCTCATCCTTAATGGGATTGAGAGAAAGCTGAAAATAGGTTTCTTCTAAATACTGATTCCGTTCGCATACCGCCGATACCAGTCCATTATTTCCGCCGGAGTCGAGGAAAATCGATTCGACCCTTGGCCCTACCTGTTCCCAAAGTTCTTGCCAAACGGAGACAGCGGATTGCCCGAAAGCGGAGGGATCTTTATCCCCCAATAGCATTTTATAGGCCTCGTTGTATAGCTGAATTAAGTCTTCTCCCCACCAGATAAACATCGGTTGACCAGAGGTTAGCATGAGGCGAACCATTACTTTTAAGTTTTCAGACCAACTCCCCACAGTTCCTAACGGCGATCGCGCCCAATCATAGGACTGTATTCGTTCCCCCATTTCCCCACCACCAGCAAACAATTTCTCCGTTTTCGTTGTTTTGTTTTCGTTAATCACGACATCCTCCCTTATTCGGCTTGCTGCTGTTCATCATTCATAAGTCGGGCAAATACTTCAGAGGCAAACCCAGCTGAAACTAAGGGAAGAATAGTCGAAAATTAGGATTGAGAAAAGCAAATGTATTTCCTTCATGATAGTCATATAACTTGAAATATTCAGAACAAGCTATCATAGGCTTATCTGATGGTTTTGAGTTTTGGGAATCGGGACATTTTTTACTCAATTGGGAACTGCCTATCGTTAAGCATTTTTATCTTAACCCTCATCCATCAGTTTAGTTCCAATCATTAAAAATTCATAAAAATCTCAATTCACAAAAAATTCATAAAAACGATCTACTCTCTTAGAAGAATAGGAATTTAGGCGTAGCTATCCCGTCGGTTGATGATCTCCTGTCTGCTTAAGGAAGTATTCCCTACCCTCAAGTCATAAGTCTTCTACTACTAATGGGTCAATCTTTAACAAATTCAGTAAAACCTCTTTTTTGGGTAATTCTACCTGCTGTCAGTCAAAAGATTTTGCATAAGTTTGATACTTTAAAAAAGATAGCCAAAAGCTCACCCTCAAGACAGATTAAAATCCCTTGAATCCTATAGAAAATCTATCTATTAAGCCTTTACAAATGCTAAAAGACTCAACCTTAAATGATTAAAGTTATAGAATTATAGTAAAGTTTAGGACGATGTTATAGATGAATTTATCCCTATAAACCTTAAATGAATGAACGATTAAACCAATGGATAAGATTCGCATCATTATTATTGAAGATCACGATTTAACCCGCATTGGTCTTGTCACCGCCCTACGGCATGTGGAAGATCTCGAAGTGGTAGGAGAAGCCGCGACCGGGCTACAAGGACTAAAACTTTTAGACAGTGCCAAGCCTGATGTGGCCATTTTAGATATTGGGCTGCCCGATATTGATGGGGTAGAGGTAGCAGGACGTTATAAACAAACCCATGCCAGCGACGATCCCGCAACGGCCAAAATTTTGATGTTAACAATGCACAAAAGTCAGGACTCTGTTCTCGCTGCTTTTGCCGCTGGGGCTGATTCCTATTGCATGAAGGATATTAATGTGGATAAGCTCACAGAAGCAATCCGCTCTACCCAGAAAGGGAATCCTTGGATTGATCCCGCGATCGCCAATATCGTGTTGTACTATGTTCGACAACTCACGCCTGCGATGGAAACGGTAACAGAAGTCGAAACGGTGGGGGGCAGTGGTGCCAAAGTGACAATCCAAGCGAGTGAACCCGAATATCAACGTATCTTAGAAAATACGCCTTTAACGGCGCGGGAATTGGAAATTTTAGACCTGATCGTTGCAGGCTGTAATAATGCCGATATTGCCGATAAGCTTTACATCACCATTGGAACCGTTAAAACCCATGTTCGTAATATCTTGAATAAGCTATGCGTTGATGACCGTACCCAAGCTGCGGTTCGAGCTTTGCGTTCAGGATTGGTCGGTTGAGGGTGGAGTATCCCGATTCCTCGTTTACAGCAGCTAGCTGGATCTAGACCCCAGACTCATTCTTTTGGAAACAGCTAGTTTGCTTTTTCTTTTGAACCGTTTGAGGGGAGACGATTCCGTTAACAGTTAACCGATTTTAACCGATTTCCTCAATTGTGCTGACTCCTAATTTTTAATTGCTGTAACTTGCCTGGGGCGTTCTCTGGGGGGTTATGGCGATTTTTTTCACTGACTTGGTGAATTAACTGGGATGGAATGCTTTTAAAATACTTGGATAGGGCTATTTAGGTTAATGCTTATGGCACAGGTACTCGATGATCACCCTCACTTCGGCACGACTCGTTTTTTACCTAAATTTTGGAATTTGAACGTAATGGCTTTCGCCCTTGGCTTGGCCATGGGATTGTCTGGCCCTTGTTCCCCTGCGATCGCGGCAGAACTGTCCGAAATTATTCAACGGGGAAAATTAATTGTCGGGGTGAAAGATAATACACGACCCCTGGGATTTCAGGATGCTCAAGGCAATTTACAAGGTTTTGAGATTGACATTGCCAAACGGTTAGCCCAATCGATTTTGGGGAAGGCAGACGCGATCGCTCTTCAACCCGTCACCAATCAAGCGCGTTTACAACTGATATTAGAGAATAAAGTGGATCTAGTCGTCGCGAGAGTCAGCGTGAATGATTCCCGTAGCCGTTTAGTCGAATTTAGCCCCTATTACTACCTCGATAGCATTGGTCTGATTAGTAATCAACCCGAAATCAAAACTTTAGGGGATTTACGAAACCGCACCATTGGGGTTCTCAACGGTTCGGACGCGATCGCCCTTATTCGATCCAACCTCTCCACTGCCCAATTAGTTGGCGTACAATCCTATCAAGAAGCCTTTTCACTACTGGAAACAGGAAAAATTGATGCCTTTGCCGCCGATAAAAGTCTCCTAACCGGCTGGGTGCAAGAATATCCCACCTATCACATCCTCCCCGTACAGTTATCAGAAGAAGCCTTAGCCGTCGTTATGCCCAAAGGAATGCAATATTGGGGACTCCGACAAATGGTGAATGCAGCGATTAATGAATGGAAAAAATCAGGCTGGCTAAAGGAAAGAGCGAGATATTGGGGCTTACCCGAATCATTTGAATAACTTTTTGAACAACCTTAAATAAAATCAACCAATGAGCAAACCCTAAGCAGGGGGGGCAAATCTATTTTTCTCGAAACCACAAGTACGTTTCACCCCCAAACTTAAAGCCATTCCTAAATTAAAACTTATTTAAATTAATTCCGGCTTCTTTCGCCATTGCTTGTAAACCTTTGGTTTCTAAGGTTTTAATCGCCTTCGTGGATAAATGTAATTTCACCCAACGATTCCCTTCTGCCCACCAAACACGCTTCCAATGTAAATTTACTTGTTGTAATTTTTTGGTACGACGGTGAGAGTGGGAAATTGCATAGGCATTATTGGCTTTTTTCCCTGTAAGTTGACATCGACGGGACATGATAACCCTCCTTTTGGCAATATAAGTCCGATCCGCAATTTTATCAGAAATTGAATACGGCAAGCAACCCAGTTAGCTCTAAAAAATACCCATAACATCCGAGAAATTACGGGATAGATTTTGATTTAATCTGGGGCATAATCCCACTAAATCAAGGCATCAGGCTGTTTCCTGTCGCTGACTTCGGTAAGATGATGTGTCAATCCCCCTATCGACAATTACTGTATCGGTTGTTGGTTCTCGAAAATAAACAATTAACTTCTCGTTCTTTGTTTTCGGGATTTACCTTACTGGAGATTTTAATTGTGACGATTATTGTCGGCATTTTAGCCGCGATCGCGATTCCGTCGTATGTTGCCACGATTGATAAGGCTCGCTACGGAGAAGCCAAAAGTCAAATGGGATGTCTGGCGAAAGAATTACTGGCCTTTCGGATGGAAAAAGGTAATTTTCCTGCTGATACTAGTCGGAATATTCGACCATCTGGGATTGAATGTTTTTACACCCAATCAAGCGGTAAAGTTCCCTTTGATTCCATGTATGACTATGATCTAACATCTGTCAGTCCAGGAAACTGTTATGTTCAGATTGTTTTTCTAGGAAAAAATAATAGCAAAGAAACACCTAATCATACTGTGCTCTATCCAACGCCAGGAATCTATGAATATTCCCAAATCCAAGCCAATTCAGATGATTTAATCTATAGTCTGGGAACCAATCCATTGGGAGCAGGGTGTTAATGAACCCTGACTTAAAATGTTTATTTTTGCTAAATCCAATTGCCAATGAGGACAAAGGGGGCCCAATAGTAGGGGTGTTGATATTGGGGAGAACGGAGTAAGGCCAGTTGGGCTTGGCGTAGGGCATCTGCTTTGCTAGTTTCAGGGTTACTAATCGCCTGGTAAAATTCCGTCATAAAATCCGCAGTGGATTGGTCTTGAATTGCCCATAACGTTGCGACAGTGCTTCTGGCTCCCGATCGCACGGCTACCCCCGCAAGGCCCAATGCCGCTCGTTTATCTCCTACCGCAGTCTGACAGGCACTGAGAATTAATAATTCAATAGGATTGCGAGTCAGTTGATTTTGTTCTCGGAGCAACGTATCTAAGTCTTTGACGTTAATGCGTTTATCCCAGGTTATTAAAAAGGTCTGATCGGCTTGGGAAGAGAATTGTCCATGGGTAGCCAGGTGAACAATCGGAAAATCTTGATCTTGCCTCTGCATCTGGCTTTCTAGGCGATCGCGGGTAAAGGTCTCATTGAGTAACACCTTGGCAGACGCTAAAGAAGCAATCTCTTTGACCTCTTTTTCTACACTCGGCAGAGGATCAAACCCTAAACGTGCTTCCGTTAATCCCCCCACTAAAACCGTAGATTGCTTGAGGGAGAGAGAACGGGCACTCAACAGTTGTAAGCCCGGTGTTAAGGCCAAATTATATTTTTCGACGAGATACTGTTTGCCATCGTGGAGAGCGGCGACCGGAATCCCCCGTAAGGCTCCGTCTAAAACAAATACCAGTGTTTTAACCTGACTTTTGGCTAAATCAGCTTCGGCGGGACGAATTAACCAATTGTAAAGATTCCGTTTTGGCTCTAAGGGGTCAAGGCTAGCAATAAAAGGATTAAGACTGGCAAATAATTGATCCACCGTTTGTTCGATCGCGATCGCGCCGCCTTGAGCCGAAGGGGAACTTTGAGCCGTGGCATAATACCGCAGGGGTTGATTCGGGACTGACAGAATAACCGCTAAGCGTTCGGGTAAGACAATGCCGTAAATCACCGCGGCTTGGGGATCAATCTGATCAATCTGTTGGGGTTGGGCTTCTAGACAGGCTTCCTGGAAAAAGTTGTTGAGTTCCGCCAACTGTAAAGATTCAATGATGTCACGGGCTTTTTTCAAGGTTTCTTGGTCGGGATTCTCTGGCTGCAATAATAAATCCACGTATTCTCGGTAAACAGGTTCTACCCCATCACGGAACGTATATTGAATGTCGGGATTGGTGGTGACAATTTCTTGACGCAGGGATTGGAGGGTTTGATAGGCGAGGTTATAGGCATTAATCGCAGAATCCGCTTGATTTTGCAGGCGATAGAGTCGCCCTAACTGCCACTGCCAACGGTAGGCACTAGCGGGAAAATAGTAAGCTGAAAGGCGTTGTAATGCTTGTTTGGTGTAATTCTCTGCTTGTGGGTAATCGCCCTTCTGTTGCGCGATCGCGCCGAGATAACCCAGGGCATCCGCTTCATTTCTCCTATCCCCCAACTGTTGAGCCTGTCTGAAAACCTGCATTGTATTTTGCTCAATTTCCTGAAAAGAAGGAAGCGTTGCAGAAGCGAGAGCCTCTGTATTCAGAAACTGTACTGTGCGAGTCAGGGGAGGACTTTGAGACGGTTGGCGGTCTTCTTGATTTTTAATTTGAGTAATTTTTTGGAATGCCGGACATTGCTGCATCACGGGAGACAAAGCCGCTAGTTGACCGCGTTGGAGCGTCGGGGTTGATTTCAACAATTGGAGACACAGTAGCTCCTGGGTTAATTTCAGTTGAGAGGTTAGTGACGCTTGGTTCACAGGAAGCTTAGCTAGATCCGACTGAATGTTAGGAATTAACGTGGGGATTTCCTTCCACTGTTCGGTTTGGGTCAATAGGGCCAGCAGGTTGATCTCGGCTTTGACGGTATTGAAGGGAGAAGCCTGGGAGATCGCTTGTTGATAACAGGAGGCGGCTTGCTGATAGTAGGGAAACTTTTCATTCTGGGGCTGGTTGGGAACACAAGAAACCCCTTCTGGGGGAACAAGCTTGGATTGGGTTGTGCTGTTTTTATTTCCCAAGGCTCTAGCGGTATTCCCTAAACTCAGGTAAATTTGAGAAATTTCGTTTTTTAAGGCTATGTTTTGAGCTAAATCTAAGGCTTTTAATAAGACTTGTTGGGATTGTTCGGTTTGTCCCGTCATCCGTAAAACATTGCCTAAGCTGCGTAAACCCAAAATTTGCAGGGAGTCCGAGGGAGAGAGGGGAAGATTTTCTAATTGAGCGGGAGAAATTTGACATTCTGAAGCCTTCAGATCTAGTGCCGTCAGTAATCCTTGACAGGCTTTGGGATATTGCCCTAAATCTTGCCAGGCTTGGGCCTGATTGATGCGGCTTTGCATGACACCGACGGGATTGGCGATCGCGTCATTGAGTTGGATGGTCTGTTGCCAGGTGTTGACGGCGGCTTCTGCTTGGCCCGTAGCGAGTTGACCCTGGGCTTGAATATCGAAGGTTGCGGCGAGGATACGCTGTTGTTCTGGGGTTTGGGGCTGATTTTCTAATAAATTTAAACTCTGGAAAATCGTCTGATTGGCCGCTTGCCATTGTCCTAGTTGTTGCTGCGCTAAGGCCAAATTACTTAAAGCCATGGCTTGATTTAGGCGATCGCCTTGATTGGCAAACAATTGAGCTGTTTTTTCCCAAGTGTTTTTAGCTTGTTCAAATTGTTGATTTTGATAAAACGTTTTTCCTTGAGTAATTAATTCCGTTGTTGAGGCTTGACTCAGGGGCATTGACCCAGTGACCGGCGCAAATAACAGCGGAAGCATTAGGGCCGATACAAAACACCCCAGAAAAATAAGACGAGATTTTCTGACAGAGACTAGGTTTAATAAACTTTTTGCCAATCTTTGGCTCCCGTTGAAAACGGTTTTAAGCGTTATCGATAGATATTTTCCCATTGCTTTCCTTCTTTGCTTCATTTCAATAAAATTCCGTTTGAGGGGGGCTAGGGCATAGGACAACCGGATTCTGTCTGTTTTATCCGTTGAGTTCCCATCGCCGTTGGATCATAGGCCACTAGCAGAACTTCCCCCCGTTGATTAAAAACCCAACCCTGAGCCGGTGTGATGGCGCGATCGCGGGACGGATTCCCAGAAAGCGTTTGAGAAAGCGGCGGAGAAACCCCAGATTCTGTAACTTTAGTGGCTGCCGGTTCAACCAATCCTACTTGGATAGCCGCACTATTGAGATCTTCATACACATTGGGCGGTAATCCCCCTCTCCCCGCACGGGTTAATTGACTCGCCGTTCCGCGACGACACGCATTTTGAGCCACTAAGGTATTGGGATCAACAACCGTTTCCGGTAAGGTGGTCAGACCTTGCGTGGGATTAATCGTTGTATTGAGTTGAACTTCCCCTGGTGCCCCAAATTCTGAACTAGCATCAATATCGTTGCTTCCATTGCCCGCGATCGCCCGACCTTCCGCCATTCCAAAAATGCCCTGGGAATTGATGATAATATTGCCCCCACGGCCCCGTTCTGCATTGGCGATAATATCGCTACCATTCGGCCCAGAAAACAGAGCTACCACCGTCGGACTACTAATAGTAACGTTACCCCCGTTCGCTGTTCCCGTTGCAGTCGCAGAAATTAAGCTTTCATTCTCCATTTGCAAAAAATTGCCCAGTTGCAGATTAATGTTAGCTCCGTTAACGCCTGTTTTCGCTGTCTCTGCCGTCAATGAACCATTATTGAGAAAAATATGATTGCTGTAGATGTTTAAATTGCCCGCTTGACCCAGAGGACTGCTAACCGTTACCGTTGAGCCGTTTTGAACCCTCAAATCTCCTGTCTGAATCGTTAAATTTCCGGCTGTTCCGCCGTTACTGGCTTCAACTAATAAGCCGCCATTGCCTGATAATTCAATTAAATTAGTCGCTTTGACATTAACATTGCCAGCTTGCCCTGTTTCGGTAGAGGCAGTAATACGAGCCTGATTAACTTGCAACGATCCCACATTAAGGTCTAAATTACCTGATTGACCCTGAGGACTCGTAACACTGACTTGTGCGCCATTTGAAAGAGTCATTTGTTCTGTTTTTAAGCTTAAATTTCCGCCAGGACGAAAACCTAAACCTTGCGCGGTTATTAAACTGTTAACCCCATCTAGATGAAGTGTTTTGGTGGCATTTATGGTCAAATTTCCTGCTAATCCCGATGCTTCTCCTTCCGAGTTGACGGTAATTCCTCCTCCATTTTTAATCCTTAAGGTTCCTGTATTAATCGTGATACTTCCCGCATCGCCAAAGGAAGAGGTTGAAGCACTAATACCCGTAATATTTTCTAGCTTTCCTGTAGTAGGAAGAATAACTGTTGGATTGCTATCGTAAATAGAAACGGAATTAGAGGCATTAATAATAATATTGCCGCCAGAGCCTGTTGCTACAAAATTTCCTTCACCTGTCGTAGCAGAAGCGGAAGACGCATTAATCGATCCGTAATCACTCAGAATTAAGTCTTTAGTCTCAATGACAATATTGCCTGCTTTCCCGAACGCACCAGCCGCACTGACGATAGCAGTCGGGATCCTAAAAGGAAGGCTAGTGGGATCAAATCCTGTAATAGTGACTGATTCTGAAGCGTTAATTCTAATATCTCCGCCATCTCCTTCTCCGACGCTAAGAGAAAGCATTTGCGCTCCATTTTCCATGAGAAAGCGTTTTGAGGTCAAGGCAATATTTCCCGCATTTCCTGTTCCATAGGTGATGGTTGTAATATTTGCTGAAAAAGCGTCTGGAGGGGGAATATCTATAATTTCAATCGCATCCGTTGCATTGAGAGTGATGTTACCGCCAGATTCGGCTCCAAAGGTTTCAGCCGATAAAAGAGAGCCTTCTAGGAGTCGAATATTATTTCCCGTGAATTGAATCGATCCGCCGCGATCGCCGCTGGTATAAATTCGGCTACTTTTAGACAAAGAAATATCACCTAAGGATAGATTATCGGGAAAATTTAAACTCAGAGCATCATTATTAATATTTAATCCAACCGTACCCGTTCCGCCTAAGCTACCAATTTCAACCCGACCACCCAAGGCATTCAACTGACTATCGGTTAAATTGACATCTCCCCCTAGTAAAATCAAACTTTTACCATCAGGAACTTGTAATCCAAAGGTATCTGCCGTCCCAGTTGGGCTAAAAGCATCAATACGCTGTCCTGCAAGGTCTTTGGTGGAATTTAAACTAATTGGGCTTGGGCGTAATCGATTGAAAATAAACGCCGATGGATTAACAGTTAATAAGGGAGGAACATCAGGATTGGTCGCACTAAAAACCCCCTGATTACCGAATTGAATGGCATTGGCGGTTGTTGCTACGAAAGACCCCCCTAAATCGAGGGACGCATGGGGGCCAAAGATAATGCCATTAGGATTGACTAAAAATAGGTTCGCGCTACCTAATACCCCTAGTTTTCCTAAAATTGAAGAGGCTTGATTTCCCGTAACTCGATTAATAATATTGGAAATTCCCGTTGGATTAGCAAAGTAAACCCCTCGACCTTCCCCCACATTAAATTCAGAAAAACTGTGAAATAGGTTACTGCCCCGAATGGCTCCTCCATCAATGCGATCGCTTAATGTTCCACTCATTGGACTAACGCTCGAACTTTCACGGCCCAAGGTATTATCAGGTTGAAGTTGGGCGAAGACAGACCTAGACCCAACCAATATTCCCAACCACATCGTTGCCAGAGAGACAGGAACTTTAAGCCAATAGCTTTGAAAAAAAGACATCTAATGATATTGAATAATTTTAAAGGCAAGGAAAGACTGCAATTAGTCAAGATAGCGTTGCATAATATCGCATTCCTTACTCAAGTTCAATATATTATTGACCCCTATCTCTCGGTTTCTTGATTTTTCTTAATACCTAACAGATAAATCTTTCCTGATAATTTATTCGTTAATACTTTCGATGGCTACCCCCTTGCCTTTTACCTTAATAGGCCATTACATAGAATTGATATTTCAGCGGCAAAGACAATGAAGAGTCATGAAAAATTAATGCATTTTAAACAGGGCAGGACGAATGCCAGCGACCTAAATAAAAACAGCCTGTCGTCCTTAAGGTTGTGGCTACTTCTTGATCGACTGTGCCTTGAAATTTTTCTAATGCAGTTGGTGGAAAGTTTAATTTGTCTTGAGGTAACAGCCCTTTCCATTTAGATTTATCAATAAAAGCATTAATTGTGCGCTCTATTTCTTCTGGCTTAGTATTGGAAAATAACAACGGCTCAATTTCCATTAGTAAGTCGTCTTGAAACTCTTCAATAATATATTGCAAGCGTGATTGTTTAGAATATTCGGAACCAGCCACATTAACCTCCCAAAATATACAAATTCTTAAAAAAATATAGATGATTTAACGGCGATCGCGCTAATGATATCGGATGCTTGATCAGCACGATAGCAGGAAAAAACAGATATTTCAATCACAATACATTAAGTTTTTTAAACTTAGCCAACGGTTAGGGTGAAAATAATTTCTGTTATTTTAATGACAGCGATCGCACTTTCTGCCTGCTTAGCTTAGGCAATCCGAGTAAGACCAAAACTGGGGATGCAAAAAATCAATGCAATTTCAGCAATGCTTTTTACAAAAATAGAGATTGTTCCGTTGTGATAGTTGACTATCAAAGGAAAACTCTATAATTTAAAAATATTAATCATTCTTCTTCGTGAAGTGCGACAGTGCATATGACTACCCAACCAGATCGAATCATTATTTTTGACACCACGCTACGAGATGGGGAACAATCCCCTGGTGCAACCCTTACGGTTGAAGAAAAACTGACGATCGCGCGCGCACTTTCCCGACTTGGCGTTGATGTCATTGAAGCAGGATTTCCCTACGCTAGCCCTGGGGATTTTGAAGCGGTTCAAAAAATTGCCCAAACCGTTGGCACGGAAAATGGCCCTACCATTTGCGGTTTAGCCAGAGCCACTCAGAAAGACATTCAAACGGCCGCTGAAGCGTTAAAACCTGCTGCTAAGCCTCGTATTCACACTTTTTTGGCAACTTCTGATATTCATTTAGCTTATAAATTGAAGAAAACCCGTCAGGAAGTCTTAGAAATTGTGCCTGAAATGGTGGCCTATGCTAAATCTTTTGTGAATGACGTGGAATTTTCGCCGGAAGATGCAGGACGGAGTGATCCGGAATTTTTGTATCAAGTCCTAGAACGCGCGATCGCGGCAGGGGCGACGACGATTAATATTCCCGATACCGTTGGCTATACAACCCCTGGGGAATTTGGAGCTTTGATTCGGGGCATTAAGGAAAATGTACCCAATATTGATCAAGCCATTATTTCGGTGCATGGTCACGATGACTTAGGCTTGGCCGTTGCCAACTTCCTAGAAGCGGTAAAAAATGGAGCCAGACAATTAGAATGTACCATCAACGGTATCGGAGAACGGGCAGGTAATGCGGCGTTAGAAGAATTGGTCATGGCTCTCCATGTGCGGCGTGCCTATTTCAATCCCTTTTTAGGCCGTCCTGCTGAATCTACCGAACCGTTAACTAATATCGACACCAAGCAAATTTACAATACCTCTCGTTTGGTTTCTGATTTAACGGGGATGGTCGTCCAACCCAATAAGGCGATCGTGGGAGCCAATGCTTTTTCCCATGAGTCGGGCATTCACCAAGACGGCGTTCTTAAGAACAAGTTGACCTATGAGATCATGGATGCGGAATCCATCGGGTTAACCCACAATCAGATCACCTTGGGTAAACTCTCAGGCCGTAATGCTTTCCGTACTCGGTTAGGGGAATTGGGCTTTGAACTCAGCGAAACCGAACTGAATAACGCCTTTTTACGCTTTAAAGAAGTTGCCGATAAACGCAAGGAAATTACCGATTGGGATTTGGAGGCGATCGTTAATGATGAAATTCGTTGCGCGCCTGAAATGTTCCGCTTAGAGTTGGTGCAAGTTTCCTGTGGCGACAATTCCCGACCCACCGCAACGGTGACTATCCGCACTCCTGACGGTCAAGAATTAATGGATGCCGCGATTGGAACAGGCCCCGTAGATGCAGTATATAAAGCCATTAATCGGGTGGTCAATATTCCCAACGAGTTGATCGAATTCTCGGTTAAATCAGTTACGGAAGGCATTGATGCATTAGGGAAAGTTACCATTCGCCTACGCCATGAAGATAAAATTTATGCGGGTTATGCGGCCAATACGGATATTATCGTTGCCTCGGCCCGTGCTTATTTGAGTGCCTTAAATCGTCTTTATGCTGCTTTAGAAAATCGAAAAAAATCTTCAGAAGCTAAAGAAGTAATTACGGCTTCTCTCTAGGTTTTTGTTTAAAGTTTACAAACTGTGGCGTTTAGAAGCTCCTTTCATAACCAGAGAGGAGTTTTTTGTTGATATAAAATACTTTTTAATTGTTCTCTGATTTCCCCTACGATTTTAAAGTCCTGTGCAGACACTTGATCAATATATTGTTTAAGTTGGTTTCTAACTTCAAGTGTATTTATCATTGAAAAAGCTTAATTATGACTGTATTTTAACTTAACCCTGTATGCAACTATTCAGCGATCGCGTTTTTTTGAAAGGCTTGAACGTGATTATGCCTAAATAAAGTTAAAAAGTGCGTTATTCACGAATCTCAGGCACGCAATCAATGCTCTAAAATATTAATATCTTTTTTTAAAATAATTCTATTTCCAGAGAGTCGACAGACACCCTTGTAAACTAATCTAAATTCTTTGATAGAAATATTCAATATTTCAGCAACATTTTTTTCAGTTGGAATTTCGTTGTTTCGATATAAGTTGTTAATTACTCCTTTAATTATTCGAGATTTAAAATCTAGAATTGATAAGTCAAAAAGTTCTAATTGTTCTAGTTCTTCACCAAGCCGAAACCAGCATTCATGAATTTCCCAAGGTTCACCCAAGTGATTGAAAATAACAAACTCTCCATTACTAGTATGGAAACAAACATTGCTATGGCACAATGAACATTGAAATTGACGTGTTGCAATTTCATATTTCAAAACATCTTTGTAGGATTTCTTTAATTGATCAACAGTAATGCCTAGTTTAGTAGCAATATTAAATTCCGTTATTTCTTCTTTTTCACAATGTAGTTGATTGATTGCTCCCTTAATTAATTGAGATTTAGCCTCTAACATTTCTATCTCTAAAAAATTTCTTTTTCCTTTTCCTTGATAATATTTTTCCCAACATTCATGAATTTGCCACGGCCATCCAAGGCTATCAAATAGAACATAATCGCCATAACCATGTGTAAAATGATAAACCATATCATCACACCAAAAACATTTTTGAGGATAAGTTTTTGCTTCTGGTCTGGGCGATGTAACAACATTATTTGAAAACGTATTCTGCTCTTTTTTTATTTCTTGTTGTCCAAAAGAGCTTTTTTTATCGCCTATACAACCCGAATTAATATGTATTGGTCTACAAATACCATTAATATATCGATATTCGATTTCATTACCGCATTTGCTGCATTTAGGCATAAGATTTCTGTAAAAAGACAGGTTAAGTTAAAAAAATCTAACATCCCCTATTGGTATTTATGCTAAATTAACTAACTTTTAGCTTTTTATACCTCAGCAATCCGTAAAACTGTTTTTAACGCTGAGTCAGGATTAAAACTGATTCCTCGCATTCATCTCAAAACTATTGTATTTCAGCTAGTGCAATAGAAATTGTCTCCTCTGTAACTCCTTGACGTTTTAAGCTCTCCACTAAATCAGCCACTTGCAAACGACCTTCAAGCTGTTCTAAATCCGCCCGTAATCCCTGACCAATATAAGCTTGCATCAACGCACGATAATCCAGAAATTCACGCACTGCCGCTACCTTTTTTAAGTCCCCTACCACATCTTCAGGTAATCGCAACTCAATGCTAGTCATCGGGCGATCTTGTTGTAAGCGTTGTTTTAATTTAGCAATTTTCATAGCGCGATCGCCGAGTAATCTGTAAAACAGTCTTAAAGTTTACCCTGAAGTTTTTTCCGTAAGATCTCCTTTGTTTTGTCAAGAGAAATAGAAGCATCATACCAGACCGCTTCCGAATCAGGACTACGACGACTCATTAATAGGTCAAGGGCTTCTTTATCGTCTCGATGAGTTAAAACATAAGCCTTAAGTTCTTGTCGGGTCATGGTTTCAAAATTCGGTTTCATTAATAAACCTCTAAGAACCTATCCGAAAAATGTGAGAAGTTTGCGGCCGATGATCAAACAAGCAGCAATCTGAATAAAGCCCAAGTAGGATTGAGAAGATTTGGCCCATCGAATAAGGATGCCTCGGAAACGATTA
>JAYKGY010000055.1:0-9929 GCA_035285545.1 Snowella sp. | reverse complement strand
TTGAAGTCCTTTATGCCGAAGCAGGCAATAACTATGATGCCGTCCCGTGGGCGCGTCTGACCCCAAATCCTAACTTAGTAGACTGGGCATCCCAACAATCATTAACAGGAACGGGTAAAACAGCCATTGTTGTCGGCTGTGGTTATGGAGACGATGCTGAATATTTAGCCTCATTCGGATTCAAAGTAATTGCCTTTGATATTTCTCCAACCGCCATTACCGTCTGTCAACAACGTTTTCCTAATTCATCCGTTTCCTATCAAGTGGTTGACCTATTCAATGCTCCGCAAGAATGGCTGCGGAAATTTGACCTAATTTTTGAATGCTATACCTTACAGGCTCTTCCTAATGAATCTCGAAAAAATGCGATAGCGATAATTAGCCAATTCTTAGCCCCATCGGGTCAATTACTTTTAATAACACGCGGCAGAGATGAATCAGAGCCAAGTACATCAACACCGCCCTTTGCCCTAACTCAAAGCGAATTAAAACAATTTGAAGACGTAGGATTAAGGTTGTTATCCTTTGAGGATTTCTTAGACAACAACAACCCACCAGGGCGTAAATTTAGAATGGTGTATACTTTGAACCAATCTTAAAAATCCAGAGGTAAATCCCAGCCTAAACGACGTAAACAGTCATCAACGGTAGATTGCGTTGCTTGTCGTTGTGCTTCCGCCTTTATCAACGCTTGTAAACTCTCATTCTGACTGTATTGTTTGGGTAGATAGAGAGGGGAATTGAGATTGTAAATCTCTTGGGCGTTGCGTAATCGTAATAGAGATATGAGTGGAGGAAATCAAAATGCAATGTTCTTTTTTTAATTAAGCTAATTTGATAATAGGGAATGGGTTTGTCGTCTGACTGTTGATCAAACTCTACAGTTCTGGAACACGTCTAAAAATACCTTTCGTTACCAGCGTCTCAAATTGACTTCGTATTGATCGAGCGGTTATTGGATCTGCGATTAAAACACCTGCTTCTATGTTTCGTTCATGGGCAGCTTCTGTAAAGTTAGCGGAAGTAATGAGTAATCGTTCTTCATCTACCACGACACATTTTGCATGAAGGCAAGCTTTTGGCCCTGTTTCCTTTGAAAGCGATCGCGGATAGTAAAATACTTCAGGAAGCCGTTGCCCTGACCAGATTTCATTTTTGAACGTCTGAGCAAATTTTGTGAGTAAAAGAAGCTCAGAATCCCCATTTTTGTAAGGACGTTGAACATTAAGAAACATTCTGACGTGTAGTTCGGGATCATTATCCAAGCGAGTGGCAAGAACCTGAAATAATTCTTGTGCTTTCCTACCTCGATCAATGGCATAGCTGGCAATTAAAACACTAGACTGGGCCGATTTGAATAGCTCTTTTACAACAACTGAAGTATCTCTGCATTCTGCACCTGATAATTCCTCTCCAGTCCAGACAAGATCAATCTGATCGCTAATATGCTGAGAAGCTAATCTTTCTTCCGCGAGAAGCTTTAGCCAGTGGGCTATATGAGCTTCCGTCATTCCCATTGAGCAAAGTTTTTCTAATTCAATGGCGACCTCAGAGGATACCTTAGAGGGAGTATAGGGGGCAAGGTTGAACGAATAAATAGGAGTTGTTAATCTGCCATTCTCAAGAGCTTTGGCTAAATTGAGGAGTGCAGGATAGCTTAATTGGTGGAAACAGGACATTAGATAATATTATCGGGAAAAAATTCAGCTTCAAAGTTTTCGACTGTATTAACAACCAAGGCACGATCTAGGAATTCATTGCGACGTTCACAGGAGGTTTCAGCAATTAGTAAACAACCGTGACAAGCAGAACCATGAAGAAATCTATCCTCTTCGTCATTAGAAGGCTGGTGTTGAGCGCAAACAGGATCATTGGAGCACAATCGTCCTAATTCTAAGGCTTTGGCTAGGTGTTGTTCGATTTGTTTCCCTACTTGAACCAGTCCTCCTAATGTGCCTTCAGAGCCTGATGTGCCTGTATAAAGCAAAATTCCATAGCCTGTGTCATTGGCATAAATTCGTTCCCGAATTGAACTTGCGGCATACCCGCATTCTAAAGATACGGCAGTAATAAGCAAATGAGACAATGAATGGAGCATGACATAGGGAATTCCTGGAAAACGCCCCATATCTCTGGGTATTCCTCGACTATCAAGCCATTTAAGAAAGCCATCGATTAGATTTTTTCCTCTTTCTTTAACAGCGTTACGTTCGACCCATTCGTCTATTTTGGTTTTACGAAAGGAAATAAATACGCCTTCTCCTCTATTTTCAATGGCAGGAACCCACTGAGGCTCGAAATCAAGCTCTGCTCTTCTAACATTAATTGCGAGATCATCTAGTTCTCCTTCAATATTGGGCATGGCAGCTTCAAAGCGAGTAAATCCAACTTGGGCTATGACTTCTCGCAAACGATGAACTAGGACAATTCGATCAATAAATGGATGCCATTGGGGATCAAGTTTGTCCATTTTTAAAGCACAAGCATCAAAATCTTCATTCTGAACAAAAGAGTCTTTACCCATTTCCTCGGAACAAGCCAATAGAGCCTCTAATTCCACCTGTTTTATACTTTTATCAGCAATGACTTGCCCTTGTTTTCGGCGTTCAATTTCTGCCCACACGACGGGAATGCCAAACTTGGTTAGCTCTGCATATTTTGGTTTTTTAAAGGTTTTTATCAAATCTTGCTGTGTTTCTTCATATTCAAGATCGCCTTCGTAAAATTTATCTAAAACTTTTTTCAACGCTTCGTTTGAATCAGGGATTGAAATAACACTTAATGTTTGACTAAAGTAAGCATTACTGGCAGAGCGCACTAGGAGACGATTATATTCAGGTTCATCTAAAGTGATGAGATTGCCATTATTATCAATTTTATGAGCATGGCAGGTATTTTGCCCGTTATCTCCTAACCAGGGGCGTTTTCCTTGGCAATAACCTAATACTTTGGAATCCTTAAGTTTTGCTTGAGATAAAGGACGACGAGCGTTTCCGCATTCGCAACGAACAAAGATTTCTTCAAAGTCATTTCCAGAACCCCCTTCATCTAGCCATAGTTGGGATCGACAAGGGGTTTTAGGGTTTTTATGAGCAAACCCATACCAATCAATGTCGTCTAAATGTCCATTTACACAGGCTTGAACAAAGCGAACAGGAACGACTGAAATCCTTTTTCCATCAAATCTTGCGCCTCCTTTGACTGCTCCCCAAGTGAGTAGGGGCCGAGTTCGATACTCTTTGCCATTAGCGACAAATGTGCGATCAACTTGTCCCAAAAACCATCGAGGAAAAATAAAGGCATCAATACCCGTAAATTGATTTTGATAATCTTGGGATTCTCTAGGGGGTGTATAAAATTTAATATCGTCACACTGGAGCAGTTGAATGACTTTATTTCTAAGCCGATCTTCCCTAATGGCTCGGCGATCGCCTTTCCAGTAAGGCAGTCCTGAAATAATAACAGAGTGCTTGGGGAGGTCTATCATTGCTCCTGCCCCAAAAGTTGTTAATAGTTGACTTTGACGGATTTCACCATCAGGCTTGGGTGTTCCCTTTGATTTCATACTGATTCTTCCTCAAGGAGTTGTCCTGCTGAATCCTTAACCCAAAGATTGACCGTGGGTTCTACTTCTCTAAGACTTCGTTGAGCCTTAAATTTTTGTTCTTCTTGGGAAGCTTGCTCGGCTTGCGTATCTAGGGCATCAAGCAGTAGAGCGG
This sequence comes from Snowella sp., assembly GCA_035285545.1. Classification (GTDB taxonomy): domain Bacteria; phylum Cyanobacteriota; class Cyanobacteriia; order Cyanobacteriales; family Microcystaceae; genus Snowella. The sequence goes on along the minus strand of JAYKGY010000055.1, from coordinate 6,210 downwards.
CAGATCCACCAAGACTCGTTTCTTGTTTATTGTATTGAATACGTTTTTCACGCTCTGCAATACGTTCCCAGCTATCAAGTAAGTCAATCACCTTAGCTCGAACTTCCCGTCTTAGCGTTTCACTTTCCTCGGCCAGTAGCTTCTTATGTCCTTCTGCACGACGATAAATAGTATCTACAATGGTGTCCAATTCGGGGCGAATTTCACTGACTTTAGAAGCCCCTAAAGGTGGGGTTAGGGTTTGAAGGCTAAGACGGGCCAAGGCAACGGTTACTCCAGCAAGTCCTCGATCTAAGGCACGGGGAGAAAAAGGAGTAACACTCGTCGCTTCTACGGATCGATAAAAACTGGTATGCCAACTTTGAAATCTTTCGTAGTGAGAGCGATCGCGGGGACGGTGAATATTGAGAAGGGTCACAACTAATCCAGGTCTACTAGCGTCTCGACCGACACGACTGGTTGCTTGAATATACTCTGCGGCGGTTTTTGGTTGGCCCAATACAACCATCAATCCTAAACGCACGATGTCTAAACCGACGGAAATCATATTGGTGGCGAGGGCCACATCTACACGCTCTTTTTCCGTAAATGACAAAGCTAAACGACGTTTGGTATTAGCGACTTTATTGGTACTGACACGGGAGGTTAGTTCCTCTGGCTCATCATCGATTTTACGATTACTGAAGGGGCTGGAAGATTCTCCAATACGGAGTCTTCGTACTCCATAATTAATCAATTGAGCGTTAATTTCGTCTTCAACAATGCGTCGGCTTCCCCCTAATTCTCGCAAAGAATTGAAATATCCCAACAGGGTCATATAGGGATCAGCGGGATTTTGAGAATTTTTGTTTCCGCCTGATTGTTCCCAAGCTTCTTGAGCCGCAGCCAACAGCGCAAGATAACTCCTTAAAAGAACGACTTTGAGGCTTCTTCCTTGGGCTGCAATACCAACGTAGAGACGGCCAGGGGATTGATCAGGAAAAACAGTTTCTGCAAAAAAGGAATCGTGACGATCAGGGCCAGGAGGCGGAAAAATATCGACATCACTCCGACAAAAAAGGGCTTGAATTTGTCGGTTGGCTCGTCTTACTGTTGCAGTCGAGGCAATAATTTTAGGTTGAATCGTTTGGTCATTTTGGGAACGACAACACAAACTATCGATCGCCGTTTCGTAAAGTCCTACCATTGTCCCCAAGGGGCCAGAAATGAGATGTAACTCATCTTGGATTACCAAATCAGGCGGAGGTAAGAAATTTGACAGCGGCTTACCAATGGGAGTTGCATCAGCAGGGCCAGAAAATCCATCCCTTTCGCTATAGTGGGTGACTTTGCCAAATAAAGCTCCTGTCTGCCCAACCCAGGGTAAGTTGGCAAATTTATCGACTGTGGCAATGATAAAACAGGGCAATCGACGATAAATCGATTCATCTACAGCCACAATGGGTAAGGAACGATCGCCGCGAAAATGACAACGACGATTACTGCAAATAACTCGTAAATCTTTGGGTTGATCAGGATTGGGCAGTAATTGGAAAGAGATGGATTCAAACTCTTTGCCACACCAGGGGCATCTTTCTAAGGGAATGGGGGAAGGATTGCTGTTTTCATTTCGCTGAAAATCTAGCGTTTTCTTTCGGGCTGAATACTCATCTTTATCTCCTTTTTTGCCCATTTTATTCGGGGTTGTACTCTGTCCTACCCATAAGCCAATCTCAAAGGGCCAGGTTCCCAATTTTGGGTTCTGCCATCGTTCCAATTCCAAGGCACAGATCAAACGAGATGCTCTTTCTAGTTGATCTAGGGTTAATAATCGCAGGGTATAACGCATGAGAACGCTTACCCCAGCAGACTGGATACCTGGATTTTTAAAGCGTCGCAGTACGAGAATGAAGGCAGCTAGTCCCAAATAAGCTTCTGTTTTACCGCCCCCAGTGGGAAAGAAGAGCAAATCGACAATTTCTCGATCGCTATGTTCAGGATTAGCGATACCTACTAGATTCAGCAAGATGAAAGCAAGTTGAAAAGGTCGCCAGCTTGGGATTTCGATAATTTCTTCGGGGGGTTTACCCTGTTCTTGGCTGAGTTGTTGTAAACGTGCTTTCGCGATCGCCCGATTCGCAATTTGAAAAGCTGCTAAGACATCAGGATCATCTAGGGCATCAAGTCCCGCCACAATCCGTTTTCTAGCGCGATCTGCACTTTGGAGGAGCTTATGGGCAACTTTAGCCGCTTCTGTATCGAGAGGCGTTTTGCTTTGTTCCTTAATCCAAGACTCATAGGCTGTCACCATTGGCCCGACCATCTGCCGAATCGTAGACGCATCTTTCGCATTAGCTAGGGCTTCCATGCCTAATTGCACATCTGGAATAGAAGCAGCAGCAACCCTGGGAACCTCGGCGGTCGGAATCCAAGTCGTGGCAATTTTGGTACAAATTGTGTCTTGAGACTCGGCAACGGCAGAAATATTATGACCTACTACGAATTCATAGTCATGACGGTATTGGAGGCTTGCGATCGCGTCATCCTCCTCAATGCTGCCACTTCCCCTGAGATCGGAACGGGGAATAAAACCTTCAGGGCAGTTTAAAGTCAGACTGGCTTGAAAAATAAAACTAGAATCCCGTTCTCCGCCCATTGAACAAGCACGATAATTGACCAGAAAAACAGAGACAGAACGAGTCCCTTCTGTAAATTGGTTTAATCTAACAGGACGATTGGCAATAACAAGGGCAAGACCCCCACTTTCAGGAATTTCAATTTTTTTCTGTTGGGCTATCGTCGAAAGCGGAATGATCAGTTTTGCGGCTCTTGGAACTCGTTGCCAATGGCTTTTTTGGCGTTGTTTTTTAGATTTATTGTCTTCTTCTTCGCTTTCTGGTGATAATTCGTCTTCTTCAGGATAAATAGGGTAATAATCTCCCCAACAGACCTTGGCTTCTAGTGTTAATACCTGCTCTGAAATGAGGAAACTTAGCCCCATTGAAGAAGGAAAGGTTGATTTACGGGCAGCGGCGGTTTCAGGTACGGCGTTATCTTCGCTGGCGGTATTCCCTGCTTGCTCATCGAGTTCTTCATCTCCGATATCATCCGATCTCACTTCGACAGGAGAACCAAAGGGGGCGAGAAAACCTGTGAGATACCATTTAGTTGGAGCTTGGGGCAAAATTTCATGGGCACGTTCTAGATCATCGGGTGTGGGGCCAATGAGATCTAGTTGGAGAGCTTCAACGAGTTCGGTACGAACCTGAGCAGAAGTGGTCACGAATTTTTTGTATTAATTGATGATAATTGTAGATTATCATTAGTCTGCTGGCAAGAAAAGTATTATATGAGCTTTAACTGTTAAATTTTATTAAATTGATTAATCGCAGATTAAAAATCTAATTTTATAGACTCGCTCATCGGTAAGAATTTACTTTATCGTTGATACTCTTTAATAACGAAAATAGGCTGATTTAACCCTTTTTGGTTCTGTTTGAGAACTCGAATCAGGCGATTTTGCAAAGCTTCTTGTTTTATTAAATATTCATGTAATATTGATGCTTGAGCTAGGCGGTCTCGATCGTCTTTAAATATGACGATGCCTGAATGTTCAATGCCACTACGATGTAGTTTCAAAAAATCATCTCAATTAAATGTTAGTACACAACGATTATCCATCGTTGCTTCGGCTAAAACGCGATCATCGGGAATTCTTTGATTGGCATTCCCTGCTTCATAGGAAGTTAAAACATCATGTCCTAAGTTTCGTAATTCTTTGACTAAGATAAATGATAAGTTTTCATTGGAATAAAATCTAAACATCCCAATCTTCCTCTTGATGGTGGGATACAATTAGCGCATCAATTTCTTCTTTATTCATTTGATAGTATTTTTGAGCAATTAATAAATCAAAAAGTGTTAAACCTTGAAAATCAGTTAATAACTCTTCTTCGTTAGCCCCTTGGTTTGCTAGGGAAATGATTGTCCAAACTGCAATTCGTGTATCTCGAATACAAGCATAACCTCCACTAACGCCTGGAGTTTTTCTAATCATTTTTTCGATTAATGTATTTTGAAAAAGATCATAGTCTTCTTTGGGTAATGCTATGATTGCTTCGGCTAAAGATTCGACTAATTTTGTATTCACATTTTTATTCAGTCAAAATAATTTGCTTTAATAAAATTTGTAAAGTTTGTAAATCGCTTAATTGCAAATTACCTAAACTTTTAATGATCAGGTTCTTTTCAATTGTAGTAATGATGGGTTTGATTACAGAAGGCTTGATTAATCCAGCATCCAACCATTTTTCAATCTTCATTTCACCGAATGCTAATGGTTCTCGAATTTGGCTAGTTACAGCAATAACAATTAGATCGGGTTTTGTTTGATGATATTCAAGTGAACTAATAACAATAGTAGGACGTTTTTTGGTAGTTGTTTGATTTGTAAATGGAAAGGGAAGCAAAAGAACTTCACCGAATTTATAGGTTGTCATAATCGGCATCCTCTGGATTGTCCCAGACTTTAGCAAAGGCATTTTCTGCTAAACGGGCTGATGCTTGAACTAGGTTTTGATCAGTGGTTTGATTACGAGAATAAAGAAAGTCAATAAAGTCTTCAAGGGTCGGGACTTGTTGAGGGGGGAGTTGTTGAATTTTTTCCATTAATCGTTGTTTAGTTTCGATGTCAAGAGCCATTTTTATCTCCTGTAAGTTAATAAAATCTAACGGTTTTTCAATCTATTTTAGGGTTATATTCCTGGGAGCGTGTTGGGTTGGGATTTTTTGCGGGTTTTGCCTTTGGTTTTTTTCTCGGCGTGTTTTCCTCTTAAGATTTCTTCGTCGTAACGTTGTTGATTAAGGTCGAGGAGGCGAGCGAGGATGCCATCATGGATAGTTTCAGGCCATTTATAACGCCAGGGGAGTTTACGTTTGCCTGTCCGTAGTAAATTATCAAAGTTGATGGCTTCGTCTGCGGTGGAGAAAAAGAGATCGCCTGATTGGATGCGTTCTTGGGCATCTGGGGGAAGGTTGTCTTCTTCGGTGTCGAGGTAGTCGAGGGCAAAGCCGCAGGTAAGTTCTAGGTCTGTCCATCCGTAGGCGTTGAGAACAGCCTGATCCATTTGATGATGGAGTTCGCGCAATTCAAGGATTTCGGGGTCGGTTTCGTTGGGGTCGTGGAAACGGTTATAGGTATCGGTTAAGCCCTGATTATTTTTAACCATGAGGGCAGCGCGATATTCATAGTAGGTTTTGCCAATTTCTTCTAAGGTGGGATCGGTTTCCCAGTTTTTGGGGAAGGGAAAGGTTTCAAAAACATCAGAAGGATTGTAAGTTAATGTTTCTGCAAGTGTTGAGCCAAAAAAGATCGCCCAAACTTCATGTATTCTCGATTTTAAAACGGCAAAATTTGAAAATTTGCTTAAAGCAAAAACAGCAAGCTTATGACTAAAAACTCTCTGTGAATCTAAAAAAATAAAGCCTAAATATTTAGTAGCTGTACATCCAATGACTAATACCTGATCACAGTTGGCTATCGCCTTAAATAATGCAGGAGTTGTTTCACCAAATCGCCACCAGTATCTTGCTCGAATTTCCCGATTTTGGGCTAATCGTGCGGGTTTAACTTTTTTCTCTACAATCCCCATTAAATCAGGATAATTGTCTCTTACTTCATCCTCGGATCTTTCCCCAAAATTGATTACATAACGATGATGTTTATGACTTGGACTGCTATTAACTTCTTCACCGCCAATATAGGGAAAAATCACCTCAGCATTTTTAGGATTTTTGTCTATTAGACGGTACATTTCAGCAATAGGCGTTGCATCAGGGTTAGAATCATCAAAGGTAAACCCCATTCCTAAAACGTAACTACCAATAAAACTTTTTCCAGCATTTGCTAATAATGGTTTTGGGTCATCATTACCCCCCTTATCAAACAAAAAAGCCGTGATTTTTTCCACAGGCCGACCATCAAGCAAAATAGGAATGTTAGCAGGAAAACTAGATGGTAAAGAAGACATGATCAACCCTTTTTAATATCGTTTAACATTTTAAAAATTACTATGCGAAGTTCGGGAATATCCTGTTCAGTAACCGCCCAAATAATCTCAGGATCAATCCGAAAATATTCATGGATTAGTCGGTTTCTTATACCAATAATTTGTTTCCAAGAGACCTCTGGATATAAATCTAATAAGTTTTCAGGTAAAGCATTAACCGCTT
>JAYKGY010000054.1:0-4363 GCA_035285545.1 Snowella sp. | reverse complement strand
TTAAAGTATTTACAACAGAAAAGAGAGGGACAAAAAATAGCGGCAATCTGGGATGGAGCCAGTTATCATCGTTCCCATGAATTTCAAGATTATCTTAGTCAAGTTAATCAAGATTTAGAGGCAGCAGACTGGCAAATTACTTGTCTAAGATTTGCTCCTAACGCTCCTGAACAAGATCCCGTTGAAGATATTTGGTTACAGACTAAAAATTTCGTCAGAAAATTCTATCGCTTTTGCCATTCCTTTAAGTTGGTTAAATGGTTGTTTGAGTTTTTTGCTGATGGTCAAGTATTTGAGTTTCCAAAAATTCACGAGTATGGCTTTTTTACACAACTGGTTTAGGATTGCTATATAGTGCTCACCTATTAGAAATATTCAATAATAAAGCGCAACACCAAACCATTCAACGCATATCAGTCTTTCTCATGACAAGCACCCAGCTATCTGCTCTAGCGAATATATCAACAATAGTCGCAAGCCTTGTGGCGGTAGTTGCTTTGATATTCAGCTATCGGCAATTCTCCTTTACTCAAGAGTCCACCCGTGAATCTCAGGCCGTTGAACTCTTTCTAAAATGGAATCAGTTAAACATTGACCAAGAAATGAAGTCTTCAGAAAAATCAGATCATTGGTATGGCAATTGCAAAATAGCGATAACTGAAGCATTGTTTGAGATATCCCACCGATCACCAACATGGAAGGCAACCATAAGATGGATGCTTATAATGCAAGAGGACTATATTCTAGAAGGAGGCTTTAGTGTTGACAGTTACTCCCCAAAATTTCGGGCATTTTGCGAGAGTTGTGGATTACCGCTCAAGTCCAACAATCCCACAACAAGATAGATAGTATGATCGCTGATCTTGTAGAGTAAGTTAATGCAATGTAACGCGCCTTTTTGTCGTCCTGTTTAGATTTCTGACGATTCATAGGAAACTTTGTATGATCTGGCGAATTGTAATGGAATTTCTATTGATCAATTTATCCCTACGGCGATCGCGAAGCTAAAAACCTTTTCCAGTAAAGATTAGAGATATTTTTGTCCGTCACTGAGGGTAGGAACAGCCGCAATTTACAATAGATCGTAAAGTTGCTGATAAAAGGCTTATGACATTACAAGAAATACAAAATCAAGCGTTACAGTTGCCTGTGGGCGATCGCTGGCATTTAGTACAGTCGTTATTGAGTTCAATCCAAAAGGAAACCCTGATACTGAGTCCATCAAAAACAAATGTGAATTCTTTTGCGGAGCTTAATCCCTGGACTCAAAGCCTAATTGGAATCATTAATTTAGGTACAGAAGAACCTACAGATTCCTATGTGGATTACCTAGAGGAGAAGTACAGTTGAGACGGGTATTATTTGACAGTGATGTTTTGCTGGATGTCCTAGCTCAACGACAACCATTTATTATTGCTTCTGTACAGGCATTAAACACGGTGACACAGCCAGAAGTTCAAGGGTATGTGGCAGGGCACGCTGTGACTAATATTTTCTACATTTTGCGCCGCAAAGTTGGTAGCGAAACAGCACGAGAGCTTTTATCAAGGTTGTTACATCATCTTCAGATTGCCAATGTGACCGATGAAGTCATTAGGGCTGCGTTGCAAAGTTCAATGACGGATTTTGAAGATGCTGTGACCAGTGAGGCAGCTAAGGCCGCAGGTGTAGAAGTTATTGTGACGCGAAATAAACCTGATTTTGTGGCTTCTACAATTCCCGCAATATTACCAGAAGAGTTTTTGGCTACGCTTTCAAAGTAAGCGTTGGTATAACAAAGTGCGAAAGCGCGATCGCTGATCTTGTAGGATTCGCTAATGAATGGAATTTTTATCGATCAATTTATCTCTATGGCGATCACCAAGATTTTCAATACAATCACTGATCATGTGGGATGGATCGATAACAGGAACAGCAGAATTACTTTTCTCTATCAACACTAACCAAAAGTGCGCTTTCGCCCGAAACACATTAACCCTTATTAAAATCGAGTAATTTCAATCGTACATCGCGATCGTTGAAAACAGACATCAAATTCACGAAAAAAGTTTGTTTGCCCAAGAATCAAGGGGATCTGGGAAGCTTTTGTCCAAGCAAATGCTAGACGAATCGGTTCCAGATTTCCAATTTGAACGTACACAAATAATCCCCGTGCTTCGGTTCCTGCAAGATTTCCAGCCAATGGCAAGCGAACAGTTTGTTCATCCCAAATTGCCCCTAATTGCAACCCAATATCATAAGGTAAGAGATTGACCGTAGACCCTGTATCCAGCAGCGCATTCGCAGAAATAAAAGAGTTTGCATAACTTAGAAGGATAGGAATTGTGGGTAATGCTTCATCGTCAGAAAAAGGAAACTCAACTGTATCAGGCATGAGCAGATGCCTCTTGGTCATCCTGAATCATCTTCATTAAAATGTTTGCAGCTTCTGTTGCGTCGTAGGGTGACCAAATTGGGTACTCCGAGGCTGAGAAGATGACTTGTAGTTCAGCATCTGGAATTTGTGTGACTAGGAGTTTGAAGAGTGATAATTTTTCTGGCTGACTCAGATTGTTGACCAGAGGAATTAACTCAGCGAGTGACATAGCTTAAACTTTTAGATAGGCGAGAATAATATTGATCATAAGCGATCTGTGAAGCACAACAATTTAACAATCTCGTTGCACACCGACCATATCAGTTGAGTGCGATCGCTGATCTTGTAGGATTCGCTAATGAATGGAATTTTTATTGAGCAATTTATCTTTACGGCGATCGCTGAAAAACTCTCGACGTAGCCCTGAAATTTCACTATACTAGCTCAAAAATTAGCGATAAAAGGGAATAATTAGAGATTATTAAATAACCATGTAAGAAAATCATCAAAACTCATGACCTCAGTTAAAACCAATTGTTTTTTATCGTCCAAATGTAAATGCGAAACCAATTCTCCCGAATGTTCTTGACCAATTTTTCCATACTTCAGACGAATAGCACGCGGATCAGGTGCATTATCAAAACCCGCTTTAACAAATTGGTTTTCTAAAACATAATAACGATATTGAAAAGCTTGATCACTGTATAATTCAGTAACCACAATTTTGTAATTTTTATAGGTCGCCGTTAAACGTAAAATCATTCGTTGAGGAGTGCTATCAATGTTATATTCAACAGCTTCAAAATGAACCCTAGCCAGTTCAACTAAGCAAGTAAAATGATCTGTAATTTTTCTGTCCAATCTGTTATTCCCCGATAGGCAAATTCCCAATCCGATAAATCAACCTCCCAGAGCTTTTCTATCTTATTTTCGAGATAATTAATAAAATCTTCATCCTGTTGAATTTTTTGATAAAAAGTAGGATAATCCACCTGATACTTTATTTCATAATTAAGATTTTTTTGCTTTAATTCAGCAATTTTAGCCGTAATTTTTTCGATGGTGTAACGTTGAACTGCTAAATTAATCGCTGACTCTAAATCACCAAAACTTCCCAGTATCTCGGCATAGTTTTCCTTGATTACAACATTTGTCATTCCTATTATCCTCTATAGCCTTTTGATAATAAAAAATATTAAGTAATACTTTTAATAGAAAAAATTATTACATTTCCTATAAAATATTGTATCAAAATCACATCGATCTAATTCATTTTTATTGCGATCGCTGATCTTGTAGGATTCGTTAATGAATGGAATTTCTATTGAGCAATTTATTTCTACGGCGATCGCTAAGAAGCTTTCAGTCTTTCAGTATAGAAAGAGCTACCCCAAACCAGAAATGTCACGCTTGACGAGACAATGCATTTGCATTACCTTGAAGATGCAGTTTAACCAATAAGTTTAGAAGTTGCTATGACTGTAATATCAGTTCCATGCTCAGAATCTACGCTTACCAATCGCTATCAGACTACAATTCCTGATCCCATTCGCAAAATACTGGGCTTGAATAAGGGTGATAAAATCTCCTACGCCATCCAGCCTAACGGTCAGGTCGTAATTTCTCGTGCTGACAAAACAGAGAGCGATCCGATACTTGGGCAGTTTCTAAATTTTATTGCACAAGATATCGAAAAAAATCCTCAGCACTTGCAAGCAATTAGCTCTGATTTAGTAAGCCGTGCTCAGTCCTTGGTTGCTGAAGTTGATCTGGATCTGGATGCACCACTCGCTGACGAGGATGAATACGTTTGTCTGTAAATCAGCCGCTAGTGATTCATGGGTGGAGTATATTTGCTCATCCTATTTTCCTGAACCAGTTTGGACTAGCGGGGGGTCGGGTAGGTCGGGAGCGTTACCACTCCCTTCCCCCCTCAGAACCGGACGTGCAACTTTCACTGCATCCGGCTCAAGCAATGTACGGAAAACAGGCATTTTTTATTGATAA
>JAYKGY010000053.1:0-51852 GCA_035285545.1 Snowella sp. | reverse complement strand
CTCTCGCATCTGTTGTCTTTTTTAGAAAATCATCTAGCTCTTCTATCAAGTTCATGATTTTAACCCTTTACTTTTGTCCCTCTCTCATTTCTATTATATCTGTTACAAATCGTTTAGGATTGCTATATTATAATTCGTTTTCAAAATTCAAAGCTTTTCTAATTAAAGGCGATCGCGCGGATTCAGAATCAACTACCCTTAGCCGATAAGATAACCCAAGCTGATGTGGTCTTAGATAATAGCCGCTCGCGATTTTCTTTATAAACAGATTGATCAAGTTTTAAATCAGGATTAAGGTAATAAGAAACGCAACAGTAAAGTTATGACTCTTTCCCTTGCTCCTTGGCCAGAAATTGAACAGGCGTTAATCGCCCAAAATATAACGGTGATTAGCGATCGCCAACAATTGGAAAAACTTTCCCTGGATTATTTCCATTTCAGCCCTGTCCTAGACCGCCAACTTCGGGATAAACGGGGAAATTTAGCCGTTCGTCCGACCACAGAAGCAGAAGTTATCACCGTTGCTCAAATTTGCGTTAAATACCATGTTCCCTTGACCATTCGCGGTGCAGGCACAGGCAACTATGGCCAATGTATTCCCCTAGAAGGCGGGATTATTCTCGATCTCAGTGCCATGAATCAAATTCTCGACCTCCAACCTGGTCGGGCAAGAGTCGAGCCTGGGGTTAAAATGGCAGCTTTTGATAAGCAAGCTAAAGAAATTGGTTGGGAATTACGCATGGCTCCCTCTACCTACCGCACCGCAACTATTGGGGGCTTTATCGGGGGCGGCAGTGTGGGCATGGGATCGGTGAATTATGGCATGATCAGCGATCGCGGCAATGTGCAACGATTACGGTTAGTTACCTTAGAAGATTCCCCCCAAATTATTGAATTACAAGGCGATGAAACCCAAGCGGCGATCCATGCCTATGGAACCAATGGCATTATCACAGAACTCGATATTGCCCTAGCCCCGACCTATCCTTGGGTAGAAATGATTGTGACGTTTGAGGAATTTAAAAATGCTCTTAACTTTGGGCAGGCGTTAAGCGACAGTAGTGGTATTGTCAAAAAACAAGTAGGGATTCATGCCGCACCGATTCCGCAATATTTTACGGCCTTAAAAGATTATTGTTCCCCCCCAAAATCCTGTGCCTTATTAATTGTTTCTCAATATGATTTAGCGGCTGTTCAAAGCTTAGTGAAAGACTATAACGGACAGATTACCTATCAAAGCCAAGAAGACAGCAAAGGTGTTAACTTATTAGAATTTAACTGGAATCATACCACCCTCTTAGCCCGTGCCATTGATCCCAGCTTGACCTATCTGCAAGTCTTTTATTGGACACCCGAAAAGGTTGAACAATGCTATGAATATTTTGGCGAAGAAGTGATGATTCATTTAGAGTTTTTACAAGTCAATGGTAAGGCAATTCCCGCAGGCTTACCCCTAGTTCGCTTTACAACAGAAGAACGATTAGACGAAATTATTAATTATCATCAATCCCAAGGAGCCAGTATTGCCAATCCCCATGTTTATACCATCGAAGAAGGCGGATCGGGGCATATTAATCCTGAGCAATTGACATTGAAAAAACAGGTTGATCCCTACGGATTAATGAACCCAGGCAAAATGAAAGCACTAAATTAAATTATTAAATTAGCCTCTATGCAACTGGCCCTTTATTCTCTTTTTGCCCTAATTCCTATCCTGACAGCTTTTTTTCTGCTGGTAATTGCCAATCGCCCAGCAACCCAGGCCATGCCGATCGCCTATTTAGTCACTGCAATCATCGGTTTATTGGTCTGGAAAATGTCTTTTTTACAGATTGCCGCTTCTACCCTGGAAGGCTGGGTTACGACCTGTGAGATTCTTTATATTGTATTTGGTGCAATCCTATTGCTTAATACCTTGCAGGAATCGGGCGCGATCGCTAAAATTCGTCAAAGTTTATTGACCATCTCACGAGATCGTCGCATACAGGCGATTTTAATTGCTTGGTTATTCGGCTGTTTTATTGAGGGAGCATCAGGCTTTGGAACCCCTGCGGTTATTTGCGTACCGTTGTTAGTGGCGATTGGCTTTCCTGCAATGGCTGCCGTTCTCATTGCCCTAATTATTCAGACGACCCCTTCTGCTTTTGGTGCGATTGGAACACCCATTTTGATCGGTGTTAGTGGTGGGTTGTCTGGCTCCTCGGCAGTAGATCAACAAATTAGCCGATTAGGGGTAAGTTTTTCCGACTATCTTGCCAATATTGGCACAAAAACGGGACTGGTTCAGGCGATTATCGGTATATTTATTCCCTTTTTGTTAACCGTGATGTTGACTACCGAGTTCGGCGATCGCAAATCCTGGCGGGATGCTCTACCCGTTTTAGGATTTTCTCTGTTTGCAGGATTAGCATTTACCATTCCCTACGCTTTGACGGCGTTTTGGATCGGGCCAGAATTTCCTTCCCTTCTTGGGGGACTGGTGGGATTAATGGTGGTTATTCCTGCTGCCAAGCGAGGTTTCTTAACGCCCAAGGAAATTTGGGATTTTCCTGACCGAAACCAGTGGCCGTCGCCTTGGAATGGTAAAAGTTCCGAAAAAATTTCCGATAAAATGGTTGAAATGACGGCCATAAAAGCCTGGACTCCCTATGTTTTGGTTAGCCTCTTTTTGGTGCTGTCTCGATTGCGGAATCTTCCCTTTCGTCAGTGGCTACAGTCAGTTAAAGTCAATTTTGTCGATATTTTCGGAACGACCGTCAGCATTAGTAGTCAGCCATTATTTTTGCCTGGCACCTTATTTATTGCTACCGTGGCTGTCACCTATTTTCTCCATCAAATGAAACCCCAACAAATTCAACGGGCAAGTGTAGGGGCTGCTCGAAAGTTAGTGGCTACAGCACTGGCGATCGGAGCATCAGTCCCAATGGCGAAAGTATTCATTAATTCGGGCGTTAACGAAGCTGGGCTTGCCAGTATGCCCTTAACGCTGGCAGAAGGGGCATCAAGTTTAGCGGGGCAGTTATGGCCACTTTTTGCACCCATTATTGGAATGATCGGTGCGTTTGTGTCGGGAAGTGTGACCGTCAGTAATTTGATGTTTTCATTGTTTCAGTTTGGAGTCGCCGAGCAGATTGGTACATTAGCACCGAATATTCTCGCTCTGCAAGTGGTAGGGGCAGCAGCAGGAAATATGATTGCCGTTTCTAATATTGTGGCAGCAGTGGCGACCGTCGGATTAGTTGGAAGAGAAGGCATTTTAATGCGGAAGTTGCTTCTGCCGTTGCTTTTTTATCTTATTTTTGCAGGTATCTTAGGTCTAATTATTTCAGTTTGATATATTTTTTACTTTATTTCCTGATCCTCTGGTGGATACAAACTTTGATTGAGTAGATATAATAGGGCTAAAATAACACCCGCTAAAAATAACGATAAGATGGAAGGCGGAATCATAAAACTTCTGATAAAAAAAGAAATATAGGTAAATAGGGAAACTAAATTAATGGCAATGGGCACAAAAAAGTATTGGGGATAATAAAACCCAAAAACAATCGAGAAAACATCGGCTGCGAAAAAGTAGCGGTCGTGCATCTTGGGTAAAAAGTAGGGCATCATTAAGACAGAAATTAAAGCTAATTGAATGAGGAGGGGCTGGGATAATTTAACTTCCGAATCAACTACCAAAGTGATTAATAGCATAATTAAAATTAGGGTTATAATTAAACCGATCGCCGCAACAGGACGATAAAATTCATTGGGAATCCATTGATATAAATTCGGTGCATTGAGCGTTAGGTATTGATAAGATGTTGCTTGGTTAAAATAAATAGACACTAATTCTTTTAAAGGTCTGCCCGCAAGTCGAGCGGGAATAATCATCACTAAATAAACTAAAGGAATCCATAAAAAAGACTGCCATCGAATCATTTTTCTAAAAAAAAGAACGATTAAAAATGGTGAAATGAATAGTGCTTGTTGTTTAAAAGAAAAAGCAATCCCCAACGCAATCAAAGCCCAATTGATGCGCCCAATACTAACAAAATAAAGACAGCCCAATAATCCGGTTGCATAGATCACATCACACTGTCCCCAGTAGGCTCCATTTAAAACTAAGGTTGGGGAAAAAAGCAGGGTGAAAGCAGCAATCAAGGATAAATTGCCAACGGGATATCGCAAATGAACAAGTTTATAAACAAAAAAGGCAGATAATCCTTCAAAGGGAAAAGTAATGAGTTTAATGGCCGTTAATTTGGATAAGCTTGCCAAGTAAGTGCTAACAAAGACAAGTAGGTAAAGATAGGGGGGCGTATAGTTAGCAAAATTGTCTTTTAGTGCAGGAAAACCGCCATGAGCCACAATATAGTCATACCAAGGGCTAATAAAATCCCTGACATCAGTAGATTCGTAGGGGAGCAGGGAAATTCGTAAAATGACGGCCAAACTCAACGCGATCGCGCTTCCCAGAAAGGTTATTAACGGGGGTCTAGGAAAGTGAAAGAACATGAAACAACGTCAGGTCAAGGATCTGGCAGGGTTTTACATCCAATTCCCAACCAAAATATAGGGTGCCCAGTAAAAAGGATGCTTGTACCAGCGATCGCTTAACAGAGCCAGTTGGGCCTGCCGTAGAGCCTCGGATTTAGCAATGTTTTGCTTCGTTAATTGAGAATATAACTGCTCCATCAATTTAGCCGTTGCTTCGTCATTGACTGACCACAGGGTCGCGATCGTACTTCTAGCCCCTGAACGTACCGCCATCCCTGCTAACCCTAATGCTGCCCGCTCATCCCCTACTGCGGTTTCACAGGCACTTAACACCAATAGATCAATGCCTGTCTCGCCAGTGGGATTAGTCGCTTTTAAAAGATTGGATAATTCCGTAATATCGAGCAATTTATTCCAAGTAGCAATAAAAGTATCCTGTAACTGAGAGCTAAAGCGTCCGTGAGTGGCTAAATGGACAATGGGAAAGGATTGATAGGTGAGGGAACGATCCAAGGCTTCGGGGGTAAAGGCTTCATTGAGCAAGGTGCTACTAGACACTTGAGATTGGATTGCCTTGAGTTCTTGCTTTACATAGCTTAAGGGGGTAAATCCTAATCGTTCTGAGCTTTGGCTAATGCCCGCAAATAAGGTTCTGGTCGAAGTTTCAGTCATCGCACTAGGGGTTACCAGCCGTAGTCCTGGGGTAATACTTAATCGATATTTTTCAATGAGAAATTGTTTGCCATCGTACAAGGCAGCAATGGGAATATTGCGTAATGGCCCATCAAGGACAAAGACTAAGGTATTAACATTGGGCTGGGTGGCTAAACTTTTCTCAACGGGTCGCAACAGCCAGTTATAAAGCGCTTGAGCAGGGGGGAAAAAGTCTCGACGGCTCCGAATTACTAAGGTATAGCGTAACTGCGCGATCGCGTCTTCGAGTTTGGCGGGATCAAGGGGGGTGTTATAAACCTGAAGGGGTTGATTCGGTAAACTAAGAATGATGGCGAGGCGATTGGCTAAGATAATGGGGTATAAAATCGCTGCATTGGGATCTAATCGGTCAATATCTGCCGAGGTTGCCGTTAAACAGACTGCTCGAAAGAAGTTATTCAATTCTTCGATTTGGAGGGATTCAATCTGCTCCCGTGCTTGGCGGATATTACTTTGGCTGATTTCGCCTTCGGCATTGGGAGAGAGGAGGAGGCTAATAAATTCCCGATAAACAGAGCTTACATCTTGCTGAAACGTAAAGCGAAATTCCGTATTAGCGGTTAAATCCTGGCTCAGGGGTTTGAGGGTTTCGACGGCTCCTGCATAGGCAGCGATCGCGGCTTCCCGTTGGTTCTGTTGCGCTAAAATCCGTCCGAGTTGCCATTGCCACAAATAGGTCAATTCAGGGGCATTTAATCCTTGAGATAACTGGAGAGCTTGTTCGGTTAGTTTTTGCGCGATCGCCCATTGTTGGGTTTGTTCATAAACTTGACCTAAATTCCCCAAGGCATAGATTTCTCCTCGTTGATCTCCAATCGTTTGAGCATCTTTTTGGGCTTGGGCTAATCGAGTCGCGATCGCTTCCCAGGTGGGTAAGCCGGTTTGCAAAGGGCTTTGGCGTTTTAATTCCGTTAAGCGTTCCGCATAGTTAACCTGAGCATAAATTTGTGGATGACTGAGGGGTAAGGATTGTAAGATCTGCTCAATGGCGGGAACGAGGGCGATCGCGTTTTGCCAATTTTTTTGTTCGATCAATAACGGTAACTGAGCGAGTTGAGCTTGAACCTGTAGCGTTGAATTCACCGGAGTTTGAGCCGCTTTCCCATACCAATCCAAAGCCAGTTGGGTTTCCTTACTCGCCTGTAGAGTCTGTCCTAAACTGAAAGCGATCGCGTTAGCTTTTTGGGTTTCAGGTAAGCGGGGCAAAATTCCTTCTAACACCGTTTGCGATCCCCCCAATTGACCCACATCCCGCAGGGTGTCCCCAAAGGTTAACCAGCCTGCCACTTGTAAGGGGGTTAACTCCGGCGGCAGTTCGATTAATGCCTGGGTTAATTGCTCAAAGGTTAAATTCTGACAGGTCGATGCCGGTAGCTTTAACGCTTGTAGCATTTGTTGACAGGCGCGGGGATAAAGACCCAAGGCTCTTAAGGCTCTGCCCTGATTAATTTGAGTCCGCAACAGTCCGTCTGAATCATTAAGTTGCTGATAGATCTGGGTTGCCTGTTGCCAATACTTTAAGGCTTGGTTGGCTTGGCCTTTGGCGAGTTGCAAGGTTCCCGCCGTATTTAAACTCTCTGCATAAACGGCTTTTCCTGTGGGGTTTGCCTCAACTAATTGCAAACTATCGGCGATCGCTTGTTCTGCGGCTGGCCATTGTCCCTGTTGCTGATAGGCTAGGGTCAGATAGCTTAAAATTTGGGCTTGATTAACACTTTTTCCTTGCTGTTGATAGGCTTGAGCTACTTTTTCCCAGAGCGCGATCGCTTCGGTGAGTTGTCCCTGATGGTACAAATTTCGAGCCGTCTGGTTCTGGGTAGCGAGGGAACTATCCTGATCCGGCTGAGCTAAAGGCGCAGTAACGGGCGGTTCTTGAGCAATACTGGGTAAATTTTGCGAAAGGGGAAAGAGGAGGCACAAACCAAATGTTAATACCGCAATAAAACCAAACGAAAAAGCGCGAAATTTCATTTTTGAACCCAATCGAAGGATTTAATTGGATAATCGCGTATCATTCTACGGTGAATTTGTCTGCGAATAGAGAAATAATCGCAAAAATTTAACACTTTTTCCCCTTAACGGGCCAATAATTTCTGCCATTGCTTTTGTCGTTCTGCGGGCGATTCCTTGCCTAAATTCCACAGACTTTCGTAGAAAAAGAAGGAGGCTCCCTGAAATTTTTCCTGCCGAATGAACTGAACTTGTTCTTGAATTTGGGTCATGGGAATGGCTCGATTTTTTAGCCCCGATAATACGCCAACAATTACGGGAATATGTTGTTTAGCCGTTTGAACTTCAGGTTTTTGGAGTGCCCGTTGAAAGTCAGTAAGTTGATTGCGATACACTTGCAAGGCTAATTCTTCTATCAAGCCCCGTCGCTCCCAAGTTTGCCAGTCCAAAAGAAAACAATTTTTAGAAAAGGTTTGAGGATTAGGAGACACAGAAACGACGAGATCGGGCTTAACAGCTTTGATCTGTTGGTACAGTTGCGTCATATATTGGGTAATTTTCTGCGATCGCCAATTTACCCATTCTTGCCAAGCAGCATCAGCCACCACACAATCAGCTTGGGGATCTAAGACAGGGGGATGGGGCGGTAACTTCCCTGCATGGTCTTGTTGATAGAGCTTGAGAGTAAAGGCATCGTAACCAAAATCCGCCGGATAACCAAAGTGATCATCCAACTGAATCCCATCAACGTCATAGTTTTGAACGACTTCTAAGATGAGGTTACTAATAAATTTTTGAACATCAGGACGGAGGGGATTTAGCCAGACGCGCTCATGGGTCTTTCCTTCTAGCCAAATCTTATTCCCGTCAGGTTTTTGGGTTAACCAATCGGCCTGGTTGCGGGCTAAGGCAGAATCCGCAGGAGCCATGAAACCAAACTCAAACCAAGGAATCACGATCATTTTTTGTTGATGTCCTTGGGTGACAATTTCCTGTAACACATCCCGATTTTGTAACCCTTCGGTCGGGTCGATTTCATAACCTGTAACGGCTTTTGCCACCTGACTGGGATAGAGAGTATAACCCCAATTCCAGATAGTGGGATAGAGGGTATTAAATTTCAACTTAGCAAGGGTGTCAATGCCCGTTTTCGTTTTATCTGCGTCGAATAAAACATCACTATCAATATTAGTTAGCCAGACCCCTCGACCTTCGGTTATTCGAGACTGGCCACGCACTTCGGTTTGAATCCCAATCGTCAATAACAAGACACAAACACTTAATATCACTAAAAACAGCGATCGCTGAAATCGATTCATGCTTCCAAGCTCAATGATTCACTAGGTCATAACGTCCCCAAGTAGGCAATTATAACCTTCTGCATCAATTATCGGGCGGTAGCGATCGCCAAACTAGGCGTGATACCATAAGAACCATATCAATAGGCAAAATTATCCCCATAAAACTATGCAGACTGTTGATCAACAACCCGCACCAGCGATCGCGATGGATATCCCCAAACACGGCTTACCTGTTACCATCATTACAGGCTTTTTAGGAAGTGGAAAAACGACTTTATTAAATCATATTTTAACGAACCAACAAGGTTTAAAAGTTGCAGTGTTGGTCAACGAATTTGGCGAAATTGGCATTGATAACGAACTGATTATCCAAACAGGTGAAACGACCATAGAACTCAGTAATGGTTGTGTTTGTTGCACGATTAATGATGATTTAGTCGAAGCAGTTTATAACATTTTAGAACGTCCTGAAAAAGTCGATTATTTAGTCGTAGAAACCACCGGACTGGCTGACCCTTTACCCGTTGCCCTCACCTTTTTAGGAACCGAATTACGGGATATGACCCGTTTAGATTCCATCATTACCCTGGTGGATTGCGAGAACTTTAGTCTGGATTTATTCAATAGTGAAGCGGCCTATAGCCAAATTTCCTATGGGGATATTATTGTTCTCAATAAAACCGATTTAGTGGATGAAGCCGATGTCGATGCCCTAGAAGTCAGAATCCGCGATATGAAAGAATCGGCCCGCATTCTTCGTACCACCAAAGCTCAAGTGCCGTTACCCCTAGTCCTCAGTGTGGGCTTGTTTGAATCCGATCGCTACTTTGATGCAGAGGATGAGCATCATGACCATCATCACCACGATCATGATCATGAACATCACCACCACCACGATCACGACCATGAATGCACGCCCGAATGCAACCATGACCACCACGATCACGGGCATCATCACCACCACCATCACCACTCCAATCACTTAGAAAATGATGGTTTTACCTCCCTTTCCTTTGAAAGTGATAAGCCTTTTTCGATTCGTAAATTTCAATATTTTCTCGATAATGAGCTGCCTGCTACTGTTTTTCGCGCCAAAGGGATCTTGTGGTTTAAAGAAAGCCCTAAACGCCACATTTTCCACCTGAGTGGTAAGCGGTTTACCCTAGAAGACAGTGAATGGAAAGATCAAGAAAAAAACCAATTAGTTCTCATTGGTCAAAACCTCGATCATGACCGCCTACGGGAACAACTGGAAAATTGTCTCAATCTGCCTGCAACGACTCGTGGCAAAGGATTTGGAAACTAGGTAAGATAGGTTGAATTAAACCTTACCTAAGCCGATTATGCCGACCGTTAGTTTATTCCGTGCTGATTCCTACGAAATTGAACATTTATCCCTTTCCCTACAAGCCTTATTAGAACCCTTGGGGGGAATTGGGGCTTTTGTCAAAGCGGGCGATCGCGTGTTATTAAAACCCAATTTATTAACAGGGGGTCGTCCTGGCAAAGAATGCATCACCCGTCCTGAATTGGTCTATTGCGTGGCTAAATTAGTGCAATCTGTTGGGGGAAAGCCTTTTTTGGGAGATAGTCCTGCCTTTGGGAGTGCTAGAGGGGTTGCAGAAGCTAACGGTTATCTTCCCTGGGTCGAAGAATTGGAAATGCCTATTGTAGAGTTCAGCGGCCAACGTTACGCCACCGAAAGCGATAATTTTAACCATTTGCGTTTATGCAAAGAGGCGATGGATGCAGATGTGGTGATTAATTTGCCGAAGATTAAGTCCCATGTACAATTAACCCTGACTTTGGGCGTTAAAAATCTCTTTGGCTGCGTTCCTGGAAAAATGAAAGCCTGGTGGCACATGGAAGCGGGAAAAGACAGCGATCGCTTTGGGGAAATGTTAGTGGAAACGGCTAAGGCGATTAATCCCAACTTAACGATTTTAGATGGCATTATTGGCCACGAAGGTAATGGCCCTGCCAATGGGGTGCCCCGTCCCCTGGGTATTTTAGCGGCTTCGAGCAATGTATTTGCCCTGGATTCGGTGATGGCCGATATTGTACAAATCGATCCGGAGCTTGTGCCCACCCTAGCGGCTCAAAAACGCTTAGGATTAGACGTTGATCTCGCTGAGATTGACTTTCCCCTGTTACACCCCCGTGAGCTACAAATCAATGATTGGAAATTTCCCGAAGCCTTAATGCCAATTGATTTTGGTTTACCCAGAGTCCTACGTTCTACCTTCAAGCATTTTTATATTCGCTTTATCAAAGAACCCCTAAGCACTTATGCAACTAAACCCTGACATTTGACAGGATTTTGTGATCTAGGCTACATAATTCTAGATTATTTAGCCATAGCCTAAAGTTAAGACATAAAGTCAATATCACCCTCCGATTGCTAGATAACCGCCCAACCCTCAGTGGCGGTTTTTTATCACAACCTGACTGCCTATGCTTTATGATTTTTGAGGACTGCTAGTTTTTTGCTTACTTCTCACATAGACGGTTTGATTCTTCCGTTGAACCTCAAATAAATCAATCGCCTCGAACAAACCACTGAGCTTAGCATAACCATAGTTACGGGGATCAAAAGAGGCCTGATTGGCAATATGTCCCCCAATCTCTGCTAAATTTGCCCAACCATCATCATCTAACGTGCTAGCAACAGCACTTCTTAATAAACTGAGCAACTTGGTGTCTTGCTTCAACTCTTTACCCGTTTTTTTGACATGGGCTGAAGCTTTGGAAGGCTCCTCTGAATGAACCGATTGATCAATGGTTTCTAAATACAAAAATGTTGAACAGGCGTAAACAAAAGGCAAAGGGGTTTTCTTCTCCCCAAATCCATAAACTTTTAAACCATTGGTCAAAATTCGCATTACTAAAGGGGTAAAATCACAATCACTGGATACAACAGCAAAAGCATCCAACTGTTGGGTGTACAGTAAATCCATGGCATCAATAATCATTGCCGCATCAGTAGCATTTTTGCCCTTTGTATAATCGAACTGTTGGACAGGACGAATAGCATATTCGTGCAGGCATTCTTCCCACGCTTTGAGAGCAGGACTCTTCCAATTTCCGTAAGCTCTACGAATATTGGCAACTCCATACTTTGCAACTTCAGATACGATCGCCTCAATCTTGGATGCGGGAGCATTGTCTGCGTCAATTAGTAACGCAATTTTTGATTCTGATTGCTGCATACGGCTTCAGAAGGCTAAATTATTGTGATTTTTGAACATTACACAGAGATTTTTCAAATATTGCTTAGCTAATTATCTAAACCAGCATTATACAGAAATTTTTATGATTCCCGATTTCCCCTGAAACACTAAGATGAAATTAGCGATCGCACCTAATTACTTTTCTTTAAAATTTCATCATATTCCTGATGAGAGCCAATCCAAAACCAAACAATTCCTTCAGGTTCTTCAAATCCTAACGCTCTAAATTGTTTACCCACTCGAACCGACCAAAGACCGCAAATTTTCTTAAAGTGCAATGAGGGATGTCTAGGATTTTCTTTAAGAAGAGCATAATTTTTATCCGCTAGGTCTTGAATTTTGGGAGGTAACTGATAATACAGTTCCCAAAAGTCAGATGTTGTGAAGTGATTTAGAGTTGACGGCATTTTCCTTCTCTAAATTCTTTTCTGGCTTTTTCAATGAGAGAATCTAATTTACCTGATTGCATATCCTCTTCTATCTGTTTATCCCAGACAGATTCTTGATAATCTTCTAGCCAGTTGAGCAATTCGAGCAACTCCGTTTTGCTAAGATTCATGACTGCGGTTTTAATTTCAGTGGTTGTCATAGGAGTGATTTGGAGAAATGAAGATTAAATAAAAACCGTTTTCTCAAAGTAAAATGCATTACTTTTTGTTAAATAACCATCCAAGATGGCTGATCGCGTTAATTATAAATTATACAGGAAATTTTCATAAGTCTTGATTGCTTCTGGAAATAGAAATTGAGATAAGGTCAGCGATGAAACCGACAGTTTAAAAATTAATGGCTCGTTTTCCCTAAACATTTGGTTAACTGTATAGTAGCCCTTTAGGAAAGCCATCATGTCAGCAAATCTGAATCCCTTAGCGGGAACCCCTGCCCCTAGTGAAAGTTTAATTAACGTTACTCAACTTTTGGATGCCTACTATAGCGTTCAGCCTGATCCCGAAAACCCTTTACAGTTAGTCAGTTTCGGTACCTCTGGCCATCGCGGCTCCTCCCTTTCAGGAACCTTTAACGAAAATCATATTTTGGCCGTTTCCCAAGCCGTCGCGGAATATCGTGCTAGTCAAGGCATTAATGGGCCGCTCTTTTTAGGAATGGATAGCCATGCCCTCTCTGCCCCTGCTCAAAAAACAGCCTTAGAAGTATTGGCCGCTAATGGTGTAAATGTTTATTTAACGACTGCAACCGATTACAGCCAATTTACCCCAACCCCTGCGGTTTCCTTCGCGATTTTGTCCTATAACCAGGGCAGAACGACGGGACTGGCTGATGGCATCATTATTACGCCTTCCCATAATCCTCCTGCCGATGGCGGTTTTAAATACAATCCTCCGTCGGGTGGCCCAGCTGAACCGGAAGCGACCAAATGGATTCAGAATCGCGCAAATGAACTGCTAAAACAGAAAAATCAAGGTATTAAACGAGTTACTTATGAAAAGGCTTTAAAAGCCTCTACGACCCATGAGTATGATTTTGTGACTCCCTACGTCAATGACTTAGAAAAAATTATTGATTTAGATGTCATTCGGTCTGCGGGTCTGCGTTTAGGGGTTGATCCCTTGGGTGGGTCAAATATTGCTTATTGGGAACCGATCGCGGCCAAATACGGATTAAATATCACGGTGATTAATCCCAAGATTGACCCGACTTTTAGCTTTATGACCTTGGATTGGGATGGCAAAATCCGCATGGATTGTTCTTCTCCCTACGCCATGGCCAGTCTGGTCAAGATTAAGGATGATTACGATATTGCCTTTGGGAATGACACCGACTCCGACCGTCACGGCATTGTGACCCCTAGTGTGGGCTTAATGAACCCCAACCATTTTCTTTCCGTTGCCATTTGGTATCTGTTCACCCATCGTCAAGAATGGTCAGGTCTCAGTGCGATCGGTAAAACCTTGGTTAGTAGCAGCATGATCGATCGCGTAGGCAAAGAAATTGGGCGCAAAGTCTATGAAGTGCCTGTGGGCTTTAAATGGTTTGTGGATGGCTTACTCGATGGTTCCTTTGGTTTTGGGGGAGAAGAAAGCGCAGGAGCTTCTTTCCTCAAGAAAAATGGAACGGTTTGGACAACGGATAAGGATGGCATCATCATGGATCTGCTGGCTGCTGAAATTACGGCAAAAACAGGCAAAGATCCTGGCTTACATTACAAAGACCTAACCGAACGTTTAGGTAATCCCATTTATCAACGGGTTGATGCCCCTGCCACCCCTGAGCAAAAAGCCCGACTCAGTAAATTGTCTCCCGAAGATGTCAAAGCGTCTTCTTTAGCGGGCGATGCTATTGTGGATAAAATGACCAAAGCTCCTGGTAATCAGGCGGCAATTGGTGGCTTAAAAGTCACGACGGATTCTGGCTGGTTTGCGGCCCGTCCTTCAGGGACAGAAAATGTTTACAAAATCTATGCGGAAAGCTTTAAGAGTGAGGAGCATCTACAGAGCATTTTTAAAGAAGCTCAAGAAATCGTCACTGAAGCTTTAAATTAATGTTTTGCAGCGATCGCTAGTTTTAATCCAGATTGGCGATCGCCCAAATTTGACTCATTGTGACTCCTTAAGCTTGTTGATTATGCAATGCGGCTAATTTCCAGTACTCTGCTTCTTCTTCAGCTAAATCTGTCTCAATTGCTTCACGATTAGCATGATAATAAGCCAAAGCTGCATAAACTTGAGCAAGGTTTAAATGGCTCAGACGACGAGTAATTTCTTCGGCGGTAGCTCCTTGCTTGTAAAGCACAACAACTC
Organism: Snowella sp.; assembly: GCA_035285545.1. Classification (GTDB taxonomy): domain Bacteria; phylum Cyanobacteriota; class Cyanobacteriia; order Cyanobacteriales; family Microcystaceae; genus Snowella. Next base: position 37,416 of record JAYKGY010000053.1, on the reverse strand, counting down.
GACGAACAGATGTATTTGTCCCTGCAATCATGGGCCGATGTTTCTCATTATTTCCTTGCTGTAAGTCATCGGTAACGAGTGTTCCAATATCTATTATTGTGGGCATTCGATTGACCAATAAACGATTAAATCACTGTCTTAGTTTATCATTGTCAAATTAATTAGCCGTATAGAAAAAATTAGGTAATATCACTGATTATTTTCCCTTGAATAGCTGATAAATTAAAAATAACATCCACAATTAAGAAAAATAGCTTATGAGTGAGCAAAACAACGAAGAAAATAAAGACATTCAAGATGCTGCTACTGCTATCGGAACAGGTGCGGCTATTGGTGCGGGTGTTTCAGCTACCGTTGGAGGAATGGGTTTAGCTGTTGCGGGTACAGGTATAGGAATCGGTATGGCCCCTATCGTTGCTGCGGGGGCGGTTGCTGGGGCTGCGGTGCATGGTGTTCAAAAAGCCATTGAAGAACAAGACGCTACTGCAATCGGTGCAGCTGTGGTCGGTGCGGGCGTTGGCGCAGGTGCATCGGCTGCATTAGGCGGAATGGGTTTAGCTGTTGCAGGAACCGCAGTTGGTGTAACAATGGCTCCCGTTGCAGCAGTAGGAGCAGTTGTGGGATTAGCAGGCTATGGAGTGTATAAATTATTCGGGGGAAAGTAAGAAAGGGCAAACGGAAGAAGAAGAAAAAGAAACATTATCAATAATGCCCAAAAATAAACCAAACGATTTCCAAAAAGTTATCAGGAGAGGGGTTGCTGATCTGATTAATGCCTTTAATGGAAGTCAACCTAAACCTGCACCAACACCACCACCCGAACATTCCGAAGCATGGTATCGCGATCGCTTGGCTAAAAAGCTCAATGGAAAAACCGAAGTTTCAACGCCTTCTGGAAGAATTGATATTTTAACTAAGACCGAAATTATAGAGGTAAAGAACACTAAAGGATGGAAAAGCGCAATCGGGCAAGTTAAAAGTTATGGGCGATATTACCCGAATCATCGACTAAGGATTCATTTATTCGGTCAAATCAGCAAAACTAAGCTAGAAATTATCCAAAAAGACTGTGAAGCGGAAAACATTACCCTGACTTGGGAATAAAAACCGAAAGCCATGAATAAACAGCAGCGATCGCGATTAATCTTTACTCAAATTTCGATCAGGGATTGAAAGCCGTATAATAGTTTCGATTTATTGGGGATGATGATTAATGCAAACATTCAAAAAAATTAAGCAATTCCTGCTGTGGGGACTTCTCGGCTTACTTACCAGTTGGCTCATTAGTTGCCAGTCTGCACCACCCTCTTCAACTACTCAGCAAACAGGAGCCGATAAAGGGGGAATTCAATTTTGGACAATGCAACTCCAGCCCCAATTTACGCCCTATTTTAATGATTTAATTAAGACGTTTCAAACTGATAATTCTGGGGTCAAAGTTGCGTGGGATGATGTGCCTTGGAATGCGATGCAAAGTAAAATTCTTACAGCTATTTCCGCGGGAACCGCCCCCGATGTCGTTAATTTGAATCCCAATTTTGCCTCTCAATTGGCAGGGAAAAATGCCTGGTTAGACCTAAACACGCAAATTACGCCAGAGATTAAAAAACAATATTTACCCAAAATTTGGCAGGCCAATACCTTAAACGATGTTAGTTTTGGCATTCCGTGGTATCTAACCACCAGAGTCACCTTTTACAATCAGGATTTATTTAAACAAGCCGGAGTTGATAAACCGCCTGCTACCTACGAAGACTTAGCGAAAATTGCTAAAACTATTAAGGATAAAACGGGCAAGTATGCCTTTTTTGTCACCTTTTCCCCAGGAGATTCGGGAGAAGTTTTGGAATCCTTTGTACAGATGGGGGTTAAGTTAGTCGATGAGCAAGGAAAAGCAGCTTTTGATAGCCCCGAAGGATTAGCGGCTTTTAAATATTGGGTTGATCTCTATCAACAAGGGTTATTACCGCCTGAAGTGTTGACTCAAGGTCATCGCCATGCCGTGGAATTGTACCAATCGGGTTCAACTGCTTTGCTGTCTTCGAGTCCCGAATTCTTAAAAACCATTGAGAAAAATGCGCCAACGATCGCGAAGGCTTCGGCGGTGGCTCCCCAAATTACGGGTAAAACGGGCAAGAAAAATGTAGCCGTGATGAATTTAGTGATTCCCCGTAGTAGTAAACAGGCGGAGGCGGCTGTCAAGTTTGCTTTATTCGTTACCAATGCCGACAATCAACTTGCCTTTACCAAAACGGGTAATGCGTTGCCTTCCAACATAGAAGCCCTCGATCGCTATGTGGCAGAACTCAGTCAAGCAGGTAATACCACACCCGTAGAACAAGCTCGCAAAGTCAGTGCCTCTCAACTCAAAGATGCAGAAGTATTAATTCCACCGATGAAAGACTTCAATCAATTACAAAAGGCAATTTATGAGAATCTACAAGCTGCTATGTTGAAGCAAAAAACGGTAGAACAAGCCATTAAGGAAGCTGCGGCGACCTGGAATAGCGTCCAATCCTAAAAATGCTTTGATTCGGTTAAGTCAAACCAGGGGGTTAGGTTCAACAGAGCTTAACCCTTTATTTTTTAAAGGTTTGAGTCCAACCGCTCCGACCATCGGCTGTTTCAACATAAACATAATTACCCGATCGCCGATTCCAATAGACCCGAACGGTTTCACCCCGCGCTAACTCCCGCACGACTCGACCGCTACCAGGTTGGGTTAAAATCACTGACGGGACACTAACCTTGATTAATTCCCCGCGATCGCCGCCCAAATTTCCCGTGTTTGTGGCTGGACTATTCACTTCTATCCATCCGCCTTGCTGAGTTTGAAAAGTTTGAGCGTAGATATAATTTCCCCGACGACTATTGGGATAAATAAGAATGACTTCCCCTGGAAAAACCTGTTCGATCAGTTGACTTCTATTCGGCTGGGCAAATAAATCCACCCGTTGCGTCAGACGCACTTTCTGCCCTACACCGTAATTATTATTGGCATTATTCGTTGTATTGCCCCAAGGATTATTCGGATTAGTTTGGGCAAATTGATTGAGGTTAAAGCGTTGATTCGTATATTTTGCCACTCGTTGGCCACCGTGATGCTTAATAATATCGTCCATTACTTGGTTATATTGCCAATTGCGGTTTAAAACATTATTGGTTAAAACCTGTAGGGAATTATTATCAATACTTCTTCCCGTAACCTCATAAAAAACCTGACTGACTTCACCCTCCACATAAAACCGTTGATTACAAGCAATAGCCTGTTGTTGGGTCGTGGGATTTCGACAGGCACTATTATTTCCTGCCTGGAAAAGATCTTGCCAAAAGTCTGCTCTTGCAGTCGGGGCAAAACTCAAGTTCAGCGCGATCGCGGCTAACGATAAAGGCCAAAAACGAGTAACCATAGACTAATCCTCCGTCAAATCCTTTTATTTATCACCATAACATACCACAGTGGATTTTTCATTAGAGTGATTGTGAACCCATGTGACGGATTAGGGGGGGATCTCACCAGAGGTCTAACCCCAAATGATAAGCTAACAAAGGCATAAAAATTACTATAGGAGCTATTTATGACAGACGCATCGGAAACTCCCTATCTTTTAAGAGTCGCTCGCGGTGAAGTGGTAGAACGTCCCCCCGTATGGATGATGCGGCAAGCCGGGCGTTATATGAAAGTCTATCGAGATCTGCGGGATAAATATCCGAGTTTCCGTGAACGGTCAGAAAATGCTGATTTAGCCATCGAAATTTCCCTACAACCCTGGAGAGCTTTTCAACCCGATGGGGTGATTATGTTCTCCGATATTTTAACCCCATTGCCTGGTATCGGCATTCCCTTTGATATTATCGAAAGCCGTGGCCCCATTATCGATCCGCCCATTCGTACCCAAGAACAGGTGGATAAACTCCATCCCCTTGACCCCGATTCTGCCCTGCCATTTATTAAAACCATTTTAAAAACCCTACGCCAGGAAGTCGGCAATCAATCGACCGTATTAGGTTTTGTGGGTTCTCCTTGGACATTGGCTGCCTATGCCATTGAAGGAAAAAGCTCCAAGGATTATAAAGTCATTAAAGAAATGGCCTTTACCCAACCGGCGATTCTCCACAGTTTCCTGAGCAAATTAGCCGACGCGATCGCGGTTTATGTGCGGTATCAAATTGATTGTGGCGCGCAAGTCGTTCAATTATTTGACTCCTGGGCAGGCCAGTTAAGCCCCCAAGATTACGATACCTTTGCTTTACCCTATCAACAACAAGTCGTTCGTCAAGTCAAAGAAACCCATCCTGACACCCCCTTAATTCTTTACATTAGCGGTAGTGCTGGCGTATTAGAACGTATGGGCAAATCGGGTGTGGATATTGTGAGTGTTGATTGGACGGTAGATATGGCCGAAGCTCGTCAACGTTTAGGGCTGGAGATGAAAGTACAGGGTAATATTGACCCAGGCGTATTATTTGGCTCTCACGAATTTATCACCCAACGCATGATTGATACGGTTCGCAAAGCAGGCAAAGGCGGCCACATCCTCAACTTAGGTCATGGCGTGTTAGTCGGAACCCCCGAAGACAATGTGCGGCATTTCTTTGAAACCGCTAAACAGATCGATCAGCTTCTGTAATGTGCGGCTTCTGATCTCCTAGAGGAAAATAAGGTATATTCAATGCAAAAAGCTATCTGACCTCTACCTAGTGATCCTGGGCGTAAGCAATACGCCCCTAAGTTACTCATTTTTAACCATCCAATAAGACCAACGTTATCAATGTCTGAGACAGAACTAATTCAGATTTATTTGGCTGCACCCTTATTTAGCAAGGCGGAACAAGATTTTAATGCCCAACTCGGTCAAGCCTTACAGGAAAAAGGCTATCAAGTTTTTTTGCCGCAAAAAGAATGTAACGGGAAACAGGGAGAAGCAATTTATCACACTTGTCTTAATGGTTTACGGGCTGCGAAGGTTGTAGTTGCTATTTTGGATGGGGCGGATGCGGATAGTGGAACCTGTTGGGAGTTTGGTTATGCGGTGGGCCAAGGTATCCCCGCGATCGCGGTCAGAACGGATTTTCGGGTGTCAGGAGATACTCAGGGATTTAACGCCATGCTCTATTACAGTGCGGCAAAGGTGGTTGACAGTCCCGATGATTATCTGGAGAAAATCCTCAATGCGCTGCAATCTCTGGGGTTTTAAGTTTAAGTTGAGAGTGACTCGCGATCGCTGTTATTGATTGCTAACGCTCACATTATATGAGTTATCAATTAATTATTGGCTATTATGATTGATGTTTAATATAGGTTCGTAGTACATCGTTAATCAAAGTTTGATAACTTTCTTCTTGGGCATGATTCCTGAACCACTCAAGGATTTCTGTATCCAATCTGATACTAATTTGCTCCGTTTCGGAACGTTGTGTAACTCGTTTAGCATTTTTGAAAAACTCATCATCCAGGGGAGGAATATCTGAATAATCAATATCCTCATCGGACATCGCTAGAAATTTCTCTTGTCGCTCTTCAGTGGATAGCTCAGGTGAAAATTTATGGTTGCTCATAGCATTTTCTCTCTCGTTCATTGGCTTTTCTGGCTGATATGAGACGAATTGTTTGATTTCTTTGGGTATGCACAACTACGATGATTACTTTCTTGTCTTGAGTGCTGAGCGTTATTTGCCCTATTGAAATAAACCTCGTTTCCCCATAATTAAATCGAGCATCTTCAAAGGTCAGAACATCAGGATCATCGAATAGCGCGATCGCTTCCTCAAAGCTGATACCGTATTTGGTGAGGTTGCTTTGGTTTTTGTTGGTATCTCAATCGAAATTCATGTCATATTATGTATATTATCGTGCATACAAGATCAAGTAATTTAACAATAGAAAGCGTTAAAGAGCGATCGCTGTGAAATTTTTATTTTTTCACTGATGGGTGCAATGATCCTGACAATCAGCCCGCGATCGCAGTTAGGAATTCAGGAATTTATAAAATATCCCGTTTTAAATAGGGTTGTAGGGCTTCTGGAACTTTCACCGTGCCATCGGGTTGTTGATAATTTTCCAAAATTGCCGCCATTGTCCGTCCGACGGCTAAGCCTGAACCGTTTAGGGTATGGACAAACTGCGTACCTTTTTTTCCTTTTTCTTTAAAGCGAATATTGGCACGACGGGCCTGAAAATCGTAGAAATTAGAACAGCTAGAAATTTCGCGATAGGTTCCAGAAGAAGGCAACCACACCTCTAGGTCATAGCATTTCGCCGCACCAAAGCCGATATCGCCTGTACAGAGTTGAATAACACGGTAAGGTAATTTTAAAGCTTGTAAAATTGCTTCGGCATTTTGTACCAAAGCTTGATGTTCTGCTTCTGAGGTTTCGGGATTGACTAATTTGACTAACTCGACTTTGTTAAATTGATGTAAGCGAATTAAGCCCTTCGTATCCCGTCCATAACTACCTGCTTCTCGACGAAAACAGGGGGTATAGGCACAATGTTTGATGGGTAATTGTTCCGCTTCTAAAATTTCATCCCGATAGAGATTGGTTACCGGAACTTCTGCTGTGGGAATTAACCAGAGATCGTCATCTTTACATTGAAAACTTTCTTCCGCAAATTTCGGTAATTGGGAGGTTCCTTCGAGGGAATTACTGTTAACTAAAATGGGGGGTAAAACTTCTTGATAACCGGCGTTAATTTGGCTATCTAACATAAAGTTAATTAAGGCTCTTTCTAAAGCGGCTCCTGCTCCGATTAAACTAATAAAACGGCTTTGGGCAACTTTAACGGCTTTTTTGGTATCGAGAATACCGAGCTTTTCTCCAATTTCCCAATGGGGCAAAATATTGGGATTATCTGGTAAATATTCATTTCCCCAACGACGAATTTCAACGTTCTCACTTTCATCTTTGCCAATGGGTGTGGATTCGCTGGGTAAGTTGGGTAATTGTAAGAGTAAGCTGCGTAATTGGGCTTTGAATTCTTTTTCTTGAGACTCTAATTCTCCTAATTGATTTTTAAGGGATTGACCTTCATTTTTTAGGGCTTCAATTTCTGCTTTGTCGGCCCCTTCTTTGTTTTTTTTGCCAACTAATTTACCAATTTCGTTGCTACGGGCACTGAGTTGAGTTCGGGCACTTTCAATTTCCCGTTGTTTTTGATCGAGGTTTAAAATTTCTTGCAGGGTTTGACTATAACCCGCCGTGCTGCTGCGTGTATTTAATCGTTCTTCAACAAAGCTAAAATTGTCACGAATTTGTTTGATATCTAACACGGATTCGGTTTCTCCCTCTCAATTAATTAATTATTAAGACCGCTTGATTTTTTTAGTGATTCGTTCCGTTAAGATGTTGACTTCAGGTAATTTTAATTGCATTGCTAACACGCCAAAAACGCCTAAAGTCACGCCACAAGCGAGGGCTAACTGTATTAATTCTATGACTAAATTACTCGTTCCTAACACTTTTTCGAGTTGATAGTCAAATCCCCAACCTGCAAAACCCGCGATCGCGCTAATGCCCGTTAAGCCCAGTAAGGACAGGAGCCATTCTCCGATGGGAAAGCCATTGAGACGACGATAGAGCAGGGCGATAAAAACAACCATTGAAACAACATTTACCCCAATGGTGGCAAAGACTAACCCTGATGTGCCAAAGGGCTTATAAAACAAGTAATCGAACAAACCATTTAGAAAAATATTAACAATACTTACCTTAAAAGGCGTGTTTCCGTCCTCTAGGGCATAAAAAACCCGCACTAACACATCTCGGCAGAGATAAAAGAACATTCCCGCCCCATAGGCCATTAACACAGGAACGACATCCTCAGAAGCGTCTGCATTAAAGGCTCCCCGTTGATAGACAATCCGCACGATCGGTTCGGATAAGCCCACAAAAATGGCAGTGAGGGGCAACATGGTCAGGGCCGTTAAAAGAATCCCCTGACGGATCTTTACTTTGAGTTCGGGCCAATTTTCAGGAGTTGCTAAACGGGAGAAAATGGGCATAAAGGGGACTAGGATCATGTTAGAAATAATCCCCAAGGGAGTTAGGGCGATAAAATTGGCATATCGCATGGATGCCGCCGCATTTGGAATAAAAGATGCGAAAAACAGATCGGTGGAAACGTTAATGTAAAGCATTCCCGACGAGAGCGTAGCCGGAATCATGACGCGCATGACATCACTCACGCCTGGGAGTCGCCAATCAAACCGCAAACGGAGTTTTCCCATACCGGCTTTTCCCTGAGCTACAATTTGGGCAAGCCATTGCAATACTCCCCCCACCATTGTTCCCCCTGCAAGTAATAAAGAACCTAACAAGGCATAGGATGGGGTATTTAACTTTGGACCAAGATAGGCTAGGGCAACCCCCAAGGGAAGAATAACGGTAATGCTAGAAAGTAACGGGCTAATACTGGGCAACCAATACTGATCCGCCGCGTTTAAGGCTCCAAAGCCAATGCCAATCAAACCTGCAAATAAGGCAAGGGGAGCCATGATCTGTAATTGTTGAACGGCGATCGCTCTCGTGGTAGTGTCGAGTCCTGGGGCCAGCAGATCAATAAAGGTACTAGCAAAGACGATGAGAATAATGGTGATTACAAGAAGGATGCTACTCACCAAAGTTGTAACCGTTTCCACCAAAGGCCCCGCTTCCGATTTATCCCGTTTAGAAAGGACACTAATGAGGGCACTGTGAAATGGGCCGTTGATGCCCCCCAACAGAATCAACAAAAATCCAGGTATGACATAGGCATAGGAATAGGCATTGACCACTGCTCCCACCCCAAAGGCTGCCGCCACAATTTGTTCTCGCACTAACCCAAAAACTTTACTAATCAGGGTAGCGATCGCGACAATACCCGCAATATTGGCAACAGAACGAGAAACTTTCTTTGACTCAGACACAATGGTTCACACTTCTTCTCAATCGGCATTAACACTTTACACTTTATTTGTCGTGTTGCTGCTGTCTTTTGTTTACCTTGCTCCAAAGCCGTGGAAAGTGAATGATTACAGGCGTATTTTGCCGATTTAGTTTTTGTTTTCATCGCCTTTATTGGAAAAACTTAGAAATTGCAACGCTCAAACGTTCTCCAGAATGAGGAAATTTAGGGCAATGTCAGCTTAATGAGTTACGGATTCAGGGATTTAATCCAAGTAATTATGACTTCTACGGTTATGAGCCATAATAAAAGAACAATAAAGAACAATATTGCTAGGTTATTTTATTTGGTTAATTAGGAGAAACAAATGACTTCACGCGGTTCAACAGACCCTAAAGATCGCATCTTCGGAGCGTTAGTTTATATTATTCCGTTATTGGATGCCTTACAGTTTGGTAAGTTTCTCATTAACCAGTTTCCCCCCTTAGCCTTAATTTACTTACCACTCCAACCTTTAATTAATATTTATTATGGTTTCCCCTTCGCTTCTTTCATTATCTTCCTATTGTTATTTTTTGCAATTGTAAGAAATGAAAAAATCAGTCATTTTATTCGTTTTAATGCCATGCAGTGTATTTTAATTGGCATTTTATTAGCGTTATTTGGCTTAATTGTCCAAACCATTTTCCCCGGATTAGGCGTAAATTTATTAACCGAAACCCTTTTCAATGTTGCCTTTTTAGGTGCGTTGGCGGCCTGTGGTTATTCCATTATTCAGTCAGTCATGGGTCGTTATGCTGAAATTCCGACCATCTCTGAAGCGGCTTATTCTCAAGTGCGTTGGTAACAGTTAAACGAAGCTAGTCAATTTCAGGGGCAACAATGGTATTTTCCAAAGAGCCAATCCCCTGAATTTCGACCCGAACCACATCTCCGACTGCCATTGGGCCAATCCCTTCCGGCGTTCCTGTCAGAATAATATCCCCAGGTAACAGGGTCATCACTTGGGAGATATAGGAAACGAGCACATCAGGGGAAAAAACCATTTCCGTTAATAATGCCGATTGTTTTGGGGTTGGATCGTCGTTCAAAAAGGTTTGTAGACGAGCATCGATGCTAATTTCTCGAACAATCCACGGGCCAAGGGGACAAAAAGAATCAAATCCTTTGGCTCTTGTCCATTGATCATCTTTTTTTTGTAAATCTCTGGCGGTAATGTCATTAGCAATGGTATAACCCCAAATTTTATGGTGGGCCTGCTCAACGGTACAGTTTTTGGCTGGTTTGCCAATCACCAATGCTAATTCTCCTTCGTAATCTACCCGTTGCGATTGTTTTGGATAGGGAACGTATTGCCCCTCTGCCGCGATCGCTGTGGGGGGTTTAAAAAAAATTAAGGGTTCGGCTGGCACTTCATTGCCTAACTCGGCCGCATGGGCTGAATAATTTCGTCCGACGGCAACAATTTTTGATGGAGTACAAGGGGCTAACAGTTGATAACGCTCTTCGGGTAAGGTAATTCCGGTTAACTGACCGCCCAACCAAGGCGCAGCATCCAATAAATCTACATTGTGATTAAGTTGCAGTAAGCCATAATGAATCTGGCCTTCAGGGGTTTGAATCCGAACATAACGTTGCGCCATAACAATCAAACGGTGGCTAAGTAAAGGGAAATGGAAGTTCTTTCTCGGTAAACTCCAACATGGTAGTATGATATAAGATCCTTGCTTCTGTAAAAAACAAAGAAATTCTTTTTCTGACTTCGTTTTTGTGCGAGAAGCCATTTTGTCCATAGGGAGACAGCTTTTTCATGAATAACTACGAATTAATGTACATTCTTCGCCCTGATATGGGAGAAGAGCAAGTCCAACAAGAAGTTACCCGTTACCGTGAGTTTTTAGAACAATATAACGCGCAAGATATCAACATCAAAGTTTGGGGCAAACGCCGCTTAGCCTACCCCATCCAAAAATTCCAAGACGGGATTTATGTATTGGTTAATTATCAAGCAGACGGGAAACAAGTGGCTCCCCTCGAACGGGCTATGCGATTAAGTGAAGCCGTCATCCGTTACATGACCCTTAAATTACCTGCTCAAAAAGCAGCAACTGAAGATAACGCAGAAGTCACAGAACGGGTTCCTGTCGAAGCTTAATCATTAACTGGTTGTTAAACAATCTTGAATCCAGTCCCTCTTGAGAGCAAAGTCCTTTCTTAAGAGGGATAATTTTGGGAAAGCAAGTAGCTATATTGAGAAAATAGCCTCCTAAGGGTAAGTCGAATTCTATAGGGTTCCACTTCGTAACAAAAACTTAATAATGTACCTATACCCCCTAGAGGAATATGTGCTAGTCTTGATTTGGGAACAATTTCTGGATCCTCAGTTTGTCTAGTCGAAGCTAAGGATAGACATTCAATCAGTTAGCCATTAACTTGGCCTGACTGCACAGAATAATCCAACTTTTTCTAAGCAAACTGCTAGCCAAAACCTACGGTAGTATTAGGAGCCGTCTGTTTGATGGACTATTTGGAAAAGTTAATCGAAAAACTCAGAGAATTAGCTCAAAAGCTAATCGAGACTTTATTAGGCCCTGAAGTTGAGCCAGAAGCTGAGTTAATTCCGATTCCTGTTGACGACCGGAAACGTCGTTGATTTTAGCGTTCAAGGATAAGTATTGGATAATTACGTGTCTTCTCAAGCTTCGCGATCGTTAAGCTTATTAGTATTACACGGCCCGAATCTCAATCTTTTAGGTAAACGAGAACCCCATATTTATGGATCGGTAACGCTTGAAGAAATTAACCATTTCTTAAAAAGCGAAGGGGAAAGTTTGGGCGCGTCGGTTCATTGTGTACAGTCAAACCATGAAGGGGTTCTGGTTGATAAAATTCAAGCGGCATTGGATCAATATCAGGGAATCCTAATCAATGCCGGTGCTTATACCCATACGAGTGTGGCAATTCGGGATGCCCTAGCCGCAGTGAAAATTCCGACAGTAGAAGTTCATTTAAGTAATATTTATCAACGCGAAGATTTTCGTCATCATTCCTATATTGCTCCCCTTGCGATCGGCCAGATTAGTGGGTTTGGGCCCAATAGTTATCGATTAGGGTTACAGGCTTTAGTTGAGTATCTAAGGCGCAATTAATAATTTTAAAATTAATTTTCAATCGGCATTATTATATTTTTAATAATTGTTATTATCGTATCTTTGCATATTTAAAAATTGCGTAAATTGGGGTTGGAATAAAAGTTTAATGACTCCAGTAGGCCCATTTCGATGTTTAGTAATCAAAATTTCGGCAATACCTTGATCAGGCGTATCAGGATTATAATATTCATCCCGATAAATCATCATAATTAAATCGGCATCTTGCTCAATACTATTGTGAACAACAAAGTTATTACAAATAAAATTATGAAACTGCGGAACTGTTAAGTCATAAACTTCAGTTTCTCCTACTAAATCAATTGATTTAACTGAATCCCAATAAATATTACTTTTGGACAATAAATGAATTTCTTGAGAAGAAATGATTTTAGCTAATTTTTCTGCTCGAATTCGACTGACATTCTGTTTATAAAGAGTGGTTCCACAATAAGCATTACCAAGCTCTTTATGTAATTGCCGTGTTGTAATTTTAGCTTCTTGTAAAGCAGGGACGACAAATGTTTTCCAAATATTCTTTGGAATAATATCTCGATTTGTATTGCCTGAATAAGTCCCAATATGGCTCTTGATTTTTTCGAGTGCTTTGTTTTTATAGATACCAACTGCACCAATCAAATTCACAAATGTTTCTAAGTCTGGCTTTCCTGATATCGAAACATGGTACTGATTTCGTCCTTTTGTTCCCTGAGATACCTTAGATAAACGTGCATTAATTCCTAGCTTTAACAATAAAGTTTGTACATCTTTTGCTAAAATTCCGCTACTAGATGCATAATAAACCGCAGGATAAATTGTTTTTCCTTTTTTGGGTTGAATACAGCCATCTGTACACCATAGATGTTTAAGAAAAATAGCGATCGCCTCTTGAGGTTGTTCAAAAACTAATTGAGGAATGAATTTTTCATACGACCTTAAGCCAAAAATCCCTAAATTTTCCAACCATTTAGCAATTGGATTTTTGACATTATGAGTTAAAGGATAATTAGCCGTTAGATAGACTTGATACCATTGACGCTCCTGCTGAATTCTAGGCGCAATTTGATCGCGAAAAACAACAGTAGCTAGGGAAGCAACCAAGTCGGCTAAATCTTTTTCTCGTGTCGTGTATTGAATAGCGTGACGGGGTAAAGTACAACCATCTCCAATCAAATGGCCTAATAATGCTAATTCGGAATCATCCATCGTTTGTAAAGATGAACTGGGTAATAGTCTAGGTAGGGCAATATGGTCATTTATCTGTAACTCATCCAATCGTTTCCAACCTTCAATAGTCAAAAATTTATGATTAGCCGTTGCCTTGATCGTTCTACCTAAACGAGTTGTCAAAGAATAAACAGTTTTAGTTCCTGTACAAAAAGCATGGCTAACAAATGTTTTTTCTAGCTTCATTGTTGTTTCATTCAATGCCCATACAGAAAAACCTGATTGACCGACTAGATCTTGAATGGGGACCTGTTTCCCACTATCCGCTAAAGTCACTAAACTATCTCCACTTAAACAGCCTGATTCCCTTAAATCTGACATCATAGGACGTTTATTGGTTCTCGATTCTACGCCTCGGCTTAATTGGGATAGGGCAATCACAGGCGCATTAATTTCTCTGGCTAAGCCTTTTAAAGAACGGGTAATTTTAGATAATTCTTGAACCCGATTATCGCTTCCCCCTTCCATTAATTGCAGGTAATCGATTAACACTAAGCCAATATTAGATTTTTGTTCACTTTGTAGTCGTCGAACTTGCGATCGCATCTGCATGACAGAAATATTCGAGGTGTCATCAATAAAAATGGGGAGACTCGATAAATCACCCAGGGCCATGCTGAGGGGTTCTAGTTCACTTTGGCTAAAATGGCCGGTTCTTAAGCGATTACTATCAATTTTGGATTCGCTGGCTAATAGACGTAAGGCTAGTTGTTCCTTGGACATTTCCAAGCTAAAGATCGCTACTGGTAAATCATGTTTTTTAGCGATATTGGAAGCGATCGCTAATCCAAAAGCCGTATTGTGAACACAAATATCATTAGCGATAAAATTATGAGTCTCAGGAATCGTTAAATCATAAACTTGTTTTAAGCCAACGGATTCAATTGAGACAATTTCATCCCAGTAAACATCACTATTGGCTAATTGTTGAAGAGGAAGATCCTCTAAGGCAGTTGATAATTGTAATAAACGCTGTCTTGTAAAAGCTCGTTTCCCTACATGAAGATTACTCGCACTGATAATGCCAGCCCGTCTTCCTAAAGAAGACCAAGATTCATTGCCTTTCGCTATTTTTAACTGTTGCCAAATCTCTATGGGAATAAGATCACAATTCGTCTGGTAATTTTTAGTGGCTAATATAGATTGGATGGCAATCAGTTGCTCTTCTTTACCAAAAATACCGATTTCTTCAATAAAATTTTTGATTGAATAGGCATCTGTAATGTCTAATTGCCAAGCATTTTGGCGTTTGTCTTGATATTTGATTGACCGTTTCTTTAATCTAGCAATAATTCCAAAGCGTAAAAGAAGGTGTTGAATTTGTCGAGCTAACTTTTCACTAACGCTTGCATAACCTAACTGAATTTGTTGACTTTTAAGAATACTAGCCCAACCATCTGTTGCGAATAATCGATTAATAAAAAGAGCGAGTAAAGAGCGTTCTAATTGGAAAATAATATCAGGAATGGTTTTTGTATGAGCAGTTTTGCCATCTACTCCTAGCATTTGCAACCAATTTTTGACACTACTTATCCCATTTTTCATGACTCCTTCAATTTCACATAGGAGCAAGAGACTTGGATCAATATCCAATGCTTGACACAGTAAATTAAAGCTATCTTTTTCAGGAAAACAATAACCTTTTCTCCAATTATGAATAGTATCAATACTAACGCCTAGCTTACTGGCTAAGTCTTTAATATCTATGGCTTTTGACTGAATTAGGTTATTAAATTTTTTTGAAAAAATACTTCTTTGTTCTTTAATAAAATCTAGATCTTTAGAAACTCGAAGGGTTGGAGTTCGCGTATTATTAGAGGTTTCAATCCGAACTTTAATTCCTGTAAATTCCTTAACTGATTGTTCAAAATCTTGCTGAACTCTAGGATTAATATTGGTAAAACGAGGGCAACTTCCTGTGACATCTCCATCACCAATTAAATAGGCTAATACTTTGATTTGTGCAGAACTTAAAATT
Source organism: Snowella sp. (assembly GCA_035285545.1). Classification (GTDB taxonomy): domain Bacteria; phylum Cyanobacteriota; class Cyanobacteriia; order Cyanobacteriales; family Microcystaceae; genus Snowella. The sequence goes on along the minus strand of JAYKGY010000053.1, from coordinate 22,178 downwards.
TCTTTACCAAAACAAGGTATTTGACGAGGAACAGCAATTTTATCACCAACTTTTAAGGCAGAAAGAGCTTGCCAACCTGTTATTGTTAAATAAGGATGAGTTAATGTTGTTTCTAATGAGCGTCCTAATCTTGTGGTAACACGAAAAACGGGTTTTAAGCTATCATCAACAAATGCTGAAGGTTTTGTCCAAGAAAGTTTCCAATCTTGTTTGAGCGTTAAAATATCTGCTGTTTGTTGCTCATAAATTTGAGTGATGGTACAAACACGACCATCCGCTAAGACAATTTCTGAATTCGCTTCACAACATTTCCCCATTGAAGGCCGACCCGCCAAGATAATCAGATCAGAACGCTGTAATCCCCCCGTCATGGCATCAAGATCATAAAAATCGGTTTCTAAGCCAGGACTCGCGGTTTTTTGATGGAGTTTTTCGAGTTCATTAAACGTTGTGATCAGAGTTTCTGAAATAGAAATTAAGCCTTCTTGAGGACGCTTTTGGGTTAAACGAAAAATCTTTTTTTCCGATTCATCAAAGACCACATCTAGATCTAAGGTCGTGTCGTAGCCCAAATCAATAATTTCGTGACCTGCGCTAATTAATTGACGACGGAGATATTTATCCATCACCAAAGCAGCATAGCGATCAATATTAACCGCCGAAACCGTTCGGTCTACTAATTGGGCTAATTTACCAATACCCCCGACTTGATCTAGTAAATGATAGTCCTGCAAAATACTGGTAACGGTCATTAAATCCGTCGGTTTTCCCTGAGCATGAAGTTTTAAGGCTGCTTCATAGATCTCTCGATGCGCTCTCACATAAAAAGCTTCTGCAACTAAAACATCTACAACCCGCCCCATCGCTTCTGGATCGAGTAAAATTCCACCTAAAATGGATTCTTCTGCTTCAATATTTTGGGGAGGTAAGGAATTAGAACTAATCATTGATAGTTAAGTTGCTATTGTTACTATTTTATCGAAAAATAAAAATAATGTCTGATCTATTATGAAAACCTTGAAAGAACCCTTACTTTATTTATTAATATCTATCTAAAGTTTACAATCAATTTTAATGATAGTCTTACAAACTCAACAGTTTTCTAGATTATCCCCATCATGATAATGTTTTTCGGATAAACTAGCTTTAACACTTTAATCAGTATTGTTGTCATGAATGCTATTTGAAATCAAGTTTTGACTGAGTTTGAAATTTTCTGAAATATCATAATAATGGGATGGGTTTTAAGGGGAATTAACTGCTCATGAACAGCCTAAAATCAGCCCTTTTTAATCCAAAATTTAACTCCAAAATTCAACCCAAATTTAATGTTCTTTCTTGGCATACTGACTCTCTTTTTTATTTGGATCAGCTTTTTTTCATTTTTATTGCGGTTCTTCTTCGTCAATGCGCCGCAGGCAAGTTGGGATTTCTTCAGTTTACAAAAAAAATAAGATAACTCTTGGGGAATTATCCTATTAACATTCAATTTATTATGAGTAATTTAGAAATGGTTTAGAAATAAATTGTGCCGCCCCAGCGTTCATCCAGTTTCGGTGCAACGAGGGTATAACCTGCCACATCATAGACATCATCTTCCGTTAAATTTTTCAATTCAGGATAGATATCGGGTCTAGTAACGTTGGGGTGTAATTCGGTATAGTCGTCTACCCCGTCGTAGCTGGTGGGATTTTTGAGATAATCCACGATCGCGAGGAGATTATCCCGTGGGGGTTCAGCTTTAGCTAAATCACTTAATCCTAAACTGACATTGTTATTGGTTTTTGTTTTTCCTTGCAGGTGGCATTTCGTGCAGTTTTGAACGAAAATCTTTTGACCTTTTGCAAATTCTTGATCTGTCAGGGTTGCGGTTTTACCTGTTCCATCTAAGGGAATCGTTAAAGTTTCCGCTGTGAGTTCGACCGCATTAGCACTGCCCACTGAAACGTGGAATAAGAAAAATACCGTGGCGATCGCTACCCAAAAAAATCGTTTCACCATTGTTCTCCTCAAATAGTTTGATTGATTAGGTCTGGATTCATCAAAATATAGTTTTTTCAATCGGTCTAGTTTGCGGGTTTACTCATCTTTGGGGATTCTCATCAGTCAAAATGCCCTAGATTTCGCTGTTTTTCTGATCTTTAAGCTTAAAAGTCAGGTTAACAACCTTCATCATGAGTGTTTGACTGCTGAGCTAAAATTTGAGCAATAATTGCCTTGGCATCTTCCAACGCCAAATTAGTCTGTTGATTTTTATAGGTCACTCCCAATTGATCGCAGAGGTGAAACACTGTCTTCACTGGGAGATTATATTCAGTCGCAATATCCGCGATCGATAAATCGGCAAACCCCATAAGAGACGATGACCTTTGACAAAACTAGTTAGATTGAGTGGTATAACTATCATGCCATTCAAGTGACCTCTTGCTTCACTGAGCCTACAATTTTTGGTGTATTCTTCGTCTGCGATCGGTTAAAATTTGGGGCTTTAAATACCTTCGTGATTCTACTTTCCATGAAGATGTTGTCTTTGATGCTTTTTTTAAGAACGGATTCGGTAAAATAAATTTACACAACGCTTAAATTTTTCTTAAGAATTCTTTGAATCTGACCTCTGCCTACTTGCTTGTTTCTCATGGAAGCCGCGATCCGCGTCCTCAGATTGCCCTGGAGCGGTTAGCCTACTTAACTAGTCAGCGTTTGGCGATCCGAGGGCTTGAAATCAGTGAAACCAAAGCGCAATCCGCACAATTGAATTCATCTTTTGCATCAACTGCCACGCTTCTTCGTTATCAAGACCAATACTGGGTAAAGACCGCTACGTTGGAATGTCATGATCTTCCTTTACATCAGCAAATTATTGATGCGGCTTGTTCTGCTAAGGCGGCAGGATTTTCTTGCTTAAAAATTGTTCCTTTGTTCCTCTTATCCGGTGTCCATGTTCAAGACGATCTTCCGGCACAAATCGCGATCGCTGAGCAATATCTAGGGCAAGAGATGAAGCTCAGTTTGTCTCCCTATCTTGGGAGTTCGGTGCGTCTGGCGAACTTAATCGCTCAACAATTTAATCAATATCCTACGGATGGGCGGATTATTCTGGCCCATGGTAGCCGTCGCAGCGGAGGCAATGATCCGATTGAACAACTAGCTGTTCAATTTAACGCGATCGCCTGTTATTGGTCAGTTCCTCCCCATTTAGAAACGGTTATCAATAATTTTCAATCTCTCCACCAATCACTCTACATCTTGCCCTACTTCCTTTTTACTGGGGGCATTACCGATGCGATCGCCCAACAAGTTGGCCAATTACAGCAACACTATCCTCAAATTCAGTTTAAAATAGGTTTCCCCCTGGGAGCGACGCCCGAACTCGCGCAAGTCATTATCGATTTAATTCATCCATGAACCAGTCCGCTTTGGAATCCCGTTTAGGCAAAGTGTATTTAGTGGGGGCAGGGCCTGGGGATCCGGGCTTAATGACCCTCAAAGGGAAAACCCTACTTGAACACGCGGATGTGGTCGTCTATGACGCGCTCGTTAGTGCTCCGATCTTAGAGATGATTAACCCTCAGGCAGAGCAGATTGACGCGGGTAAGCGGCGGGGTCGTCATTCTAAGCTCCAGGATGAAACCAATCAATTGTTAATCGAGAAAGCCCAAAATCATGCGGTAATTGTGCGATTAAAAGGCGGTGATCCCTTTGTCTTTGGTCGGGGGGGGGAAGAAATGGAAGCCCTCATTCAAGCGGGAATTGCCGTTGAAGTGGTTCCAGGTATTACTTCCGGGATTGCAGCACCGGCCTATGCCGGGATTCCCATTACCCATCGAGATTACAGTTCCAGCGTTACCTTTGTCACGGGTCACGAAATGGCAGGAAAATACCGTCCGCAGATTAATTGGACAGCGATCGCGCAAGGGTCAGAGACCATCGTAATCTATATGGGGGTTCACAATTTAGGTAATATTTTGCCGCAACTCTTCGCCGGTGGACTATCCCCCGAAACCCCCATTGCTCTAATCCGTTGGGGAACCCGTCCCGATCAAGCCGAATTAAGAGGAACTTTAAACACCATTATTGAACAGATTGAACAGTCCCAGTTTGACGCTCCGGCGATCGCGGTTATTGGTCGCGTGGTCGATTTTCATGGTTTACCGAAAAACGGGTTTTAAAGCTTCGCCCCTGACTAATGAGTGTTGAATTCTCCCCTCCCTCAGGTGAAAGCATCAAGCAGACAGCATTAAAAACTTGAAAAGAATCCCCACTACTCAGCAGGGATTATAAAAATTATTATTGCTTAACTAAAGCCTACAGTTTAACTTCAATATCAACACCCGCAGGCAAATCTAGTTTCATTAAAGCATCAATGGTTTTTGAAGAAGGCTGATAAATATCGATGATGCGGCGGTGGGTACGGGTTTCAAAATGCTCCCGTGAGTCTTTATCAACGTGAGGAGAACGCAATAAACAGTAAACTTTTCGTTTGGTTGGTAAAGGGATCGGGCCAATCGCAGTGGCATTCGTTCTATTAGCCGTATCGACAATCTTGTCGCAAGAGGTATCTAGTAAACGACGATCAAAGGCTTTCAGACGAATACGAATCTTTTGTTGTTGAAGGGTTGCCATAGTTTTTGACTTTTTAAATTTTCAAGGTTCGGAATTAATGGACAGTCAATAAGATTCAGTGACCAAGTTAACAGTTGACAGTTCTTGAAATTTTTTCATTAATCTCTCACTGATAACGGTTTCTTGATCACTGAGTATGAATTATCGACTAAGGCTATTTTTTCTTAGCTTTAGGATCGGCGGCAGCACCAGAATCCAAAATTTTGGAAACAACGCCAGCACCAATGGTTCGGCCACCTTCTCGAATCGCAAAACGCATTCCTTGTTCGATCGCGATCGGGTTGATCAACTCCACGGTCATTTTGATGCGATCGCCGGGCATCACCATTTCTACTGCACTGCCGTCATCTGCCGTGTAGCTTAAGATGGTTCCGGTTACATCGGTTGTCCGCACATAGAATTGAGGACGATAGTTAGCAAAGAAAGGGGTATGACGACCACCTTCTTCTTTTTTGAGAACGTAAACTTCCCCTTCAAATTTGGTATGGGGAGTGATAGAACCGGGTTTAGCGAGAACCATTCCGCGCTCAATTTCATCCTTTTGGATACCCCGTAGGAGTAAACCAGCATTGTCTCCAGCCATCCCTTCTTCTAAGGATTTTTGGAACATTTCAATTCCGGTTACGGTAGTGCTACGAGTAGCTTTGATACCAACCAACTCAACGTTATCACCCACTTTGATCTTACCGCGTTCAATCCGTCCCGTGGCAACCGTTCCCCGACCTGTGATGGAGAAAACGTCTTCAACCGCCATTAAGAAAGGCTTATCAACATCCCGTTCAGGAGTAGGAATAAACTTATCAACTGCATCCATTAATTCGATTACAGTTTCTTCCCATTTCGCGTCGCCGTCTAAAGCCTTGAGTCCCGAACCGCGAATGACAGGAATATCATCACCGGGGAAGTCATAGCTGCTGAGCAGTTCACGAACTTCTAATTCAACGAGTTCGAGTAACTCTTCATCGTCAACCATGTCAGACTTGTTGAGGAACACAACTAGGCTAGGAACCCCGACCTGTTTTGCTAACAGAATATGTTCACGGGTTTGGGGCATGGGTCCATCGGTCGCAGCAACCACTAAGATCGCTCCATCCATTTGAGCCGCTCCAGTGATCATGTTTTTTACATAGTCAGCGTGACCAGGGCAATCAACGTGAGCGTAGTGACGATTTTCTGTTTCATACTCAACGTGAGCCGTATTGATGGTGATACCGCGAGCCTTCTCTTCAGGCGCAGCATCGATTTCATCAAACTTTTTAGCCTTCCCACCACCTCTTTTAGCTAAAACATTCGTAATAGCAGCTGTTAAGGTTGTTTTGCCGTGATCAACGTGGCCAATGGTTCCAATGTTAACGTGGGGCTTTGCCCGTTCAAATTTTGCGCGTGCCATGAATTAATGATTCCTATTTAGTATTCTTCTTGCTTCAGTTATCAATTTTTAAGGTATCAGTTTTCAGCCATGAAACATCAATGAATTTCATTAACTAAAAACCGATCCTTGGTTTATGCATCCTGATTAGGCGTTCCCTTTGCTTTTAGCAATAATTGCCTCAGCAACGTTGCGGGGAATCTCATCGTAATGGCTAAATTCCATCGAGAAAATACCCCGACCTTGAGTTTTAGACCGAATATCGGTCGCATAGCCAAACATTTCCGCTAGGGGAACCTTTGCAGAAACTTTAGCTAATCCCTGATCCGTTTCTTGACCTTCAATTTGACCCCGACGGGAGTTAAGGTCGCCGATGACGTTGCCAATAAAGTCTTCAGGAACTTCAACTTCAACTTTCATCATCGGTTCTAAGAGAACGGGGGAAGCTTTCATAACGGCTTCTTTAATCGCCATCGAACCTGCGATCTTAAAGGCCATTTCGGAAGAGTCTACATCATGGTAAGACCCATCGACTAAAGTTGCCTTGAGGTCAATCACGGGATATCCCGCTAAAATCCCATTTTCGCAGGCTTCTTTCATTCCCTGTTCGGAAGGGTTAATGTACTCTTTCGGTACCGCACCCCCAACAATTTTGGAAACAAATTCAAAGCCCGATCCGGGTTCACCTGGTTCTAGTTCAATGACAACATGACCGTATTGACCCTTACCACCGCTCTGACGGATAAATTTACCTTCAGCACGGACAGGCTTACGAATGGTTTCCCGATAAGCAACCTGTGGCGCACCAACGTTAGCTTCTACTTTAAATTCCCGCATCATCCGATCCACGAGAATTTCTAGGTGAAGTTCTCCCATTCCTGCAATAACGGTCTGATTGGTTTCTGGATCAACGTTGACGCGGAAGGTGGGATCTTCTTCAGAGAGAGCTTGCAGGGCTTTGGAAAGTTTTTCCATATCCTGCTTGGTTTTGGGTTCAACCGCAACCGAGATAACAGGCTCAGGAATAAAGAGGGATTCAAGGATAATGGGTGCTGAATCATCACATAGGGTATCACCCGTTAAGGTATCTTTTAACCCTAAAACGGCCCCTAAATCTCCTGCTTGGAGTTCATCCACTTCAATCCGATCATCCGCCTTTAAGACAATCAGACGAGAAATTCGCTCTTTCTTGCCTTTGGTTGAGTTCAGCACGTAGCTGCCTTTCTTCAAAGTGCCTGAATAGACCCGTACAAAGGTCAAACGACCGTAGGGATCGGACATAACTTTGAAGGCTAAAGCAGACATGGGGGCGTTATCATCCGCTCGTCGTTCAGCCGTTTCTCCGTTGGGTAAGGTTCCTTGGATAGGGGGAACTTCCGTCGGAGATGGTAGGTAATCAATAACTGCATCCAGCATAAGCTGTACGCCTTTATTTTTGAAGGCAGATCCGCATAATACGGGAACAATGGTTCCATTAATGGTTCCTGTCCGTAAGCCCTGCTTAATTTCGTCGTTGGTGAGTTCTTCTCCCTCAAGATATTTCTCCATGAGGGCATCATCGGTTTCGGCAACCGCTTCAACCAGTGTCACCCGATATTCTTCGGCTAAATCTTGTAAATCACCAGGAATTTCTGTTTCTTTGATATCCGTTCCTAAGTCGTTGGTATAGATATAGGCTTTCATGCCAACGAGATCGACAATGCCTTGAAAATCGCTTTCGCTACCAATGGGCAATTGAATCGGAACCGCGTTTGCTCTGAGGCGATCGCGCATCTGGTTATAAACTTTGTAGAAGTTTGCCCCAGTCCGATCCATCTTATTGATGAAAGTAATCCGAGGCACACGATAGCGATCCGCTTGCCGCCAAACTGTCTCAGATTGGGGTTGGACACCACCAACGGAACAGAAGACAGCAATGACTCCGTCTAATACCCGCATGGAACGTTCAACTTCAATGGTGAAGTCAACGTGACCGGGAGTATCAATGATATTAATGCGATGATCTTTCCAACTGGTGCTAATGGCAGCAGCGGTGATCGTAATCCCCCGTTCTCGTTCTTGTTCCATCCAGTCGGTAACAGCCGTACCATCGTGGACTTCCCCAATTTTATGAACGACACCAGAATAAAATAGGATTCGTTCCGTTGTTGTTGTTTTCCCCGCATCTATATGTGCGGCGATGCCGATATTACGCACTCGCTCTAGCGGGATCGTACGTGCCACAGCTACCTCCTTTCTTGCCCGGCTAGTCTCGGATAAGTCTTTGTATTGGTTTACACTATTTACAATTCTATACTTTTCTTTGCTAAAAATGTTTCTAAAGAAGGCGGATAACCGCCCAACCTCTAGTAACGGTAATGAGCAAAGGCTTTGTTGGCATCAGCCATACGGTGAGTTTCTTCCCGTTTTTTAATCGCTGCGCCGGTTTCGTTGGCTGCGTCTAAAATTTCGTTGGCCAGTTTGCTGGACATACTTTTGCCGCCACGCGCGCGGGAATAGTGGACTAACCAACGCAGGGCTAGGGCGGTTCCTCTGGCTGAACGAACTTCCATCGGGACTTGATAGGTTGCCCCACCGACCCGACGGGCTTTCACTTCCACCAAGGGGGTTAAATTTTTGATGGCTTTTTCAAAAACTTCTAACGGTTCATTGCCCGTTTTTTGCCCGACGGTTTCGAGGGCATCATAGACAATACGAGAAGCGAGGGATTTTTTTCCGCTTTTCATTACCCGACGGATGGTCATGTTAACAAGGGAACTGTTATACACAGGATCGGCGGGAACGGTTCTTTTTTTTATATTTCCGCGACGAGACATAAGTAATTGAGCTTTCCTGAAGAAAGGGAGTTAAAACACTTTAATAATCTCCCCTAAATTTTGGATAAATCCGAGGGAGAGGGACTGCGATCGCTATGTTTGGGGTTAATAACGACAGCAAGATACTGATCAGACAACTAGGGTCTTGACAGAAAAAATACAAATAGTCAGAAATATTACAGTTTTATTTAACCGCGTTTGGTACCGTACTTGGAGCGACCTTGCTTACGGTTTTTAACGCCCGTTGCGTCCAAGGTTCCACGGATAATATGGTATCTGACCCCAGGTAAATCTTTTACCCGTCCACCGCGAATCAAGACAACAGAGTGTTCTTGTAGGTTATGACCAATTCCTGGAATATAGGCGGTTACTTCAAATCCAGAGGTTAAACGAACCCGCGCAACTTTACGCAGGGCAGAGTTAGGCTTTTTCGGGGTTGTGGTATAAACCCTAGTACAAACACCCCGACGCTGGGGACATTGCTTAAGCGCAGGAGATTTCGTTTTTTTCTTAATTTTTGAGCGTTCGCTACGAATGAGCTGCTGAATAGTGGGCATGGGCTATGATAGGAAGATTAAAATAAACTCCCAGGTATCCATAAAAACGTTGACAAATTATCATAGTACCGATATTTAAGAACCTCTGTCAACTCTCCACCTAAAAAATCTTGGATAAGCAAAAGGATAAATCAGAAAGGATCGAGAAAAAATTGTTTAAATAAATTAATTTTTAGGATCGGCTTGTTTTTCTAAGGATTTTGAAATTGCGGTTTCATCGAGAGTGGCTTCATTCAGGTAGGACGATTGAACAACCTTCCAAATACCGGTTTTGGGATCTCGATAGGTGATAAAGGGGTTTGATTTAAGGGGCTGGCTGGATAATTTAGCCATAATGAACTCGGCACTTAACAGAATCAAAGCAAAGTTTTTTCCATGATAGATATTTGTCACTAATTTGCAGTGATCTAAATAGTGCTTTGGCTGTGATCTGATTCACACAACAAGGCTTGTTGGATAGATTTAGGAACGGCCAGTTTTTGGCGAGTACGGGGATTGATACAAATATGTCGGGTGAGTCCTTTAGCGACAGGCTTATCTAAGCAATCATTAACCGTAATTTGATAAATAATTTCAAAGCTGTGTTCATTTAGCAATATTGGGGTTAAGTTAACTTGAATGCGATCGCCACAAAAGAGGGGGCGAAAAAAGTCAATTTCTCCATGAACAATGGGAATTGCTGTTTCTGAATCCCGAAAAAAATTTTTTAAATTAATGCCGGCTTGGGCAAGATAATCTTCATAGGCTTCGTGACAAATCGACAGTAAGGAGGCGAAATAAATAACTCCTGCGGCATCCGTATCCGATAGACGAATAATTCGAGAATAAACCATCAATAAAAGACCGTCAGCTTTTGTTAAACCGACGGTTAAAAATTAATCAATTGACTAAAAAATCTCATACCAGTTTTTTAGATTAAGTAAAGCCACTAAACAAAGCGTAAAATTTTTTTGAGTAAACTTTATCCCCCTGCCCCCCTTATTAAGGGGGAGCCGATAGGCGGAAGGATGTTATAAAAAATACGGGTGACTTACTTAATTCATAAATTAATAACTGTTTTAAGATCCGGCTTACATTGAAGAGCCTAAACCCGCGTAGGCTCCATAAAAGAATAAACCTAAAATGCTCAGGGCACCTAAACCTGCGATGACACCGACGATCCACAAGGGAATTCTACCTTCTGCAAACATGAGTATTTCCTCTTAATATTTTTTTAAACAAACTCCATTTAGTTAAAGAAATAACTGGAGAATAAAATCCCTAAAACCGCAACAAGTAATAACCCTAGATACAGGGAAGTACGGTTTAATTCAACGGGCTGACGATTCGGATTGGGCATTCTTTCCATGACGATTAACTCCTATCGCTGAATAAATTGCATTGCGGCGATCGCGCCGATAAAGAAAACCGTCGGTACAGCTAAAGTGTGAACGGCTAACCATCGGACGGTAAAAATGGGATAAGAAATGGGTTGATTGGGATTGTTAGTAGCCATTATTATTTATTACCTGTTTGTAATGAATTATTGGTTAAATTGTTTAATTTCTTCGCTTACTTTATAGCGACTATCAATAATCGGTAATTCTTGACGTTCTTGGGTAAAGTATTGATCAGGACGGGGAGTGCCAAAGGCATCATAGGCCAATCCTGTGCTGACAAATAACCAACCCGCAATAAACAGCATGGGGATGGTGATACTGTGAATTACCCAGTAACGAATACTCGTAACAATATCTGAAAACGGACGCTCTCCAGTAGTTCCTGACATTTGACGTTTTCCTCCAAATTGAACCAAATGGTAAGTTCTAGTTTACTATCGAATGGATCGGACTGAGTTATCGGTAGAACCGAAAGTTAAACGGCTTCTGTTGAAGGATTATATTTCAACAAAACCCCATTTTGTCCAAGCACAAAACCCGTATCTGGGTTAAGAAAAACAATTTTATACAAATTTGCGGGAATATTTTCGATATCGCGGTCTTTTTCCCAGGTTTGACCATTATCGTGGCTGACTAATAAGTTACCACTTCCCCCCGCGACCCAAACCTCTTCAGAGGTACGGTAGGAGAGGTCTAATAGTCCCCAACTGCTTTTCGCTTCAGGAGAAATAACGTCTCCCCATTCATCGCCCGTTTGATCGGTGCTGAATTGTAGAATGCCGCCCCGTGCTAATAGCCAGAGATGGCCATCTTCGCTATAACCCATCGTTTGTAAACGACGAGAGGAATTACGGTTATGGGGTGTCCATTCGCTTTGGCCAGGTTCCCAGGTGGAATAAAAATTTCCCCGTGCCGAAACCGCGACATAACGCCCCTCAGGAGAACGTTGAATGGTACGAGCAACCCCAACTGCGCCTTCAACTAGGGCTTTCCAGGTTTTGCCGGCGTTATCGGTTTTGTAGATGGCTCCTAAATCTGTGATCATCTCAGCCGATTGTTGTCCTGTGGCAATAATGCCATAGGGGGCACCAGGCAATTTTTCACTTAAAGGAATACGTGACCAACTGTTGCCGCCATCTTCCGTATGTAAGAGGATAGAGGGTTTGCCAGTAATCCAACCTTCTTGCCCATTAAAGCTAACTGACGTAAAGCTGACTTTTTCGTCACCGAGATCAAGGACGCGCTGTTCCCAACTATCGCCCCCATCCTTGGTTTCAAAAATGGTGGATCGGGTTCCCACTAACCAACCGTGTTGCAAATCATCCGTAAAAGAAATATCCGCAAAGGTCGAATCAGTATCGAGGGTAATCGCATCCCAGGGGTTGTAGCTGAGGGAGGGAACCTTACTACAACTTACACACAAAAACGAAATGGCAAATAAGATAACAATTTGTTTCAGTTTTTGCCTTAAGAAATTCATCATCATCTGCTAAGGCACTCGACTAAAATAATTCCAGAAATATAATCTGGGTAAGGGACAATTTAAGATATAGAAAGTATTTAAGAGATGAAAAAAACATCTCCAAAATTAATTTAAGCCATAAAGACTTATAAAAAAGATAAACCCTAAGAATAACGCTCCAAAGATCAATAGGTTTTTTTGATCAGGGGTCATGCGGTTAAAGCCAAACCCGTAATTGAGGTTTTCTTCAAATCCCGATGGGGCATCAGTTGCACCAATATTGATGAATTGTTTGCGCGGTACGCTACACACAGGACATCGCCAATTATCGGGGAGTTCTTCAAAAGGGGTTCCAGGCGCGATCCCTGCTTTACTGTCGCCTTTACTGGGTACATATACATACCCACAGGAGCGACATTCGTAGCTGGGTGCGGCGGTTTCTGCGAGAGTTTTTTCTTGGGGGCGATCGCTCATTACCTAACCTAAGATAAAGCAAATCTTAAAATGTCTGTAACAAATTATGACACAAAAGCATCCCTGTATTGGTTTTGTCTATCACACTGCTGAGCTATCTGAGAGCCGAGTCAGCGATCGCGTTAATTAGTTAAAAACTTAAACCAAGGTCTGGAGATGCTGGATCAATTGCGGGGCTTGGACTACGCCTTCAATGCGATTAACAGGTTGCCCATTCTTAAACAGTACCAACGTCGGTAGGGCGTGAATTTGATACTGGGAGGCGAGTTGGGGGTATTTATCAGTGTCAATTTTGACGACTTGTAGGCGATCGCGTAGATGAGTTCCCACCTGTTCTAGGATCGGAGCCATCATTTGACAAGGCCCACACCAGGTTGCATAAAAATCGACCAAAACAGGCCGTTCAGAGTTTTCCAAAAGGTCTTGAAAACTGGAAAATTGCTTTTTAACGCTCATAATCGTGCCAAGAGTAAAGGGATTAGTTTGATCATAGCCAATTCAATTAAACGTTGGCTTAAAAACGCTGTTCGTACTCAATAACGCCTCGACTATCATCGGAAAAATTGGTAGAGCCTCGAATGACCGTATTTTCATTGACTCGATAACGTAATCCCCATTGCGGCGATCGCTCAGTATTGATAATTTTTTGGATGGAAACCGATAAATCATGGGTTAAATCAACTCCAGCTTCCGCAGCAACGCCCAATTGATTTGCACTGGTGCGGTCTTGATCATTCGTTAATGCCGTCGGAAAAATACGGAATCGGCTTAATCCCAAGGCTTCGCCAATTTGGCCTTGAACGCCGCCTAAAACGGCTGAACCCGCTAAATTCACTAGTCCGAGGGTGGTTTCTTCCTGTCCCAGGGTATTAATAAATCCACCACCCAGCAGGGCAATCAATTCTCGCTGACTGCGACGGGGCGTACTGGTCAACTGAATACTGTTACTCAACTGACTGGCGTAGCCCTGGACTAAGGCTTGAATGCGGATCATTTGTAAGCTTTCACGGTTGGCGGAAAAGGGTTCATTAATTTCCGAGGAGGAGGGATTGGCATTAAAACTATTGCGATTGGTTTCCGTCGCTGCACTCACTAACCGTAGATTTAAATAGGGATCAAGGCCACGATGGGGAGAAAATTGCGCCACATTATCGCCGCCTGCTAACCGTAGTTGGCTGGCAAAAAGATTAATTTGTCCGCCTTTGAGGGCAATGCTGCCTTCTGGTCGTAATTGGGTTAACGTGCCATTGAGCGTTAAGCTACCCGTTGCCAGAAAATCTAAAATCGGCGATCGCTGAACCCGAATATTTTCCCCCAGATTAAATTTAAAGTCATTAAATTCAGCCATTTGATGGGCTTCTCCCTGATTTTCTAACTTTGGTAACGCTTCTCCTAACTGGATTTCCCCTTTATACAGATCTAAACTGCCCCCAATATCAGGCTCCATAACACTACCCGTAATTTGCACATTGCCCTTGATGCCGCCTTGATAGAGGTCTTTTAATTTAAAAGCAGAATGTTCAAAGGTCACGGTTAACGGATTGGTTTGAGGGTTCGGTCGTAACAACGGTAATGATCCCGCGATCGCGACATTGCCGCCATTTAACTGACCTGTTAAAGCCTGAATATTAAGTTGATTGAGATCGACATGAACTTTGCCATTAACTTGGGTTAAAGTCGAATCAGGAAAAACCGAAGCGGCAAGGGTAGCATCCTGAATCGTGGCGTTACCTTCTACCTGTAAACCTCGGACAACTTGGGTTTGGGGATCAATCCGTCCGAATACGTCTAATTGAATGTCCCCTTTTCCCTTGAGCCAGTTCACTTCTCCCTTGGTCGCTAAAGCCAGTAAGCCTAATCCTTCATTTTTAGCTTTCAAGCTGAGATTAAAGCGATCGCTCTCCGGTTGAACCGTAGCAAAAGGCAAAACGTAGGGAATTGATCCCGCTAAAATTAAGGGTTCCGTTTTACGCTCAAGAACACTGCTTACGGAAAAATCAAAACGCCCTTGTTGATAGGCAAATTTTCCCTCCGTTGCTTGTAAGCTTGCTTGGTTAACCACAGCATTTTCAATCGATAGAGAGCCTTGGGCTTGGGGATTAGCCCGATTACCAGCTAAGGAGATATTGGCATTTAACTCACCATCAAGACTTAAATTGGCAGGTAAATTAATCAATGTAGCCAAGGACTTTAGGGGAATATTGGTTAAACTGAGTTCTCCCATTTGGGCCTGTTCTCCCACCATTCCTTTTAAAACCAAAAGGCTGTTTCCCGTTTGCAACTGTAAGGGGTTTAAGGTCAGGGTTCCATTTTGCCAATTCCCCTGTAACTGTAAATTATCCAGCTTATAATCCGCCCATTGCCAGTCTTTCCCCGTAAAATCAAACGCTGTTTCAAGATTATTACCAATTTCCCCTTGAATCGTTAACTTGCCTGCTACGGTTCCCTGTAGACTACTCAACTCAGGTAAGGGTGAACCTTCCGCTTGTTGCTGACGTTGTTGTTGGAGGCGACGATTAATTTCTGATAGATAGGCTAACTGATTATAAAGTGACGCTTTCGGTAATCCTACTTCCGCTAAGGGCTTAGGACTTTCAGGGGATTTGGGGTAAAGATCCAAGGCGGTGTTATAAACAGGCAGATGTAAGCCCCGTTGTAGATCTTCTAAACGGAAAATTTGCAACGTTTCCAAAATGGTTTGGATATTGCTGGCAGGAACCGTAATTTCTCCCTGAATTTTGGGTTTAATGCCCTTTAAATTGACGCTAACTTGAAAGGGATAGGGATTATTTTTAACCATTAACTGGCTATTCGTAACATTCAGTTTTCCTGCGCTGTAGTCTAGATTGCCCGTAACGCGATCGCTGCTCAGGGTTCCAAAACGGGGTTGATCAATGGCGACACGGGTTCCGATGATACTACGATCAGCCAAATTGAGCGTAAAATTTCCTGATAAATCCCCAGAAATCTTCTCAGAAAAGGCTAATGGTTGGGAAGATTGGGGCAAAAGAACGGTTAAATCCCTCAAGAAATCTAGAGGAACCTGTTGGGCAGTGACAAAAAATAAGGATTGATCCCGCACCCCTTTGATCTGCATTGCCTCCCGCTTTAACATCAACGAAACAGGATTGGATTGGGCATCTAACGCAAATCTAAGCGTTTCCCTTTTTCCTGCTAAGTTGACATTTAAGCCTTGAGTCGCCGTTTTGTGGATTTGGCCACTTAATACAGGATCAAAAGCAATTTTATCCAGTTTTAATTTTTTTAAGGCTAAATCCCCTTGGATCTCTGGATTTTGTAATTTACCTTTAATTCGTCCCTCAAAATCAACTTGTCCTTGGTAGGGGATTTTAAACGGTTGAGTAGCCGCCAATTGGGATAGGGAAAAATCTTGAGCCGCAACGTTGAGATCAACGGTTTGAATAGGATTAATTCTTTTATTTTCAGCAAAAAACGCGCTCTCATTAATTAGGACAGAACCACTCGCTTGCAGTCCAGGAGCCGTTACTTTATCTAGGGTTAAACGATTATCTTGCAACGCAAAACGGGCATTTAACGGACGTTCCACGCCAGGAAAACCGCGACTTAAATTGATATTTCCCTCGGCTTGTAAATCCTGGGGCTTCCATTGCTCAAATTTTCCTTGAAGATTAACTTTTCCCCGTAAATTTCCCTTGAGTTTGGGGTTAAAAGCTTTTAATTGCAGAGATTGCGGCTGTAGGGTTGCTTGAAATTGTTGGGGAGTAAAGCTAACTTGGGTTGCTCGAATTTTGCCTTGGGGAAGACTGAGGGTGATTTTTCCTCTCCCTTGTAGCTGATTGACTGTGTTTTCGGCTGATCCCGTGAGTTGAATTTGTCCCGTTAGATTTCCTGCTAATTTCGTCGGCAGCGATCGCGTTAGGTTTGTGACGGGTAAATTATGGGCCGTGAGTAAACCTGTCCATTGCCCCTGTTGAAGCTGAAACCGTTGTGCCGTCAGACTTCCTTGAGCAAACTTAACTTTTCCTTGGCCTGATGCCGTTAGGGTTTGGTCAGGATCTTGCAGATTGCCGCTTAGGGTTGCGGTTCCTTGTAGCTTGCCATCATTGGGAAGAGAAAGATTGGGTAAAACTTGACGGAGCGAAAGATTGTTCGCAACAACCGAAGCTTGCCATTGATTATTAATTAACGAAACTTGTTTTGCTTGAAGGGTTCCCTGGGCGATCGCGATATTCGCCAAACCTGAAATTTTTAAGCGGTCTAATGCCCTCTTTTCACCTTGAACGTTAAATTTTCCGTTTAAGTATCCCTGTTTTAAAAAATCAGCTTTAGAAATGGGTAATTGGGCTAATTGAATACTTCTTGCTTCTACATCGCCCTGCCATTTACCGTTTTGATAGCTTAAATTTTGTGTGCTTAAATTACCACCTGCTACGGGAATCGTTAAAGCTGCGATCGCGTGAATGGTTTCGGGCTTGCCGATTTGACCTGTAATGGTCGTTTGTCCTGAAAAGGGGGCAATCGGGATGGGGGGCTGATAATCGGGGGCTAAGGTATTCAGGGCGAGTTGGGAGCCTTGTAAATTAACGCGAAAATTTTTAAAAGCAATTTTTCCCGTCGGTTGGGTTTGTCCGCTAATAACGCCTTGTCCTTGCAGTTGACCGCCTTGGATTGGGATAGCATTGAGTTGAGAAATGATTAAATTAGATTCTTTTAAAGCAATTTGGGTATTAAGAGATTTAAAGTTGAATTTATCTAACTGGATTGGCTGATTCCCAGAATTTTTCAGGGTTGCCGTAATTTGGGGTTTGTTTAAATCTCCTTTTACTTGAACGGTCGATTCCAGATTTCCTTTAAGTGCAATTTTGGGTTGGGAGACATCAAAGGTTTGCAGAGCATCGGCGATCGCGACGGGTTGGGTCGTAATATTTAAATCATAATTTTTCTGAAAATCAACAATTCCTTGGGTTTGGGTCGCAATTTTACCTAAATTAGCTTTAATTTGATCAAAACCAATTTGGGTTCCTTGAAAGCGAAGAACGCCCTGAACATTCGTCAAAATCTTGGGTAATACGCTCAAATTAGCGGTAACACCTTGTAAATTAACGGTTCCCTGTAAATTTGTTAAACGGGACTGGCGGACTTGAATCGCTAAATTACTGTCTAAATTGCCTTGTTGTAGCGTTACAGGTAACGGGATCAAATGATTCACCGCGATCGCTGATAAATTATTGCCCCGAACCGACAAGTTCCAAGCTTGATCCGCAAATCGATGGGAACCCTGAAGCGTCAGTTGGTCGTTATTTCCGAGCTTGCCATCTAGTTGAAAATTCAAGGATTGACCGTGATGGGGAAGCTCTAGATTAGCCTGATTAATATTAATGGGAACGGCGGGTTTCAGTTGTCCCTGAGCATTGCGAGTGACGAGGGTAATACTAGCCTGTTCGAGTTTTAAGCGATCGATCTGTAGCGGATAATCGGGATCAATTTTATCAATCGGTGTGCGTAACCATTCTCCTGAATAGCCTTGCTCTAAAAAGATTTGGGGTTGAACTACCGCGATCGACAAATTCAGTTTTTTGCTGAACAACCATTGCAACGGATTAAAACTAATATCCAGCGATCGCAGGGATACTCGACTGGGATCGGTTGCCGTTGGCTCCAGGCTACTTGTTCCGAAGCGAATCCGATAAACAGACAGATGTTCAATCTTGCCTATCTTGACAGGTCGATTGATAAAGTCACTTAATCCCTGCTCTACTAAGGGGGCAATTTGGGTTTGAGCATAATGTTGGCCATAGAAATATCCCCCGCCCACCATGAGCAAGCTAAGTCCGCTAATTCCCAAAATCCAGTTTTTTCGCCATCTAGGATTAATAATTGGAAAAATAGCTGGATCTACCCCATTTGACTCTGGTAGCTGCTGGGATTTTTTCGGATTGGTCAACATGATCGATTTCGCTCACACCTTTGGCCGCAGAATCATCTTTTCTGCAATTCTAGGCCCGAAATAAAAATGGTCAAAAATTTTGTAGGGAGTGTGAGAAGCCCTTTACCTTACAGACTACTGTAACTCGATTTTGGGTTCCATGCGTAGGATTGGTAAAAGCCGCGATCGCTTTTTTATCGAACCCCTTTGGTCTTTATTTAGGAAATAGCTAATTTTGGACAAAACCCTTAACCTTGCGAGGAAAAAGACAATAGCAGTATCAATAGAAACCTCAAATATGTCCTTTGACACTACGATAACGTCTTTAGAATTTCTAACGGTTTACTAAAAGAATGCTGACCCGTCATAACCTGATCGCTAACGGTAATTTGATATTCTCCTTCATAGGCATTGCTAATCCGTACATAACCACTGGAATCGGTTATATATTCCCCATTGGTTCGCCAGACTTGATTAATCAGCTTATCTAATTGCGTAAAAGCAGGTTTTGGCCTTCCGTCTTGATGGAGAATGCCTGTGGGCGCACCAAGCCAAGCTCCGTGATCGCTAAATGACCAGAGAAAAATTCCTGTAATCTGCGGATAACTAAACGCTAGACGATAAAAATAATCGAGATAATCCGCCTGTTGTTGTTCATGCTCGCGATCGCTAACCCAATCCGTATAGGTGCGACTAAAATCGATATCTTCTTTAATGGCTCCTGATAAGGAACTCACTTCAGTAAAGACAATGGATTTGCCTATAGCCGATAAACGTTGAATAACATTCGTCAGATGTTGACTGGGCCAGTTACCAAAAAACATGTGGGCTTGCTGACCAATTTGATCCCAGGGAACTTGAGCCGCTTGAAATTCGTTTAGCATCTCGGCATAGCTCGGCTTGGAGACAAAATCATTAATTACGGCTTTAACGTTCGGGTTGAGTTTTTTAAATCGGGTTAAATATTGCTTAACAATGGGAATTTTGCCTTGATTTTTTAATAAATCGGTTAAAGGGTGCTGGTAACTATCCCAATGAACTAACTCATTAAAAACATCGACTTCATCCAGGTGGGGAAAAATAACTTCCGATAAATGCTCTAGCAATCGATCCATCCGCGATCGCAATTCTTGATCAGTAACGTTACGACCCTCTAACCAAACCGGTAAACAGGCGGGATTATGATTCCAAAAGAGAGGATGACCCCGCAAATAAAACCCATGCTCTTTTAGCCAAGCAATTTGTTCTAATAAGGGTGCGTCAGCAAATTGATTTTCTTGGGGTTCATAACTCCGCCAATAAAAGGTTACGGTCGAAGCGTTAAAGAGTCGTAAAAAATTCTCACGGAGGCGGCGATCGCTTTCATTATCATTAGCAGGATAGAGATAGGCCTGATAGGTTGCACCAAAATTAAATAAATGACGCAAATGCTTAATTTTAAGGCTTTGACTAGCAATGGGATTACCTTGACTATCCTGTAAACGGACAGTTAAAGGGGCAGTGCGGATTTGTTGAATGCGGCGATCGATCTCAGATAAATTATTCTCTATCACTTCTGTTGAACGGGCTATTTGTCCCCAAAGGGTTGCTAAAAGGCTTCCGATTCCCAAGGCACTGGTTTTTAACAAAAAGTGGCGACGAGCAAATCTCATATTAATCAATGAAACTTTTGAACTTATTTATTCTCGTTAAATCTTGCGATAAATATTGGCTTCCCTATGATTTTTATATTTCCAAATATCCCGTAGCGATCGCGGAAAATAATCAAATCAAAATGGGAACGTCTGATGATAGCAATTTGTATCGTACCAGTTGGGAACCAGCCGCGATGTTTTGCAACGCTTTATCAAAGCAACATCATTTGAGCTTAGCCTACAGTGAAGAGAATCAGAAAACAGAAAACCTGATTTCTAGTGACACCGTAACTCAACAATCCTTTCGGTTAGCGACTCCGAGAGAGTGGGATTACGCAGCGCATGGATGGAGTGGCTCTAAAAAAGGGGATTATTTCCCTATCCAGAAAAAATATTTCAAAATTCCCTTTCTCGACTATCCAATCACAGAGGAACAAAAGTTATTATTTGAACAAGGTTATTCAACTATTGATCAATTAATTGAGAATTCTATTGGAATTTTTGGAATGCTTGTCTATGCCAGAGAATGGTGTTCTCCGATTGAAAGCTATGACGATAAGAATCAACGAGGGATAAAATGGCAAGAATATTACACGAATTACGACAATGATATTGGCTATCAGACAGTGACTTTTACGCCCCACGATCAAGAAAATTTACCATTTAGAATTGTTTTACCTTGTTAGCTACTTTTGCCATAAATTGACGTTGCAAAATAGTTATTGATCTATCCGTTAAAAGTGTGTGTGTAGGAAGAAGGAAAATCATTAAACTATTACGCTTTTAGTAACGTTGTATGTCGTCTAAACCACCATATTGCCAATAGCGATCGCCAGATTTTCCTCTCACAGTTCCAATTCGACTGCCGTTCTGGTTATAGCATTTATACCAGCTATAGCCAAGTATATTACTATCTTTTTTAACTCTTACTGTCTCAGGTGCGTATTTTTTGATTAATTGTTGTATATCTGGTTTTAATCCTTGAATAGCACGTTCTAGGCTATCATTTGTTTCTTGATTGTGTGTAGTATTTGTTGATGAAACTGTAGTAAATTCTAAATCAATTACCTTTACTTCCTTGTCTTTATTATTTAGGTGTTCTGCTGTTTTGAGCGCATCAAGATAAGAGGAGATGCTGTGAGCTTTCATTTCCTTGGTCAAAATGTTCACAACGGCATACCCTGTTCCTTGATTAATAATGCCGTAGTTGCCTTCAATACCCGCAAATTCATTTTTGATCGGTTTAATTTCACTCATGGATTTACTCCTTTGACGTAATCATTGATAGCAAGAAAGGATATCTTAAATAATTTTTTTAATGATCAAACATAGTCAATTCAGATAAACCTAAATGGTTAAGATAGTCCGTAAATTTTTGAACTGCTGTTGGGTGGTAGCCTCCATGATTTAGAAATGCTAAAGGTGATTTTTTAACTTGGTAACTAATTGCTACATTTGTCGCAACTAAACGTGAATAATGTTCACAGTTCCAGCCTAAAAATCCATAATGCCAGTCTTTAAAACAGCATAGTGCATGAATAAGTCTTTGAATTGTTTTATCAGGGGGAAAATGTCGAATTTTTTGCACAAATTTGATTTCTCTATCTTTTTTGTAGAAAATATCTAAATTTTCTCCTAAATCAAAAATATATTCGTCAGATAAACCGATCCCATAATGCCAAAAGCCTCCACTATGCCAGTTGACTAATTTTCCATAAAATTTACTGTCTTTATTGCTGTACTTTTTGATATTATTAATTTTTCCTTGGATTTTTTGATCATAAACACTGGATTGAACTTCAAAGAGAGAAGTATCACGATCATTAAAATCTATAGCAATCCTAAACCAGTTGTGTAAAAAAGCCATACTCGTGAATTTTTGGAAACTCAAATACTTGACCATCAGCAAAAAACTCAAACAACCATTTAACCAACTTAAAGGAATGGCAAAAGCGA
>JAYKGY010000052.1:0-21664 GCA_035285545.1 Snowella sp. | reverse complement strand
CTTTGAGTTTCAGTTTATCGCCTTCCAAAATCAGGGAATCAATATAGTCTTTGAGTTCTAAATAGGGTTGACGTTCATCTTTTTTATTTCGCTCTATCATACGTCGGGTTTCGGCTCGGACTCTTCCCGCCCATTTGTTTTTACCGAGTAGATCTAATCCGACTGAAACAACGCTATCAGAATAGGATTGACTAGCATTTTGATTGATATTACGAATAATT
Organism: Snowella sp.; assembly: GCA_035285545.1. Taxonomy (GTDB): domain Bacteria; phylum Cyanobacteriota; class Cyanobacteriia; order Cyanobacteriales; family Microcystaceae; genus Snowella. The sequence goes on along the minus strand of JAYKGY010000052.1, from coordinate 21,443 downwards.
CCGTTAATTTCCTTTTTGATAGCTCGGAGTTGTTTTTGAGCCAAGTTAATTTGTTTAACTTGTAATTTAACAGATTTAGGATTGTCGAGATTTAGGGTTAGTTGATTGGCAATTTCTTGTATTTCTTTAACGTCCATAATTATAAAAGAGAAGATAAATTCATTAAGTAGAAAATTGTCTTGCTTTTGCTAAGTCTTCCATTGCTCCTTGATAATCTCCTACTGCTGAACGGGCAGAACTACGTTGGTTATAAGCCAAATAATTATTTGGATCAAATTCTAAAATTGCCGTATAGTTTTCAATAGCAGCTTTATAGTCCCCTGATTGTTGATATTCATTTCCTTGTAATAAAAAACCTATTGTCCAATCATTAACAGCTGATTGATAGTTTCCTGATTCATTATAAATTTTTCCTCTTAAAATATAAGCCATTGCATAATTTGAATCGATATCTAATGCTCGTTGACAGTCAATAAGAGCTTGTGATTTTTGTCCGTGCTCATAATAAATTGTAGCTCGTTGAATATAAGCTGATAGACAGTAAGGATCGATTTCAATCACATAATTAAAGTCTTCTATTGCGCCATAGTAGTTTCCTAAATAATTAAGAAGTTTTCCCCTTTCAAGATAGACATTTACAAAGTTAGAGAAATTAAAATTTAGAATTATTTTTGAGCTAGTATTATTATAAAGTCTAATAGATTCATTAAAATCACTAATCGCTACTTCGTAATTGCCCAAAGCTTTATGTACACATGCACGAATATAAAAAGTATGGGCATTATTTATATGTCTTGGGTTAAGTTCTAGTGAACTATTTAAATCTTGAAGAGAGTTTTGATAATTTCCGATATTCCAGAAAATACATCCTCTTAGTACGAGAGCAAGAACAAAATTTGGATTTATTTCTAAAGCTTTATTTAATTTTTCAAGTGAAGCGATTTGATCCTGAAATAAATAGTAAATATATCCTTGTATAAATATTTCTTCTGCAACATAAGGTCTTTTATAGTCAGGATTGATAGACAATAAATTATAATGATATTTAATCATATCATCATCTTTTTTAGAAATTCCTGACAAATGTCCTTTTGCGTATAAGGTAAAGATAGTATCATGATTATTTGTTTTGATTAATGCTAAATCTAAATCTTTTTTACTATCCTCTTGATTGCCTAGTAAAGTATGAGAAAAACCTCTTAAAAATAAAGATTCAAAACAATTTTGATCAGTTTCTAGTGATTTATCAAAACAATCTATTGCTGTTTTTATATCGCCTAGTGCATAATGCTTGATTCCTTGAATAAAAAAGTTATTCCATCGATTTGAAGATATTGAATTGACAAGATTATCTTTATCAATCTTGGATGAAATTTTCTTGGATAGATTCAAGCCTTTTTTCAATAAATCAGAAGAGTATTTTGCCAACTCCTGCTCATTGAATCGCGTTAAATCCTGATTATTTTCATTAGCCATAGTTTAAACTCCTAACTTTTCTTTTAATTCCTTTAAGCGGGCTTGAGCTTCCGTAATTTGTTCATCCAAATGTTGCGCCATATCAGCTAACAAATCCTGCCCTGTTTCCTTAGCCTGATCAACCTCAACCTTTAACTGATAAAGATCCGTTTCAGTCAAAGCGTCAATCTCCTGAGTAATCGCAACCAAACGCGATCGACATTGGGAAATTTTGCGAATCACTCTAATCAACTCCATTGCAACCCCTTCACCCTTTACCGACTCAGGACTACTCTCCCAATTCTGTAAAATAGCCCTTAACTTTTCCTCATCTCCCTGCTCATAAGCCTCATTGACCTGAGCCATTAAATCCTGACGACGAATTTTTTCCTCCTCATCCGTTGCCAAATCAGGATGAATTTTTTTAGCGACCTCTCGATAAAGCTTTTTCAGACTGTCCGAAGGTTTAAAATCCCTAGAAGACTCCAAATACTCCATGTATTCAGTAATTTGAGCCTCAATTCGCTCTAACTCTGTATAGCGACTTCCAATAATTTGTAAATATTCACGCTCAAAACTGTGTACCTCTGCCTGAAAAGTATTTAAATCTAATTCTTTTTGAATTAATTCCGACTCTAAAGCTGCTAGTTCTTCCTTTTTTCTAGCTAACTCCTCTTCTTCAGGGCTTTGAGTAAAAACTAAGCTGCCATCCATTACGCTATCCCAAATCGTTTTATCTGGTTCAGTAGAATAACTATCAATAGAATTCTAAGCCGTTATGAAATTAATATACCCAGATTTTTGAAAAGTTTTCACAGGATCAGCATATTTTAATATTCTTAGTCTGCGATCACGTCAAGGAAAATTCATTCACTCAATGGGAAAATTAAAATAAGTATTGGGATAGGATTCATCTTTTAAGGTGTAATGCCACCACTCTTCCGATAAATTTTTAAAACCCTGCTTTTCCATCGCGGTTTTTAACTTTAGGCGATTCTGTTGTTGAGCAGGAGAAATTGCAGAATTCAAGGTATGGGAAAGGGGATCGAAAAAGTCAAAGGGACTGCCCATATCAATAGTATTATCTTTGCAATTTTTGCCGAGTTGACAAGGAGCCGACATGTTACTGTTTAGCGGAATAATCGTTAAATCGACCGTGCTGCCTCGGCTATGACCTGATTTTTCAGCAATGTACCCTTGACTAAATAGGTCTTGTTTCTTGACTGAAGGATAAAACAGCGACTGAGCCTTAGTATCAGCCATATCTTTTGCCCAGAGTACAAATAAATCTACTGCCTGTTGAGGACGGTAACAATCATAAATTTTCAGTGAGTAACCTTGCGGGACTAATTCCGCTTGTACCCGTTTTAAGGCTGTGGCCGCTTGGGGCGTTAATAAACACTTGGGCGCGTTATACCCATCAATTCGTCTGCCAATGAAGTTATAATCCGTAAAATAGCGAATATCTAAAGGAATATCAGGAATAACGTCCGTAATATCAACAAGAAACCTTTGCCATGTAGCAATTTCTGAAATTTTAGCTTGGGATTGGTCAGAGGACGCTTGAGCCACGACCGTAGTAGGAATTTGGGTGGACAGCAAAGATAACCCCAAAACGACAATGCCCAAAACCATTAACCAAAATTTGCGGATAGGACGTATTTTAAAAGGCTTGATCATCTCACGGTCTCCCACCTACATCGGATTTAAAATCTTGGCAAAATTGGCAGGATCTTGATCTCTGCGGTGTCTGACGGGGATCGGTGCGCCCTGTTCATTGCCGACTAAGGCCGCAGTAAATTCTAAGGATTCTTTTAACCGTTTAGCCGCATAGATCGACATATCCCTGGGGACACTAATGCGATCGCGTAAATACCGTAACGCCGAATCCGAACCCATCGGCGGTTTACAGACTTCTCCCGTTATCAAATGCGTTAAGGCACAACGGAGAGCTTCCTCAAATAAACTATCTTCAGCCGGATTGACGCGGATAATATTGGCTCGATGTTTTAACACCCGTTGCAAAGCTTCAGCGCGAGAGGTTTCAGGCTCAGCATAGGTCACATCAGGCAAGCCAAACCAAGGGCCATTATCCACCCGTGCTTTATTGATGAGCATTTGGGGTTCCCCATTTTCATAGCAACCTCCCATTTGCGGCGGTAAATCGTGGGCGTGAGTATGGAAATCACTTTGGGTTCCCCGATAGGTCATGCGGCTTTCCATTGCATCAAACCAGGCAGAAAAGCGGGGATTTTCTTCCCGTAACGAGTAACCTTTGTAGTAATAAAGACTGGCATTCATCCGTTCCACGTAGGGCGTAAAAATCACATCCACCACGCTAAATTCTTCTAAAAAGTATGGCCCAGAGGTTTGCCCTAATGCAGCTTCCACTTGTTGCACCACATTAATAAACTGCTCTCGATTTTTCTGGTCTTCTCTCGGCGATCGCGCAGGATAACACAACCAGGAACACCAGGCTCTAAACAGCAATCGTTCTAACCGTCGGAGGGGAATCACCGCCGGATCTTCCAAACTGCGAACTAAGGGAGTAAAAGTTCTTTCTAACGCCAATAAAATATCGTCACTTTCGGTGATCAAACGCCCGTCTAGCTCAAGAGCAGGCAACATTCCCGAAGGCACTTTGCGCTTATACCAACTTTCCTTTTCCCCATAACAAAACATCGTCACCTTTTCGATGCGGTAAGGAATCTGCTTTTCCTCTAACCACAACCACACTTTTTGGCAGTAGGGACACCAAGCATGATGATCCCGATAAAGGGTCACCCGCACGTCCGATTCAGACTGTCCAAATAAACGCAACCGAGCTTGAGCATTAGTAGGGCCGTTGACCGTATCAATTTGAAAATCCGTAAGAGCTTCTAATTCAGTCCAGCTTAAAGGTGCGGTTGTCATAAAAAATGGAGAATTGAGGAACAATCTAGATTTTATACGTTATAACAACTTTACCGACTGTTCTAACTAACAATTAAGCCTTGTATAAGCTATGAAAAACGATGCTACGAAGGAAGCACAAACTCAATTTCCTGACAGAATCAACAGTTTACAGGAGAATGATGGTTTATTAGCTCAAAGTGGTTGCGACACAGATCAAGAAACTCTTTACTTACAGTCTATTGCTGGTTTAGTGGAATCTATTAGGCAAGCAGAACAGGCAGATGATTGGGTTTCTGAAGAAGAATTTATGCAGGAACTCATGTTATAACTTTTCAAAATTCTTTTGGTGTTTATGACGACTGTTTTAACTCATGCTTCCTACTCTCTTTTTCAGCAAACCCAACGTCAACGGGTCAACGATGGAGAGATATTACCTTTACTGCAAGATTGTGAGAATGCAGCTTACCTATTAATGCTTGTTTGGCCGCAATTGGGAGATTTTGATAGTTTGGAATATGCCTGGTGGCTCCAGCGAGAAGCAGCGCAATTACAATCAAGGGGCGTTACTGTCCGAGCAGTCGGGATTGGGGATATCGCATCGGGTCAAAAGTTTTGTGACTATACGCAATTTCCGGCGGATTGGCTCTTTGTTGACCCAAAAGCTGAGTTACATCAAGCTTTACAACTCTATCCAGGGCTTCGGTTCAAATTACCTGGCTTCAGTGTGGCTCAAAATGCCTGGTTAAATCTGATGTTGATGTGTGCCGGGATTGGTAGCCCAGGAACCTTAGCAGAAGTCTTTCGGGGTTATCTCGGCGATCGCCAGGCTCCCCAGCTAATTGATGATGACGAAATCATTCAAGCTAAACCCTTACCCGCTTTCAAGGGATCAGTTTTTCAGAAAGCAGGGGGAAAAGGCTTTCAACGTCCCTTTGAATTAGCAACCCTGCGTTTGCGGAACATGGGCGAGGTATTGAGCCATTGGCCAACCTACGTTCCTGATAGTGCCTATCTCACCCAACGGGGCGGAACCTTTTTATTTGACGCTCAAGGAAAGTTACTCTATGAACATCGAGACAAAGGTATTTTAGGATTTGCCGCCAATCCCCATTATCCCTTAGATTTTTTGTCCACTATTGTTGTAAATTAATTCAAAAAAAACATTTTTGTGTAGAAATGAACCTATTTTTAAAATCTCAATTAACGGTTGACTTCAATGTGCCACAATTTCCTTAAGCGGCCGTCACTACTGATCAAGTTAGGCGAATAATTTACCCCCATTCATCGATCACGAATTCATGCAATATGATAGATTAACAAGCTGGATCGTTAATTGAAAGGGCACTTTTGGGTAACAAGCTGTGTCTAAATCCTTGACGTTACTATCTTGAAAAGCAGATGAGCGTGTAACAATAATTGATCCTTAATTGATCCTTTTTTCTGGCTTGTTTGTTTTTTTATTCTACGAATGCTTAGCTTTTTGTGATGATGCCATTTAAACAATTTCTAGAAATTTGTCCGATGGGGATATTTATTATTGATGCGGGCGGCCATCCTTATTATTTAAATCAGCAGGCATTAAATATTTTAGGAAAAGGAATTTTAACCTCGGCTAATATTGAGCAATTAAATGTGATTTATCAATCCTATCAAGTGGGCACGAATCAGCTTTATCCGGTTACGGAAAATCCTTTAATTAAAGCCTTACAAGGAGAATCAACGACCATTGAAGATATGGAAATTCATCAGGGCGGACAAATTATTCCCCTAGAGTTTTCTGCCGCGCCTATTTTTGATGAGCAGGGGAAAATTATCTACGCGATCGCTGTTTTCAAAGACATTCGTGAACGACGATATAAGGAACAGAAACAAGAGCAACTCCGTCAAGAGCTAATTCGGAAATATCAAGGCGTACAGCAGGAAAATCAAAGCTTAAAAGCCGCCATTGAACGCCAAAAACAAGAATTGGCCCAGTTAAAACAACAAATTGAGCAATTAAATCTTGGAATTAAAAAGAGTTAGATGATGTCCCAAGCCCGTGCTGGTTATACGCTTCCTGTTTTTGCCTGTGCATCGGCGATCGCGGCTGTGCGGTATTTACGACAAGACTTGGTTACGCGATCGGTACAAGTGGATTTACTAGAACCCCCTGAAACCGTAGAAATTGAGATTGAACAGGTCGCAAAATTACGAGATCATCAAGCCTTAGCCATTACCCGCAGCGATCCAGGCGATAACTTAGATTTAACGCGCCATACTCCGGTTTGGGCTGTGGTAGAACTTAAAACTGGGCCATCGGAAATTATTATTCAAGGGGGGGAAGGGATCGGCAAACAAATTAATCAAGACGGGAAAGCCGCGATTTATCGGTACGCCCAACGGTTATTGCAGGAAAATCTTCAACCCTGGTTACAACCCGCCGAAAGCCTCATTGTCACTCTCATTTTGCCCGAAGGAAAAGCCCTGGCTGAAAGAACTTCCAATGCCGCTTTTGGGGTGATCGAAGGTTTATCCTTATTGGGAACAAGCGGAATTGCTGAACCCCTCAGTGCCCCCCAACAGTTGGCGGCTTTTCAAACCGAATTAACTCAAAGAGCAAATCAATTCGAGAGCTTAGTCTTTTGCATCGGAGAGAATGGCTTAGATTTAGCGCGTCAATTAGGCATTAATCCTGAGCAATTAATCAAAACCGCCAATTGGCTCGGCCCCTTACTGGTCGCGGCGGCTTCAAGCAACCTTTCCCGTTTGTTACTCTTTGGCTATCACGGTAAATTAATCAAGTTAGCGGGGGGCATTTTCCATACCCATCACCATTTAGCGGATGCTCGGTTGGAGATTTTAACGGCTCAGGCAGCAAAAACGGGCTTACCAACGCCATATCTTCAGCAATTGTTGGCCTGTGCGACGACGGAAGCAGCCTTAAACCTTTTACGTCAGTGGGAGCAGAATTTCAATCAAGTTTGGGTCAATCCCCTTTATCAATCCATTGCCGACACCATCGATCAGCGTTCCCAGCGTTATGTCTATGAACACACGGGAAAAACCCTTGAGATTGGTTCGGTTCTATTTGACCGCGATCGCCGAATTGTGATCCAGAGTCAACAGGGAGAAAAAATTTTGAAACAATTGATTGAGAATAATTAAATCGAGAATCATAAACGGATTTAACAGTGTTAAATCCCTACAGATAAAACCAGAAAGTAGACTTCGTAGGGACATAATACCATTATGTCCTGATCACAAGATCAAAAAAGTTTAATAGGGAAATAATGAATAAACCGCTTATTTTAGGTGTTAGTGGAGCGTCTGGGTTAATTTATGCCGTTAGAACCCTGAAATTTTTACTAGAAGCGGATTACCCCGTTGAATTGGTCGCATCAAAGGCAACTTATCAGGTTTGGCAAGCTGAACAAGCAATCCGTATGCCCGCTGAGCCGGAACCCCAGGAAGCATTTTGGCGAGACCAAACCGACGTTCCCGTTGCTGGCAAATTACGCTGTCATCGGTGGGGAGATGTGGGAGCCGCGATCGCGAGTGGATCCTTTCGGACAACAGGCATGATCATTACCCCCTGTAGCATGAGTACGGTTGCTAAACTGGCCGCTGGTTTGAGTTCCGACTTATTAGAACGGGCCGCCGATGTCCAACTCAAGGAAGGACGACCGTTAGTGATTGTGCCCCGTGAAACCCCGTTAAGTGTGATTCATTTGCGGAATTTAACGACCCTCGCAGAAGCAAACGTTAGAATTGTCCCTGCGATTCCGGCCTGGTATCACAATCCCCAAAGTATTGAAGATCTGGTGGATTTTGTCGTCGCTCGCACGTTGGATCAATTAAATATTGATTGTGTTCCGTTGAATCGTTGGCAAGGCGGGTAAAATAAACAGCAATTCTTTATAAACCGTCATTTGTCATGGAACCGCCCAAATCTTCTCCCTCCTCTGCTCAGTTTTGGCGATCGCTGAATAATTCGGCTCTCTTGCGTTACCTACTCTTGTTTGGATGCGCCTGGGTAACGGTTCTGTTAATTAACTATTTCTACACCACCATTGCCCTCTTTACCGCAGCCGGTATCTTTGCCGCATTGCTTAATTATCCCGTCCTCTGGTTATCCCGTTATATTCCCCGACCCTTGGCGATCGCGGTTAGTTTTATTGGTTCTCTCGTTTTGCTAATGACCCTAGTTGCCTTTATTGGGCTAGAAGCAATTAATCAGGGGCAAGCTTTAGGGAGTAATTTAACCGATATTTTAAAAAAACAAGATATTTTTCCCTTTCAAACCTTTTTAGACCGATTAGATATCACTAAAATTATCAGTACCCTACAAACGGGATTAGCGTCGAGTTTAGGCATTGTCCAAGGACTCTTTTCCAGTTTATTTATCGGGGTTTTTGGGGCAGTGATTAGCCTCTATATGCTCATCGATGGGGAAAAGCTCTGGTTGATGTTCCTGAATCTGGTGCCTGTCACCTATCGCGATCGCTTCGCCGTGACCTTTCGGCAGAGTTTTTTAGGGTTTATCCGGGGACAAGTGATTTTAATGGTCTTTTTGTCCTTGGTGAGTTTCCTCGTTTTTTCCCTATTAGGCGTTAACTATGCCTTGATTTTAGCCATCATTATGGGGCTTTTAGATGCCATTCCGGGTATTGGGGCAACCCTGGGAGTGCTGCTCGTTTCTTTTTTAGTCTTTGCCTCTCAAGGCACTGAAGTTACAGTTTCTGTTATTATCGCCAACTTAGTGTTACAACAAATCCAAGACAACCTTGTCCGTCCCAAAATCATGGGTAATGCCTTAGAACTCAATCCAGTTCTCCTGTTTTTAGCGATCTTTATCGGAGAACAAGTCGCAGGATTGTTAGGGGTTTTTCTCTCGATCCCCATTGCCGGCATGATTGCTATTTGGATACAGTTAGTCCGAGAAGACAATGCATCCAGCGAAGACAGCGTTCAACCGGAAAGCTCCCCAACCTCTGATCAGGTTTAAATCTCAGCGATCGCGTTAGAAAGTTGGTGTATTGCGAGAAATTTTTAAATTAATAATCGATAGGATCAAAATAAATAGAAATAGCACTAAACCAATCGCCGAAGCATAATTAATATCTAAATCTTGAAAAGCTCGTTCATAGACATAATAAACAACCGTTTTAGAATGATTTAGCGGGCCGCCCTGGGTCATGATATACACTTCCTCAAATACCTTCATGGCGGAAATCGAGGAAATAACCGCCACTAATAACAAATAGGGTCGCATCAGGGGAATAGTAATATCCCAATGTTTTTGCCAACCGTCTGAGCCGTCAATTGCCGCCGCTTCATATAAATCTTCAGGAATGGCTTGCAGTCCGGCTAAATAGATCACCATGTAATAGCCCAAACCTTTCCAAATGGTGACGAGCATAACGCTCCAGAGGGCTAGTTGGGGACTGGTTAACCAAGGAATCCCTTCTTTAAAACCGATTAATTGAAGTAATTGGTTAAAAATACCATTGGACGCATAGAGCGCTTTCCAGGCAATCCCCGCAACAACCATTGAAATAACCACAGGGGTATAGTAGGCCATGCGAAACCAATGAATGCCCCGTAATTTCTGGTTAACTAAAATAGCGAGGCCCAAGGGGACAGTTACTAAAACGGGAACGGCACCTACTAGATATAACAAGCTATTACGAACGGTTTGCCAAAAAACCTGATCGGTTAATAGTTTTTGAAAGTTTTTTAGTCCGACCCATTGAGGTGCTTGGGTAAGGTCTAATTCGTATTGGGTAAAGCTCAGGGAAAAGGCTTGAAAAGCGGGATAAAAGACGGCAATTCCTAAAACGGTTAAGGCGGGCAACAGGAATAAATAGGGGGTTAATTGAACAAGGGTTTTCTTTTTTAACGATTGTCCGATGGTCATAGTTCTTGATTTCCCTAATGTCCGTTGAGATCTGGCAAGTTGATCTTAAGCGGATCGTTGTCTGAAAACAAGGGCGCGATCGCGGTTATCTCAAATCATCTTCAGTCAAACCAGCATCTTTCAAAATACTTTTCAAAGTACCAATTGGTAAATCCCTGTTGCCATGAACTGGAATAGATAGAATGACTTTCATTCCTTGTTTTGTATAAATATGATGACTGCTACTAATACGCTTTAACTGCTAACCATAACTCTCAACAATTTTACAAAGAGCTTTACCAGAGATAGATTTCATATTGATAATTTGACTAGCTCTTTTTCTGCTTCAATCTCTATTTCTTGGCTAGCAACTTCAAGCCATCCTTGAACGGCATCTTGCAACATTTCTAATAATTGTTCGTAGCTTTCTCCCCAGGTATGACAGCCTGGTAAAGCGGGAACAGAACCGCACCAGACCCCATCTTCTTGCCAAATCAAAGCTTTTACTTTCATATTATTTTTATTCCTAGATTTGTTTGATTTTACAAAGACAATCAACATACGTCATCGCGATTGAAGTATATCGACAAAACAAAACCAATTATTATTAATTTTCGATTGGGAAGTAATTTTTAAGAACTGATACGGCTTTTTCTCCAAACCCGCATCTTTCTTTAGTGAGAAATTTTAAACTAGAAAGGCTATTTTCCTCACGTTTTTTAATAATTGCTTTTGCAGCCTTTTGTGAATCTAATTTATTTATTGATCGACTATATCTTTCATCTTTTTTGACGTATTCGATTAAATCAATAATATCATTCTCGCTTGCTGACAATAAAGGAACCCTGATAACTTGTCCTGCTTCAATTTCGATTTGTTGAAACATATCATCATCGACAATAATACACCAAATTAAATCAAGATTAGCAAGACGAGCCGCTTCTAAGACTGGAGTATTAAGACATGATTCATATTGATGTTCTGCAATTTCTTTAACAATAACGGGTAAAAAATTCTTATTTGTTTTCTTCATATGTAAGGCTAAGTTTTTAATTAAAAAATCATTGCCTATAGAAGAACCTTTAACTTCACCAATGGGAAGATGAATAGTCTTTCCACGTTCAATAGTAAAAAAATCTTCAGTTCCGTCAAATAAAGCCATTTTTTTTCTCCTTAATGATTAATGAAATTGTGACCTAGAAAAACTTCTTGAACTAATTCTTCATAAAGCTTCGTGATTTGAGAATTTGACCAACAAACAACAGGTAAATGTTGAAATTCAGCAATTTTAGTTTGAGCATAAATTTTTAAACGAGTTTTTCTCTGAATACCTTGAAATTCATAACCAGATAGCTCGGTTTGAATACATTTTTCTAATTGTGCTCCTGCATCTCCAGGGCAATTACTAAAAACTAAGCCCAGATTCCAAGGTTTTATTCCTAATAGCTCTTTTTCAGTTCTTTTTTGCCGAAGAAGGGGAATATCTTTTTGATAAAGGGCAACTGCATGAAAAAGTGTTTTTTTGCTATAATCTGTTGGAATTAACATGGTATCAATACTAAAAAGCATTGCATACATTAAAGGATCTTTAGCGGGAGAAGCGTCAATAAAAATATAATCATAATGAGCTTTAAAAAAATTAATAAGTTTACTCAAAATTTCGGCTTTTTGAATTTGAGAAGTGTCTATACTTGTTGATGATTTTGTATTACCTTGGGGATCTCTGAAAAGCTCTAGTTCTTTTGGATTGGAAGGAAGAATATCTATTGAGAAAAACTCTCCATTCGTGTTTCTAAGTTTACGGCTAAAAATATTTTTTTGGGCTAAATTAAACGCATCTTGTATTTTATTAGCATGAATATCTCGAATACATTGAATTAAATAGGTTGGATACTGGTCAGAATTTATTTTAAAAGATCGTGTTAAATCAGTTTGTGTATCTAAATCGATAAATAAAACTTTTTTTCCTTTTAAAGCAAGTGTAGAGCCAATATTTAATGTATTAGTAGTTTTCGCAACTCCGCCTTTTCGATTCCAAACGGCAGTTACTAAGGCCGGCTGAGGATTTTTTAAAACATATTCTAATTGTTTCATCAACTCAGGAATCGTTTTTTCCGTCATTCTCTGAATAGGAGTTAAGGGAAAAATTAAGCCATCTACCCGTCGCCACAGTTGAAAAAAATCTCCGTTAAAAGCTAAGCCGTAAGAAGCTAATTTATTTTTGTCAATATTAGGATTACTCGCATCCAAATATTGTTTAAGTCCATTGCTTCCTGTTCCTCCTTGTGTTGCGTTCAAATAGTCGTTATGTTCCTTACATTTATCAACGAAATCAGCATCACTAACATTTGCAAGAGTACTATCTCTTTTTTTGTCTTCAATAACTAAAATCGGCGGAATATTAGGCGAATTACTGCTTAAGTGACTGGCATTAACTCCACTGGGCCAAATTAGATAATCTGGTTTTAATCCTGCTCCTGCTCCTAATAATGGATCTTTTGCTTGTTCATGTAGTTTAACCCCCAACAGATTAAGCATTGGAGTTACAAAATGAGCTTCTAAAGGTGATTCACCATAAGAACTTGGTAAGCTTTTCCATATTTCTATTAATGAATCATACTTATTAGACGAGTTGACGGAAGCAGACATATTGTATTGTGTGAGATAAGAAGAAATCAATGTTACAAAAGCAAGTAGCGAATTCAGTAAAATCACTGGTTTTACAGGTATTTTTCACGCACTACTCATCAATAATATTGCACATCATACTGCAATTAGGCAAGTCTTGATTGTTACATCAAATTACAAAAAATCAAATATGGAAAATATTTTTAGTCAACTCAATTAATGCTTAATAATCGCTATCGGCAACACAAATGCCCCGACATTTAATGCCATTGCTCGCTGTTCGTAAACAATGGGGACAGAGAATCGGTTCCTGGTCTGAGTCGTGAGTTTTCTCTGGGGAGGAATGGGTTTGAGCTTGATTAGTCGGATTACTATTCATTAGCGCAGTCATGTTAAAAATGTTTGAGTTTGAAGTTTTTCTGGTATATTTTCCTGACTCAGTAAGACCCTTATTCAAAAAACAGCGATCGCTGAAGGCCGAATATATCAAAAAACAGGATTGAGCCAGAGAGATAGCATGATTGAGATTGACGAGGAAAATTACTTGATTAGCTCCACTGCATCCCGTCCATCAATTTCTTGTAAATAAACTTTTACCTGTTCTTCTGAAGCGGTGGGTAATTGTTTGCCGGTAAAATCTGGATGAATGGGTAACTCCCGATGCCCCCTATCAACTAAGCTTAATAAACGAATAACTTGAGGTCTGCCGTACTCAGTAACCGCATTCAACGCAGCCCGAATCGTGCGACCTTTATAAATGACATCATCCACCAAAACAACGGTTTTCCCCGTTAAATCGACCGGAATCTTACTCTTGGCAGGGGTTCGCGTTTTAATACGATCCAGATCATCCCGATAGAACGTCACATCGATCGCGCCGACAGGAATTTTAATCTGCTCTAAAACTTCAACTTGTTGAGCAATCAAGTTTGCCAACGGAACGCCCCTGGTATAAATCCCCAGTAAAACCAATTGAGATAGATCTCCCGATCGCTCAATCAGTTGGGAGGCCAGTCGGTTAATCGTGCGTCGAATCTCTTCAGCAGAGAGGATTTCAATAACTTGATTGGACATGATCGCAACAAAAACAGATAAAAGTCCAGAGACTAATAGTTTAACGATTTCTTGAGCAATCTGGGATCTAATCGCTTTCCATTGCCAAATTCCCAATTAATCATTGGATAGGGCGCGAGGGTTACGCCCCAAACCCAACAATCAATCGTAGAATTCGGTGATTTAGTCGGCTTCAATACATCTTAAATTTCTGCTCTAGAGCGATCTAACGAAATTGGCCCGGATTAAAACGATTGGAAGAACCCGATCGCGGTGAAGTTCGAGTTAAGCGTTCTCCCGTTCCCCCATCTTCCGTTGCAAGGAAAGGTCGTAAATTAATCCCATTGCGTCTCGGAGTCATTGCAGAGGTTTTGGGCAGGGGAACATTAAACAGTCGCCCTAATTGATTGACAAAATTATTATTGTTGCCGGTAAAGGCATTTACGCCCTGGGTCATTTGGCCACTATCGGCGATGGAAATCGATTCAAAAACGCGATCGCGGACAACTTCCGCATTTTGTCCGGGGGGAACGGTCAGCACAATTCGACACTGGGGAACCGATGCCGTTGTTACACAAATGGTTTGATAGCCATTTTCAAAACCCGTTCTCAGTTCGTCTAAACCGTCGGGGCGATATCGTTCCAAACGTTGACTAATTTCTTGACACCGACGCTCCGCTGTCCAGCCATCTCCCAAGGTACGGGGAACAGCCCAAGGATAAGCCCTTCCGGGTTGGCTTTCAGGGCGGTACATTACTGTCGGTTGCCCATTGAAATATTGGCAGCTAAAACGGGGATCAAGGGATTGGGGATTGCCTGAAGCGGTGGGCACAGAAGGTTGGGGATCGGAATTGATAATGACATCAGGGGGCGCAGGTCTGCGGATAGGGGCGGCAATCCCCGCTTGAGTTCCTAAAAAAGCGAGGCCAATCCCAGCCATTAAAAGTTGCTTATACATGGTATCTTCACTGAATGCTTATTTGAATCTGTAATGTGTGGATAACCTCTTATTTCTAGGTAATCAAACGGGCAGGGATATTGGGCTTTCCCTCGGACAGTTTCCGAAGTGTATTTCGTTAAACGGTGGGTTCTATTTCTCCAGGCCTCGGATAAAATGAACAGACTGCCCTCTTTTATTGATTTCAATTAATTTTGATGAATGGTTTAACAACGACTCCCTCAACGGAAATCATTGCGGGATTTCATGCGCTGTCCGATCCACTACGTCTCAAGGTTTTAGATTTATTGCGATCGCAGGAATTGTGTGTCTGTGAATTATGTGAAGTATTAGGCATTAATCAATCCAAACTATCGTTCCATCTTAAAAATCTAAAAGACGCGAATCTGGTTCAAGCCCGTCAAGAAGGACGCTGGATTTATTATCGGCTTAATCTCGCTCAATTCTTAGTCTTAGAAGAATATTTATCAACCTATCGTCGCTATAGTGCGATTCATCCTGCTCGACTTTGTTCTGAGACGATAGAATAATTTGCACGGTAAACAAGACGCTTTTTCTTCCCTTGACTCATCAATTTTTTTTGATGTATTCTAAAAAAGTCACAGCGTCGTTAACGGGGTCAACCATGGTGCAACTCAACCCTAATGCCGTCAGAGCGGGCGGAAATCTCAGCTTTTTTGAAAAATATCTGACTCTTTGGGTCATAATTTGTATTCTTTTGGGAATTGGTCTAGGCAAACTATTTCCGGCGATCGCGCAACAACTTGATGCCCTCAGCATTTACAACGTTTCGATTCCCATTGCGATTTGCCTGTTTTTTATGATGTATCCCATCATGGTCAAAATTGACTTTTCCCAAGCTGTCAAAGCGGCTAAAGCCCCTAAACCCGTTTTGTTGACCTTGGTGGTGAACTGGCTGATTAAACCTTTTACCATGGTCGTCTTTGCTCAATTTTTTCTGGGGTGGTTGTTTCTTCCCTTCTTGCAAGGCACAGAAATCATTAACGGGCAGACCGTCTCGTTAGCCAATTCCTACATTGCGGGCTGTATTTTACTGGGAATTGCCCCTTGTACGGCAATGGTATTGATGTGGGGCTATCTTTCCTATAGCAATCAAGGTCATACGCTGATTATGGTCGCGGTCAATTCCTTGGCCATGCTGTTTCTCTATGCCCCCTTAGGCAAATGGTTACTCGCTGCCAGTGATCTAACGGTTCCTTGG
Organism: Snowella sp.; assembly: GCA_035285545.1. Taxonomy (GTDB): domain Bacteria; phylum Cyanobacteriota; class Cyanobacteriia; order Cyanobacteriales; family Microcystaceae; genus Snowella. The sequence continues at coordinate 5,357 of JAYKGY010000052.1, read as the reverse complement.
CAAACTATTGTCTTATCCGTATTGATTTACGTCGGTTTACCGTTAATTTGTGGGATTTATAGCCGTTATTGGATTTTGCGGCATAAGGGCAAAGAGTGGTTTGAAAAGCAATTTTTACAATATCTCAGTCCTGTGGCGATCGCGGCGTTATTAATTACGCTAGTTTTACTCTTTGCCTTCAAAGGAGAACTGATCATTAATAATCCTTTGCATATTGTCTTGATTGCCGTTCCTCTGTTTCTTCAAACCAACTTTATCTTTTTCATTACCTACGTCATTGCCCTCAAACTCAACTTAGCCTACGAAGATGCCGCTCCTGCTTCTTTGGTGGGGGCTAGCAATCATTTTGAGGTCGCGATCGCCACTGCGGTGATGCTATTTGGCTTAAATTCGGGTGCCGCCTTAGCCACCGTCGTTGGGGTTTTAATCGAAGTCCCTGTTATGTTGATGTTGGTAGAAGTTTGCAAAAAAACGGCTCCTTGGTTTCCTAGGGAACCGGAAAAAGCCACCCTACTCGATCCCCGTTGTATTAGTGCTTTCAATTCCGATCCCCATTAAAGTTAGACATTAAAATTCCCCTACTCAAGTCAGAATAGGGGAAAAAGAATAAAGGAGTCCGATGGATTTAGTAAGCTAAGGTTTCGAGGGTTTGCCGTAGGTAATGACGCACTTGAGCATCTAGAGAACCAGAAAGATCGGTCTGTTCTAAAGTCTGTTCTTCTTGCCAACACTTAAAGCCTGAACTTTTCGCGATCGCTTGCTTAAGACTTTCCCACACTGCCGAATCGCTACTAAGTTGAAGATTGGAATCTAAAGTCGCGCTGGTCATGATTATCACTCTCTTAACGAAAACGTATTCTTTACGCTAATTTTGATCATAACTCACTCTCTCGGATAAAAATGCTATCCAGACTACATTGGTAAATAAATGTAACTGATTGGGCACTTTTGCCAGAATTTTTAATTATTCCCTAACCGTCTGAGCTTAGGTTAGGATAGGCTGGAATAGTTTAAAACGCCTTTATCGTGAACAAGGCTCGCCCAGGGGAAACATGAATGCTGTTTTACTATGGATCATTGCTGGTTCGGTTCTCTGCTTAATGGAATTGTTTTTGCCGACCGCCTTTGTCGCCTTGATGATGGGAATTAGCGCGATCGCGGTTGCCCTGATTGCCTTAGTCGTTCCCAGTTTTGGCCTCCAGGTTTCCCTCTGGTTAATTCTTTCCACCTTATTCGTCATAGCATCTCGACGGTTTGTGCCGAAACGCTCCAAAAAATTATTAGAACATCAAGACGCGATCGAAGCCGAAGCCTTAACGCCTATTTCACGAGGAAAATCAGGACGAGTCCTCTACGAAGGGAATTCTTGGCGGGCCGAATGTCAAGACCAACACATTACCATTACAACGGGCCAAAAAGTCTATGTGGTCAGCAGAAAAGGCAATACCTTGATTGTCTATCCAACCCTTGAATAATGATTAATTTATCAAGGTTTAAAAAAAATTACAGGTTAAATTAGGGTTAGACATTTTTGGGTTAAATAACGACCCCTTTTTAAAACGGATTGCTCTGAATAAAAGTTAAAGATTTTAGGAGAAACGTATGGAAGGCTTTTTCTTTTTCTTTGTTTTGTTTTTTGGAGGGTCTGCCCTCTTTAGTTCTGTCAAAATTGTGAATGAAAAAAATGAATATTTAGTCGAAAGATTGGGAAGTTACAACAAAAAACTAGAACCTGGCCTCAATTTTCTCTTTCCTTTTTTAGACAAAATTGTTTACAAAGAAACTATCCGCGAAAAAGTGCTCGACATTCCGCCCCAAGCCTGTATCACCAAAGATAATGTATCCATCACGGTTGATGCGGTCGTTTATTGGCGCATTGTCGATATGGAAAAAGCTTATTACAAAGTCGAGAATTTACAATCGGCGATGGTGAACCTGGTTTTAACACAAATTCGCTCAGAAATCGGGCAATTAGAATTAGATCAGACCTTTACTGCCCGTTCGGAAATTAACGAAGTCCTTCTGCGAGACTTGGATATTGCCACCGATCCCTGGGGCGTTAAGGTAACGCGGGTTGAATTACGGGATATTATGCCCTCTAAAGCGGTTTTAGAGTCGATGGAAATGCAAATGACCGCAGAGCGCAAAAAACGAGCCGCCATTCTCACCTCCGAAGGAGAGCGGGATTCTGCCATTAATTCCGCCCAAGGGAAAGCCCAAGCCAGCGTTTTAGAAGCGGAAGCGATGAAAAAATCAGCGATTCTCCGAGCAGAGGCCGACCGTCAGCAACAAATTCTCAAAGCCGAGGCGATCGCGCAATCGATCAACATCATTACACAAAAAATTAGTACCGATCCCCACACCAGGGAAGCGTTACAATTTCTCTTAGCGCAAAATTACCTCGATATGGGCACCACTATCGGCCGCAGTGAAAGCAGTAAGGTCATGTTCATGGATCCTCGTAGTATCGTTTCAACCCTAGAAGGAATGAAATCAGTGATTGGCAATAATTACGATGTTGACCCCTTACTAGATGCCTTGGAGAAAACCGATACCCTGCGGCACTAATCGTTCAATAACCTCATGAATCAATTTTTTAAACAAGTTTTAGCCAGTTTAATCGGTACAATGACGGCTCTCCTGTTGGCAACTGTAACGTTAGGCGCAAGTGGTTTACTCCTGTTGCTCCTGTTATTGGCTCAGGATAGTAGCCCCACTATTAAAGATAAAACCGTTCTCATGGTTGATTTGGGCACTGCCATTCGGGATACTGAACCCGCTTTTACCCTAAACCAGGCCTTTAGTTCCTCCAATGAGTCAGCCTTAACCCTACGGAAAACGGTAGCTGCTATTGATAAGGCCCGTCAGGATAGTCAGATTACGGCAATTTTTCTGGATGGTCGTCAGTCTAATGCCACCAAAGGCTATGCTACCCTATCGGAAATACGGGAGGCATTAGAGAAATTTCGTCAAGCCGGCAAAAAAATTATTGCCTACGGCATGGATTGGGAAGAGGTTGACTACTATCTCATCTCCGTAGCGGATGAAGTCATTTTAAATCCAATGGGTGGTTTAGCGATCAATGGCTTTGGTACCCAACCCCTCTTCTATGCTGGCGCGTTTGAAAAGTATGGCATTGGGGTGCAAGCAATTCGCGTTGGCAGCTATAAATCAGCCATAGAACCTTTTATTCGGGGGAATTTAAGCCCTGAAAATCGTCAACAATTACAAACTTTATTGAGTCAGCGTTGGCAGAATTTTGCAGAGACTGTCGGCCAAACTCGTCAGCTACCGATGGCTCAGCTTCAGGCGATCGCCGACAATCAGGGTCTATTAACGGCTCAAAAGGCCCAAGAAAAAGGGTTAATTGATCAAGTGGCCTATTGGGATGAGGTCTTAGAAAAACTCAAAAAAATCTCTGCCAAAGAAGACCAAACGTTCCGCCAAATTTCCCTAGAAAGTTATCAAGACGTGGCGGTTAAAGCAGTTCCTGAGCAACGCTCTGCCAACAAAATCGCTGTTGTGTATGCCGAGGGGGAAATTGTCAATGGGGATGGTGCCTTGCAAAGAATTGGCGGCGATCGCTTTTCGCGGGAGTTACGAAAAATTCGCAATGATGATGCCGTTAAAGCTGTTGTGCTACGCATTAATAGTCCAGGGGGCAGTGCAACCGCTTCGGATGTCATTTTGCGAGAAGTTGAGTTAATTAAAGCCAAAAAGCCGGTGATTATTTCTATGGGCGATGTAGCCGCTTCGGGCGGTTATTGGATTGCAACTGGCGGACAACATATTTTTGCCGAACCCAATACGATTACAGGGTCTATCGGGGTTTTTGGTTTGTTGTTAAATACCGAAAAAATTGGCAATAAATTAGGCTTAAGTTGGGATACGGTCAAAACAGCAAAATTGGCCGATCTCAATAGCAGTATTCGCCCGAAAAACCCTGAAGAATTAGCTATTTATCAACAAAGTGTGAATCAAGTTTACAATCTATTTTTAGATAAGGTGGCTCGATCACGGGGGTTAACCAAGGAACAGGTGGCTGAAATTGCCCAGGGTCGAGTTTGGTCAGGGGAAGAAGCCAAACAGATCGGTTTAGTTGATGAGATGGGGAGTTTAAAAGACGCGATCGCCTATGCCGCGACTCAAGCCAATGTGGGGAAAGACTGGGAAATTGCCGAATATCCCGCAAAAAAAGGCTGGGAAGAAGCCTTATTAGGAAAAATCTTTCAAGTCAAGGCTATTACTCCACTAAAATCCAGCGATCCCCTAACCCTCGAATGGGAAAAGTTCAAACAAGAATTAACCGTTTTACAAGCCTTCAATGACCCTAGAGCCATTTATGCCCGTTTACCGTTGAATTGGAATTTTCGTTAAACGCGGTTTATTTATAAAGTGTTTTGCCCCTTCAATCCTTCCCGACTGGAGGGCTTTTTCATCCGCTTTGATACTTTCCCCCTTCCTTTAATTCCTATTTCCTGTTGCGTTGAACCGTCCTCTCAGCGATCGCGTCTAACCACCTATAGAGCAGCCAGAAGCTTTGTCTTCCGTCAATTCACAAGTGTGACAGATGAAAAAGTGTCACACCAGATTGGCTTATTCGATGAAAATCTTGTTAATTTGTACTTGTGTGTGAGGAGTAAGAGTAAATAAGGAAAAGTAGAGAGGGTCGAAACACGGCAAGACTCCTTAAAGCTTTTCCTTTTTTCGCACAAATTACCAACCACTCGTCCCCAGATCCCCTTTAAAGGGCCCCACAATATCTTTCGTAATCCAGCCCCCATAGAAATCCCCAGGCTGGGCTTTAACCTGTTCTCCATTAATATAACAAGCATCGACTCGGCTCGGATAAAAAGCGAGATGATCTTTTAAAGCGGCAAAATAGGGAGTGGGATTTGCGTAATACCAAGCGGCATTCATCGATTGCTCCCCTTCAACACTGATATTGTAGTAATTGGCGATGCCTTTCCATTCACAGTAGGTTCGGTGAGAGCTTTTCTGAAGGTAAATCTGCTCCACATCTTCCGGCGGAATATAATAAACAGGGGGATGGCTTGTTTCTAAAACTCGTTTGCTCCGTTGCGTATCCGCAATAATGACATCATTAAAAACCACTTGTACTCGTTTTGAAGAGATTTCAATTCGAGGAGGACGGGGGTAGTCCCAAACGGATTCTTGGCCGATCTGGGGTTTAATGCGTTCAGGAAACATCATGGATCTATCGCCTTTTTTATAAGTAGGTCAACTTAATTAAAAGAAAAACGAGAAACGGAATATCCACCTTGTCTGGCTCGATTCTCAATTCCTTCAATCAGAGCATAGGCTAAATCTAACTCATCATCAAAGACTCGACCCGC
>JAYKGY010000051.1:0-39047 GCA_035285545.1 Snowella sp. | reverse complement strand
AATGCCTGAAGAAAGTTCATTTTCTGTCAGTTCACGAACTTCGCCTTCTAAATTAGTCAAGGGTTTTGGATTTTCCATATTTTTTAGCCTCTCTTGGGTTTGCTTTACGAAAACTAATTACACGAATGCCTGTAAGGGTTTGGGTAAAACAGAGAATGTGTAATCGGTTGTGGAGATAACCAACTGCGATATAACGAATTTCTCCGTAATCTTGGCGATCATCTATCAAAAATATTGCTTTCTGAAAATCAAATTCTGCTACTTGTTCAAATGAGAGTCCGCGATCGCGGATATTTTTTGCATTTTTAGCAGGATCAAAACTGATTTCCATATTCTAGCTTAGTCATTAATTCTCCCAATGGGAAATAATCGCAATATTTTGTACTATCTGGTAAAGAGGATTCATTCAAGGCGATCTTCAAGAATTAATTGAATTACACTTTTTAAGCCTTCTTTTGCTTCTTCAATGGTTTCTCCTTGACCGTTAGCTCCAGCAATTTCTGGACAAATTGCCCAATATCCTCCTTCTGTTGAGGCTTCAATAATTGCAGTTAATTTAATATTCATTAATGTCTACTAAATTTAATATTATTATCGACATGAATATTGTATTAATTAAAGTGGTAAAAAATGGTAGTTTATCAGTAACCGAAGGGTAAGCGATAACCAAAACTATATTCTTTTATCATCTTGACTATTCTTTGAGAACGAGAAGGTAAAGAGGTAAATTTATTTTCTATCAAATCAAATAATTCTTGAGTCCTTTTCCAAAAGTGTTCTGGCATGCCATGTTCAGCAAGATTTTCAAAAATATTATCATTTTCAAAAAATTTCTTTAAATAAACAGCTCCTTGTTGGAGTTGACTTTGCCATTTATATGGATATAAATCTTGCATAGATTCATCCATTGGTTGATTTGGCTGAATAATAGCCGTTCCATGAGATAAAACATTTCGTAATCTAAAAAGTATAGTTATTGCTTCCCTAAGATCTGGATCTTTTTTTTTCATAAGAGAATCAAGAGAAACGTTATTAAAAAAAATATATTGCTCTTTTAGTTTATCCCACCCTCCTTGAGTTTCAACATCATAAAGAAATCTCAAAAAAAATAGTTCTGCCTTAGACTGCTCCGTCAATCCTCGATTTATTCTATATTGTGTTTCTTTTTCTCGTTCTAAATGTATTTGTTCAGATAAGATAGTACGTAATCCACCTTCAATAATAGAGGCATTAAGAATTAAAAGAGCAAAAGTATTTTTATAATTGACGTATGGATTAATAGGCCGTTTAAAAAGTTCTGCATTATTCTCTTCTAGTGTCATTGTTTTTTCATGATCAATGGATAAGGTTGCATAAGCCTTTATTAAAATTGAGCATGTTTCCAATCCCCTAAATTCGATATCTGCCATAAAACTTAGAAATTAAAAATTCAAATTTTTAATTAATTATTAATTCTTAATTTTTTAACATACCCATCATAATTAATTTTTTTATAAAAAGCCAATAATAACGTTATTTTGAGATTGATTGTAACATAAAAAAACGGGACAAGCTAAAGTGTAACTAAATTACTTATCCCGCTATTAATTAAATATTTAGTTAGAGATAATCTTGTAAAGCTTTAACCTCTAAAGGATGCTCCTGTAAACTCTTGATTGCGGCAACCGTTGCCTTAGCTCCTGCAATCGTTGTGATAATCGGTAACTTATAATCCAACGCTGCCCGACGGATCGATCGCCCATCTAATTGAGACTCTTCACCGCTCGGCGTATTGATAATAAATTGAATCCAATTATTCTTGATCCAATCGATCACATGGGGGCGACCTTCATGGAGTTTGAGGACAACTTCAACCCCTTCAATGCCGTTTTCTTTTAACACCTTTTGAGTTCCTGCTGTGGCAACCACTCTGAAACCGAGTTCCATTAAGTCTTTAACCACTGGAACCGCCGCTTCTTTAGTGCGATCGCTGAGGGAAACAAAGACCGTCCCCGAAGTTGCCAGATTAACCCCTGCTGCCAATTCCGCCTTAGCAAACGCCTTACCAAAATCGCTGTCAATCCCCATGACCTCACCCGTAGAGCGCATTTCAGGGCCGAGGAGCGTATCCGCACCAGGAAACTTAGAAAAGGGTAAGACGGCTTCTTTGACGGCAACATGATTGGGAATAAATTCTTCCGTAATGCCCAATTCCGCTAGGGTTTTGCCTGACATTAACAAAGAAGCAATTTTCGCTAGGGGGCGGCCTGTTGCTTTAGAAACGTAAGGAACAGTACGGGATGCACGGGGATTAGCTTCCAGGATATAAACTTGCTCTCCTTGTACTGCGTATTGAATATTCATCAAGCCGACAACCTTGAGGGCTTTCGCTAATTCCGCTGTCCATTGACGGATTGTCGATAAAACAGATGGACTCAGGCTAGTATAGGGCACAGAACAGGCGGAATCTCCAGAGTGAATCCCTGCTTCTTCGATATGCTCCATAATTCCCCCAATCACCACATTTCCCGTTGCATCGGTGAGGGAATCCACATCCACTTCGATCGCGTTCTCTAGGAATTTATCAATCAAAATGGGATGATCGGGTTCAATTTGCACCGCATAGACCATGTACCGTTCTAATTCTTCATCGGAATAGACGATTTCCATCGCCCGACCCCCTAAAACGTAGGAAGGACGCACTACCACAGGATAACCAATTCGATTAGCCACAACGCGGGATTCTTCGTAATTGCGGGCAATACCATTGGGGGGTTGATTAATGCTTAGTTCATGGAGAATTTTTTCAAAGCGTTCGCGATCTTCTGCGGTGTCAATAGAATCAGGCGACGTTCCCCAGATTTTGGTACTGACAGGGCAATTGGAGCTGGTGAGATATTTTTGTAAAGGAACAGCCAATTTAAGCGGCGTTTGGCCGCCGAATTGAATGATGATGCCTTCGGGTTGCTCTGCTTCGATAATGTTTAAAACATCCTCTTTGGTCAATGGTTCAAAATAGAGGCGATCGCTGGTGTCGTAGTCAGTCGAAACCGTTTCGGGGTTGGAGTTCACCATGATGGTTTCATAGCCCGCATCGCTGAGGGAAAAAGCCGCATGACAACAACAATAGTCAAATTCAATCCCTTGCCCAATCCGATTCGGCCCGCCGCCTAAAATCATCACTTTGGGCTTATCGCAGGGTAAAACTTCCGTTTCTGACGGTTCATAGGTGGAGTAATAATAGGGGGTAAGGGCTTCAAATTCCGCCGCGCAAGTATCCACCATTTTATAAACCGGAATAATGCCCAAGTTCTTACGATAGGCTCGGACTTCATCTTCACTGGTTTTAGTGGCAAAGGCAATTTGGCGATCGCTGAAACCTTGACGTTTCACATAGCGCATCTGCTCCGCCGTAATTTTGGTTAAAGGATGTTGCTTGAGGAATTTTTCAGTTTCCATCAAATCCGCTAATTTATCTAAAAACCAGGGGTCAATGGCGGTTAATTCATGGATTTCTTCCACACTCATTCCTAATTTAAAGGCATGATAGATAGAATAAACTCGCTCAGGATTGGGGGTTCGGAGTTGACCACGAATTTGGGGAATGGTGGGCAAGGTTTCTGAGCGATCGCAACCAAAACCAAAGCGACCTGTTTCCAAAGACCGTAAAGCTTTTTGGAAAGATTCTTGGAAAGTACGACCAATGGCCATGGCTTCCCCGACCGACTTCATTTGGGTGGTTAAAATTGGCTCTGAGCCTGGGAATTTTTCAAAGGCAAAACGGGGAATCTTCGTGACCACATAATCAATGGTCGGCTCAAAGGATGCAGGGGTTTTCTTGGTAATATCGTTAGAAATTTCGTTGAGTGTATAACCGACTGCTAATTTGGCCGCAAACTTCGCGATCGGGAATCCAGTCGCTTTAGAAGCCAAGGCCGAAGAACGGGAAACGCGGGGATTCATTTCAATGACGATCACATCCCCATTGGCAGGATTCACCGAAAACTGAATATTCGATCCACCCGTTTCAACTCCCACTTCCCGAATAATCGCTTTAGAGTAATCCCGTAGCCGTTGGTATTCCTTATCCGTTAAGGTTTGGGCCGGCGCAACGGTAATCGAGTCTCCCGTATGTACCCCCATCGGGTCAAAGTTTTCAATGGAGCAGATAATGACCACGTTATCCGCTAAGTCTCGCATCACTTCCAGTTCGTACTCTTTCCAGCCCAAGAGGGATTTTTCCACCAGAATTTGGGAAACAGGAGATTGCTCCAAACCATAGGCGGCCATTTCTTCGTATTCTTCTTGGTTGTAGGCAATACCGCCCCCTGTACCTGCCAGAGTAAACGCAGGACGAATAATCAAAGGATAAGAACCAATTTCTTGGGCAACACGCCGCGCCTCTTCCAAATTATTGGCAATTCCTGATGGGCAAACGGGAACGCCAATGCGGGCCATCGCCTCTTTAAACAGTTCTCGGTCTTCTCCCATTTCGATCGCAGCCAGTTTTGCCCCGATTAACTCAACCCCATATTGGTCGAGAACACCATTTTTCGCCAACGCCACTGCAATATTTAAGGCCGTTTGTCCGCCCATGGTGGGTAACAGGGCATCAGGACGTTCCTTGGCGATGACTTTTTCCACCATTTCGGGAATGAGCGGTTCGATATAGGTACGGTGAGCCGTTTCTGGATCGGTCATGATCGAAGCCGGGTTAGAGTTTACTAACACCACTTCATAACCTTCTTCCCGTAGGGCTTTACAGGCTTGCGTTCCAGAGTAGTCAAATTCACAGGCTTGGCCGATAACGATGGGGCCGGCTCCCAATACAAGAATTTTTTTTAAGTCTTCGCGGCGTGGCATAAACGGTATCCGTAGGAGGGTCGGTAATTTCAATCCCACTTATTTTATCGGGTTTATCCGCGATCGTATCCCTATTATTTATCTAGGTTTATTGACTTTTAAAGAATATGCTCGGAAACGAACCATGCGATCGCACTTGACCCATTCTCAAAAGCTTCAGCGAAATGTTAATTTAGATAAAGTGAATCATTATTTGATAAAAATTTCTTTATTTTTAAAGAATAAAGCGACGCTACAGAGGTTTGCTCGATCCATTTGTCATGATAATTCATACTGCCGATCCCAAGGAATATCAAGAATTAAGGAATCAATACGAGCAATTGCCCGCGTTAAAAAAGACGATTCTGCGTATATTTTCGATTGTATATAAGCCCATTTCTCGGACTGACCTAGTAACCTGTTTACAGAATTTGGGTTTGACAGACTCGAAAGGCAATCAATTATTACCCGCTACCCTTAAACCCACGTTAGACAAACTACTGGCTTCAGGACTTGTGGTTTATGAGCAGGGAAAAGGGGTCACTTGTCATGCCAAATTACGGGAAATCCCTAGTCGAGATGCGATCAAGGCAGGGGAATTTGAAAAATTAGTGACGGCGGTTGAAACTACTTGGTCAATTGAAGATGTTCGTTATGGTGGATGGCGCGACTTTCGGAATAATAATGACTTTATTCGCGAAGTTCGTATTGGCATTCATCGTGGTGACTTAAAGTTTATTCATAAACAATTTGAAGATTTTTATCGCTTTACGTCGGCTTATCATGGATTTCCCATCACTTTAGATGGTATTTTAATAGAAATGATTGATAATCCGTTTGATCAGGAGTGGTTTAATCAGCTAAAGCCCGAATTAAGAGATTTAGTGCTTGAAACTAAACTCATTGCTTCTTTAGAAGATCTCTCTCCCATCGATGAGCTATTTGAAGAACTCAAAAAAGAAGTTTTGCACAACAAACGAAACTCTTTAACATTGGCCATGTTATTGGCGGAGCAATTCTTGTTTCGGGGTCAATTGACAGACATCGAAAAACTTTTGAAACAATTGGAAACACAGTGTCCTGATTTACATCCCAGTAACTTTTTTTTATATCAAGCGAATGTGGCCTGTCTGCGGGGTCAGTATCCAGACGCGATCGCCGATTATCGTAAAGCATTAACTAGCCTCAGGAAACTTACCAAAAAACGGAAAGTTTATTTACCCCGAATTTCAGGGATTTTATTTATTTTTGCGCTCCTGGGCGTAGGAACGGGGGAATGTTACCAAGAGGCAGAATCCTATATCAAAATTGCCCTTGATCTCAAGGAAGAACCCGTAGTCTGTGAGATTTATAAGCTCCTTCAGGATTTGATTCGCTGGCAACAAGGCGATCGCGGTAAACAACAAAGCTTGCGGAGTCGGTGTCAATATTCCGATGATGACCATGCCCTCGTGAGCTTTTTTAAGGTCATTTGTCTCTATTGGTTGGCTCCTGAGCGGAAAGGCCCATTAATTAATCAGGCTAAAGCAGTACAAAGACCGGCCCTCAAGGCGGGTTATCAGTGGTTAGCGGCCGAAATGACCGATGTGATCGAACACTCCCAATCTTCGGCTAATTCTGCTGATGCCGCGATCGCAGAAGAATGGCGCAATCAGGAAAGCGTATTCAGCCTCTTAGATATTCTGCAACCCAAGAGCGATTGGGAATTATCCTTAGCCGCGTTAGCTAGTTTAGGGGACTTGGCTGGAGTCAAAAAAGCAGAATCGACACAGCCTGCCAGTAAACGCCTAGCCTGGTTTGTGACTTACTATTCAACCGACAACTTTTCCATTGCCCCGAAAGAACAGGTTTGGAACCCCAAAAGCAGTTGGTCAGCAGGAAGAGCCATTGCCTTAAAACGCCTAACCAAACAATCGGCTAATCTGAATTACTTTACTCCTCAAGATTGGCAAGTTTGCGCCCATTTAGACAGTTATTCAGTCGGCTATTACGGACAAACGGAATATCGATTTGAACCGTCAGCCCTGGTTGCTCTCATTGGTCATCCTCTGGTGTTTTGGGAAAATACAACGGTACAGGTTGAAGTCGTCGCAGGGGAACCCCAATTGCAAGTGAAGAAAACGAAAAATCAACGGCTGATTTTACAATTGGAACCCGATATTTCTAATGCTGAAAAAATCATTGCCATCAAGGAAAGTCTGACACGATTAAAAGTCATTGAAGTGAATGACCAACATCTTCGTATTGCAACGATTTTAGGCAATAATAACCGATTAGAAGTTCCCGTTGCAGCCCAGGAAAAAGTCTTAACGGCTATTAACGCGATCGCGGGTCTTGTTACGGTTCATTCCGATATTGGCGGTGGTTTGGAATCAGCCCAGGAATTACCCGCCCAAAGTTTGCCCCACATTCAGCTTTTACCCATGGGAGACGGTCTCAAAGTTGCCCTCTTAACCCGTCCCTTTGGGGAGGCTGGCCCCTATTTCCAACCCGGAAAAGGCGGCGAAACGGTGATTACCGACATTAACGGCCAACGCTACCAGACCACCCGCGATCTCAATGACGAAAAACAACAGGCCGATGAAATCATTAAGGCTTGCCCGACCTTGATTTTGAATGATGCGATGGGTGGCGAATGGCTTCTTGAAGATCCTGAAAATTGCTTAGAACTACTTTTAGAATTACAAGCATTGGGGGAAAAGGCGAAAATTGAGTGGCCCGAAGGTGAAAAATTACGGGTTAGCCATCAGGCAAGATTTAATCAATTGCAACTCCATATTCAACGGGAACGGGATTGGTTCTCGGCCGATGGGGAATTGCGCCTGGATGATAATTTGGTGTTTAGCTTGCAACAGTTAATGGAATTGCTAGGACAAAGTTCCAGCCGTTTTATTGCCCTGGGTGATGGTCAATTTTTAGCCTTAACAGAGGAATTTCGCCAACGATTGGAAGAGTTAAAGGGCTTTTCGGAAAAACAGGGGAAAGGCAGACGTTTTCATCCCCTAGCGGCTTTGGCCTTAGAAGATCTGTTTGATGAAGCGGAAAATTTAAAAAGCGATCGCCATTGGAAGTCCCACCTCAAACGCATTAAGGAAATGCAATCCCTGGAGCCGCAAGTTCCCTCTACCTTGCAAGCAGATCTGCGGGATTATCAAGTTGAAGGGTTTCAATGGTTAGCCCGCTTGGCCCATTGGGGCGTGGGAGCTTGTTTAGCGGATGATATGGGCTTGGGGAAAACAATTCAGGCGTTGGCCTTGATTTTAACCAAAGCATCAGCAGGCCCGACCTTAATTATTGCCCCAACTTCTGTTTGCCCTAATTGGATCAATGAAGCGGCTCGTTTTGCACCCACGTTAAAACCGCAACAGTTTGGCAGTGGCGATCGCGCAACTCTGTTAGAAAATTTACAACCCTTTGATCTGATCGTTTGTACCTATGGGTTGCTACAGCAGGAAGAAGTGGGAGAAATGTTGGCCAAGGTGCAATGGCAAGTGGTGGTGTTAGATGAAGCCCAAGCGATTAAAAATATGACGACTAAGCGTTCTCAAGCGGCCATGAATTTGCAGGCAGAATTTAAACTGATCACCACAGGAACGCCCATTGAAAACCATTTAGGGGAATTGTGGAATCTCTTTCGGTTTATTAATCCAGGCTTGCTGGGGTCGTTGGATAGCTTTAATGAACGGTTTGCCATTCCCATTGAACGGTATCAAGATAAAGCCGCCCGTCAGCAGCTTAAACGCTTGATTCAGCCCTTTTTATTACGACGTACCAAAAATCAAGTTCTCCAAGAATTACCCGCTCGGACTGAAATTTTGCTACAGGTTGAGCTTTCCCCAGAAGAAATGGCCTTTTATGAAGCCCTTCGTCGTCAGGCGATCGCCAATATTGAAGCCAGTGATGCTCAAGCAGGCAATAAACATTTACAAGTCTTGGCCGAAATTATGCGGTTACGTCGGGCCTGTTGCAATCCCAGTTTAATCATGCCCGATACATCCATTCAGAGTTCTAAACTGGAAACCTTTGGGGAAGTGTTACAGGAATTACTGGAAAATCGTCATAAAGCATTAGTTTTTAGTCAATTTGTGGATCATTTGAGTATTATTCGCAATTATTTAGATGAAAATAAAATTTCCTATCAATACTTAGATGGCAGTACCCCCCTCAAGGATCGCAAAAAACGAGTGGATGCCTTTCAAAATGGCGAAGGGGATGTCTTTTTAATCAGCCTTAAAGCGGGGGGAACGGGTCTGAATCTTACGGCAGCCGATTATGTCATTCACATGGATCCCTGGTGGAATCCGGCAGTAGAAGATCAAGCTTCGGATCGGGCCCATCGCATTGGCCAAACTCGTCCTGTTACCATCTATCGTCTGGTGGCGAAACACACGATTGAAGAAAAAATTGTCGATTTACATCATCAAAAGCGGGATCTCGCCGATAGTTTACTCGAAGGGACGGATATGAGCGGTAAGGTTTCAACGGAGCAGTTATTACAGTTAATTGGTGCAGGATAGGCTTTCTGAAGCGCGATCGCCGCTAGTCTTGCTCTGTTTTTGCGTCCTTCCCTTTGGGAGAGAAGATTAGACTCAGTAAAAAGACTCTAGTTTACCCACAAAAGCGGAATAATTTTTTCATAAACTACTCCTGTTCCATATTTAATAAGACCTTAAGCACTCCCCGTTGTTGAGCGTGTTTGAAAGCAGCTAATCCTTCCAGCAGGGAATACTTGGCTTGAATGAGATTTTCTACTGCAATTTTATCTTCCGCTAACAGTTTTAAGGCTTTATCAAAGGGGCCACAACGGGAACCAATCAGCGTAATTTCATCAACCACAATGGACGAAATATCTAAATTTAAATTCGCCGCATAGGTACTTTTTAAAACCAAAATTCCCCTGGGGCGCAGGGCACGACGGGCGATCGCGAATCCTTCAGGATTTCCCGTACATTCCACCGCAATGTCAAAAGCTCTTTCGGTGACTGCTTCTACAAATCCGGTTGCAATATTTTGGGCTTGTAAATGGGCTAACTTCTCCGCATGACGACCAATGGCCAACAAATCACACCCCGTTAACGCCAAGGTTTGAGCGACTAATTGCCCTAATTTTCCATCTCCTACGACTAAAACTTTCGTTTGGGGGGTCACGGTAACTTGTTCTTGGATTTCTAAAGCTGCCGCGATCGGTTCGGTGAAGGTTGCCGCATCCGTACTCACCGTATCCGGCACAGGATGTAAGTTTTTAATGGGTAAGGTCAGGTATTCAGCAAAGGCACCATTTCGGTTAACAATTCCTAACACCGTTCGATTTTCACAATGGGTTGATTGACCCGTAAGACAAAAATGGCAATGGCCACAGGTGGCATTGATTTCACCCACAACCCGCCGATTTATTAAATCTTCTGGCCCCTGTTCCACAATTCCGACAAACTCATGGCCCAAGACCCCTTGATAGGGATAGTATCCCCGCAATAGTTCCAAATCCGTGTTACAAATTCCTGCCCGTAGGACTCTCACTAAGGCTTCATCGGGGGCAACGTTAGGTAAGGGTAGATGATCGCGGAGTTCCAATTGTTGATTTTCGAGCCAGATTCCTTTCATAGGTGTTAGGTACAGGGTAGGGGCATAATAGATTATACGCTGACAAATCTTTGTTTTTTATACAACGAATCCGCTGTAACCATACTTTCTGATATGAATTGATAGAGCTAGATAAGCTTTTTTGCCTATATTTAAGTAAATTTTAATTATGACCACTGATTCAGTAAAATCTTCTGCGGTACAAAAACTTTATAATACCTATCCCTTTCCTCCCGAACCGCTGTTAGATGAACCCCCTCCTGGGTATAATTGGCGATGGAATTGGGTTGCTGTCCATAATTTTTGTACAGGGAAAAAGCCAGAACGAGAAAATATTCGGATTCTGGATGCCGGTTGCGGTACGGGCGTTGGAACAGAATATTTAATTCATTTGAATCCCCAGGCAGAAATTACAGGAATTGACTTGAGCGAAAAAGCCTTAGATGTGGCGCAAACCCGTTGTCAACGCTCAGGGGTTAAACGCGATGGGGTTACCTTCCAACATCTCAATTTAGTAGAAGCCGATCAGCTATCGGGACAGTTTGACTATATTAATTGTGTTGGGGTGTTGCACCATTTACCCGATCCCATTAAAGGCATTCAAGCTCTGGCTAAAAAGTTAGCCCCAGGCGGATTCTTCCATATTTTTGTCTATGCCGAATTAGGTCGCTGGGAAATTCAATTGATGCAACAGGCGATCGCGCTTTTACAGGGAGACAAACGGGGCGATTATACCGATGGGGTCGCAGTGGGACGACAAATTTTTAGTGCCTTACCGGAACATAACCGGATTGTGAAACGGGAAAAAGAACGGTGGTCATTGGAAAATCATCGAGATGCGTCTTTTGCCGATATGTACGTTCATCCCCAGGAGACGGATTACAATATTCACACCCTTTTTGAATTAATCGACGCTTCAGGGTTAGAATTTATCGGTTTTTCTAATCCCCCCTATTGGCAACTGGAACGGTTATTGGAGAAAGCTCCCGATTTAATTGAACGGGCAAAGGGCTTAAGTGAGCGCGATCGCTACCGATTGATTGAACTGCTTGACCCTGAGATTACCCACTATGAATTTTTTCTGGGTAAACCACCGTTAACAAAAACCGATTGGTCAAGGGATGAGGAACTCCTTGCTGCCATTCCTGAACGTCACCCCTGTATGACGGGTTGGCCCAGCCCCAGTTTATTTAACTACGACTATCATCCGGTTGAGTTATCGGAAGCCGAGTTTAGTTTTATTCAAGACTGCGATCGCAATGCGGAAACTCAAGACACCGTAGCCCAAATCCTAGCGCGTTCCCCTTTGCCCTTAGAAACTGTCCGTTCCTTACAAGCAGGTCAATTGATTATGCTTTCTCCCAAAAAGTAAATTAACGGGAATTATTAAGCTGATTGGCTCATTTTTACGCTAATCAGTCTTTTTTGTCAGTTGTTTTAGCGATTAAACAGCTTGCAAAAGACCCCGTACAGCCTGTTATAATAATTAAGCTATTGTTTTGGCGGCATAGCCAAGTGGTAAGGCAGAGGTCTGCAAAATCTTTACCCCCAGTTCGAGTCTGGGTGCCGCCTTTTTAATTTTTATATAAATCAACTACTGATATTCTGCTGTTAGTTTCCTGTTTTCCCTTAATGAAATCCCTTTTGGTGGTGGGTCGATGCTCCCATTTTAGACAATCGGAAAATCTCTGCGTTATGGGCGGGGAATCTTTAATGAGGACTATTAGACAAAATGGTGGGAGAACCGTCTGCTTGAAACGTTGTGTTTTCGGATTCTTTGATCAATAAATTATTTTTTACATAATCCTGTAACCAATCATTGCCCTTGTTCATTAATTCGGTCAAGGTATCAATATGCCAAAGCCTAGCAGTTCCGTCCGTTGAAGCGGTAACCACCCAATGACCATCGGGGCTAAACTCTGCGGTTCTGACCCAACTTTGGTGGCCTTGCAAGGTGGCTAATTCCCGTCCCATGCGATCCCAGAGTCGGGCGGTTCCATCTTCTGAAGCGGTGACGATCATCTGACCATCAGGACTCCATTCTGCGGTACTAATTAACCCCTGATGCCCGTAAAGTACGGCTAATTTTTGTCCGGTTCGACTCCAAATACAGGCGGTTTTATCGGCGGAAGCAGTAACAATGAGGTTTTCATCGGGGCTAAAGCGGGCTTGATAGACAACGCTATGATGCCCAACCAGGATGGCCACAGGCTTGCCGGTAATGTCCCAAACCCTAGCGGTTTTATCGGCTGAAGCGGTCACCAAAAACTCATTATCGGAGTTGAGGACAGCACTATAAATGGGTTGTTCGTGGCCGATGCAGGTTGCCATTTCCCGACCGATAATATCCCAAACACAGGCTGTACAATCACCTGACGCGGTGACGATAAATTGGCCATCGGGACTAAAGGCGGCACTATAAACCGCATCTTGGTGTTTGCGTAGGACGGCTAGCGATCGCCCAGAGGCATTCCAAACCCTAGCGGTCTTATCCTTAGATGCGGTGAGAATGTACTGACCATCGGGACTAAATTGAGCCTCTAACACCACATCATGGTGCCCCTGAAAGGTTGTCAGTTTCATTCCCGATGTACTCCAGAGTTGGGCAGTTTTATCGGCTGATGCGGTAACCACAAACTGACCATTGGGGCTAAAGGCCGCATTTCTGACCCAATCCTGGTGCCCTTCTAATACAAACAACGCTTTTCCGGTGTTATCCCAGATGCGAGCAGTTTTATCCCGTGAAGTCGTGATAATGCGATCGCCGCTAGTACTAAAATGGGCATTTCTCACCCAATGACTATGACCCCGTAACGTAACATTGCCCTTATCCGACAAGTCCCAAATACGGGCTGTTCGATCCGCTGATACCGTCACTAATAAATGGCGATCGCCGCTAAATTCTGCTTGATACACATCCTGTTGATGGCCCCGCAAAATGACTAACGCCTTTCCCTTACGGTTCCACAGCCGTGCCGTTTTATCCGAAGAAGTCGTCACAATTAACTGGCCATTGGGACTAAAGTGAGCATCATATAGCCCTTGGTAATGACCCTGTAAAATGGCGAGGGCCTTACCGGATAGATCCCACAATCTTGCCGTTCCATCCGCCGAAGCGGTCAATACACAATCCCCCGTCGGACTAAATTCCGCATTCCTCACCCAATTGTGATGCCCATTCAGAATCGCAATCTGCCGTCCCGACAAATCCCAGAGTCTGGCGGTTCCATCGGCTGATGCGGTGACAATTAATTGCCCATTGGGATTAAAACGGGCATTTCTGACCCAACTTTGATGACCCCGTAAGGTGGTTAACTCCTGACCCCGCAGGTTCCACAGCTTGGCTGTCCCATCCTTAGACGCAGTGACAATATATTGACTATTGGGGCTAAATTCCGCACTTCTGACCCAACTTTGGTGGCCAACTAAAACAGCCCGTTCTGCTCCGGTCAGATCCCAAAGCTTGGCTGTTCCATCCCGTGAAGCCGTAACCACCCAATGATTATCCGGGCTAAACTGAGCACTCCGAACCCAATCTTGATGGCCTTGGAAAACGGCTAAAAGTTCTCCGGTGATACTCCAAAGCCTCGCTGTGCCGTCGGCGGATGCGGTTAACACATAGGCCCCATTCGGACTCCAACGCACACTGGTAATTGCGCCTTCATGACCCTTTAAAAAAGCCCGTTGTTGGCCCGTAACCTCCCAAATGCGAGCCGTCCCGTCTGATGAAGCCGTAATGATCCATTGACGATTGGGACTAACCTGGAGATCGGTCACGGAAGCCGGTTGGTGGAGACGGTTGCGTTCATAAATTTGACTGAGGATATTTTGCAGGGTTAGTAGGGGGCTAATGCTGGGATAGTCGATTAAGGGCGTATCTTCAGTGACAAGTTCCTGCAATTCTTGACCGGCTTTGAGAGCTAACATCAATCCTTCAAGCTGTTGTGTCTCAAATTGTTTCAGGGTAATCAGAGATTGACGCTCTAGACGAATTCCCGTTAAGACATTTTGATACTGGCTTTTGGCATCCTCTAATTGGAGTTGCAGTTCTCTGCGATTTTGCTCAATGACTAAGGCTTCAACGAGGGTTTCTTTGGGGGTATTTTCTGATTCCGGTGGGGTCGTAACTTTAGAACTTAAACCATTTTTCTGGGGCAGATGGTGTTGAGCAACGGAGGCGGCTTGGCGAATGCTGTGGGCTAAGGGGAGGGTCAGCGATCGATAATAGGTTTCTGGATGATTGCTAACGGTGGTCAGTAACCCCGATTTGACTAACAACGTCAGCACCCCATCAAGCTGTTTAATATTGATAGAAATCCCGTATTGCCCTAATTCGGCTTTCAATTCTCCTAAACTTTTGAGACAACAATTTTTTTCAACTTGGGATAACAAATACAGACAGATGGTTGCAACTTTTTGATGGAGAGGACTACAAATCTTGATGATACTTTTGATGTAGTAATTAATCAGTTGCGCTTTGCCCTGATCTTCATAATCTTCGAGGGTTTTAATCTGCTGATCCTCTAAAATCGTTCCCATGATTTGCAATTCACGGCAATTAATTTGCTGATCGGGATCGCTTAAGTCTTGGATAAGGGCTGCCGTCAGATTGGGCGGAAAGGGATAACTGATTTTATGGAATAAGCCTTGAATCACTTGCCAGGTTTGTTCCTCAGACAAAGATTTTAAAGAATAAAAATCCAGAGAATAGGGAATATCATAAAAATGGGTGGTGACATAATCTAAAATCGGGCTTAGACTATCGGGAGAAAGACAAAAGATGATTTGGAACTTTTTCGCCGCAATACAGGCTTTTAAAAATTGTCCTAAATCCTGTTCTAATTGCTTTAAAAGTTGAGTATTGGTGGGATAGTTTATAGGATCAATACAAACCACTACCCGACGAGATTGTTTCGCTAAGACATTTAACAACCTTAAAATAATCTGCTGGTCGTTTAAATCCTGTTGTAAATTTTTGTCCTGCTCTCCTATGGGATGGCAGATAGCTAATAGTTGATTTTTGAATCTCGTTTGCCAACTTTCTAAGGTATTTAATAAAACCGTGACGTAGGAAGAGGCATTGTGTTGGAGGGAAGGAATTAAACCCGCTTGGATTAAGGACGTTTTCCCTGTGCCGCTTTCCCCATAGAGAAAAAGCAAGGGTTTTTGTTGCTCGACAATTAAAGATTGAATTTTTTCAATGTCTTTGGTGCGTTGGGAGTGGGTTAATTCGATGGGAAAAATTGATGATTTTGCCGTAGAAAAATCTACCGAAATTAAAGGATGAGTAAGCTTAAAAACGTTGAGATTACTAAGGGCATTGACCCCAATAAAATTCCGTTTTCCCATGCGATATTCTAGGGATTGATAAAGCTGATCAATTTCCAGTACTTTTAGGGCATCTTGGCGTTTGTAGTAGCAATAGCGCAGTTCGATGAGAATGGCTAAATAGAGTTGGGGATCAGTTTCAAAGGTTGTATTATTTTTGGCACTTTCTAATAGGGTGATGGCTTCTTCTTCTTCTTTGAGTCCCATCAGCGATCGCCCTAATAGATAATGTAACCAACTGTGAAAATCGGCTAAGGTTTCCGGGCTACGACGATAACTTTCTAAGGCTTTTTGAACTGCCTGATGGGCCGCTTGAAATTGCCATTGCTCGATAAAACATTCCCCTAAAAAACCGTAAGCTTCCGTGAGATTGGGCAACAGGGGGTTCAAGTTACCGCTCGGCGTATTTTCAGGTAATTGGGCGATATCTTCAGGATTGTCAGAATTAACGTAGGAATCAATAAAATTTTCCACCAATTGCTTTAATTGTTCCCAATCTTCTAGTCCTCTTAACACCCGACCCAGTAAGGTCAGGGAATCCCCCCGCAAACTGTGCCAATTGTCGGCGGCTAATAACTGAAGGCTTTGGGTGAGATAGTCACGGGTTTTTTGCCAGGCGGGATGGCTGAGTTCTTTTTCCCAATAGGCCCGCAGAAAACAACAGTGGGTGGTTTGAATGAGAATCCATTGGGTTTGGCTGGGGGTTTGGGCTTGCTGGGAAGACGCGATCGCCTGCTGATACCATTCCAAGGCCGCTTCAAACTGTCCGGTAAATTCCTGATAAAGCCCCTTTAAAATCTGAAATTGAATTTGAGCCTCGTTTTCCAAGGCCAGCGCATGGGTTTCTAAGAATTCCTCAATCGTTTGGAATGCAGAGTCAAGATTAGCCAAATCTTTCTGGGTTTTAACGTTTGCTCCCCGTGACCAATAGCGATCGCTGGCTTGGTTGATTAAGGCGTTAATATCGGCCAACACTAAATTAAAATCAATTACCCTAAGCTGGTCGGGATTCGTTGGGATTAACGGGGATAGTTGCTCAGTTGTTGCTCTAGCCGTCAATAACCAAAGGAAATTTTTCCCCGTCGAGGAATCTTGGGAATTTGCCCTTAATTTTTCAATCTGACTGAGTAGTCCAGCTAAATGCTCTGGTGTGAAACCAGCCTCTAGTTCAATCAGTTTGATGGCTTTATCCTCCAACTGATTCAATTTTTCGGGATCAAAACCCGAATTTTGCAGCGAAATACTCGTTAGTTGGGGAGAATAACGTTGGGTCAAAAATTGGCCAATGTGATGCTGAAAATGGCGATTATTAAAGCCTAAAAACAATGGCGTAATCTGCCCTGATACGCTTGACTCAGAATCAATTAAATCCAGAAGCTGATCAATTTTTTCCTGTAAAGTCGTTGGAACCAGTTCATTCAACATTTTAGGATTCATAGTTCAGGCTGCCATCAAAAAATAGGGCAATCATATTAAACAGTTGTTTGTAGAAGATTTTGCCAAGCATTGTCTCGCCCACTGCTTAATCCCTAAATTTTATAGCAACTGTTAGCGTTAGACAGCTTATTTCCAAAATTAACGCCCTAAATTGCGTTTCATCTCCCTTAGCTCATCCTCTAGTTCCCAATTCTGAAAAGCAGATTCTAGGGGATCGGCGGCTCGGTTATAGGTTCGATAATTAACCCCTTCATTCCATCCTACCGTATCAGAGTCAACGCTATTTTGAGACGCTTTTGCCTGTTGCGCCTTAAGCTCTTCAGCTTTCGCTTGAACCTCTTGACGACGTTGCTGAATTTGTTCTAATAACGCTTGAGATTGCACCAGTCGTTTTTTCACGCCTTCCATTTGCCCCCACATCTGATTGCCCTGACGCAAGAGGGCGGCTTCCCGTTCTTGGGCTGCGGTGGCGAGATCTTGCCTTCCTGCGCTTTTGGCTTTTTCAATGCGACCATGCCACACTTGAATATCTTTGGCTACGGCAAGAATTTCCTCTTCCACTTGTTGCTTTTGTCGCTCTAAGTCCTGAATCAGTCGTCGGTTATCCTGTTCCTGTTCCCGCAGTTGTTCGATTAAGGCTTGCAATTCTAAATGGGGATTATTACGGAGAAATTCCTCCAGTCTTGTCTCCAAAAAGCGACTAAAATCGTCAAATATGCTCATTTTAAAAAATTAATTTCTAAATGCGTCATGTTAAATTTGGCTAAAAACTTTGTCCTACTTCAAGATAACGTGTTTTGCCTTGACGCGATAAGATCGCTTTTTGATTTTCTACCTGGGTTAAGACCCAATCTGTTGAACCAATTCTTTCCCCAACTTGAAAGCGTTGCGTTAGTCCATTGGCGGTAAATAAAGCCGAAGATTGATCGCCAAATTCGAGAACACCGACCAAGGTATGGGGATTTTTATTACCCACCATCGGCGCGATCGCGGGTTTGGGAGGAGCAACGGCAACAGAGGGTTGGGCAAGAGCGACAGGAGATTGACTGGCAGGGGGTTGGGGAAGGACGGGTTTAGGCGGGACAGGAACAGCAACAGGGGGAACAGCCGCTTGTTGGATGGGTTGAGCAGTTTGGGGCGGATAGACAGGAACATAAATCCGTTCGATCACTCTAGGTGCCGTGGCGGGCGGTGGCGGCGGTGGGGTCTGAGAAGTCGGGATCGTTACTGGCAGCACATTATTGACGGGCGGAGAACTTGGGGGATTGGATGGGCTGGGAGCCGTGGCGGGTTGAGAAGCGTTACTTTGATTGAGGGCTTTTAGGGATTGTTGAAGGTAGGCAATAAATTGAGCATCTTCGCTGGATAGCTTTGCTTGGGAGGTTGAATTAGCGATCGCTTGAGGGCGATTTCCCCAAGGCAAAACTAAACGATTCTGACTGGTTAACCACCAGCTAATACTCACTAAATAGACAAAACCAATGGCAAAGAGAATTTTGTCTAGGTGCTGGCTCACGGGATTGATGGCGCGATCGCTATTTTTCACGGGATATCCTGTAACGTCTAGGGAAACTGCTATCCAAAACATTCCCTACTTTACGGTATCTAGCACCATTCGTCCGCCCCACTTATCATTTTATTAAGATTTTAAACGAATGCCCGATTTCGCAACTGACGAGCGGATAAACGACGAATTCGAGACATTTGGCGGGTTCTGATCAATAAAGATTGGATGATTTGCTGTTTGCTTTCAGGATCTAAGATTTCAGCACGAAATAAATGATTTTTTTTGATTAATCGTTCCAGTTCCATTGCTTCCAAGCTTGGCTGAGCAGGCTGATTAACGGTGAACGATTGGAAGTTGAAGGTTGAAGTAATCTCTAACATAGTTATTTCTGGATGCTGTATTGATACTTCCTAGTGTTTCCGATCTTTTAAGTAGGAACCACCCGAAATATCACCAAGCCTGTGTGATGTTCGTCACATCCTCCCCCCGTGCTTGCCGCTTACGCTTATCTTTCTTCGTTTATTGCACTAAAAATATTGACTATATTTGACCCACCTTCCGTACTTGCCATGAGTAGCGTTCAAGAGCATGGGTTCACACCAGCGATAAGGTAACGAGTTGAGCCTATTGACTAGACACAGCATAGTACAAACTAACGACTCTCCTAATGGAGCCAACCTGCAAAAAGTTAGATCTAATACAATTCAATTCAGTCTTAATGGGAATCTATTTCTGACTCTTAATGAGGATAGCTTTTTGGCTATCAAAAACTTAGTTGCCATTTAGGTATTCATTTGCAATTTTAGATACACATTAGATACACATCTGTGTGTTTGTTTCCTTTTTTTTATTTAATCCTCTCCCTGACTAGATTTTCTATGATCATTAATTTTTTTAAAGTTTTGGTGAATTTTTTTTCTCGATTAGATCGATTAGAATTGAGTAAGACTATGATTAAAATTGAGTAAACCTATAATTAAATTAGCTTTTTGAAATTCTTGAAAGTGCCTTTTTTTCGCTTGGGACTGATTATAAAGATAAAGATTCATGTTTAAACTGATAGTTCTGATGGGAGAGGATCAACTCTCATGGATAGGCAACAAAATATCCTACCCGTCTCTCAAACCTTTGAGATTGTGGCGATCGCGGCTTCTGCGGGAGGACTGAATGCGTTATCTGAACTGCTAGCAGCTTTGCCTGAAACCTTTCCCTGCAAAATCGTTGTGGTACAGCATCTTTCACCCGATCATTTTTCCCATTTATCCGAAATTTTAGCGCGTCGAGTCCATTTACCCATTAAACAAGCAGAACAGGGGGAGCAACTACGCCCAAGACACATCTATACTGCTCCACCAGGCTATCATCTGTTAGTCAATGGGCAGGGGACTGTTTCCTTGACCTGTACTGAGGAAATTAATTTTGTTCGACCGTCTGCGGATGTATTTTTGGACTCCGTTGCTGCAACCTATGGAAAGCGGGCGATCGCGATTATTTTGACGGGAACCGGCAAAGATGGTGCCGAAGGGATTCAATCCATTCACCAAAGCGGAGGGTTAGTCATCGTCCAAGATCCAGAAACCGCAGAATTTGAAGGAATGCCCGATTCGGCGATCGCGACTGAAATCGTGGATTTTGTTATTCCCCTAGCTGACATCGCTCAAAAATTAATTGACTTAGTGACTCAGGAGCCAAGTAAATGACAAATGAACTTTCCCCCGAAGAAGAAATTTTATTTGACTCCCTACTCGATTATTTAAGCCAATCACGGGGATTTGACTTTTCTAGCTTTAAGCGATCTACCTTGAGGCGACGCATTATCAAACGCATGGAGAGTAACCAGATCGCAACCTTTGCGGAATATCTCACCTACTTGGAGCAACATCCCGAAGAATTTCAGCCCCTTTTTAATACGATTTTAATCAATGTCACCAGTTTTTTCCGAGATCCCCAGGTCTGGACGTATCTTCAGGAGGAATTACTCCCCTCCCTTGTCAATGCTAAACTGCCGAATGACCCTATTCGTTGCTGGAGTGCAGGCTGTGCATCGGGGGAAGAAGCCTATACTATCGCTATTGTCTTAGCTGAAATTTTAGGGTTAGAGCAATTTAAGGAACGGGTCAAGATTTTTGCAACCGATATTGATGAAGCCGCTCTCCAGGAAGCCCGTCGTTCTGAATACACAGGGAAACAATTGGAATCAGTCCCAGAGGAACTACGAGCTAAATACTTTATTTTAATCCCAAGAGGAGATTATTACTTTTTACCCGAACTCCGTCGTAATATTATTTTCGGTTCCCATAATCTTTTTAAAGATGCACCCATTTCCCATATTGATTTATTAATCTGTCGCAATACACTAATGTATTTTACGGCAGACACTCAATCCTTGATTCTTAACCGCTTTCATTTTTCCCTAAATCATAGCGGTGTGTTGGTTCTCGGTAAAGCAGAAATGCTCCTGACTCAGGGGGATATGCTGAAACCACTGAATCTGCAACATCGAATTTTTAATTGTGTTCCTCCGAAAATAGAGAAAATTCCTCCTTTATCTCAAGCTATCCCCACTAAAGAGGAAGATACCTTGATTAATATTTACTTGCAATTGCAAGAAATCGCTTTTGAATCCGCCCCGATCGCCCAAATTATTTTGGACAGAGAAGGAAATTTAGTTCGCAGTAATCAGGTTGCTCGCACCTGGTTTAATTTACAACTCTTGGATGTGGGGAAACCCTTACAAGACTTGGAATTTTCCTATCGTCCCCTAGAGTTGCGATCGCTCATGGAACGGGTCTACCGAGAGCAAAGTATGGTCAACATTCCCAACGTTGTCCATCAAATGCCTGATGGAACAACCAAATACTTAGACATTCAGATTAATCCGTTAGGACAACTCCAAAGCTCCATTACAGGAATTTTTATCACTGCAACCGATGTTACTGCTCTTTGGCATTTAGAGCAGGATTTGGAAAAAGCTAATCGCGCTCTCACCGTTGCGAACACAGAACTCCAAACAACGAATGAGGAATTAGAAACCACCAATGAAGAACTCCAATCCACCAATGAAGAGTTAGAAACCACCAATGAAGAACTCCAATCCACCAATGAAGAATTAGAAACCTTAAATGAAGAATTGCGAGTAACCAACGAAGAACTTCAAAGCCTGAATGATGAGGTCAACTATCGAACGGCAATGGCTGCCAAAGACATTACTTTTTTGAATGCGGTTCTATCCTGTATTCGTTACGGCGTTATTGTGATTGACCGTCAATCCAATATTTTAATTTGGAATCAGCAATCCGAAGAACTCTGGGGTTTACGATCAACAGAAGTTCAGGGGCAATCAATTTTTGGTTTAGACATTGGCCTACCGATCAACCAAATTGTAGAACCGATTCGTCGTTGTTTAAATGATGAAGCCAGCCAGCAGACTTTGACCTTATCCGCAGTGAATCGACGGGGAAGAAGTATGGAGTGTAATTTGAAGTTGGATTTATTAATCAATGATAGCCAAGAAAAGTTAGGCGTTATTATCACGATTGAGGAAGTTGGGGCTGACACCAATTGACGGAATTAAACTTTGCTGACCGATTGAATTTGCTGAACTAACTGTTTTTGAGTTGTGGTGGGTTCTAAACAGGAAAGTTGTTGACAGACCAACGCGATCGCGCCATCGGGGAGATCCTCGCTTATTAAATAATTAGTCACAGGGAAATATTGGGAAATTAGATGACTTAAGGTATCGGATTGACCCTTCACCGTATTGCCAAAGCGGTAATAATCTAGGGCAGTAAAGAGACTGGGGCAGGACTGGGGAGATTGAGTTAACACACTGCTAAAAGATTGCAAGCTTTTTTCGGCTTTTTGCAGATAATCCAAATTTTCCGTTAACTGAGATAACCGCACTAAGTTCGCGATCGCGATACCATTGGCTGATGGTGTGGCATTATCCTGATAGTTGCGTTCCCGAATCAGTAGATCTTGACAGTTATCCGCCGCATTGTTATAGTATCCCCCCTCTGTCTCACTCCAGAAATAAATATCAAACTCCTGCTGAACGGCGATCGCTTTCTCTAGCCAATAGGTATCATTGGGATTCGCGCTTTGTAAATCCAGTAAGGCTTTGATGAAAAAGGCATAATCTTCCGCTTGAGCCAGTAAAGTTACTGTCCCTTCATAATTTAAACGATGTAAGCGACCTTCTACCCATTGGCGATCGAGAATAAACTGGGCGGCTTTAGTGGCCATTTGCCAGTATGAAAATTCACTCCAAACGGCGTAAGCTCTAGCCAATCCTGAAATCATTAAACTATTCCACGCCACAATCATTTTCGTATCGGTAACGGGGGGGATGCGGCCAGGTCGGCCTTGGGATTTCGCTTCGTGGTTATTGCGGGCGGGTAAAAACTTGTCAATTTGGGAGGAACTGCGACCATAACGAATCGCAAACAATTTATCTAAAATATTTTCAATCCTTTCTGATAATGCGCCGACCTGACGACGTTGTAAGACGTTTTGTCCTTCAAAATTGCCTTCCGCCGTAATCGTAAATTCGCTTTGTAGTTGAACCAATTCCTCTGGGGTGAGTAATTCCGCTAATGTTTGATAATCCCAGACATAAAATTCCCCTTCTTCGGGTTCGGCTGCCTGGGGATCGGTAAAATTATCCGCATCCTGGGACGCATAGAAATAGCCTTCTGGGGCTGTCATTTCCCGTTGTAGCCATTGCACCGTTCCCGCGATCGCGCGTTGAAAGGCAGGTTCCTGTTGCCGATTGCTCCATAGATTCGCCAGATATTCCACAATTTGCCCATTATCGTAGAGCATCTTTTCAAAATGGGGCACTGTCCAAGTCGAATCGACCGTATAACGATGAAATCCCCCTGCTACGTGGTCATAAATCCCCCCCAAGGCGAGATCTTCCCCCCGTTGATAGGCGACATCTCGGTTTTCCGTTAAATTTGGCGCAGAAAAACGGCTTCCTTGCAGCACCAAATTGGCGTAGGGAATCATGGGAAAACTGGGCTGCCCTAAGTCTTTTGCACTCGGTTTAATAATGCGGGTACAGGTTTCAATGCCTCGATAAAGTAACGCAGGAGATTGGAGATCAATTTCACTCGGCTCTAGTTGGTTTGAACTGTTTAAAACCGACAAAATTTCCTGGGTAAAATTTCCTAATTTTTCTTTTTCCTGATCATAAAAACGCCGCACTGATTGTAAAACCTGTAAAAATCCAGGCCGACCGTAACGGGGATCAACCGGAAAATAGGTTCCGCCATAAAAGGGAACTAATCCATCAGGCGTGAGAAAAATATTCAACGGCCAACCGCCTTGCCCTGTCATCGCCTGGAGTGCCTGCATATAAATGCTGTCAATGTCGGGCCGTTCTTCTCGGTCTACTTTGATGGGCAAAAAGTTGTTATTTAAATAGTCAGCGATCGCGGCATTAGAAAACGCTTCCCCTTCCATCACCGTACACCAATGACAACTAGAATAACCAATCGACAGAAAAATCGGTTTGTTTTCAGCTTTGGCGGTTGCTAGGGCTTCTGCTGTCCAACTCCACCAATTAATCGGATTTTCCGCATGTTTACGTAAATAGAGACTTTGAGACTCGGCCAGACGATTAGACATGATAGTTAAACACAATTAAGCTGAAATTTGTTTAAAAGCGGCTTGGCAATCTACGACTAATTGGGCGGAAGCTTGCCGTTTACCAAAGCATAATTCTTGATGGATCATTAGTAACCTTTCGTAGGGATCAGGTTCGGGCAATTCCAAAATTAATAGGCGATATTCCTCATCGGTTCGGCTCGTTTGATGGGGAATTAACCCATTTTCGTGCAACTGTTGCAACATGGCAAAATACAGACAACGGCAGGCTTGGTAATAATCACCTGAGTCATAATAACGACGCGATCGCTGTACCCAATCAGCAACGGAATAGGCCATCGGTTTTGCCTCAGAGGGCAATTGCAGGTTTTGAAGTTTAGACCAGGAATCTAGGAAAACATGACGAAATCGCCAGAGCAACCAAAAGATTAAGCCTGAGAAAATAAAAATCAAACTATTGTTCAGCCAAATATCCCAATTCGTCGGCGGTTTAATATCAGGCAAAGCAGGTAAAGCCGTTTTTAAAAGTTTACTTTGTTGCAGTTCCCACCACTCGCCAAAACGCTGCTGTAACTGTTGCAACCACCACCCTAAATTTTCTTTCTCAAACATGATTTTCCTGATGCTTGATTACTATAATCCAAGGCTGAAAGTGTATCCTCTAGCCATTGATCGTTTAAAATCATTGAGTCTTCTGCAACCATTCCCAAAAAATGAGACCATTTTTCCTTATTCTACTGCTGTTGAGTTTGTTCTGGTTTACTGCTGCTCCGGTGGAAGCGGCCACCTGTCGTACTGTGAATGATCAAGCTATTTGTATCCAAAAAATTAAACGCAGTGCCAAATATGCTTGGGAATATCGCGTTAATCTCAGCATTGATGGCAAAGCTCAGGCAACGGCAGTGTATAACTGCAAAGAAAAGGTTAAAACCCTAAAAGATGGAACCCGACAGTCTTTTACAGAAGCAGATTTGGGGAACTTTATCTGTCAACGGCTTGGAGGTTAAAACCCATGTCATCGGCTAATTTGTCTCTAACCCTTCCCCCCTTTTTGCAACCAGGCGATCGCGTTACGGTAATTTCTACCAGTGGCGCACTCAAGGAAATGGCGGCTTTTGAAAAGGGTTTAGACGTTTGGCGATCGCGGGGGTATCAGGTTGAACTGGGGAAATCTTGGGATCAACGGGAAGGCTATCTCGCAGGAACCGATACAGCCCGACGACAAGCTTTGTTAGCGGCTTGGAAAGATCCCGACTGTAAAGCCATTCTTTGCACCAGGGGCGGTTATGGCAGTATGCGGTTACTGGAAAATTGGCAATGGCCCGCAGACGTTACCCCCAAATGGTTAATTGGTTTTTCCGATATTACAGGGTTATTGTGGAGTCTGGCAACAGTCGGCATTACGGGCATTCATGGGCCTGTTTTAACCACGTTGGACGATGAGCCTGCCTGGTCAAAACAACGCTTATTTGATGCGGTTGAAGGTCGTTCTCTGGAAACCTTAACAGGTAACGGTTGGGGCGGCGGAATGGTGCAAGGTCACTTACTGCCTGCCAATCTCACGGTTGCCACCCATTTACTCGCAACTCCTTTGCAACCGAACCTAGATGGCGTAATTTTAGCCCTAGAAGACGTAACCGAAGCCCCCTATCGCATCGATCGCCTGTTAACCCATTGGCGTTTACTCGGTGTTTTTGAAAAAGTAGCGGGAATTGCCCTGGGTCGTTTTAGCCGGTGTTATGCACCAGCAGGAACAAATAGTTGGACGATTGAGGAAGTGTTGCGCGATCGCTTTGGGGATTTAGGGATTCCTATTGTTTCCGATTTACCCTTTGGCCATGATGGGGTCAATGCGGCTTTACCTGTGGGTGCAAGGGTTGAACTCAATGCAGAACAAGGAACGCTCACGTTTTTATAAATCTGCCATTTCTAGAAAGCTCAGTCTAAATCATCAGCAACTTACCCCTTTGCGATAATCTAAAAGGTGATCCCCGTTCAAACAAGCATCGTGAAACGCATTTCTATTCTTGGCTCGACTGGCTCTATTGGTACACAAACCCTCGATATTGTCACCCATCACCCAGAGCAGTTTCAGGTGGTTGGTTTGGCAGCCGGTAATAATATTGACCTGTTATCGCAACAGATTCGCAGCTTTCAGCCTGAGATTGTCGCCATTCGGGATGAATCTAAACTCAAAGACCTCCAAGACGCGATCACGGGTTTAGATTATCAACCCCAATTACTTGCAGGGGAAGCGGGCATCGTCGAAGTCGCTAGATACGGGGATTCGGAAAGTGTCGTGACAGGAATTGTGGGTTGTGCAGGCTTGTTACCCACCATTGCAGCCATCGAAGCCGGAAAAGATATTGCTTTAGCGAATAAAGAAACCTTGATTGCAGGTGGGCCTGTCGTGTTGCCGTTGGTAGAAAAGCATGGGGTTAAATTATTACCTGCCGATTCAGAGCATTCCGCTATTTTCCAATGTTTACAGGGGGTTCCTAAAGGAGGCTTGCGGCGTATTATTTTAACCGCTTCGGGCGGGGCGTTCCGGGATTGGGCTGTCGAGCAATTGCCATTTGTGACGGTACAAGACGCGCTCAAACATCCCAACTGGTCAATGGGGCGTAAAATTACCGTTGATTCTGCCACCTTGATGAATAAGGGATTAGAAGTGATTGAAGCCCATTATTTATTTGGTTTGGATTACGACGCGATCGATATTGTCATTCATCCCCAAAGCATTATTCATTCTCTCATTGAGGTGCAGGATACTTCGGTCTTAGCCCAATTGGGTTGGCCCGATATGCGCTTACCCTTGCTTTATGCTCTCTCTTGGCCTGAACGCATTTATACCGATTGGGAACCGTTGGATTTAGTCAAAGCGGGCAATTTAACCTTCCGAGAACCCGATCACGATAAATATCCTTGCATGGAGTTAGCCTATGCGGCAGGACGAACGGGGGGAGCCATGCCTGCGGTCTTAAATGCGGCCAATGAACAGGCAGTCGCGCTCTTTTTAGATGAAAAAATTGGCTTTTTAGATATTCCTCGTGTCATTGAAACGGCCTGCGATCG
This sequence comes from Snowella sp., assembly GCA_035285545.1. GTDB lineage: Bacteria > Cyanobacteriota > Cyanobacteriia > Cyanobacteriales > Microcystaceae > Snowella. The sequence goes on along the minus strand of JAYKGY010000051.1, from coordinate 11,689 downwards.
CTTTACGGCACAAAATACCAGTAACCCCAGTTTGCAAGATATTCTAGAGGCTGACCAGTGGGCCAGAAAAACCGTTGAAGAGGCCAGTTTACAGTTAAACAACGGCGATCGCTTAATCACGGTTAGCTAAAATAAGGCTAGTCTTAACGGAGTTTTTATGCAAATTGTTCTATTGATTGGAGCAGTGATTGTTGCTTGGTTAGTGTTTAGTTGGCTAATTAATATCGTTAAAGTCAGCATTAAAACCGCAGTCAGCATTGCTTTAATCATCTTGGTTTTACAATTTGCGTTTGGCATTAGTCCCCAAAAACTCTGGGATGAAGTGATGAACTTACCCAAAATGGGTCAACAATTATTTCAACCCCAACAAAATAAAAAATAATTTCCTCACTTATCAAGAGGGTTAGGGAAATTAAAAACAATTTTATTTAAGTAAATTAATATTAAAGATTGGGTTTATATTTAATTGTAATTCAGGAAAAACAGTAGAAATTAATTGAGAATTCCCTTGAAATAGTTGTTTTTTTATATTGCTATTTAAAACGATAATATCAGGACGAAAAGCGGTTTGGGTTCCTAATAGTTTAATGAGGCAACGGTGGGGAATAAAATAGGGCAATCCTTGGCGATCGCGCTTGACACTAAGTTTTCGGTTGATTAAGACAGTAAAAAGCACCCCCTTTAAGAGAGTGCCTTCATTGTAGGTTACAAGTATTTTAAGTGTTGTTTTTACGTTCCTACTAAGTTAAACCACGCTAAAGACCACCACAAAGCCGAGAACGGCGGCAAACACGATTAAAGCGTAGAATTGAGCGCGACCGTTTTCTAAATATTTCAGCCCTTCGCCACTGACGAGGGTAATTAATCCCGTTAAGTTAACGGCTCCATCAATGACACGGTAATCGACTTCCATGATTTGACGCGCCAAACGACGGGAACCTTGGACGAAAACACGGTCATAAAGATCATCGAAATACCATTTGTTCAAAGAGAAACGGTATAGGGCTGGATATTTTTCGGCGATCGCGGCGGGGTCGATTTTGTGTTGGAGATACATCAAGGAGGCAATAGTGATGCCAATTAGGGCAATGCCAACGGAATTTCCCCCCATAATATAAAACTCTGTCCAATCAAATTCAGTCGCGTGTTCCAAGGCTTCCCCTGGCGCATGGATAAAGGCTTCAAACTGATTAGCCCAAGGTCTGCCAATTAACCCAATGAGAACCGAGGGAATGGCTAACACCATTAAGGGGAGTGTCATGGCGATAGGAGATTCATGGGGAGAATGGGCGTGTCCGTGGGAACTATGCTCTAACTCTTTAACATCCATTGCACCTGGCCCAAAAGCAGGAACGGGAATACCGTAAAATTCCATGACTTTATTTTGTAAAGACTTATCGTTACCTCGGAAACCGCCTTCAAAGGTCATGAAGTACATACGGAACATATAAAAAGCCGTTAAGCCTGCGGTTAACCAACCGACCGCCCAGAGAGCAGGATTGGCTTGGAAAGCTAAACCGAGGATTTCATCCTTAGACCAAAAACCGGCAAAGGGAGGAATCCCACAAATGGCTAAAGTACCAATTAAAAAACAAGTGGCAGTAACGGGCATATATTTGCGTAAACCGCCCATAATTCGCATATCTTGCGCCAAAATCGGATCATGGCCAACGACCGCTTCCATGCCATGAATCACCGACCCCGAACAGAGGAAGAGCATGGCTTTAAAGAAAGCGTGAGTCATCAAGTGGAATAAACCTGCGCTGTAGGCTCCGATTCCCATTGCCATGACCATGTAACCCAATTGGGAAATGGTGGAATAGGCTAAGCCCTTTTTAATATCATTTTGAGTTAACGCGATCGTGGCTCCTAAAAAGGCGGTAAAACACCCTGTCCAGGCAATGACATTCATGACATCGGGCAGGGGTTCAAAAACGGGATACATCCGAGCAACGAGGAACACACCCGCAGCAACCATTGTGGCGGCATGGATCAAGGCAGAAATGGGCGTGGGGCCTTCCATCGCATCGGGTAGCCAAACATGGAGGGGAAATTGGGCCGATTTGGCGACGGGGCCGAGAAAAACTAAAATCGCAAAGAAGCTGGCAATACTCCCGCTTAAGGCTCCGGTGTTAACCAGTTCGACTAGGCGATCGCCGATAATGGGAAAATCAAAACTATTGGTGGCCCAATACAGACCCAGCATCCCTAAGAGTAATCCAAAGTCACCAACTCGGTTAGTAACAAAGGCTTTTTGACAAGCATCGGCTGCGGCTTTACGGTCGTACCAAAACCCGATCAACAGGTAGGAACACATCCCCACCAATTCCCAGAAAATATAAATTTGAACCAGATTAGGACTAATGACCAATCCCAACATGGAAGAGGCAAATAGGCTTAAATAAGCATAAAAACGCACATAACCAGAGTCATGGGCCATATAGCCGTCAGTGTAGATCATGACCAAAAAGGCAACGGAAGTAACAATCACCAGCATCAACGCACTGAGATGGTCAATGACAAACCCCATTTGCAGATGGAAACTGCCTGCCGAAGCCCATTCCAACATGTATTGATAGGAGTCATGGCCTTGGAGTTGACTCCAGAGCAGACCAAAGGATAAAACCATGGCTGCCCCAAGAAATGACACAATCAGGACTGCATTCAGTTGACGCAATCCATTGGTAACTTGATTAAAAGAAATTAGCCCCAGACCCACAATCATGGCTCCCACTAAGGGCAACACAGGAATGAGCCAGGCATATTGATAAAGCGATTCCATTCTTTAAAATACCTAGATTTAATTTACTAATCAGTTCACAGTTAGGATGGGGGTATAACGCCCTTTATTGTGCCACATTCCCCGATTCAATAACGTAATAATGCTTACGGCATAGGACAATGTTCGGCGATCGCTCCGGTATTGGCTCAGGCAAAACCCAGCCCTATCATCCCATTGAGAACAACCTTAATTTTTACTAAAAAATTGTGACCTTAAATCCCTCTGATTAACGAATCTCCAACTCAATCTCGAAAACGGAAAGGGAAGTTTAGCGAGTACGTTTGCGGGGTCGATCGGATCGTTCAGGTAAACGGGTCATCCCGGAATTAGGTTGGGTTGGCGGTTGGGGCGCGATCGCGGGTTGAGCCGCAGAATTCGCATTGGGGGGATTTTCATAGAGCCGTTGCCGACCATTACTAACAATCCGCATCATTTCACCGAGATCCCTTTCCAAACGACCGAGAACCGCATCCGCATACTTGTCCGCATCCCGTTGAATTTCTTGACACTCCCGCACCGTTTGTTGGCGATATTGCTGAACTTCCTGGGTAGAAACCTGGCGAATTTGTTCTAATTCACTCATGGTTTGCCGTTGCAACGCCTCCGCTTCCTGCTGAACTTGCAAACGAATTTGCTGAGCTTGTTGTTCTGCCTTTTGAATAATTCCCGATTGCTCTAAAATATCTGCGGCCTGTTGGTGAGCCGATTGAACAATCCGTTGAGCATAGGCCTCGGCTTCCGTAATGATCGATTCTTCTCGGTCTAATACGGCCAAGGCTTTTTGGATCGCTTCGGGGAGATTTTCACTAATGAGTTCAATTTGATCGAGTAATTTGCCTTCATCCACCACCGTCCAACTGGTCAACGGAATATGAAAGCTCTCATAAATTAATTCTTGTAATTCCGCTAACTCTTGTTGAATATCAAAATCAACAACTCGACTACGAATCATCGAATTGGGTTGAACAGCATCAGGAAGATTCTCTCGGCGTGTCATAGCTAATAATCAATAATCAAATGTTATAGGCTCGTTTTAACTTTAATACTCTAACAGTAATAGAGACGGATATCCTCAGCGATATTTTTGGGAACTAAGTGATCAATCGCTCCCCCAAATTGAGCAATTTCTTTGACAATACTACTACTTAAAAAGCCATATTCTTTAGTAGTCGCTAAAAAAACTGTCTCGACTCCTTCCCATAGGGTTTTGTTTGTATGGGCCATCTGTAATTCCTTTTCAAAATCCGATAGCACTCGTAAGCCGCGGAGCAGTACACTAGCTTGACGAGATTTCGCATATTCTACCGTTAATCCCGAAAAACTATCGACTTCAACGTTGTTTAAGTGTTCCGTACAATGGCGAATTTGCTCGATACGTTTCTCGACGGAAAATAGCGGTGTTTTACTCGGATTACAAAGGACAGCCACAATAACGGTTTCAAATAGTTTAGCCCCTCGCTCAATAATGTCAAGATGACCAAGTGTAATAGGATCAAAGCTACCAGGATAAATTGCAATCACAGAGGGTTTTAGAATAAAGAAAATTAGTTAAATGCCATTGTCCCTGTTGGTTTCCCTGAATGCAAGCGATCAAAAGTTATCAATTCGTTATCAATTCCATTATTTAGCCCAGGTAGCGTTATGAAGACCCTAACGAAAACACTCTACGATACCGATTTCAACCTTTGGATCGAGCAAACTGTCACGGCCTTAAAAAAAGGCAATCTACAGGAATTAGATCTAGAAAACTTAATTGAAGAAATTGAATCAATGGGTAAAAGCGATAAACGGAGTCTGGTTAGCCGATTGGAAGTTTTGCTTATGCACCTATTGAAATGGAAATATCAACCCGAACGACGCTCTAAAAGTTGGATCGCAACGATTAACGAACAACGCCGTAAAATTAGACTAATTCTTAAAGATAGCCCTAGCCTTATGCCCTATCTCAAGGAACAATTTACTGAATGTTATCTTGAAGCGAAAAGAGATGCGGCCAAAGAGACTAATTTGGAAACAGGGATTTTTCTCCTAATTTGCCCCTTTAGTGTTGAGAATGTTTTAAATCCTGAATATTTTCCTGAATAACTAAGAGGCGATCGCGATTTTTGAAATTTAACCTGCTTTATTCGTTAGTATTGAAAACAAAATTAATTTTGTCTTGAAGGGCGATGATTGATACAACTCTTAAAACATTATATGAAACAGATTTCGCACTATGGATTGCAGAAACGCTGAGTTCATTGCGTTCCAAGGATATGGCAAATATTGATTTTGAAAATTTAATAGAAGAGGTAGAAGCCTTGGGGATCAGCCAACGTAAATCCTTAGAGAGTTTTTTAGTGCGCTTATTTGAACATCTACTCAAACGCTGTTATGTTGCCCTTCCTGATTGCTATCGAAACTGGGAAATAGAAATTCGGAATTTTCGTCGGGAATTGAAAAGGGAATTAAAATATTCGCCGAGTTTAAAACGATTTATGTTAGAAATTTGGGACGAAGCCTATCAAGAAGCCTTAGAAGCGGTTAAAAATGATTATCCTAAAGCACTTTTTCCTGATCTTTGTCCTTTCTCTTTGGAAATCGAGACATTACTATCGAAAAATTTTTGGGATTTAAATTAAGCAAATTAAGCGATCGCCTTTAACCAGAATGGATTTAAGCAGCTAGGGCATGGAAAGAAACATAGGGATCACAAATTTGACGCAATTCTAGACCCTGTTCAAAGATGTCATTAATCGCCATCATTTGTCCATCGGTTGTCATGAATTTATGATCTGCTGTCGCCCGAATCACGGAACCATCTTCTAGAACATACTCAAAAACTTCCTGTTGACCTCGGTTATGCCACTGCGCGATCGCCTGGGTATAGACAAAACCATTAGCATCAACGCTATAGACATGACATTGAATCTGCTCCTCCACAATTTTGCCAATCGGTAAGGGCCCATACTCAACCGTTAACACCAAACTGTCGTAACTTAGGCAATATTCCGCAAAATTGACCATCTGATCGAACAAACTCTCAGCAATGCGTTTTTCTACCCCGTTTTTCGCTGCGCCTGTAATAAAAATATCGCGGTGTTTCTGCATTTCTTCTGCTTTCTTTTTCCCCATTGCCCGCCGCAGTAAATCCGCTTCTCCCAAGGAGTACCCCGCTAGATCTTGAGCCATTTTCATAATTTGCTCTTGATAGACCAATACCCCATAGGTTTCATTGAGGATGGTTTCCAATAACTTATGTTCATAGGCGATCGCTTCTCGTCCATGCTTGCGATCGATAAACTTAGGGATTAACCCCGCATCTAACGGGCCAGGACGGTAGAGAGCCAAAATCGAAGAAATATCCTCAATCCCTGAAGGTTTCAAATCCCGCACAATTTGCCGCATCCCCGAAGACTCTAGCTGGAAAATCCCCTCTAAATCCCCATTTTCTAGCAACTTGTGAGTATTTTTAACATCTTGCGGTAATTTTTTGATCGTTCCTTTGGCGAGAATTTCTAAGGCTTTGCGTTCTCCCAAGGGCAATTCATCGAGATCAATGACATCACCCTTATTCTGTTTAATTAATTCCGTTGCTCTTTGTAGGGTCGTTAAATTCTTTAATCCCAAAAAGTCCATTTTTAATAGACCTAATGCCTCAATATCTTCCATATAGTACTGAGTAATGACGGAGCCATCATTATTCTTTTGTAAAGGCACGATCTCGTCTAACGGCTCTGACGAAATGACCACTCCCGCGGCGTGAACCCCAAAGGTTTTATTGGTTCCTTCGATACGGATCGCCATATCAATCCAGCGTTTCACCTCTTGACTTTCTTCGTAGCATTTCTTAAATTCTGGCTCTGGCGTTTGATCGGAAATCATGACCTTTAATTTGGTCGGTTTTCCCCGTGAAACAGGAATCATTTTGGCCATTTTGTCCGATTCGGAATAGGGAATCCCCAATACCCGCGCCACATCTTTTAAGACCGCTTTTGAGGTCATGCGGTTAAAGGTAATAATCTGGGCAACATTCGCTTCTCCATACTTATCGGTTACATACTCGATCATTTCATCCCGCCGATCAATACAGAAATCTGTATCAACATCAGGCATAGACTTCCGTTCAGGATTTAAAAATCGCTCAAACAGTAACCCGTGATGGACGGGATCGATATTGGTAATCCGCATACAGTAGGCAACCAAAGACCCCGCCGCCGATCCCCGACCTGGCCCAACGGGAATGCCGTGATCCCTAGCGTATTTAATGTAATCCCAAACGACTAAGAAATAGGTGCAAAACCCCATTCTTTGAAGCATTTTTAATTCATACTCTAACCGCTCTTTATAAACTGTTGGGACTTCATTATAGGAACGACATTTTAATCGCTCTAATAAACCTTGGCGAGCAATTTCTTCCACATAGGTGTCAGGGGTATGACCAGGCGGAACGGGATAATTGGGAATGCGGGGTTCCCCTAAAATCTTGTAGGGTTCAACTTTTTCCGCCACTTCTAAGGTATTGTTAATGGCTTCTTCAATGATCTCATCAGGTAAATGATCCCGAAATAATTGCCGCATTTCCTCAGCGGATTTTAAATATTCTGTACCGCTATAACGGAGCCGTTTATCTTCCGTAATCAGTTTTCCTGTTTGAATACACAGCAGCGCATCGTGGGCTTCTACGTCATAGCAGGAAATAAAATGGGAATCGTTGGTCGCAACAATTTTAATGCCTAATTCTTGAGCAATTTTAACAATATTGACGTTAACAATGCGGTCTTCAACGGAGCCGTGGTCTTGAATTTCTAAATAATAGTCATCTTTGAATAAATCCTGATACCATTTAGCGACCTCTTTGGCTCGTTGAATATCCCCTGCGAGGATCGCTTGAGGCACTTCTCCCCCTAAGCAAGCACTGGTTACAATCAAGCCTTCATGGTATTGAGTTAGCAGTTCTTTATTAATACAAGGTCGGGCAAAAATTCCTTTTCCTTGAATGCCTTTTAAGTTAGAGACAGTGGTTAATTTAACTAGGTTTTTATACCCCTGGGTATTTTTCGCTAAAACGACTTGATGGAAGCGGCGATGCCGTTTATTTTCTTCGATATTGCCATTAATGACGTACATTTCATTGCCAATAATGGGTTTAATCGGCTTGTTGCGGCAGACTTTAATCAGTTCGATCGCGCCATACATGACCCCATGATCGGTTAAGGCGATCGCGGGCATTCCCAACTCTACCGCCCGATCAATCAATTCCGGCAACTGGGAAGCCCCATCGAGCAGACTGTAATCACTGTGAATATGTAAGCCGACAAAAGACATGGCGGATTCAACCCAAAATTAGCAAGGTATAAAAACACGGTAGCTCTGAATTAGTAACGGAGCAATGATCGGATAATCAAACTCAACACTAAAGATTCATCGCAATGATAGTCAATTAACGAACCGTTCTTTCTGCAAGGTAGGGAAACTTACTTTTTTCGACATTAAACCAATCATTTTGCAGATCATGGTTTTCGGGACTGGCAATCACCGCATCGACAAATTCTTTCCATTGCGTATCCTGTTTCGGTAAAATGCAACCGTATAGCTCCGTTGTGATGGGCTGTTTCGGCATTAAGGCAAAGTGGCGGGGATCTTGTCCTTCTTTCACCAATTCGCCAATCAAGAGGATGCCATCACTGACGACCGAATTAACTTCTCCTTTTTTTAATTTAGCAATTCCTTCTTGACGGGTTTGTACGGCGACCCATTTCGCGGCGGGATAAATTTGGGGAATAATTTCTGAGGTGGTGGTATTAGGAAGATAGGCGATCGCTAAATTTTTTAAGGTGCCATTGATATTGAAAAGCTTTTCATCGGCACGTTTAACCAAAAATTGCGCTCCCGTCACAAAAAAAGGAATGGAAAAGTTAACCCGTTCTAATCGCTCTTGGGTAATGGTTGTTGCAGAGCAAACCAGATCTAAATTCCCGCTTTCAACTTCTTTAAAACGACTATTAACGTTAACATTGACTAAATTAAGCTTGATAGGTTTATTGAGTTTTTTTTCTAATTTTTTCTGAATTAAGGTCGATAAATCAACGGAATAGCCTTCAACTTTTCCCTGTTCATTGAGATACCCAAAGGGAATGGTATCAACTCTTGTGCCTGCGTTTAAGACACCTGTTTTAGCGACTTTTTCTAAAACCGTTTCTGCACTGGCTTTGGCCGCACCTGTGCTTAATAAAATCAAGGCAAGACAAGAAAGAAGCATCCGATTGAACATACTAACCACTAAACCTCATTCAGACTAAAAAGGGATCTATCGGTAAAAGGAGTAAAGCGTCAGTCTTTTTTCTTAAGCTTCCCCCAACAAAATTGCAGTTAATCATAACAGTTTTGCAACGAAGTCGTCGATAGGGAAACTTTTTGCCTATCTTAGAAGAGGATTCGTCATTAGTAACTTAGATAGAGGGAATTTCCCTATGCGTGACTTAGTACAAAAAGCCTTTTATTTAGGACTGGGATTGGCTTCCTATGCCGCAGAAAAAGCGACGAGTAATCTACAGGAGTTAAGGGTTCAAGCTCAAAAGTTAGCCGATGAGATGGTTGAACGGGGAGAAATGACCGCAGAAGAAGCCCGTCGCTATGTGGATGATTTAATTAATCAAGCCCAGGTGATGCCTGAAACCAGCCCAGAAGAGAAGAGTCCCCGTCCCCCTCGTCGCATTGAGATTGTCTTTGATGATGCGGAGGATACGGCCCCAGATAATACGCCTGCCGGCTCTACTACTGTTAATAATCCCAATACGGTAGAAGACCTCCGCAAACAGGTCGAGGCATTGCAGGAAGAGTTACGGCGGATTCGTCGCAATTAAATCAATAGTGAAAAAATAGTGAAACAAGGTCGGTTACGGTCGCGATCGCTCAGTTAATTTTCTAGGGAAACAGGAAGTATGACCACCAATAAACCCAATAATACTGCTCATGAGGAAGGATTACCCGATTTGTCCAGTTTTTTAGAGGCGATCGCGTCAAGCCTAGAAGACTTTATGGCAGATGTCCAACAAACCGTTGAAGAAGTCGCGGAAAGCATCCACCAAGAAATTGGCCAAGAACTGGAAGACTTTTGGCGAGAATTGATTGCCCCCTTCATTAATTTAGAAATGGAAGAAGAAATTCATTTCAATTTTGAAGAAGACTTTAATGGGGAATCCGATCTCTGGTTAAATCCCAAGGTCGAACCAACGGGAATGATTCATCCGGCCTGTGTCGGGTGTGCCAATTATCATGGTCGCGTCTATAACAACAGTCTTTTGGTTTGCGGGATGCACCCCTACGGCGTAGAGGCTGATCACTGTCCTGACTGGGAAGAAAAATCGAAGCCTTGAGGACGGTAATCCTCCCCTCAATCGGCAACAATCGGCGATCGCGGGCTTGTTATCCTAAACAACAGGGCACTATTTTACAAAATGATCAAGGCTAAACCTTATGGATACAAATGATTGGTTAAAACAATTATTGCTAATGGGGATCGGGACAACTTCCCTCGTAGCGGAAAAATTTGGAGAAGTCAGTGAACAATGGGTCAAAGATGGTAAAATCAATCCCGATCAAGCTAAAGCGTTTGTAGATGACCTTCTGCTTCAAATTAAAACCGAACAAGGTCATTGGGAAACGAATTTAGAACGCCAATTGCGGAATATCCTCCAAGATATTGGGGTTCCTCGCCAGTCTGAAATGGATGAACTACGAGGCAGAATTGATCGCTTAGAACGACAAGTTCGAGAATTAGAAAATCAGCGTTGGCGATAGGAGCATTCCCGTCAGGCTATTACGAGGAATCTTTATGAAAGAAGTTTTAATTAGTTTGGGTGTCGTCCTGTTCTTTTCTGGGTTACTCATTGTTTCTTCGATTTTTAACAAGGGTGAACCCCAATCCCAAGCGATCGCTGCTAATTTAACCCCGCCATCCCCAACCCTCGCTGCATCACCTATCAATCAGGAAACTAGCAAAATGAATTTAGAAAACGCGATCACCACCCCTTCCGGTTTAAAGTATATTGATACCGAAGAAGGAAGCGGCAATAGCCCAACCAAAGGCAAAACCGTTAGTGTCCACTACACCGGAACCTTAACCGATGGCAGCGTCTTTGATAGCTCCGTTAGTCGAGGCCAACCTTTCTCTTTCGTCATTGGAGTTGGTCAAGTCATCAAAGGTTGGGATGAAGGGGTTGCTTCCATGAAAGTCGGCGGCAAACGTACCTTAATTATTCCCCCCGATTTAGGTTATGGGGCAAGGGGAGCCGGTGGAGTCATTCCCCCCAATGCAACCTTAATTTTTGATGTAGAACTATTAGACGCTCAATAGTTGATATTTCGTTCATTTTTTGAATTTTGACGAATCAGGAGTAAGTCCATTCAAGCTTGCTTCTGATTTTTTATAAACAGACAATTCCCCTAAATTTAGTCGGAAAAAATATGCTAGCTGAGGAATTGAAAGCAATAATTGCTAATGGCAAGGTCTCAATTCCTAATTCTATTAAAAATCAATTTGAAGGACGGGAAATCACAGGGATGATTCTTAAAGAAAGTAACAAGCGATCGCAAGCAACCGAGGCCCAACTGATATAATTTTATCTAAAAGATTTTGCTCCTCGTAATGTCCTCTTTCTCGAATATCGCCCATACCTTTAAATTTGCCTCTTCCCCTGCCTTAGAAACATTAAAAGCCCAACAATTTGATGATCTCGATCATTTTCAAGTTCGTCTAGATTTATTTAACTTATCCCTCATGGCAGACTACGATCAACTCGTTTGTTTGCCGACCCTAAACGCCATTGATAAATATTGGTATCAAATCGAAACAGCCCGAAAAGTCATGCGTCAATTAGGGGGTAGGGCCTTATTAGCCGATGAAGTGGGATTAGGAAAAACCAT
>JAYKGY010000050.1:0-7842 GCA_035285545.1 Snowella sp. | reverse complement strand
ATTCTATAGGAATTGTTTTGTCTAGTTCGATAGCTTGCATGGGTATCATTCCTTATGTGTGATGTTCCCAATGTAATCAGCGATCGCGGCAAAAACATTTCCGAGTACAAATATATTGAAAAGTTTTCTTAAATTATTGATAAATATCTCGTCGATGTCCAATTTTAACGACTAAAATAATTAAGTTCTTATTTTCTATTTTGTAAATAATTCTATAATCACCCACTCTAATACGAAAAAGACCTTCACTGCCTTTAAGTTTTTTTACATTATTAGGATAGGGTTCAAGCTTAAGAAAATCAATAGCTAATGCTATTTTAGTTTGAATCTCTCTTGGTAATTTTGATAATTCTTTTTGGGCTGTTTTTAGAAACTCAATACGATATTCTGCCATAATTTATAAATTGAGTTCCTTTTTAATGGCTTCCCAACTAATTCTTTCTTGATTATCAGGATCTGCTTCAGCAAGTATTGCTTCTTGTAAATCTAATAAATCCTCTAATTCTTCTTTATCAATAACTGCTAATTTCCCATGAACAATTTGTTCTAATAATTCATTAATTGATAAATTAAGTCGCTCGGCAAGTTCTGAAATTCCTTGCAGTGTTTCATTAGAAATTGTTAATTGATTTATCATAAATTATGTCTAGCCTTATTAATAATAATTTAGTCGAGTTTTAATATCTATAGACTAATCGCTGTGATCTCGTCTTTAAATTTTACAAGAAATTATTAACGCCTTGTGGCATCAAAGGAATAACAATCATTATTTTGTGGATTCTTTAGGTGTCCAAATCCAAGCATCCTCTGAAGGATACAGGCTGGAATTTTCCCTTGGTGCAAACAGAACATTAGTAGTCTTGCTATTGTCTGCACGATCAATTCCGACAGTTAAACGTTGAGATTTTTTACGGGGCGTAGAATCGATTTTCATCTGTTCGTACCAGTAAGTTAATGGTGGAGTGTCAATAATGTCGATACGATCAAACAGGAAGTTATTGTCACCCGCAAAAGGTAAACCATAACGGCGATCATTGAGTTCACCCCGTAATCCTTGACGAATGCGGTCAAATAAATCTTTAGGTTCACGAATTCCGATAATAAGATCGAGTCCGACCAGAAATTCTCGCCGTACAGGTACAATCCAATATTTTGCACCATGAGTTTTTTGCTTCAACTCCTTGCCAGAATTACCAACAGGATAACTATGAAGTTGTTGATAGAGAGAACAAACCTCACTCTCTGAACCATCAACTGCACCGATCGCTAACTGTAAACAAGGGATATCAGAGCGAATGCCCAAATTAGGAGATTTACTGTAATCTCGCATTTCAATTCCCGCTAAATTTAGCACTAAGCCTAAAGCAGCAGAGGGAGGCATAATGGGCATTGTTGAGCGATAAACACCCGCTTGAAATCCACGATAGGCAGCAAAGGGCGCACGAACACGCAACCACAGGCAATCCATAGCTTTCTCCTATCCTAAAAAGTCATCAGCGAGATCAGCTAACAACTTTTGTGGATTTTCGTACAATTTAGCACCTGCGTCCTGTAAGCGTTTCCGTTCTTCTGCTTTCATATTACGGACAATTTCTCCCCCAATCCAAAATTCATTAGCAGGAAGATCGTCCGAGTTCAAACGTGACAATTCAGAAAAATTGCCAGTTTCATCAAATCCATAGGTATCAAAACCCGCCACTAAACAGGGTGTCAGACGTGCAACAATGCTTTTTGGAGCCATTTCGTAATAACTGCGGGCATGACCGCCTGCCACATTGGAAAGTTCGCTAATGGCATTTAATAAAGCTTTTACCCAATCGGGTTTTTCTTTGCAATCATTATAGGCAAGTGCAAAGGGATATTGATAAGCGGTGTGGGAAATTTCACGGTGAAGTAAAGCAGAGTTAGCCGAATTTTTCCAAAACGTATTTTTATTGCTGTCTGTTTCAGCGTTTTTTGGGGATTGATGAAAGGTTGCATCAAACTTATAGGGATTCAAAGCAACCGCCATGTTCATCCGCAAAATGCTATCGCGTTTAGAGGGTAATCCTTTATTTTTTTTGATTGCATCGTTATCTGCCACCATGAAGCCAAAAATAAAATCATCACCATATTTTTCAGCATTTGGAAATTCTTGAAACTCAACAGCAAGCTGATCTTGATCATGAAGACGTTTACGGTTAGATGGCATGCCTGCAATAATTAACATTTCTCGCAAAGCATTACGCATGGATTCTGGACTAATAACAGTAAATTCCTTTTTGTCCTTCACAATTTTCTGGAGTACAGTACGGTTTTCTTCGCTTTCTCCCCGATAGTTAGAACTGGGGGCAGCATAGGTCAAAACGGTAGCAAAAAGATTTTTGGTGGTCATTGTTGATTTTCCTGTGGTTAAAGATTAGCTGTTAGCAGAAAGAGCAAGCATTGTTAAGGTGCGAACTTTGTCCGTATCTTCGTAGAGATCACGGGTAAGTTTTTCAAAGCTTTCTTCATTCATTCGCTGGGATACAGAGCAAATTGTGGAAGCAAAATAATTGATAAAATCTATTTTTTCGGTTCGACTACGAATATCAAGAAAAGCAGATTTTGCAATTTTGGCTTTTTTCTCGCGATACTCTTTTTCTAGCGGTGTTCCTTGAACATCTTTCCACTTAAGCTGATATTTACTATCGAGCTTGCTTAGGACATAGGATTTTACCAATCGTAAGACAAGTTTTTCACAAGAGTATTCAGTAAATTCAATGTCAGCATTTTGTTGGTTTTCTTCGGTCATTTCTTCTGCCTCGTATGTGAACGATTCGCGAGCATCATGACAGAAATAATCGTTTTCCATCGTCTGCTCATAGGGAATGGTACACAGTAGCGAATCAAATCCCATGTACCAAGGTTTATTACTCACTAAATTGAGCAATCTTTGGCGGCGGAACGTAGCGTGCCATAAATGTTCACGAATTTCTTGATATTTATCAATCCATTCTTTTTCAGGAGGATCAAGCCGAGTTTTAGCAAGGATACGAATATTATTTCCTTGTTTTTCAGTATGGATTACATCCACTCCTAATACCAAGTCACCGATGTTGTCCTCCAACCTGGAAATGCGATCGCGTAATCTAGCGATTAAGTCTAATGCTCCCTCTACTGCTAAATCGATCACAGCTTCACGAGGACGATAGCCTGTAACTTCATTGCCGCGTTTTTGTAATATTTCTAGAAATTCATCGCAAAATGTTTTCAATTGAGCAACATCAGGAACAGCGATCGCATAGCCCGCAAAATCTCGCTTACCTTCATTGTTAATGACGGCTGGCACATAGATAGAAGCAGCAAATACCCAAAAATGCAACAGGAATTGATATCTTGCCCGATCTTTAAATGGCACATTTTCAGGGTTACTGGCTTGCGCTCCAATATAGTAGGTACTAGGTAGATCAACCGTAAAATCCGCAGGTTGCAGTAACTCTTTCCAGATTTTGTCAGCATCATCGGTATAGTTACCATTGGCTCTTGACTCATAGGGTGATCGCGTAGCTGGGACACCGCGCAAAATGCTCCAAAGAAAATCTCGCCAAAGTTTAATCCATTTGCCGCGATCACCTTCAGGATCTGCATCAGCAATATATGCACCTTTTGGGACAACTACTTGATAAATGTAGACTTTTTTCTTGATAGATTTACCCTTTTTGTCTACGTCATCCTTTTCTTCTTCACGCAAATAAGGAATCACTTCTTTAGTACGGGAATTTTTGAGAACTTGTGTTCTTTCTTGCTCTTCCCAACTAGCCGCATAAACTTGGTTAAACAAAGCCTGTAAACCTAGCTGATTAATTCGTAAAGTAACACCAAATTCACTTAAATTTTCGATTTCGCAAACAGCAGAACCGTCTTGCTTCCAATTATCAAAACGATGCAACCAACGTACCATTAAAACCAATCCTGCTAGGCCAGCGCGATGCTGTGAGGATGGCAACTCCGCCAATGTATAATCAAGCGTCAATACATCCGTTATCAACGATATTTGCTGAGAACTTTTCTTAGCCAAGATCTACCTCCTAAAATTAAATGAAATTTGAGTTTGACCCAGCAAAGGCAACGACTAACCTACAAAAACATGGTGTATCCTTTGAAGAAGGGATGACTGTATTTGGCGATCCCTTAGCTTTGACCATTAACGATCCCGTTCATTCGGAGCGAGAGTTCCGTTTTCTGACTATCGGTATGAGTGATCGCCAGCGTCTAATTGTGGTGTCCCATACAGAAAGAAAGAAACAAGTTCGATTAATTAGTGTCCGATTAGCAACTCGTCAAGAGAAAAAACAGTATGAATCCTGAAGCTAAAACTCAAATCGATCAAGAAAATGATGAAATGCTTCCTGAATATGATTTTTCAAGAGGTGTTCGAGGAAAATATTATGAGGCATATCAACAGTCTCAAAATATTTCTCAAAATACGATTGTTCTCGATCCAGATGTGGCGGTAGTTTTCAAAGATTCTGCTTCTGTTAATGAAGCATTGCGAATGTTGTTGAAGATTGCTGGTTCTATGCCCATAATTCCAGTTAACCAAGATCTACCTCCTTTAAATTCTTAGTAGAAAAGCCCGATCGCTCATCGTAATTGTCTTCCCATTGAGCAATACCCAGATATTTGGGCAACCAACTCGGTTTGTCATCGGGTGGGCTTACATCCTTGTGAGGAACATTGATAATAAAACCGTCATAGGGCTTTTTGTTTTCAATTAAATTTTTAACAATTTCTAGATCGCGGTCTAGCACGCATGGCAAAGCGTATTCATCGGTATCTCGAAAACTCCCCATCGTGGCGAAATATCCACTTGTAAAAAATGAAGGTAGTCCGTCGGCCTTTCTTTCTTCATTAGCAAATTTTTCTAAAGCTTCAGCTAAACGTTTTTGGCTAATATCACCACTGCCCAACTCATCGAGAAATTTTTGAGCAGCTTCTAATTCTTTACGGTCATAGGGCAAATCTTTCGGTGGCTTGTAAATATGCAATGTAGCCCGAAAATTATTACCTCTCGCTAAATGGCGATTGGCCCGTCCAAAACGCTGAACCAGTGAAGAAATTGGTGCAAATTCTGTAATCAGTACATCTGCATCTAAATCGAGCGACATTTCACAAACTTGGGTCGTTACCGCGATCGCAGGCTTACGCTCATCATCTTTTTGAAAAGCAAACGCATCGACTGTCGCCGCATGAACCTTTTGGCGATCGCTTAACCGAAAACGACTGTGGTAGGTCAAAACGTCCATCTGCAACTCATCTTTAAGTTTTTTAGAAATAGCCAGACAGCGATCAACCGTATTTACAACCCATAAAATCCTTTCTCCTTTTCTATAAGCCTCTATTGCTTTTGTAAACGCTTCATCAAAACCATCAACGGGTTGAAGTTGATAGCGGGGATGATTTTCTTTTTCTTCAAGATCTTTTAAGCTATCGCGATCGCTTTCTGTTGGATAAACCTTCAACCCTAAATTTATAAGCTGTTTTTTTCTTGATGGTGGCAACGTTGCCGTCATACATAAAACAGGAATATCAAAATGTTTGAGAAAGGCAATCAAACTATCAAACATCTTTAGATCAAAGCTATGAATTTCATCGATAATCAAGACGCTATCAGCCAAAGCGGGTAAAAGGCAGATCCCACCATAGCTATGTTCCATAAAACCTAAAAATTGATCGACCGTCGCACTAAAATATCGCCGTGACCAAAAGCCCAAAGAAAACAAGCGATCATCCGTTGTAAAATCTTTTTCCTGCATTGATTCGGGCGGATTATCTGCCATCGCCTCTAATTCATACTTGGCTGTACCTGTAACCAAGGCTGCGTCCGCTTCAGGGGCCCAACTAACATAATCCTTAAAACCTTCTGTAGCAGTTCCGCGTGTGGGATAAAGAAAAATGACTTTTCCCACTTTGTAATGCTTAACCTGCTCCTCTGCCCATTTCCATGCAGCAAGAGTTTTACCCGCACCGCAAGCCGCTAATAGTAAAACCCGTGAACCTTGTTTTGCTGCCGATTTCTGAAAATTATGCAACTCAAAAGGTGTATTGGTTCTGGCTTTAATCTGATCAAATCGTTTTTGGAGAATACTATTGGTGATGTCTTCACTCGCGATCGCCGCACTATGCACGACATCTTCAATCCATTCATCAATATTCTTATTTTCTCTAACCAACCCAGAAGCCGCCGCATCAGAAACAATTAGCCCCGCTTTTACTGCCAAAAGTAAATTTCGGCGAGAATCATTTTCTTTGAGATTCCGTTTGAATTGATTTGCAGTACGCCATCCTTCTTGTAATGCTTTATGCCACACGGAATTTTCTATTATGGAGAAAGTAGCAACTGGTACTTCAGGTGGTAATTCAAGATCAGCAATTCTCGCAATTTCCAGCAAGATATTTTTAACTTCGTCATGTAGTAAATAAAGCTTAACAGGTTGCCTACGAGTCCCTTTATTTGGACTACCCCATTGACGCTCGCCTTTTTCTGAAGCTTTCAAATGGTGTGATAAAACCGCCGCCGTAATTGCTTCAACATCTAGAGGTTGCTTATTTAACCAAGAGCGAACTTGAGGTAAATGCAAAATCAAAGCACTAATATGTTCATGTCGAAATGTCTGATGGCATTTCCCTGTAACCGCTTGATAAAATTCCGCGTTTGCTTTGCCAATATCGTGAAATAATGCAGCAACACGAAGATTTAGGAGAAAATTTTGTTGTTCTGTTTCGTTAGTGAGCTTGAAAAAACGACACCAATTTTGTCCCCAACGTCCTTCTAAACGAAAGATTTGACGAGCCGATTGCTCAGTTTGCAATAGATGTTGTTGCAAGGTAACAGGTGGGTGATCGCCTCGTTTACTTTTCGCTAATAATGGTTCTGGTAAATTTCCCATTTTCTAAAACTCCCTCATTGAAACAAATACACCACAACCCATACGACGTTTTCCACCTAATCCGTTTATCTGCAATTTAATTGAATCTTCTTCATTTAAATCAAAAATATTCAATTTAAAGCCGACAACTGTGAATCGTTTTATTTTGATAGTTTTACGCTCAGTTTCACCTTCTTGGGAAGTAGGAATAACAATTTTTCCTTGAATATTTAATACTTCCAACTGTCTTAATGCTGCTTCTAAAAAACCTTCAGGCTCTTGATAGCCCTTAATTACTACAATTCTGGCTTCAAGATTGGATGAGGGTTGGAGTAAATGAATTTGAGGAATTCCTAACCGAATTGTATGATTGCCAATGGTTAAAACTTTTCCTGCTAAGCTATAAACTAAAGATACTTGCTCATAAGGTAGCCGCATCCGAAAGCGCGATCGCTCTGTTAAATAAATTTTGCCTTTTTTATCTGGTATTCCCGTAATAGTTTGAATACTCAATGCTTCAAGATCGTGAATAGATTCATTCCAATGAGTTAATGCAGAATACAGCCCATAACCATGATCAGCAGGTAATATTTCACCAATGACAGGAAAGCACAAATCAACATAAGTTAAATCTTGAGCAAGTTCCTCATTAATACTTTTTTCAACAGTTAATGTCATTAATTTAACCTCGATAAATCGTAATGTTGACCCATC
Organism: Snowella sp.; assembly: GCA_035285545.1. Lineage (GTDB taxonomy): Bacteria > Cyanobacteriota > Cyanobacteriia > Cyanobacteriales > Microcystaceae > Snowella. The sequence continues at coordinate 238 of JAYKGY010000050.1, read as the reverse complement.
CCTTCGATTTCCTGTCGTACTAACTCCACCAATTCAGGTGGTTGCTTAACTACAGCCCCCTTGCCATAGAACAATATCCATCGTTTTAGATCGTTCAGTCCAGAAATCAGCAGATGCAAGGTTAGTGAACCATCATCGTGTTCTGTTATTTCCTGACTAAAATGCCAGCGACGTTCACGAATAAAAGGGGCTGCCGTTGCATCGAACCAAATAACCACAGGAACAGGATTTCCTCCTA
>JAYKGY010000049.1:0-14462 GCA_035285545.1 Snowella sp. | reverse complement strand
GGAAGAGTCCGAGCCGAAACCCGACGTATGATAGAGCGAAATAAAAAAGATGAACGTCAACCCTATTTAGAACTCAAAGACTATATTGATTCCCTGATTTTGGAAGGCGATAAACTGAAACTCAAAGCCGAAGAATATTTGATGCGACTCCATTGACCCAACAGTAAACTGCCGACGATAGAACTGTACGCGATCGCCTTCCCCGTTGACTTTAAAAAATTCGACATTCCCCCCTTCCTCTTTGTATACTGTATACATTTTGATAAATTGCTTTTATCTTTAGGTTAAGCATCGTCACCCGTTTCAGTATCTATACCAGGTTGTAAGCTTAACGTTAGATAAAAAAATTGCTAGAAAAATTAGGATTTAGGGTCTTAAAGTTTCACAAAGCAACAAAAAGCTTGTAAATTAATCACTTGACATGAGGAAAGGCTATGTATCACTTAAAAGCCATCATTATCGGTGCAGGTATTGGCGGATTAACAACCGGAATTGCCCTCAAGCGAGCAGGATATGAAATTGAAATCTATGATCGGGTACGGGATTTGCGTCCTGTTGGCGCAGGAATTTCCCTCTGGTCTAATGGGGTAAAAGTCATGAACTGGTTGGGATTGGGAGATGAAATTCAGCAAATGGGCGGTCAAATGAATCGCATGGCCTATATCAACAACCATAATGAAGTCTTGAATGATATCGATCTTCACCCCTTAGTGGAGAAAGTCGGACAACGCCCCTATCCCGTTTCTCGCTATGAATTGCAATATATGTTGTTAGAGAAAGTCGGAAAAGAACATGTCCATACGGGCTGTAAATGTGTCGGGGTTAAAGAAGAAGGAAATCAAGTCACGGCGATTTTTGAAGACGGCAGTACCGCAACAGGAGATGTGTTAATTGCTGCCGATGGAGTGCGTTCCGTGCTACGGGATTACGTAACCCAACAAAAAACAGAACCCCGTTATGCCGGTTATGTCAACTGGAATGGGATTGTCGAGGCAAGTCCTGAACTCGCAGACAAGGAAACCTGGGTTATTTATGTCGGTGAAGCGAAACGTGCTTCTATGATGCCCATTGGCAGCGATCGCTTCTATTACTTTTTTGGCGCACCGATGGAAAAAGGCACAGTGGTCGAACCCTCAGAACGTCGAGCAGAATTAGCCGCTCTTTTTCAGGGCTGGCCGGAACCAGTGCAAAACTTAATCCAAAAACTCAACCCCCTAGAAACTAATCGCTTAGAGATTCATGATCTTGATCCCTTAGAAAATCTGGCAAGAGGACGGGTTGCCTTAGTGGGAGATGCGGGCCATGCCACTACACCAACCTTGGGACAAGGCGGATGCCAGGCGATGGAAGACGCAGAAATTCTCTGTCGCTATTTAGTAACTACTAATATTAGTGTGCCCGATGCCTTAAAACGCTACGAAACGGCTCGCAAAGAACGCCCTGCTCAATTAACCTTAAAAGCACGTCAACGGGCTGGGGTGATTTACGGTCAGCAAACGGACTTAACTGAACAGTGGTATGAATCTTTAAAAGCAGAAGAGGAATCGGATGTCACTAACGCGATCGCCAAAATCATTTTAGGTGGGCCGTTTAATTAGTCAGATCCAGCCACAGAAGCCAGCTTACACTCCCTGACCAGTCCGAAAGCAAGTATCATAAAACAAGGCAAGTTGATATACAAACCGTTCTTTGATTGATCGCTGCTTTGGACAACCAAAATTATATTTTATTAGACTTACCTTCTAAGGTTGAATACGCGCTCTTGGCTTTGCTAGAGATGGCTAGTCAGGGAGATCGCCAAACTCCCGTCACGATTGGCGAAATTACGGCAAAGCAACCGATTCCTGAACGCTATTTAGAGCAAATTTTAGGGGTATTGCGTCGGGGCGGACTGCTCAAAAGTCAACGGGGTGCTAAAGGTGGCTATTTTTTGGCCAAAAATCCAGCCGAAATTTCAATTTTAGATATTGTGTCTCTCATTGAAGGCGATCGCGACACCTCTTTAATGACAGATCGGGTGACGGTAGAAATGAAATTAATTCGAGAAGACTGGCAACAGGCGAATTTAGCGGCTCAATCCGTTTTAGCGAAATATACCTTAGCCGATCTCTGTAAGCAGCGTCACGCCTATCTTCAAGAAGGGTTGATGTATTATATCTAACTGCTCAATTCATCCAATCTGTTATCCAACTTGCCTATACAAAATGTATCGGGGAGTTCCTAGCGGCCTTAGAATGAAAGATCAGCATTGGGGAACTATTCCCATGTTATGATTACCGTCTTTTCTTGTAACAATGCCTCAGACTAGCGATCGCCGAATTTTTTTATTAGATTTTGAGAAACCCCTTTACGAATTAGAAGAAAAAATCAACCAAATTCGAGAATTGGCGTTAGAAGAAAACGTTGATGTTTCCGAACAATTGGCGCAACTAGAAAGTCGAGCCGAACAACTCCGACAAGAAATTTTTAGTAATCTCAATCCCTCTCAACGGTTACAATTAGCCCGCCATCCCCGTCGTCCTAGCACCCTGGATTATATTCAGGCAATTGCTGATGATTGGTTTGAATTACATGGCGATCGCTGTGGTTACGATGATCCGGCTCTTGTGGGAGGCGTGGCCCGCTTAGATGGCCGTCCCGTTGTCATTCTAGGACACCAAAAAGGACGAGATACCAAAGATAATGTCGCGCGAAATTTTGGAATGCCCGCCCCTGGGGGCTACCGTAAAGCGTTACGCCTGATGGAACATGCGGAACAATTTGGGATGCCGATTGTAACGTTCATTGATACACCTGGGGCCTGGGCGGGCGTTGATGCAGAAAAATTGGGGCAAGGGGAAGCGATCGCCTACAATTTGCGTCAAATGTTTAGTTTTGAAGTGCCCATTATCTGTGTTGTCATTGGAGAAGGCGGATCAGGGGGGGCGTTAGGCATTGGCGTTGGCGATCGGGTGTTAATGCTAGAACATGCCGTTTATACCGTTGCGACCCCTGAAGCCTGTGCAGCGATCCTTTGGAAAGATGCCAAAAAATCGGGTAAGGCCGCGATCGCGCTTAAAATCACCTCTAAAGATCTCAAAGAATTAAATATCATCGATGATATTATTCCCGAACCCTCTGGGGCCGCCCATTCCAACCCTATTGAGGCATCTGCTTTACTGAAAAAATCGATTTTAGATAACTTAGACCGCCTTTCCCAACTCACTCCCCATCAACGCAAAGAATTACGCTATCAAAAATTCCGTCACATGGGTCAATTTCTCGAAAACTAATCTTGAGTTGCCATCGATTAGCATAGAAAAAAGGGCTAGTTACTGATTTTTAGTCGAAGGAGACTACGGTGAATAACAATTTTCCTCAATTTCGCTGGTTCAATGAGTCTGGTTTAGGTTGCTGGTTGACCGTAATTCTAGTCAGCCTAGCCTTGGGAGCAGTGGGGTTAGGATGGGTTGTTAACAGCGTGTTAATCCTATTAACTATCTTATTTTTCGCGCCCATTATTGCCTTTTTAGGGTTCCGTTGGTGGTTAAAACGAAATTTAGTCGAAGATAGTTGTCCGGTTTGTGCCTACGAATTTACTGGCTTTAATGGGAGTGAATGTCGTTGTCCCAATTGTGGAGAAGAATTAAAAGTCGAAGGGGGTAAATTTGCGCGTTTAACGCCACCTGGCACCATTGATGTGGATGTGGTTGAAGTTTCAGCTAAACAAATTGAAAGTTAGCGAGTTTCCCTCTTTTAAACCGCTTGCCAATTTCTAGGCTGAAAATCAGCAGGATTTAAAATCGAAACATTTTCGCCCGTCTGAGCCAACACAAATAAGCCTTGACGATAGGCATACCGATCAGCCCCTTCTTCAATTTCAATCCCTGCTACGGCTCCATAGAGTTGCTTTTGATGATATTCAGGAAAAAATTGGCGGAATTGGTTCAAATCTTCCATAAGTTGCCTGACATCATTCACACCTAACGTACTTTTAACTTCTACCACTAAAACATGATTGGCATTGGTTACCAGAATATCAATTTCTAAGGTCTGACCATTCAGCCGTTTTTTAACCCGTTGGCTGACCTGATGGACGGGAATTCCTCGATTAATAAACAACGTTTCACAGGCCGGCGCAACCATATTTTCGACAAAACGACCCCACTTTCCGCCAAGATTTCCGATTTGTCTATCTACTTCTCGAATTCTGCGATCGGTTTCTTTGAATTGTTCCTTGAGGTAGCGATCAGTTTCTTTGAGTTGACGATCAGTTTCTTTGAGTTGCTGATTAGTTTCTTTAATTTGACGATCCGTTTCCTGTTGAGCAAGGGTTAACTGGGCTTGCTTAGTGGTTAATTCGGCTAAAAGTTGCCAAACATCATCGGCAGTAGCGGGCATATTTAATCTTCCTCTGTTTTTTAACCTCTAATCAGTTATCAAAGTTTAATTTTCTTTCTGTAAATCATGATTCTCAATTCACCAAATTTTTGACAAATTATTACTCTCGAACTCCTAAGTTTAAAAAAGCTGTTGCCCGACGAATTCCGTTGACATTGCCTTCACTCGTAATAGTCAGCGATCGCAGATTTTTAAATAAGGGTTTGACCGTTAATTCTAAAACCCGGAGAACAGGAAACTGTTTTTCTAAAAATGCTTCACTCCCATTCCAATCGAGATAAAAATAACCATGATTTTCGGGGGGTAAGGCCCCAATGGCCTGCTGAAATTTCGCGCTCGTCACCAGGGGATCGGCGTTTGCTGATAATACCTGAGACATGGCTTCGAGGGAAGTTGTTAAAATTTCATAGTGATCCAGAGTCAAATGGACTCCCTTGACCTGGGCTTCTAAGCGCGTAATGTTGTTATCGGCTGCGGTTTTTAACTTTGTCCAAGCTGTCACGGATTGTCCTGAAACGGATAGGGTTTCTACACTGTATCCTTGGGATTTGGCCAACTCATCTAAATGGGCGATCGCCGTATCCACCTCAGTATCGGGTGAACGTTCTGCCACAAATATCCAATTCGGCTCTTTTCCATTGGGATCACTGACTAGGGCTAAGCTATAATCCCCTTCAACCCAATTAAAAATATCTTGAGGTAAATCTAATTTCCAAGGGGTTTGCACACTCTCAATGGTGCGATAGACCACCTGTTGCAAGGGACTGTCCGGCTCTAGACCCGTTTCGATTTGTTGCCAAAATTGCGCTAAGTTAGTGCCGGATGCGGTCAATAGGCTATTGTGGGGAACATAAGCTAAGGTTCCAACGGGTTCCGACAACAAAGGCAAGGGAGTGTCGAAGTTTTTAACGCCCGTTAACGCGGTTTGGGCGACTAAGCCTTGGGATTTGAGGGAAAGGGCGACGGTAAGGGTTTGGCTAAGATCAGGGGTTTCAGGTAACGGTAAATGACTTAACCAGGCAGAAAGGGCGGGAAAATTAGCATATAAAATCCCAATACGCGGTTCTTGAATCGTTTTCAAAGCTTCTTGGTAAGCGATCGCCTGATTCAGATTGAGATCAGGGGCTTGTACACTACTGAGGGCTTCCCGTAAAACCTTGGGATGATTCGCAAAGAGAACATAATCACCGACAACGGTACTGGCGACCAAATTACTGTTTAGACTGGGTTTCAATGCCCGCTTATAGGTAATATTAGCCCCTTGGTAGGTATCAAAAACTAAATCATAATCCCCCGCGATCGCCGCTTCAGAATAGGAAATCTGCAAAAATTCCTTGCTTAATTCGGAGTCTTTGGTTTGGACAACTAACAAATAACCTGGCTGCACTCCATTTTCGGCGGAACGGTCATAATCGAGGGAAGTGACGGCCAGAGTAATTTCTTCTCCTAACCAAGGCTTAACTTCTTTCTGATAATTTAATCCCGTTTTCGCTAATAAACTTTGCTCTAATTCCTTTAGCTCTTGATGGGCCCGTTTTCGTTTATCCGGAGCCGCTATGAGTTGGCTAAACGCCTCTAAACGGTTGGGATTAACCAACAAAGACACCATCACAGGGGATTGCTGGGGAATAAAGGCTGCTGCCGTCGGCGTAAGATTGACCCCCCCCTGCAACAAGCTCAGTGGGCTACCGGACAAAATCCAATACAAGCCCCCTCCTGCAAGCGAAAAGGAGACAACAGCCAGCAGAGCAAGCGTAAGAAAAAAGGAGCGTGATTTCACAATAATCCTAAATCCGATTGAGTCATCTATTCCCCATTATCAGGGGTCAATGGCCTGTTTCGACGCACAGGCTAAAGGGTTCTTTCATTCTAAAAGTTCCGTGGCAGAAGTTTCACAGAATCTTTTCCCAGACCTTATCCAGGTGGACGTTGTTGGGGGGGCAATAATCCCTGCCCTCTATCGGAGAACTTCGTACTAGCATCCTGTTTAAGCATAAATCCGCCGTAGGCCGTTAAGCCATGCTCGCTTAAGTCCAGTCCTTTTAGCTCCGACTCAACGGAAACCCGAATCCCGACCGTCATTTGAATGACAATCCAGGCGAGCCAACTCAGTAAGACCGTGGCAAAGCTGACGGAGGTAATCCCCAACAGTTGGATAAATAATTGTTTGAGGGCATCTAAGCCACCACCGAGAATTAATCCTCTCACTGGCCCTGCTTCGTACAAGACAAAATTATTACTCAGGGAGACTTCGGGGCCAACGGCAAACAGGGCAACGGCTAAGGTTCCCCAAATGCCACAGACCAAGTGAACAGCGATAACTCCAACCGGATCATCAATCCGGGTACGATCAAAGAAATCAACGGCAAAAACAACGAGAATACCCGCAATAATGCCGATTAACGCAGCCCAACCCAGATCGACAAAACGGCACGCTGCACTAATGGCCACTAATCCCCCTAAAATTCCATTGAGCATGACCGATAAATCCGGTTTACCAAAGTAAAACCAAGCGGTAAAGAGAGCCGCTAATCCTCCCGTTGCTGCGGCCAAATTGGTTACCAATAAAATATGGGTAATGATCAACGGATTGGCAGCCATCACAGCTCCTGTATTAAAGCCAAACCATCCTAACCAGAGAAGGAGGCAACCCAAGGTCGCGAGAGGTAGATTGTGGGCAGGTAAAGCAAAGGATTCTCCGCCTTGATATTTCCCTAAGCGGGGACCCAATAAAACGGCTCCGACAAAAGCGGCCCACCCACCAACAGAATGGACAACGGTTGAGCCAGCAAAATCCCAGAACCCGATCTGAGCAAGCCAACCTTCTCCCCAAATCCAATGGCCAGTGAGGGGATAAATAATACCCACAAATAAAAAGCTAAAGAGGAGAAAGGCAAAAAATTGAATTCGCTCTGCTACTGCCCCTGCCACGATCGCGATCGCCGTTCCCGCCAACACTAATTGGAAAAAGAATTTAGCCTGTAGGGGAACACTGGCCCAACTCAGGGCACGAAAAACGCCTTCATAAATTGAACCCGTATTGGGGCTATTATCAGCCCCCTGCATGAAAAAGCCCTGGGTTCCAAAGAGAAAATTGCCATCTCCAAACATCAAGCCAAATCCAATTGCCCAAAAAACCAGACTGACCAAAGAAAATCCAATCAGATTTTTGGTTAAGACATTCACCGCATTCTTTTGACGACAGAATCCTGCTTCAAGTAAAGAAAGGCCAATAATCATGCAGAAAACCAAACAACCTGTCACAATAACCCAAGCGGTATCTAGTGATACTTGTAAGGTCTGCTGAAATTGAATGACGTTATTGGAGGTAAAAGATTGAGCAAAGGCTGATCCAGCCCAGATCATAACAATCACACCCGCTAGGATGAAAGAACTTTGCCACCTGGGAGCAAAATTGTGGTAAAAACGTCGAGAGTAGGATCGAGATCGATTGAGTTGTTTCATCAGTAGCAGACTTTTTCGAGAAAACCTTAGAGAATAAATTAACCCAATTATTGCCAGTTTTTGAGGATGAAATTATTATCACCAATCAAACCGCCTGTTTATAACCTTCTCAGTTTAGGAGAGAGGGGGGTAGGAAAAACAGTTTTTCTTGTCGGTAGTTACGCAGAATTGAATAGTGTGTCTGACATTGATCCGGCTTTGTCTCCTACGCTAAATCCGTCTTTGTGGTTTGAGTGCCAATACAATCCTGAAAAAGAATTGTTAGAAAGTATCCTCAATTATGTAGCGCAAACGGGCCATTATCCGCCACCAACTCTAAAAATTACAGATTTCCATTTCGCGTTTAAACAGCGACAACGCTGGGGGATTCAAACCTTATGTTATTTCCGTTGGTGGGATATTCCGGGGGAGTATTGCAACTTTGAAAATCCCTATTATCAAACAATGGTGTTGAATTCCCATAGTTGCTGTGTCTTTATCAATGCCGATCGCCTGGTTCATGATCCCACCTACAGCGAAAGCTTAGATACCATTACCAAGCAGGTGATTTCCTTAGCTCGTTTGATTGATCGCAATGCCCTTCCCTACGGTTTTGCGTTGATTTTTACCCAGTGCGATCGCTTGAGTGCCGGAGCGATGGGACAGTTACAAATTGAGGAAAAAATTCAAGGCTTAATCGGAGAATTAGAATCAGTTTCTGCCAAATACCAACGCTTTTACTCAGGTGTTCCCATTGTGGAAAAAGAAGGCGTATTTAAGCTCCAATCTAACGGAGTATCCTCCGCTTTCCTATGGTTAGTTGCAGAACTCTATAAAAAACAAGTCTTTGGGGGCAGCAAAACCCTGGAATCTAGTCTCAAAGCCAAACCCTCTCCTAATAAATTATTACCCGCTATTCCTCCCATTGCGCTATGGGTCTTGGGTGCTCTAGGTCTCATCGGTGCGATCCTTCTGGGAGGACAGTTTTTTTCCAACCAACCCCGTATTGAACCCACGGCGACCAATTCCCAAAACACCGATCAACAAATCGAAAAATATCAAGCTTTAATTGACAAAAATCCGAATAATTTGGATGCGTTAGTCGCGCTTGCCAATCTTTATCTAGAACAAGGACAATTAGAAAAAGCCATTCCCGCCTTGGAAAAAATCGTTACCCTCCAACCTAAAAATTTAGATTGGCAATTTAATTTGGCTAAATTGTATGAATTAGCAGAACAAAATGATAAAGCAGAAAAAATTTATGACGATATGTTAGCCAAGGATAATAAACAGTTTAAAGCCTTAGTTGGCAAAGCGATTATTCGTCAATCTAAGGGGGATTTTCAGACAGCCAATTCTTTATTAAAAATTGCGGAACAGGTTGCCCCCTCTCCCGATTTGAAGAAAAAAATTCAAGAGTTAGCCAAAAACCAGCCGCCTAAATAAGTTTAAAAAGAGAGTTCACTTTTTAGCCTTTATTTTTAGCCTTTATTAAGAAAAAAGAGTTATTTTAAGGCTGCTAAAATCATTTAGCAAGACTATTTTAAGGATTCATTGAAAAAGTGCTGGTTATGGCTTTTCAGTTTGCTCGATTTGTCGGACGACGGTTAAAGCGGAATAACTAACGCCGGCTGTTCCTTCCCCTGGATGGGTTGAATCTCCGACTAGCCATAGATTTTTGATGGGTGTACGAGTTGCGATCGCGAATGGGCCAAACGTCCCGACTCGTTGACCTACGCCTCCCACTATCCCCTGATCTCTGGCGGTAAAGCGGGCAAAGGTGCGAGGGGTTGCGACTTCTTGATGGACAATGGTTTCAGGGGTTAAGTTGAAATATTCTCCTAATCGCGCGATCGCGGTTTCGGTAAACTGCTGTTTTAAGGCTTGATAATCTTCGGAGCTACCGTTCCACCACGGTTTAACATTCGTAAACGAGGAGGCGATTAGGGTTCGTTTTCTCTCTGGTGCCCGACCGTCGTTGGGTTTGCTCACCGAAACAAAGAGAGAATTATTTTCGCCAATCGGGCCATTTTTTTCATAGAGAAATTGCAAATGGGGTGGACAATGATCAGGAATCGCTGCTTCTTTCACGCCTAAATAAATAACAAACGCGCCAGAGGATTCAGGTAATTTTTCAATCCTTTGTTGATAATTTGGCTCAGGAAAATTGGCTAATTGAATTAAATTTTGTACCGTAACATTTGCAACAATATGATCAGCCTTTTGTAGCCAAGTTTTACCCGATTTATGATCGGTAACCTGAATACCTGTAATTTTTCTCCCTTGCGTTTGAATTTGCTCTACTTTGTGCCTCAGGAGTAACTTACCGCCATATTTTTCTAACCCTTCTACGAGGCGATCGCTTAAAACCTGCATACTCCCTTGAAGATGGGATAAGCCTTGGGGAGCTTGGGAAACGGAAAGAGCCGTTGCCGCATAGAGTAAAGCCGTTTCATCGGCATTCACTTGGGAATATAGCTTTAATTGCAAATCTAAAAAGGTTTTTAACCGATAATCCTCCGCTAAGCCATACAACTGTAGGGCATCCGTGACGGTCATTAAGGTAAATGGAACCGTAATTAAGGTGTTGGGACGCAGCGCAGTAACCAGTTGTTGTAAATCCCAAAAATTGCGCGGCGGTAAAACGGGATCACGGCCTTGAAATTGCCAACTCGCTTGAAACAATTTTTCTAGTAATTGCCAAAAGGGTTCACTATTGGGGAATTGACGTTGCCTCTCTTGTCGCCATTGTTCGCGATCGCGCCAAACGTTAATCGGTTCAGTCTCTCCGGGCAAAAAGACGGCACAGGCAGGATCACAGGGCGTTGCTTCCGGTAGGGCAATATCCAGTTCTTGGAAAATACGATGATGAATGCCCCCTGGCTCTAATCCTGCAACTTGAGTTGCTCCCACATCAAAGGTAAAACCCCGACGCGCAAAGGTAGAGGCACATCCCCCCGGTGCGATCGCTTGCTCATAAATGGTGACATCATAGCCCCGACGAGCGAGTAAAGCCCCTGCGGTCAAACCACCAATTCCTGCACCAATCACTACCACACGCGGTTTATGAGACTGTCCAATCTGAGATGACATGGGTAATCACTTAACAATTCTTTACAATCACATTTACCATTATGATAGATAAAGTCAGACCTTTCAAAGTAAAACCGATTATTGGTTAAGTATCTGAGTAATATTTTTCATCAAACTCAGGAGATAAATCATGTTTGAACTCCATCCACAATTTATAACTGAAAATGGGCAAAATTTTGCGGTTTTACCCTATGATGAGTTTGTGAAAATTCAAGAATTATTATCCAATTTCAACAAAAAAGAAGATTTGATAACTGACAACGATACCTTTTTAAGTCTTGATATTCTGTCAAAAAAAATAGAAAGCGACAAACACAAGGCATTAAATGAATGGGCAAAAGTGATTAACCAACTCAAAGCAGACAATACTCCTCAAAAAATCGAAAAAATCAGACATTTTTTATTTCATGATTGCTATGAATTAGGAGATGAAAAGGAGCAAGAAGAAACTCTGGAAATTATTGAATCCTTAGAAAAAGTCTCTATCTAAAGACGCAATAAAATGAACAAAATTATTTTACTTGATTCAACTCCAGTCGGTTTAATTACAAATCCTAGAAATTCTAGAAAAAATGAACAGTCACAACAATGTCAAATGTGGTTTGACTGGCATATTTCTGAAGATAATAAATTTGTCTTACCAGAAATTATAGATTATGAAATTAGAAGAGAATTATTACGATCTGATAAACAAGCAGGGTTGAAAAAATTAGATAGACTGAAATCTTTGATTATCTATCTTCCGATCACAACAAAAGCAATGCTAAAAGCAGCAGAATTATGGGCTGAAGTAAGAAAGAGAGGAAAACCAACGGCTGATAATAAAGCTTTGGACAGTGATGTTATTTTGGCAGCACAAGCAATTATTTTACAAGAGACAATTCTATTAGAAAATAATCTTTATCAAGATAACGTTGTCATTGCAACTAGAAACACAAAGCACTTATCTTTATTTACAAAGGCTGAGGAATAGGACAAGATTTTATAATAAAATTTTGATCAGAATTTATATAACAATATTTTTAATTTATTTACTAATGGCTAACTCACGAATTCGGACTTTATATCATTATCTTCTTCCCCATTGGAAAACGTTAAGCTTAGGGATTTTTATCTTATTCTTAGTGAATGCTATCGGGGTTTATATTCCGATTTTGATTCGAGACACGATTGATGACTTAAAAATATCTTTTACCTTTGATCAAGTTATTTATTATGCAGTTTTGATTTTAGTCTTAGCTTCGATTATGTGGGGGCTAAGAATGCTATCTCGGATCACAATTTTTGGTATTGGGCGGCAAATTGAATATTTTCTTAAGCAAAAGATTTTTCAGCACTTATTAACCCTAGAACCTGCTTATTTTTCGTTAAATACTTCAGGGGATCTGATTAATCGCGCAACCAGTGATGTGGATAATATTCGTCGGTTAGTCGGCTTTGCCATTCTCAGTATTATTAATACTTTATTTGCCTATGGGTTAACACTGCCTGCCATGTTGGCGATCCATATTCCCTTGAGTTTAATGGCAATTTCGGTTTATCCCTTTATGCTGTTAACGGTACAGCTATTTAGTGGACAATTGCGGGATCAACAATTAGAGGTACAGGAAAAATTATCTGATTTAAGTGAATTAATCCAAGAAGATATGAGCGGCATTAGTTTAATCAAAATTTATGCCCAAGAAGAGAATGAACGAAATGCTTTTCGGGAAAAAAATCGCCAATTATTAAATGCAAATTTAAACCTTGCTAGAACCCGTAATTTAACGTTTCCTATTATTGAAGGCATATCTTACGTCAGCTTGTTATTATTACTCGCTTTTGGAACTGCTGCGATTCAAAAAGGGGAAATTAGTATTGGAGATTTTATTGCACTAATTATTTTAGTGGAACGTTTAGTTTTCCCTACTGCTTTATTAGGGTTTACCATTACCGCCTATCAACGAGGAGAAGTGAGTATCGATCGCGTGGAAAGCATTTTTCAAACTCGGCCTAAAGTTCAAGATATTGCCCATCCCGTCGAATTTCACAGTCAATCAGTTCAAGGAAAAATTACAGCTTCCCATTTGTCCTATACCTATGTGGGTGCGAAAGTTCCTGCCCTAACTGATCTGAATTTTACGATTTATCCAGGAGAAATGGTGGCCATTGTGGGCCCAATTGGTTGCGGTAAATCAACTTTAGCCAATGCCTTACCGCGCTTATTAGATATTGAACCCAATCAATTATTTTTAGATGGGATGGATATTACCCAAATTTCCCTAACCGATCTCCGACAAGCGATCGCCTACGTTCCCCAGGATAGTTTTCTGTTTAGTACAACTATTCAAAACAATATTCGCTACGGTGATCCCCTTCAGGAACAAAGCAAGGTAGAACAAGCCGCCGAACAAGCCTATATTGCCTCAGAAATTGCCTATTTCCCCAAACAATATGAAACCTTAGTGGGAGAACGGGGGATTACCCTATCGGGAGGACAACGGCAACGGACTGCCCTAGCGAGAGCCTTAATCTTGGATTCACCCGTTTTAATTCTGGATGATGCCCTGTCAAGTGTGGATAATCAAACCGCGACCCAAATTCTAAGCCATTTATCCCAAACCCAGCGCAAAACCGTTATCTTTATTTCCCATCAACTATCTGCCGCCGCCCAAGCCGATCGCATTTTTGTGATGGATCACGGAACCATTGTGCAAACCGGAACCCATGACGAATTACTCAAACAGCCTGGCCTTTATCAATCTTTGTGGCAACAACATCAATTAGAAAAAATCCTTCAATAATTGGAATCAGGTTAATCCGTCAGTAGGCTTAATTAATCGATAATATTTATGATATTTTTTCAATAAAAGCTTGATGTTCAGGAGCAGCTAATCCGTCCTGCAAAATTGCTAAAACTCTCACTAAGTTTCCCGCTAATAAGGCCGATCTATCTAGCCATAAACCAGGAAACATTTGAGAACAGATTATCCCTTCTACATTGGGTTCTAGTTTAATGTATTCTTCATTATTTAATCTAAACCAGTCAAATTCACCATCATTAACTCGCCATACCAAATATTCTTGCACTTGATTACGGCGATAAACCTTAAGCTTTTGATGTAAGTCAAGAGAAACGGTACTTGCGGCGATTTCAACAATTAATTCTGGCGCACCTTCTACATAGCCATCCTCACTAATTTTTGATTGTTCACTGTTTCTAATTCTTAATAGTGCATCAGGTTGAGGTTCATTGTCTGCATCAAGACGTACCGTGCAATTATCGCCTAATTGCAGATTCGGGGTGAATGCTTGATACAAACCTAACCAGGTGATAATCTGAGCATGGGGTTCCCCATGGTTCTTAATTCTGAGGGGAGAAGCCATAATATAAACAATTCCTTCAATGAGTTCTGCTTTTTTCAGATTTGGCATGGCATTATATCTACGCTCAAATTCACGACGAGTGAGCTTGTCCCCATTTTCTAGGCGTGGAATGGTTAATTGAGGAGAAATTGTTGTAGTTGCTATCATCTTGGTATTTCCTGTCGTCAAAAAATGGGTAA
>JAYKGY010000048.1:0-6454 GCA_035285545.1 Snowella sp. | reverse complement strand
CCCCATATCCCGCCAGAAATTCCCATTTTGAGTTGAAATAGGTCAACGGAAAAACAAGAAACAGAGCATTTACCCTGAATCCTGCTTGGATAAATTGTCTCTTTGAGCAAGTTACCGACAAAACTTTTCCACACAACGCACAAACATTTCTACCCCCATTGACAACACCGTTTCATCAAAATCAAAACGGGGGTGATGGTGAGGATAGGCCAAGCCTAAATCGGGATTAGCAGAACCCAAAAAGAAATAACAGCCAGGCACTTTTTGCAAGAAAAACGACATATCTTCACCGCCCATTGTGTGGCAATCGGGGACAACCCCTGCTGGCGTTTCGACCACTTCTAGGGCCACAGAACGAACCAGATCGGTAATCTCAGGATGGTTGATAACCGGCGGGTACAATTGCCAATAATCCAACTCATAGGTTGCACCGTGAGCCTGACAAATTCCGCCAATGATCGCATCTAAACGGGTTTTAAAATAACCGTCAAATTGGGGATTGAAATAACGCACCGTTCCGCTCATTCTCGCCGTATCGGCAATGACGTTTAAGGTTGTGCCTGCATGTAATTCTCCGACCGTGACCACCGCCGAATCAATCGGGTTGACATTGCGGGCCACAATAGTTTGCAGCACATTGACAATTTGGGCACTTAAAACGACAGAATCAACCGTTTGATGGGGCATTGCACCATGACCCCCCCGCCCAAAAAGTTGACAGCGAAAACACTCAACGGCTGCCATTAATGGGCCCGTCCGAACCCCAACGGTTCCCACCGAAAGATTATTCCAAAGATGTAGCCCCACGATCGCGTCCACATCAGGATTACTCAGAACCCCTTCCTCGATCATCGGTTTTGCGCCCCCTGGCCCTTCCTCTGCGGGTTGGAAAATAATTTTGACCGTTCCTCGAAAGTCTTCCCGATGTTGAGACAAGTAAGCAGCCGTTCCAAGCGAGATCGCGGTATGGCCATCGTGACCACAGGCGTGCATCTTTCCGTCATGGCGAGAACAATAGGCCACCTCATTCTCTTCCTGAATCGGTAACGCATCCATATCCGCCCGAATCGCCAAAACGGGGCCAGGTTGCTTTCCGGCGATCGTTGCCACAATTCCCGTCTGTGCAATCCCTGTTTGATGATCAATTCCCAATTGGGTTAATTGTTTCGCAATCAGGTTCGCTGTCAATGCCTCTTGAAACCCTAGCTCTGGATATTGGTGGATCTGTCGCCGCCACTGGACTAATTGGGCTTGAAGGGCACGAATCCCTAATCGAACAGAGGAGATGTCAAAGGAAGAAGCATTCGGTAGGGTAGACAGCATAGATAATGAAGCGCAAGAGACAATTTTTTAGTTAATCAAAAAATGATTAAAATACAGAGCTATTTTTTAATGATAGCAGCATATTCTGGCTCGTTTAGACTAGGATTGTACGACTTGGAACTGAAAAGATGTTGAAGATTAATGTTTACGTTCAGTATTGCAACGTTTTAGAATTGCGTAACCTTCATGAATCCTCAATCAACAGATAGGATTTTTGCTTCCTTCGTTAAATTTCGATGGGGTTGCAGCCTACAAAAAATGGCTATCAATATTTCTAGTCTTGATTTTCAGATGTGTTTGACGTAGAACACGCTGCCTTTCAAAAGTCAGTTATTCTTGATAAGTGTTAATTTATATTCAATACAAATTAAAAAACTCGCTAGAATAAGAGATGTTATCGTTAACTAACGCTTATGCAGCTTAACGGAAACTTAACTTGTGTCAGCGTCTCAGTTATCTTCCCACTTTACTCCCCCACATTATTTAAGTGACTGATTAGCGCGTTTTATAGATTTTAGAGAAATGATCGAGCAATAGATCCCAGTCTATTCAAACTATTGAAATTTGCAGAACTTGAAACCCATGATGATTGACCCCTCTGCTAATCCCAACAGCAATACTAATGAAGAATCCCTGTTGCCTCGTGAAGAACGGGTTAACCAAATTAAAACCTTAATTGAAACCCTCCGAGTGGCCGAAGAAGTCGCCAGTAAAGGATACCTAATTACTAGCTCCGAACTAGCTGATCTGATGGACATCAATGCCAGTGCGGTAACGAGTCGTGGTGACCATTGGTCATGGCGAAATTGGGTCGTTTCTAGGGTGCGCCGCGAAGGAAATCAAATTCTTTGGCAGTTGGAGCGAGTGGACTAAACGGGAAAGCCCATTTCAAGGAGATCGGGTTTAAGGGTAATATCAAGCAGGAGTCTTTCTCTGTTTTTTTGATTATCCTTCCCTAGCCAATGACCACCAGATACCCGAAATTAATTATTCATGGCGGAGCCAGTTCTTTAGATGACAAAGGCGGATTACAATCAGTCCGTCGCTCCCTTCATCAAATTGCAGCCGAGGTTTATGACCTATTACGGGCAGGCGGAAATGCGATTGATGCCGTTTTGCTCGGTTGTCAGTTATTAGAAGACGAGCCACGATTTAATGCGGGTACGGGGTCAGTGGTGCAGTCCGATGGGCAAGTGCGGATGAGTGCTTCTTTAATGGATGGACAAAAGCAAAATTTTAGTGGGGTGATCAATATTGCTAAGGTTAAAAATCCGATTCAGTTAGCCCATTTTCTTCAACAGGAAACCGATCGCATCCTCTCAGATTATGGGGCAGCCGAGTTGGCCAGAGAAATGCAACTGCCAGTTTATGACCCCCTAACCGATTTTCGGATTCAGGAATGGATGGAAGAGCGGAAAACTAATTTTCAGAATAAAGACCGGATGGCCCGCCTCATTGCCGAATTTGAGGAGGATAAGACAGCGCGGCGCGGCACTATTGGAGTCGTTGCCTTAGATCAAGAAGGACGGATTGCCGCAGGAACCTCAACCGGAGGGAAGGGCTTAGAGCGCATTGGGCGAGTCAGTGATTCTGCTATGCCGGCGGGAAATTATGCCACTCAACAAGCGGGGGTAAGCTGTACTGGGGTAGGGGAAGATATTATCAATCAATGTCTAGCGGCAAAGATTGTGATTCGGGTCGGGGATGGTTTGCTATTACCCCAAGCGATGGAAAAATCGATTTTGGAAGCGAAGGCTCAGCAATGTGATTTAGCCGCAATTTCTTTAGACCAGACGGGCGCGATCGCCTGGGGAAAAACCTGTCCGGTCTTGTTGGGAGCCTACCACACAGGAGAAAAGCTTGGAGATACGTTGGAATGGGGCAATGACGACTTATTTGATTATATTCCTGCTGATTAATCCCTAATTGTACTGATTTGATAATACCCTCTGAATCCCCCAATTCTGGGGGACGTTTGAGGATGATTATTTTTGAATCGGTTAACAGGAATACAATGGATAGTCAACCCTAAAAAGCAACCGCAGGAATTTGGGTGAGTAAGGAAGAAAGGAATTGTAGGGCTAAAATGGCTAAAATAGGGGAAAAATCCATACCCCCTAAAGGCGGGATAATATTACGGAAAATATTAAGGTAAGGATCGGTAATCGGGCTTAAAAATGACATGGCACTACTAGCCCATTCAGCCGTTTGGAACCAGGACAGCAAAATTCTAATAAAGATTAGCAATAGGTAGATATTAATGAAATTCAGAACGGTTTGTACAATTAATCCAGTCGCTTCCATAGTGTTTCAGTGCTTTCCTTAGCGGTTAAAATAATATCTTTTATTTTATACTACATCTTTCAACTTTCTGGATAACCTATCACCTGATAGAATTTGTTGAAGAAAAAATAAAGAAAAATCAATGGGTAAGATACCCATCCCCCATTTTATCGTTAATTTCAAGTAACCGCTGAACTAACCATTTGAATTTTATCCGCCGATCAAAACAATTTAGATTGCCTAAGAATTTATGATTTGAATCAATATTTTTTGATCAATCCTTTTAGCTAATTAATAAAAATCAAGAAAAGAGGATTTTCTTAGACATCTTTTAAAGGGTAAATGATGAGTTGACGCAACACAAATGGGAGACTGGGTTCAACCAAGCTATACTGGATTAAGTATTAAAATTAGATAATTTTTTTGTTTTCGCTTTTGTATGCAAATTCGTCGTCGTCCTCCCAATCCTTCTGTCAAAGTTGAAAACCTGAGCTATCAGATTAGCCACGCTGAATCGCAACCGCGTCATATTCTTGAAGAAATTGTTTGGCACAAGGAACAAGAAGTCGAAAAAAGACGGGAGTTGATTCCCTTAATTGAATTACAAAAAGCGGTTAAAACGAGTGAGCCTCCCCGTGATTTTTGGGCTGCTTTAAAAAATAGCGATCGCGCCCCCGCTTTAATCGCGGAAGTTAAAAAAGCATCCCCCAGTAAAGGGGTAATTTGTCCCAATTTTGATCCCATTAAAATTGCCCAAGCCTACGAACAAGGGGGAGCAAATTGTCTTTCGGTACTGACGGATGAAAAGTTCTTTCAAGGCAGTTTTGAAAATTTGGCCCGCGTTCGCCAAGCCGTCGATTTACCCCTGTTGTGTAAGGAATTTATTATTTATCCTTACCAAATTTATTTAGCCCGTTCTAAGGGAGCCGATGCGGTTTTATTAATTGCAGCCATTTTATCCGATCGCGACTTGCAATATTTTCTAAAGATTATCCAAGCCTTGGGAATGACCGCACTGATCGAAGTTCACACCCTAGAGGAGTTCGATCGCGTGTTGGGCTTAGAAGGGGTAAATCTGATCGGCATCAACAATCGCAACCTGGAAGACTTTACGGTAAGTTTACAAACGACCGCGGCCTTGTTAACGGCACGGGCTGAAATATTAGCAGAACGAGACATTTTAATGGTCAGCGAATCGGGATTACACGCCCCTGAAGATGTAGCAATGGTGCAAAAAGCCGGAGCTAGTGCCATTTTGGTGGGAGAGTCCCTCGTTAAACAAGCCGACCCTACCCAGGCGATCGCCGAATTGTATGGGGTGTGAAACCCTGGCTAGGAATGCTACCATGATCGATTGACTAATAAAATTTACGCCGATAGAGACTTGATTGAGGGAAAGCACCTGATTTGATCGCATCGGTCAACCTAACCAACGGGAGGATTTAAGAGGACGTGGACAATAAGCAAATGTTAATGATTCCGGGGCCGACACCTGTACCGGAAAAAGTTCTACTCGCCATGGCAAAACACCCCATCGGCCATCGCAGTGGAGATTTTAGTAAAGTTATTGCGGAGCTAACGGCGAATTTAAAATGGCTCCATCAGACCCAAAATGATGTGCTGATGTTGACGGCTAGCGGCACCGGCGCAATGGAAGCGGGAATTATCAATTTCCTCAGTCCGGGCGATCGCGTTTTAGTGGGGAACAACGGGAAATTCGGCGATCGCTGGGCCAAAGTCAGTAAAGCCTATGGATTAACCGTCGAAGAAGTCACTGCCGAGTGGGGTAAAGCACTAGATCCCGAAGCTTTCCGCGAAAAATTAGCCGCCGATAAAGATAAAGCCATTAAAGCGGTCATTTTAACCCATTCGGAAACTTCAACGGGGGCTATCAACGATTTAGAAGCCATTAACAAAGCCGTGAAAGAACACGGAGAAGCCCTAATTATCGTGGATGCCGTCACCAGTTTAGGGGCAGTTTCCATTCCCATTGATGAGTGGGGGCTAGACGTAGTGGGATCGGGATCGCAAAAAGGGTATATGATTCCGCCTGGACTCGCCTTCGTTGCCGTTAGCCCGAAAGCCTGGAAAGCCTATGAATCCGCAAAATGTCCCCGCTTCTACTTAGATTTGAAAAAATATAAAAAAGCAACGGATGACAATAGCTCTCCTTTCACCCCGCCCGTTAACTTGATGTATGGGTTGCAAGCGGCTTTACAAATGATGCAAGCAGAGGGCTTAGATAATATCTTTGCTCGCCATAAACGCCATACCCTAGCGACCCGTGCCGCGATGAAAGCGTTAAACTTGCCCCTATTTGCGCCTGATGATGCAGCGAGTCCTGCGATTACTGCCGTTGCTCCCGTCACCGTTGAAGCCGAAAAAATTCGTTCGACTATGAACAAAAAATTTGATGTGGCTCTAGCGGGTGGGCAGGATCACCTCAAGGGGAAAATTTTCCGCATTGGTCATCTCGGTTTTGTCTGCGATCGCGATATCTTAAGTTGTGTTGGTGCCTTAGAATCCACGCTACAAATCTTAGGTTACAGCGATGCTCAACCTGGAGCAGGAATTGCGGCGGCGGCTCAAGTTTTTGCTCAATAATGAACTTCCGTAAAATGGAATAATTCACTCTGTAGGGGCGGCTTGAGTTCGCCCTTTTTGAGTTTTTTTAATCGTGGGAAAAGCAGGGCAAACCTTTAAAAAGACTCTAGGAGGGTCATACCAAATTAATTTGATTTACATGCAAATAGGTTTCTCGATATTATCCCCCCTAGCCCCCCTTTCAAAGGGGGGAAGCCGTAGGCGGGGGGGATTAAGTAAATGCACTGTTTTCTATTGAATTTGT
>JAYKGY010000047.1:0-11577 GCA_035285545.1 Snowella sp. | reverse complement strand
ACAGAAAGATTTTCTTTTTCACGGACTTCTAAGATTTTCTTTCTAAAATCTAATGAATAGGGTTTCATGGCTTTTGTCTCAAATTTAGTCCTCTTACTGTACCTCATTTATCAAGGAATTGCTATAGATCAGGATGGAATTATGAAAAGACCTTCATAAAAATGAACTTTAATTCATAAAAATAAATTAGATTAACAATAGGTTTTCTTCTATCAAGGCGTGCTAGTATAATCACTTATAAGCACATGGCTTTTAAAATGGAACGACTAACTTCCATGTAAGTACAATGCTCTTAATCGCCAATTATTTTTTTTAAAACATGCTGATTTTTTCTTTTTTTTATCAATTTATTCTTAACAAAATTAATTTTTTGAGATTCTCTACAGTTTTTTTTCACAAAAATCATTTATCTAAAAGTTTCTAGAATTTTAAGAAACAAGTTGAGCTAATTTTTGTCAGTAGTATTAACTAGAGTTCAACAATCAAGAACCTTATACGGATCTATTTTGGCTGAATCCTAATAGCCTACATTGATTTTAATGCTTTGAAGTGATGTAAGTTTGATTTTTCTAAGTAGATTAACTAAATAAAACATAAAATCTTTTTGAGCTTTATCCCCCCTGCCTCCTTTACTAAGCGGGGAGCCGACAGGCGGGAGATTTTATAAAAAATAAGGTTAACTTACTTATGAGCATCAGAACAGCTAAAATACTTTTAAAATACTTTACGGTTTTTCTAGGCTATTTTTTTGATTTGATTTTTCACCTATTGCTTGTGGAAGATTTGATTTTTTATTCAATATTTAAAATATGAATTTACAAATTTTATCTATTAGATTACTTTTGGATCCTTTGTTAAAACCCTTTTGGGATGAAGTGAGATTAGTACTTGAACTTCCTACGCTAGAAACGCCCCATGATAATTGTATTTATCTGTATGTAAAAGAGGGAGTTCCTTGTTTTTCGATTACGGGTCATAAAGCCCAATATTTTATTCAAGACTATACTCCTGTTATTGAAAAATATTCCTTAAAGTTTGTTGATTTAGAATCTCAGGTTTCTCTCTGTCGTAACTAAGATTTTTCCCTAGCAATACCTATTAAATTTTCAGGTCTTTAAAAAAATAATGCTTCAGCCTAGAGAGGTATTTTTTAAAATCAATGATTATTGCATTGCCCATTTTTTTGAAAAACTTGCTGCCTGTGCCGATATTTTAGACTCCTGTTTCTTTGAGAAGGCGGGTGTTTGGAGGAATTTATTCCACTTCATCGATCGCTTCTTGCCCTGTGGGAGCGGTGGCATACCCTAAAAAGGCTTTGACGGGGGCGGAAATCGGATTTTTGTAAACGTAATATAGCGTGCGGACGTAGGGATAATTAGCGGCTTCTGGGGTCAGTCCATCGATCGCGATCGGGCGAACGGTTTGTTGATTGACCACTTGAACGTAGGTTGCATAACTAATGCCATTTTTGCCCAGGGCTTGCAATATTGGAGTAGTAGCATCCCGTGACATCGTTTTAAAATTGCTAGTCGTCCCAAAAGGTTCTCCTCCCAAGACCACATTTTGAAAGGTTTGGCGCGTCCCGCTTATGGGTGGGCGATTAATCACTTGAATCGGGTCTGAACTGCCACCAACGGCTGACCAATTATCAATCGTGCCCTGAAAAATGCCTTTAACCTGCTCTTGGTTTAAGCCTTTGCGGAAGGGATTCGTTAAACTCACAACAATGGCGATCGCGTCTTTGGCAATGGGAATCGCAACTAACCCTTGGGCCTGCTCCTCGGCAGTTAATGGACGGGAAATGGCCGCAATATCGATTGTTCCGTTTAATACTTCTGCAATCCCCTTTTCTGTGCCTGTGGCATTAGTGGCGATCGCGGTTCCAGGAAACTTTTGCTGAAAACGACTTTTGAGGATTTCATTAATCCCCACCATACTCGTCGAACCATTAATTTTGACGCGAGTTCCCGTCGGGACTTGGGTGGGTTCGGCAAGGGCAGTTACATCGGTGGGAGAAGGCGGCGGAGCCAAGGGAGTCATTTCCGAAGGGGAATTTCCTGATTGGGGTTGGGAAGACACATTCGCATTGCGCGTAAACCACCAAAACCCACCACCTAATACGGCTCCCGTTAGGAGGAGCGAGAGGACTAAAAGAGTTGTTTCCTTCTGCTGAGACATGACTGGTTCAACGTTTTGTTTAAGACTAACGAATTTTGATAAATCCTGCCTGCTCAATGAGGTTTTGGCCTTGCTCCGTCAACAAGAGATTGGCGTAAGCATTGCCCGCTTGTTCATCAATTTGTCCATTTTCTTTAATAATGACAAATAAACGGCGAGTAATGGGGTATTGGCCACTTTTGATCGCTTCTCGGTTAATTTGATTGCGTTTTGCAGGACATTCGGATTCAGGAACGAAGGAGCCTTGATAGGGGGGGACTAAACTGGTTAGGGTTCTGCCGATGGGTAAGGCTTTAACCGTACATTGGGGAACTACCATCGAAGCGGAGGCATAATAAATCCCGCCTGGTGCCCCACTCACGCTACGGAGTCCCTGGGTCGTATCTCGTACAATTTTAATTTTTTCAGTGAATTTTTCACCCTGTAAGACATTTTCTTGGAAAAAATCCAAGGTTCCGCCCGTTTCTAGGGAACGAGTGTAGGGAACGATCGTCAAATTGGGGCCGCCGACTTCTTTCCAGTTGGTGATTTTCCCCGTGTAAATATCTTTAAGTTGACTTAAAGTAAGACCTTTCACATTAAGCTGGGGATTAACCGCGATCGCCAGACCATCAATGGCAACGGGAACCTGTTTTAATTTAAAACCCCGATTAACTGCCCCTTGGAATTCCTCAACTGTTAAAGCTTGGGAAGATTGGGCAAAGGACAGTTGATCATTCAATAACATTTCAACGCCAATACGGGAGCCGGGTAAATTAGTCGTGGGTTCGGTATAGCGAAGTTGAAAATTGGGCCAGGCGGTTGCAATGGGTTGATTAACTGCTGCTCGAATGGCTGCCCAGGTCGTACTTCCCCCATTACTAAAGAGTCCATTCGGTACCCCTGGCACATCAGCCAAAGCTTTCGGTGGCTCAATATTCGCATTGCTTAAGTTAATGGCAACGGTCGGCGAATTTTGTTTAACTTCGGAGGTTACTGGCTCTTTCGTGCCCCCTAATAACTGAAGTCCCGACCAGGATGCCCCTCCAATAGCACCGAGAGCGGTGGTTAATAGGACTAACAGTTTAACTTTTTGATTTTTCAAGTTCATAAGCTCATCAATTAAATCCGTTTATTTTTGCCAGCACCTAAGCGATTTAGGGTTAATCCTACCAGTTAACTTCCGCTACTGCCTAAAATAAAGAGACTAATTAGGGTGCCACTGTTCCATAGACTGTGTAACAACATAGAAGACAAAAGATTGCGCGATCGCGTGTAAACGACACCGAGAATGACTCCCAACATCGCCAGGGGCAAAACTTCCGACAAATTAAGGTGGGCAACGGCAAACAGCAGGCTACTGAGGCCAATGGCCTGCCAGACAGGAACGTAGCGCGTTAACGAAGGCAACAGAAACCCTCGAAACATCAACTCTTCAAAGAAGGGAGCCGCCACACAAGCCGTAAAAAAGAAAATGGCGAGTACGACCTTATCCTGGGCTTCCAATGCCAGAAATAAGAGGGGATTACTGCCCCCCTGACCTTGCCAAATTAGTTGATTAAGTAAGGAAACGATGACAACTAAGGGTAACGCGGTTAAATAGCCCCCAATCCCCCACAACAACGCGCGATCGCCGAGCTTAAAACGAAACCAATCGGGCGGTAGGGGAATAAACGGTTTCAGGGACAGATAAAGAACGACCAGACCACTCAGGGTCATCGCAACATAACTGCCTAGCACGTAATAGGCTTTCCCCCGTAGCGTGAGGCTCGACGCATCAAACTGCACCAAACCCAAGAGCAAAGGCAGGCCAATTTGCCCAATAAAGAAAAAGCCCACAATCAAAACCTGCCAAATGATTTCCCAATTCCAAGGCGTTTCCCAAGAGGTATTAGCCTGTTGAGCGAGAATAGCCTGGTCTTTTTTAACGCCCCACTGGACAAAAAGGACAATTAATAACAGAGAACCCGCAATTCCGCCCAATAAGGGCAAGGTACTAATGGCCAACAGTTTAAGAATGGACTGGCTAGCAACTTGGGCTTCTTGTTGTTGCAATGCCGCTTGGGACTGGGTTTGATTCGTAACGGTATAAAGTCGCTCTAGGGCACGGTAACGAAACCACCCTTTTAAATTTTGGCTTAAAATCGCTTCGGCATTATCCGCAATAGCAGGGGGCTTACTCCATAAATCTTTTAAAACGGCGGCAGTTTCTTGGATAGCAACTGTTTTTGTATTATTTAGATCTAATTCAATTAATTTTTGCCAATCCTGTTGGGCCGCTGTGATATTCTCCTGTTGGGCCTTCAGTAATCCTAGTCTTAAGTTCAGTTGTTCTAAATTGAGGGTTTCTTTGGCGATCGCTTGTTTGAAAATTTTTTCTTGAGCAGGGTTCGCTTGGACTAACTTGAAATCCGTTGCCCCATCCTGCTGTAAACCCACCGTTTGGGTGAGCTTGCTTAAATTAGTTTTCAGTTGTTCTAGATTTTTATTAATGGCTTTTTGGGCTGACTCATATTGTTGTTGGGCAATTTCGTAGGGTTTCTCCCCTAATAACAATTGCTGTAAAGATTGAATTTGTGTTGCACTTAAAGACCCCTCTAAGCTATCTAGATGATTCCGAATTTCAGCGGCTTCTAATAATAAATTGGTTTGAGAAAGTTCTAAATTGGATTGAACCTGAGCCTCACTCAAACTATTGATCAAAGACAGAAAAAAAGGAATTAAAGAAATAACCGTTAAGACACTTAAAATTAATCGTTTGGTTGTCATGGGTAAACTAATAATTTAAATCCATTTCTTTAAGAGGGATTGGACAAGATTAACACGAATCCTTCGGTTTTTCCTAAAATTCGATAATTTTTATTCTTTATTTTATCAAAAAAAGCTTCCTCTAGTAATAGATAGGATGATTGGGTGAGTAAATCTTGGAGTTTATTTTCATCGGCGGCGATAACGTGGCGATCGCTATAAAAATCCAAGCTGGTTCGGCTGTAGGGAAAAGAAGTGTAAACCATGGTATTTTCAGGGGTTGATTGTTTAATTAATTGAGCAACAGGTTTAACAGGAAAAGCTTCATTTAATTCCCAAACCCAAACGGGAGAAAGCATCAAAAAAATCAGGGTTAAATAAAGCCCAATAATTAGCGCGGGAATAAATTGGGGTCGATTTTTAAAAAATTGAAAAGCAGTGAATAATAAACTGCTCCCTAATGTCAATGAAATTAACACTAAATACCCTTTTTGTTCAAAAAAAGCAAAATAAATTGAACCCCCTAAACCGACGACACCACATAAAACCAATAAATAAAATATTAATTTGGGATATTTTCGAGAATACTGCCACAGTTGATCTAAATAAACTCCCGTTGCCAAAGCAAAAAAGACATAAAAGGGCATAATATACCAAGGCAATTTAGTTGTCATTAAAGAAATTGTTCCCAAATAAACGGCTCCGCCAATTAAAATCAATTTGGCCCAAGATTGTTGATAATCTTTAACCGCAAAATAAAACCCAGGAATACAAAAGAAAAGCCAAGGAGCCGAATACTTTAAAGCTTCAACC
The DNA here is from genome assembly GCA_035285545.1 of Snowella sp. Classification (GTDB taxonomy): domain Bacteria; phylum Cyanobacteriota; class Cyanobacteriia; order Cyanobacteriales; family Microcystaceae; genus Snowella. The sequence continues at coordinate 5,859 of JAYKGY010000047.1, read as the reverse complement.
AAATAGAACCAAATCGGCCCCGTATTACCTTCTACTGCCGTCGAGAGGCGATCAAAGCTTTGGGATTGAAAATGGACTTGAATAAAGGTTTCACCATAGTGATGAATCTGTAAACCATACCAGATAAAAACTGGAATAAATCCTAGAATCAAACCGAGCCATAAATAGGGATTAAATAAAATTTTATATTGTTTATCTAAAAAAATATAAATTAATAAAATAGCACCAAGGGCTAATACTAAAACCCCTTTGGTTAAGGTAATTAAACCTAAGCCGATACCAATTACAATTAACCAATGTGGCGATTTTTTCCCTTTGACTAACCCAAATATTGCCAATAAAAAGAAGGTATTAACTATCCCATCCAGCATGGCTAATCGGCCTAATCTCACGACAGGTAAAAGGGTGAGATAAACCGACGCAGTAAAAATCGCAGCTGAACGGTTAACAAAGATTTCTCGACCAATTAAATAAATTAAGGGAACACCTAATGCGGCAATGAATGCACTGGGCAAACGCGAGGAAAAATCTGTGATATTAAAAACCAAATAACTAAGATGAATTAACCAAAAAATCAAGGGCGGTTTTAATAAAAAAGGCTCTCCTTGATAGGTCGGATACAGCCAACTGTTGCGTTGAAACATATCTTGGGAAACGGTGGCATAATAGCCTTCATCCCAATCCCGCAAGCTTAGACCACCTAAGTTAATCAACCACAAAAATATGGCAGCGATGGTAAATAAAATTGTCCATTGTTGATCGTTATAGTTTTTAAAATCAAGAATTTTTTGAAGTTGCATAGTTTACACAAACGTTAGATGGTTGCTTTGGCGTTTGCTTATCTGAATTTTAGGCGATTACGCGATCGCTGTTTTCTCAAACTCATTTCTGCATTCTAATTGACGATTGAAAAATTAATATAAATCAGATAATAATAAATCAATTAGCGATAAATTAAGAAACTGGACTGAGAATGATGGTAGATTTACGCAATACTGAAAGTTTTGTCGTCGTAGGAGCAACAACAGGTCAAGTCATTGCCAGCCAAGTCGGTGGGATCGGTGTAGTCGGTGGTTTTGGTGGAATGGCTTTGGGAACACCCGTTATCGTTGTTGGTGGCGCGATCGCGGGGGCTGCAATTCAGGGCATTATCGAAGGAATCGAAACCGGTGACGTAAAAATTTTAGGCGTGACGACCGTTGGCTCAGTTTTAGGAGCAGGATTTTCCGCTGCCGTTGGGAATGTGGGGGTGGGCATTGCGGGCAGTGCCTTCGGGGTTGGGATGGCAACAATGGCGGCAACAGGGGGGATTTTCGCGTTAGGTGTTTATCAATTGATCAAAAGGTTTACCAAAGGTCAGAGTAAGGAATCATTTGCTCAAACCTTTGAGCGGATGGAGGATAGGATTTCTGGGCAGGAACTCTATAATCAAGCCATGATGGAATTAGATCCCATGTTGGCAGAGGTTGCTTGGCTACAAAAAATGGCTCATTTGGAAGTCGAAGAAGAATTTCAAGCCTTAAAAGCAACTATTCAAAATAATTTAAAAGAAGATAATACTGATTATGTATGGCATGATTTAGGAAAAAAATCAGAATTAGATGATTTAAAACAACAGTTAAACGATTATTTGCAAACTGAAAAAGAGCTTAAAACCCAAATTCTCTATGATTCAACCCAATCTGATACAGAAACGAAGCAAATTATCATCGCTAATCAAGCGGCTCCAAGATGGAAGGCAACAGATTTACAACATTTTGAATTTCCCGATGTTACAACTATCGCGATCGCGCCCAATAATCAATATCTTTTTAGCGGTAATAGCAACGGAACCGTTCATTTTTGGGATTTGCAGACTAAGCAATTAAAATTCACCTTCATTGAAAGCCGAGAAGAAATTCAAGCGATCGCGGTCACGCCAGACAGCCATCAATTATTCGCCGCAGGGTTTAACCGTCGCATTAGTGCTTGAAATCTTCGCCAAAAATCAATTATTTCTCAATCTTTTAGCCATAATTCTTCCCACAGCCACGAACAAAGTATTTCAGCCTTAGCCATTAGCCCTGACGGTAAATGGGTTGCCAGTGGTAGCCGAGATCAAAAAATCAAACTTTGGGGCAAAATAACGGGTCAATGGGAAAGAAATTTCAACGGTCATTCCAAGGCAGTCTCAGCCTTAATTTTTACACCCGATAGTCAAACCGTAATCAGTGCCAGTGAAGATCAAACAATTTGTTTATGGAGCGTCAATAGTTCTACTCCTTTAGCCATTTTAAGGGAACATTCTCAGTTAATAACTGGCTTGAAAATTACCGCAAATGGCCGATATTTATTCAGTGCTGACCTAGACGGAAAAGTTAATATTTGGGAGTTGGCGGGAAAACAAATTTTTAAATCCATTGATACAGAGTTTAAAATATTATCATTAGCAATTAATGAGCAATCTAAAATTTTTGCTATTGCTAACTATCAAGAAATTCAACTCTGGAATTGGGAAACAGGTAAATTAATAGAAAAATTAGAAGGTTGTTTTCCTATCGCTTTTAGCGATGATGTTCAAACGCTAATTAGCGGAAGTCTTTCACAAAAAGTCACCTTAAAAGTTTGGCAACAAACCTTTGGAGAATTTGATAATAAAACTAACTTTTTTAATTTTGATTCTTCTCAAGAATGGTGGAAAATTTTAGACGTTTCTCCTGATGCTGATCCCCAAGAAGTTAAACTCGCTTATTATTACTTAGCTAAACAGTTTCACCCTGATCAAAACAACTCCCAAGAAGCGATTAAAGCCATGCAAATTATTAACGAAGCCTATGCCCGATTTCGTAAACAATCAAGAAGCTATTAATTTTTTTGCTAATTACCAATAAAGATTAAAAAATAAAAATATTATTGGAAAATCATGATTTAACCATGCCTTACAATCCAGAGATACACTATTGCCAAACTATTCGTTTAAAAAATTACAATTATAGCCAAGCAGGTGTGTATTTCATTACAATTTGTACGAAGCAAAAACAATGTATTTTTGGCGATATAAAAAATGGAGAAATGCGATTGAATGCGTTGGGTTCTATTGCAGATAAATGTTGGCAAGAAATTCCTCAACATTTTCCGAATGTAGCTCTAGATGTTTATATCATTATGCCCAATCATCTACACGGGATATTGTGGATTACTGAATCGCCAGAAAACAGCAATAAAAATAGAAAATTCGGTGATATTGTTGCCGAATCAGTATCTAGTATTGTTCGCTCCTATAAAGCAATTGTCACCAAGAAAATTAATCAAATTTGTAATATTAAAAGTGTGTCTTCCGTCTGGCAAAGTCGATATTATAAACAAATTATTCGAGATGAAGAGGCATTAAGTAATGTTAGTTGAAATAATTAACAGCTTAATGCAAATAATTTTCTATTGGCTTGCGGTAATTCCTCGCTCTCTAAGCTGACGAATAAAGTATTCTTCTAAAGAGGCTCTGGCTAAGTTTAGACTAATCAATTTTGCATCTAATTGGGGTAAAGCATCAATAAAGGATTGGGGATCGCTTTTAAGTTGACCGTGCCAGAAATGATCTTCCAATTTTAAGCCCGTAATCCATTCTTGTAATTGGGTTTCTGTTCCGCCTTTGACAACGACTTGATAAACATTGGCACTGCCTAAAATTTCCTCCAAAGACCCCACACAAAGTAATTCTCCCCTAGCTAAAATGGCAATGCGATCGCAGATTTGTTCCACATCGGTTAAAACATGGGAGTTAAAAAAGATGGTTTTGCCCTGTTCTTTCAGCGACAAAATAATTTCTCGTACCTGATAACGTCCGAGGGGGTCTAATCCTGACATGGGTTCATCCAAGAAAACTAATTCAGGATCATTAATCAAAGCTTGGGCCATGCCGACCCGTTGCATCATGCCCTTAGAATACTGCCGTAATTGTTTTTTCTTGGCGGTTTTTTGCGCTAAACCCACTAGATCTAATAATTCAGGAATCCGTTTGGTTTGTTGAGATTTCGGAATTTGGAATAATCCAGCGACAAATTCTAAGAATTCCCAAGCGGTCAGAAAGTCATAAAAATAGGGATTTTCAGGCAGATAGCCCACCCGTTCTTTAATGGCGCGATCGCCGATGGGACGACCTAATAACACCGCTCGGCCAGAGGTGGGACGAATAACCCCTAACAAAATTTTTAATAAAGTCGTTTTTCCTGCCCCATTGGGCCCTAATAGGCCAAAAGTTTCCCCTTTTTGTACCGAGAGGGAAAAATCGGTTAGAGATTGCACTTTTTGGTTAAGCCAAAATCCTGTGCGATAAATTTTATTTAAATTCCATGTTTCAACAACAGCTAAGGGGTGAGTGCTAATCGATTGAGGCGACAAATCTTGAATCGTACTCATAGTTCTTCAACGGTCTATTGAATGGGTTCAACACTGAATCAAACAGTTATCAACCTTTAAAAGTTTAACCGATTGAACTCGCCTTAGAAAAGATGGGGAAAATACGGTTAGAAAAACGGGAAAAAGGTACGAATCGCTTTACGAATTTGTAATAAAAAAATAAGATGGCGAATTTTTGGGCTGACTTGGGGCGGATAGGGACTAGTGGCTAATTCTTCTCGGATTTTTGCATATTCGACAGCGGTTAGGGGTCGGCCATCTTCCGGCGATCGCGCTTCGAGGATAATTTCAGTCCGTAATACTTCTTCGGGAATATCATCAGGCGGCGGCAGGGCTAAACTTGGTTGACTGCCAATAATGAATAGTCCAAGGGTAAGGAGCCAGTAAGTCCCGAATTTTAGGAACATAAAACGAAGTTTCAAAATTGATATCAAACTAACTGAATTAAAATGCTAATAAGATTCTCAATATTATCCCCCCTAGCCCCCCTTCCAAAGGGGGGAAGCCGTAGGCGGGGGGATTAACTAACCATAATGTTTGCTGTTAAATTTGGTATGAATAAAAATTTATTATGCAAACTCGATTTTAAACCAACTCACAGCTAAATAGTTAAAAGGGTAAGCCTGAGCCTTTCATCAAGAATTGTAAAGCAATAGAGGCAACTCCCCGAATAATGCCATCTAATTGAGGATTTCCTTTCCCTCTTTCACGGGCATCTTGAACGTCTTGCAAGTTAGTGAGAAAATTTTGAGCTACTTCCACCCCTTCAGGAATTTTTTGTTCCTCAAAGAGTTTTTTGGCGTATTCAACGTTTTGTTGAGCCGCTTTTTCATTACCTAAGCGCAGGAAGGCTAAACCCCGTCCTAAATACCCCTGAGCAAAATCAGGATCAATGGCTAGAGCTTTATCATAACTGCTAATTGCGGCTTTATAGTTCCCTTTTTGGGATTCGAGTAAACCCCAACCATAAAACATTTGAGGAGATCCCGCATTAGTCGGCATCCCAATGACACCTTGGACATAGGCGGTATCCATACTGGTTCCGATGAGGCTGGCATTATTTAAATAGGCTCCTCGAAAATCCGTTCCCACGACGATCGCGCCATTGAGGTTTGCGCCTGTGAGGTTAGCACTCTGGAAAGAAGCACCGGATAAGTTAGCCCCTGATAAATTAGCCCCTGATAAATTGGCCTGACTCAGGTTCGCTCCACTCAGATTGGCTCCTGCCAAATTTGCCCCACTCAAGTTTGCAAAAACCAAGCCGCTACTGCTGAGATCACAGAGAGGACATTGTTTGGTCGCTAATAGTTGACTTAAATGCTCAATATTTTCAGCTTTGGCGGGAACGGCCAAGGCTAAGGTGGTTAGAGTAAGAGAGAACGCGATGCCGTAGGCACACTTCGTGATCACGCGGGAAAGAATTAACATAAGGACTCACAGAAATTAGGGTTGAGCCTGAACAGG
>JAYKGY010000046.1:0-8702 GCA_035285545.1 Snowella sp. | reverse complement strand
TTCTTAATGAGAAAAAAAGAGATTTAATATTAACCTCAGACGAGGATTCAGAGTTGAAGGGAATTCTTGAGTTAGATCGTATTTTTACATTATTAAATGCTAAAATTATCGCCGAATGTGCGTAAATGTAATTATCTTTAAAAAAAATTTAGTCTTAAAAAAATTATGTCTTTTAATGACTACCAAACAATCTCACAACTACTCACAGAATACAAAATTGAATATCAACAACAGGATTTTGTAAAAGAATCCTGGACTGAGACATCCATCGTCTTTGATATTGATTTTGAATTTCATGAAACTTGCTGTAATACCGATCAATCCTATGTCGCTAGACGCGAGTTAATGACCTTACCCATACTCAAAGAACTGTATCAAAATTGTGATGGAATGAACGGAAGTCCAGATTTTTGGATACAACCAAAACTTAAATTTACAGCAGAACTTTCTGGAATAGTGGATTATATGCTCACCGCTAAATCAGAAATAAATACAGGAAATTTTAGCTTACCGATTCTTCTTTTAGTTATTCAGGTTAAAAATAATGATTTTGAGCGAGCCTGGGCGTATTGTCTCGCCGCACTGATTACTGCCGATCACCTTAATAAACAAACTCGTCCTATTTATGGCATTGTTACCGATGGCAAAACCTGGGAGCTAGGAAACTTAGAGCATCAAATCTTTACAAAAAATCTAACAACTTATTCTATAGACCAAGAAGAAAAATTGTTTTCTCTCCTTAATGGATTTTTTGCGATCGCAACTCAATAGTTAAACTCAAAGCCGATAAGATTAACGGAGTAATGAATCTCGACGAAAATACACAATTGATTGGGATAAACGCGATCGCGTGGGACTATAAACTTGGCAATCGTTCCTCCTTAGAATGGATACTCGATCAATATAAAGAAAAGAAGCCTAAAGATCCCACTATCGCTAAACTTTTCAATACTTACAAATTTGCGGATTATAAAGAAAAGGTCATTGATTTATTACAAAGAGTTTGTACCGTTAGCGTTAAAACAATAGAAATCATTCAACAAATGCCATAAAGCGGAATGGCGAAAATAATTTTTAAATAGTTAACTCAAGTATCCGCGATCGCGATGATACTTATTTTTTAAGTTGGTAATTCCTATTTTTGATGTTTTTATAGCTTATAAGTTGAATTTCTACTACTTTATCCTTGTTTTTAGCAGGAAATCCCCCTGCAATTGAATATGTTCCTTGGGTACATTTCTCAGGATAAGTTTATTGAATAATGAAATGCCGAGACAAAACTCTTGAGATTTTACCCAAATTGAGCATTATGGAACTCAAATTCAATACGGAAGAGCTATCTAAATCCCCTTTTATTTTGGTTGCCCCGTTCTTTTTTCTGGGAACTGCGATGGTGGTGATGAAAGCGATTATTCCAGATACCACACCGCTTTTTTTAGCGGCTTTTCGTCTGGTTCCCGCAGGAATCATTATTATTCTTTTAGCAACATTCTTGAAAGTGCCCCAACCCAAAGGATGGAAGGCGTGGTTGTGGATTGGACTGTTTGCGTTGGTTGATGCCGCCATGTTTCAAGGATTACTCACCGTGGGATTAGTCAACACAGGGGCGGGTCTGGGAGCCGTATTGATTGATGCTCAACCGTTGGTCGTGGCTTTACTCGCGAGTTGGTTATTTGGTGACGTAATTGGGCTATGGGGTTGGATTGGTTTAGCGATCGGTTTAACCGGAATTTGTTTATGTGGACTACCGACCGAATGGATTATTAATTTACTCGCAGGCAATGGCTTGCCGATTTCGACCTCAAGTTTGACCCTTAACAGTATTCTACAAAGTGGCGAATTATTAATGGTTTTTGCGGCTCTCTCTATGTCCTTTGGTACCATTATTATTCGTAAAGTCAAAGCGTATGCAGATCCAGTAATGGCAACGGGTTGGCACATGCTCTTCGGCGGGATTCCCCTATTAGGGTTGTCGTTTTTATGGGAAGCCAATCAATGGCAAAATCTTTCCCCTGAAGGTTGGTTAGGGTTAGGCTATGCCACGCTGTTTGGTACGGCTGTGACCTATGGGTTATTCTTTTTTTTGGCGGCAAATGGCAATTTAACCAGTGTTAGTGCCTTGATTTTTCTAACACCAGTTTTCGCATTATTATTTAGTAATTTGTTTCTGTCAGAGCAGTTGACTCAGTTCCAATGGATTGGGGTTTCTTTAACCTTAGTGAGTGTTTATTTGGTCAATCAAAGAGCCGAATTGGCGAAACGATTTTCTCCTGAATCGGTTACCCAGCCGGCCCAAGTTTTGGTTAAAAATCCTGAAAAAGAGGGATAGCTTTGGGGGACGAGCTAATGGTGGTCTTGATAAATTCTGCCGTCAGGTAAGATGGTTCCGGTTAAAATTGCGGCGGTTAATTTGACCATCATTCGATTACCCGACATGATTTTTGCCCCCCGTAAATCGGCTTCACGGAGGTCGGCACCGCTGAGGTCGGCGCAGATTAAATTGACTTCACGGAGGTCGGCTTTTCTTAAGTTCGCTTCTAGTAAATTGGCTCGAAAAAGGTTGGCACCGAATAGATTGGCTTCTTCGAGATTAACTTTATGAAGAAAGCTATCACTGAGGTCGGCATAGCTCAAATCGGCTTTGATTAATTTACGCCCTGATAAGTCTTTTTCTCGTAAGTTGGCTCCTCGGAAATCGGCTCCTGTTAAATCGCGGTAATAGGGACGTTGAACATTTGGTTCGGGATGGGGTTTGGATTTGCTGTGATGAGATGGAGATTTAGGGCTATCCGATGGGGCTTTGTGGGTATGGGATGAGGCTTTGGTTTCTGGGGGGTGAGCAGAATGATTTGGGTGCGAATGGTGAGAATGAGAGGCGGGATGGGAATCTTTTGAATTGAGGTGAGTTTCGAGTTGACGCAGTTGATCACGGGCGTGGTTAATATCTTTTAATCGCGCGATCGCCTTTTCTAAGAGTCGTTGATTATGGGAGGGGATACGGTCGGGATGCCAAATAAAGGCTAAGTCCCGATAGGCTTGATTAATTTCTTCGAGGGACGCACTTGGCTCTAATCCCAAAATGCGATAATACTGGGCGAGGTTTTTCATGGAGTTAACCCTGACTAAACACTTCGTTAATCGGCGATCGCGGTTTACGGTTCTTGCGCCGTGATTTAAGACTGTTAAAAAATACCGTAATTTTACGGTGAAATAATTGGTCTAGTATTTTTTAGGATAGAACTATTTTTCAAATATTGAGTAGAAGAAAAACAAAATGCAAACATCAATACAAAACTGTAATTTTTACTTGACAGACCCCCTATATTGGATACGATAGGTTATGGCTCCCTCACCTTCTGCTTTTTACGCTCTTCTTTACATTAGTTATTAGTTGTTAAACTATGTTAAGCCGTTTTAAAAGTTTCGATTTAACCAGTTTGCTTGGCAAAAAAAGTCAAGGGGTGGGCTTAGAAATTACGCCTGAGCGTCTTAATCTTGCTCAATTATCAAAGCAAGGGCAAGGATATAAATTAAGCAAATTTTGTAGCGTTGATGTGCCAGAAGGCATTTTTGAAGAAGGCAAAATTATTGATTCTCCGACCTTAGCGGAATTGATTCAAGATTTATTAAAAGAAAATAAAATTACGGCGAAAAAAGTAGCAACAGCGGTTCCGATGCGGGAGGCGATTATTCGCATTATTCCGGTTCCCTCGGAATTGGATGAACGGGAACTACGGGATATGGTATTAAATCATGAAGCCGCTTTGTATCTGCCCTATCCCAGAGAAGAGGTGGATTTGGATTATCAAAAATTAGGCTTTTTTGAGGATGACGACGGTATTGAAAAAGTCCAAGTCTTATTAGTCGCAACGCGCCGAGAGGTCACAGACTCCTATTTAGATACTTTCCAGCAAGCGGGTTTAGAGGTTGATGTTTTAGAGATTAATAGCTTTGCCCTGATCCGCACCATTCGAGAGCAACTCCGGCAGTTTGGATCTAAAGAAGCGATCGTTTTGGTCGATATTGAATTTGACAATACGGAAATTGCGATCATCGTGGATGGGGTTCCCCAATTTTCTCGGACGGTTCCCATCGGTACCTATCAAATGCAGAATGCCTTATCTAGGGCGATGAATTTACCGCCTTCTCGCAACCCCGAAATTTTGCAGGGTATGACCATTCCTGTGACCCAATTTGATACCCTCAGCACCCAAGGAACGGCAGTCAACCCTGGAATGAGTGCTTTGATGCGGGTTTTAGGCGAGTTAACTGATGAACTCCGCCGTTCTATTAATTTCTACCTCAATCAAAGTGAAGATTTAGAAGTGGTGCAATTGCTGTTAGCCGGGCCCGGTGGTGGTTTAATTCAATTGGATGAGTATCTCACCCAACGACTCAGTATTCCTGCCATTCAAATTGATCCGATCAATTCCCTCGCGATCGCCTCAGATCAAAATTTTTCTCCGGTAGAACGGCCGAGCTTAGGAACCGTACTCGGTCTGGGACTACGAGAAGTTTAATGAAAAGTCCCTCAAAGTGATAGCCATTTACATTGTAATTTTCCATGTATAGCTTAGACGTTAATTTCCTTAAAGACCGTAACCTCGATACCACTAAAATGACGACGGTGGAACCCCTCGCCAGCGGGCCATCCCTCAAACAGCAGTTACCCATCTATATTGGGGCTGGGGTAATGCTCGCGCTCCTGTCTTTGTCTGGGCTGTCGATATTATTGGTCGGATGGCAAAAAGAACAAGTCCAGCAAAACATTCAGACCCTAGAAGGGGAAATTGCCAAACTCAATTCTCAAAATCAAAAAATTCAACAAATAGAAGGCCAAATTAAAACACTGAATGAAGAAATAACGGGTTTAGTCGGTGTTTTTAATCAAATTAAGCCTTGGTCAGCAATTTTACAAGATCTAACGGATCAAACCCCCGCAACGGTTCAAATTAGTGGCATTCAACAAGCCGATAAAGTCTTAACCCTATCTGGATTTGCCCGTGATTACGGCGACTTAAACGATTTTGTTTTAACCTTGCAAAATTCTCGTTTCTTTAATGCCGATAAAACCAAACTAGTGACCGCAACCACTGAAGCCTTACCCCTCAAAGCCGAGGGAGCAAGCGTAGATAAGGGAGATGGGGCAACAGCGACCCCTACCCAAGGAGCAAATAATGACAAACCCACAGGGCCAACCGTCACCATTCCTGCCGGCGTGAAATACACCATTACCACGGAATTGACTGATACCCCCGATCAAGAGCTAATCAATGAATTAATTCGCAAAGGAGCGGTTGGTCTCGTTACCCGCTTTAAGATCATGGAGCAAAAAGGAATTTTGTCCTCTGCAACCTCTCCTCCCCCTGCTCCCATCTTGCAACCAGGTAGTCAGCCGCCCGCTGATCCCGCTAACCCCCAAGCATCCCCTGCATCTACTCAAGGAGCGAACAATCCATGACCTTTGTTGAAGAGTTTAGTGACAGCCAGGAATTTGAGAGTGGTGCCAATTATCCCACGGCTTTTGGTATCACCTTTACCCCTAAAGTTAGCGGCATTGCCATCGGACTGTTAGGTCTTGTGGGGGCGGGTTACATCCTTTCGACCTATTTTCTGCCTGCTTGGGATGAACTCCAAAAGCTCAAGGCCGATGAAGCCACAAAGCAACAACAAGTTGATCAACAAAAATCGGGCCAACTAGAGCGTAAATTAACCGATGCAGAATTTCGGCTCAAACAGGCCGAGACCCGTAAAGCAGATATTTTACAGTTATATGCCAGCCCTAATGATTTAAAAACCTTGCTGATGGACTTAAATCGGCTATTTAAATCCCGTAATGTCAATCTCACGAGTTTTTTGCCCCAGGGTGACCCTGCTACTATTACGGACGGTTCCCTTGGCCCGGCGGTTAACAATAAGCTCAAGCGTCAAACCTTTCAGGTGGCATTTGATGGTTCTTTTAGTAATACCCACAATCTCATTCGGGATCTGGAACGCTTGCAGCCCTTAATTGTCATGAAAAACCTAAAAACGGATTTAGCGAAGCCGGATTTTGAGGCCACGGTTATTAAGACCAATAATCAAGCCAAAGTGATTCCTAAGCAAAATGATGATTTAAAAACATCCTTAACCTTAGAGGTTTTAATTCCGCTCACGCCTGAAGAAATTGCAGCCTTAGCTCCTCCCCCACCCCCTGAAGGTGCGCCGCCCGCAGAAGGCCAAGCCGCCCCACCACCGCAATAAACCTTACGATTTCCCCCCTTAATTTTTATTATTTGATTTGAAAGAGAAGAGGAGCAGATTTATGAAAAATTATCATTCTTTACTATTAACCAAGGTGGCGGTTTGTTTTCTACTTGCCGCGTCTCCTTCCCAGGCAGCCAATCCCCAAGAAGTTGATTTATCCAAAGTTTCCGATTTAGCCGCAACGGAAACCCGTTTCAATCTGGAAGATAAGCTAGTTGACAAAGCCCAGGAATTCGCAAAATCCGCGATCGCCGAAGAAGTTCCGCCGGAACTAAAAGCAGGGTTATCGGCAACAGTAGCGGTTGATAGTATCGTTTCTTCTTCAGATAAATTAGAAAAAAAATCCCAAGCGTTGCCGAAAGCAGAAATCCCTAAAATTGCTCAGGTGTTTGGCCAACCCCCCATCAATCCGCCGGTAGGAATGCCCTCTTCTCCGAATGGGGTCATGGTGCCCAACCCAGAAATTATCATTCGCTCTAATGGCACACCCAACCCGACAATTCTCCAGCCCACAATGCCGATGGCTCCCACCCTGCCCCGTGCGGTGGCTCCCCCTGTCGGAGATATGTCCATTTCTAATGTGAATTCTCGTTACGATCCCATTGATTTAGGGCCCGCAGGTCAAGCGATTATTCCTCGGCTCGTATTACGAAGAGCGCCCGCTGATGAAGTTTTAAAAGTCTTAGCGCGTTATGCAGGCGTGAATGTAGTGGTGATTGACGGTGACGGTGCAGCAGATGCCCCTCCAGCCGCCGCGGCAATGGCTTCAGGTTCCCAATTGGTTTCGCTAGATATTCAAAACGAACCTGTCCAAAATGTCTTTAACTCGGTGATTATTGCTTCCGGCTTAAAAGCGTCTCGAAACGGTAGCACAATTTTTGTTGGTAAAACGCTGCCTCAAGAAGCTCGTAATACGATTACAAGAACTATTCGCCTCAATCAAGTACAAGCTTTTGATGCTGCAACCTTCTTAAGTACCCAAGGTGCCCAAACTTACGCCTATAGACAAAGTGAAACCGTAGCAACGGAAGTGGGAGAAGATAAAGTTACGAGAACAGTGACACAAAAAACGCCTACTATCGAAAATATAGAATTGAGTGAAGCTCGACGAAAATTTTCTCCCTTGAATGGTCTGACAGTTTCAGCAGATGAACGACTTAATTCTGTAACCTTAGTAGGTGAGCCTCGGCTGATTACTCTGGCTACAACCCTGTTAACGCAATTAGATGCACGCCGTCGTCAGGTAGCGGTCAATGTCAAAATTGTTGATATTGATCTGAATAATGTTCAAGACTATAACAGTAGCTTTTCTTTTGGTATCGGTGATAGCTATTTTGTTCAAGATCAAGGTACCGCAGTCATGCGATTTGGGAGTACAGCTCCTGCCACTGAGGCTAATATAAATAGTGCAACAGGAAGACTAGGCAATCCGCCAGCGATTGTCAATCCTTTTGGCCCGCTAGGCGCGAACCCCAGTCAAGTTTTCTTTGATCCAAACCAAACAACAAATCTTTTTGTACCTGTAGGTAACCAAGTTTTGAACCTTCCTTTCTTGGCAACAGGACAAGCCGCTGTATCAGGCAATCCTTTTAATAGTGGAATTACACAAACAGCAATAGGAACTTTTACCCCCCCCACAGCTACTACCCCAGCAGTTATTACGGCCACGCCTCCAGTGCTTAACCTTCCTTCTTATTTCCAGTACCCTAAAAAGTTTCAAGCGCAGGTTGATGCTCAAATCCGTAGCGGTAATGCCAAAATTCTGACTGATCCGACCCTAGTAGTACAAGAAGGTCAAAAAGCTGAAGTTAAGTTAACTCAATCTGTTATTTCTAGTATTAATACTCAAGTTGACCCGTTAAGTGGTGTTCGGACGACTACTCCGGTATTAGAGGATGTCGGTTTAACGCTTGCGGTCGTTGTTAACCGAATTGATGATAACGGTTTTATTTCTCTAGAAGCAGTCCCAATTGTAGCTGCTCCTGCTGGACAAGAACGGTTTGAAAGTGGGCCAGGCGCAAACAATACGATTACATTGATTAATAAACGTACACTGGCATCTGGGCAATTACGTTTGCGAGATGGACAAACTTTGATTCTGACTGGCATCATTTCAGAGTCTCAACAATCTATTGCTACTAAAGTACCAATATTAGGCGATATTCCAATTTTAGGGGCATTATTTAGAAGCCAAAGCGATCAAACGAATCGTTCAGAAGTTGTAATTATGGTTACACCGCAAATCCTTCACGATAATTCAGAAGCCCAATTTGGTTATAACTACACACCAGGCCCTGCAACGGCTGGTTATCTGAGACAACAAGGCTTTCCTGTTCAGGCTCAACCCTAATTTCTGTGAGTCCTTATGTTAATTCTTTCCCGCGTGATCACGAAGTGTGCCTACGGCATCGCGTTCTCTCTTACTCTAACCACCTTAGCCTTGGCCGTTCCCGCCA
>JAYKGY010000045.1:0-7377 GCA_035285545.1 Snowella sp. | reverse complement strand
TAATAGGCCTTGATGTTCTGCATTCAAAAGCACCAATTCTTGAAAGAGTTCACCACGCTTGACTCCAGACCCATTACTATTGTCTAAACTCAATCGTTCTAGGGTTAATTGATCGAGCTTTTTATTTAATAAGATACGTCCTCTTTCCAACAGGATGAGCAAGGCGGTGGCTTGTTTTTCCCGTAGTTGGATCACATCGGGATAATTTTCTCCCCGATTTTCCAGTAAGGCTTTGAGTTCTAGGGTACTGTCACTATAATCTTTTAACCCTTTTTGGAATTGCTGATCATTTTGAAGCAAGAGAGCATCGGCGGCTTCTTGGGGGGAGAGTCCCAGGGTTTTAGAGAGCTGATCTTTGCGATCGCGGACTTGTTGTTCTTGAGCTTGGAGTTCGGCTCGTTGTTTCCGCAGGATTTCAATGTTGGTAATTAAACTGGTAATTTGATCGGAAGAATTGAGGCCCGATTCTGCTTTATAGGAAGAAAGTCGCTGTTGGGCATTGGTTAATCGTTCTTGGGCACTATCTAGTGCTTGCTGAATTGCTTTGTTACGCTGTCCCTGTTCATTGAGTCGTAATATGGCTAATCGGTAGGATAACGCATTATAAATTGCCCAGGCCTTTTTTTGAGATTGTTCTGGCGTTTTTCCCGTAATGGCAATCTCCATCATGGTGGTGTTGTTAATAATCTTGATTTTGGGCTGGTTAAAGTCCTGTTCGGATATATCTAGGGATTTGGCGGCATTACTTAAGATGGTCGATCCCATGGCCATGAGTTTGTAATTTTCGCGGGGATCGGCGGTAGAGCCAAAAGCGGAGGTGCTTGAAGTAATCGCCTGTCCAACACCAGGTAAATTAACATTGACCCCTTGTCCCCCTCCTGCCACATTCAAGATTAATTCACTGGTATAAATGGGCTTGGTCTTTTTTAAATACCCTAATGCCAGTGACCATAAAGCAGCATTGACTAACACTGCTACCACAAGATATTTAATAAACCGCAGCCAAGGCAGCGATCGCGTCGGCAGCGACTTTTCTAATTCGGTCGGTAAGGATTTGGATGCAATTCCCATCATCGTAAAAAATTGAGTAAGAGCAGCAGGGGATTAAGGGGATTGAGAAAATCGGCAATCGATCTAAAAATATCACGGGTATTGGTTACCGCTGAATCATAGCAGGCAACCCCATCCCTGGGTAGTAAAAAGGGGTTTTCATCGTTATTGGTCGATTGACGTAAGAGATCTTCGACTTTTCGTTCTACTACCGTGGTTTTTCCCGTTAAGGAATCGACTCGCACTAAAATAGCATTACGATCCGCGTTGGTGCTGATAATTCCTCCCGCACAGTTGGCTGAAATCACCGCCTGACTAAACCGGGCCCCGTAGGGAAAGGTAATCCCTTCCTGTTGATTTCCGACCGCAGATGTAGCGTTACTCGTAGCCGGTGTGGTTAAGTTAGAGACAAAAACCTTAATCCCAGGAGGCGTAATTTGGGAAGGTCGCATTAATTCGGGTTGAAACTTTTCTGCTTTAGGCACAATAATTTGATCCCCTGCAATCAAGGGAATATCTTCAATGGGGGAGCCGCTAAAAAGTCCTGATAGATCGATCACTTTTTCTTCTTCACCGCGTTTGAGTTTCACCTGGGTTACGTCGGCTGTGGGTAACACGCCCCCTGCGGCCCGAATGGCAACGGTTAAATAACGCCGCACAGGATAACTGCCGGTAATAGGGCGGCTATCTCCTGCAATGGTGGTGACGCTTGGGGCATCGTTGGGATCATTAATTAAGACCCGTCCAGGTTGGAAAAGTTCGCCTGCGATGCTGATTTGCACGGGGGCCCACTGTAAAACCTGTACGCTGAGTTGCAGTTTGTTTTTTGGAAAAAATTTCTGCTCAATTAAAGCTTCTGCCAGTCTTTTTTGGACTTCCGCTGGTTCTAGCCCCTGAACAGGCAACAATCCTAAATAGGGAATTTCTAAATTTCCATCCTGGTTAACTTCATAGACCCTAGCAAAATAAATATCCTTGGGAATGGACACTTCTAAGCAATCGCCAGGGGAAAGGGGCAAAGCATTTACCGGCAAAGAAATGCATCCTGCTAGCAAGATAGCGGTTAATAGCGACCCTTTAGGCACTTTTGAAAACATAACGAGAAGCCCAGACCGTAAAGACAGGCAAACAGAGAAAATGAATCAGACAAACGGCAACAGCAACCCCGATACCCTGCCATTGAACCCCAATCAGTAAGGCGATCGCGAATAGGGCGGTAAAAATCCCATTCCAAATTAAATCCAGTTGGGGTTTATTAACCGCTAAAAGTAACTGGGAAGCCGAATCCGCAAAGGGACGGGGAATAGCAGAGAGACAGATTAAAATCAGGATGGGAATAGCGGCTATCCACCTTTGACCAAACACAATTGGGACATAAAAGGGCGCGAGAAAAGATTGCAATAAAACCAACGGCACAATGATTAAACCAATGGTTTTCAAACTCTGATAATAACGCGAACGAAATTGTTCTAGATTATCGCGTACATCACAGAGATGGGGCAACAATGCCGACTTAATCGACGTAATAATGCCTAAACTAATGCCTAAACCCGCATTAAAGGCAAAGTAGTACACACCCAAGGCTTCTACACTCAAAAATCGTCCAATAATCAAATAATCTAGGTTATTACGTAAGGTATTGAGTAATTCCACCCCTAAAATACTCTGCCCAAACCCCATTAAATCACCCCAATGTTTAGTGGTAAATTTTTCAGTGGGTCGCCAGGGATGATTTTTGGTGATGATATAAACCCAAATGGGCGCGACGAGAATTTTTGGCAGGACAATCGCCCACATCCCCAACCCCGCGATCGCGAAGATAGCCGAAAGAATATTATCGGTGGAAATTTGCAGCATTTCCGTCAGAGCAATCACCTTGAAACGATTTTCCCGTTGTAATAGGGCCGCTTGAATTAATCCCTGGGGAATCATCAGCAAATTTAAGCCCATGACACAAATCGGTAAAATAATGCTGGTATCGCGATAAAACCAGGCAATAGGGAACGAAACTAAACATTGAATGATAAATAGCCCGATAAACATGGCCCAATTGAGCCAATAGGCCGACTGGGCAAGATAGGGTAAGGTTTCCTCCTCCGTTTGAATCAAGCGAATTACCACCCCATTACGGGTAAAGACTCGAACAAATTCATTGGTAGTTAGTACCAACGCCGCTAAACCGTAGTCCTGTTTAGTTAAAAATCGAGCCAGAATAATCGTTGCCAATAAACGGGAGATGCGAATAATCCCCCCCGATCCGCCTAACCAGCCCACATTGCGAACAAAGGGGTTATCTATTTTCTGAAATTTACGGGCTATCCACTGTTTCACATTGATTTATCTCGCGTTGCTGCTGTTAAAAAGTTTTCCCAGTTTTTTAGACAATTCTCCCACGCATTTATGACAGTTTCTTTACCCTGTTTACCCCAGGTTAATAAATCTTGTTCTGGCAAAGCGGCGATCGCGGTTTTCCAAGCTGACTGATCCCCAAAAGGCACGACTAAGCCACAATGATCGACCTGTTCCGGTAATCCATCCACGGCGGAAACAATCACCGCTTTTCCGGCAGCTTTCGCTTCTAAACAGACTAATCCAAAGGGTTCCCAACGAGAAGGAATAATCACCGCATCACAATCCGCTAAAAAATCAGCAATATTCGCAATGGTTCCAACCAGTTGCACCTGGGGTAACCGAGCCGCTAACTGTTGAATGATCTGTTCATCGGGCCCATAACCGCCTAGCCGCAGTTGGAATTGCTCAGGAGGTAACTGCTCCATTACCGCTAACAAGTTTTCAAAGCCTTTTTGTCGGGCAAAACGGCCATAGGCTCCTAAAATGAGGGGTTGCTCTAGGGTTTTAGGCGAAATTTTGAGTAAGGATTCAATTTTTGACGCAGGAGTAATGGTTTTAATCTTGTTGGATTTGGCTAATCGGCTATTAATCATCCATTGACGCTGTGCCTGGGAAACACTGATAACCCCATCGGCGATCGCGTAGGCAATTTTTAGTAACCAACGAAAACGGAATTTTGATTTGACTTGATCCGCCTCAAAGCCTTGGCAATAGTGGTGATCACAAATCCAGAGGGGAGCTTTAAACTTTAAAGAAAGTAGCGTTAAAACGTATTTCCAGGCACAGGGATAGTGGAAAATGATCAGATCAGGTTTTTCGATTTTTAATTGAGCTTTAACCGCCTCTAATCGTAAAACGGAAAATTGAAAGCGATCGCTTAAACAGGACGCAACCAATTGCCCGACCAAATGATTGGAGCCACCTGCCCGCTTATCTCCGATTAAATGCCAAATAATGGGTTTCATAGGCGTATTTTAACCTAATTATTACCCAACGCTTAACCAAGCAGAAAGATCCCGTCCAATTAAGGCTTGACACTGTAAAAGATCTTCTTGATAAAGGGCTGTTAAAGATTGTCTAACCTCAGCAGAAAGCTTAGGGGTTTCCAAATTATTATGTTGAATTTTTTGCCGCATCTTCGCAGGAAAGAGGGGTTTTAAGAGCGACTTAATGGGATTGGGTTTGGTCAGCAGTTGATGTAAAAGCGGATTTTTGGGAACCCCTGATTTATTCGGTCGAATACTCATGTCAGGTTGAAAACTGGTATCGACTTGTAAAAATGTAAATAAATCCTGAATTAACCAATCTGAATGCTTCACTAAATCTTCGTATAAATACACCCGAATTTGGCTTTTATCAAATAAATCATAGTACCGTTTTACTTGTTGCCCGTAATAGCCCAATTGAACATAATGCCAAAACCATTCCCAATTTTTTTCGATTCGTTCGGGTTCGGCTTGTAGAGCTTGGGCAAAATCCTTTTCCGGTTCGCGATCGTCTCGGATTAAATGCAAATAATTAGCATAGGCGCGATCGACAGGGTTGCGTAAAATGATGATTAAACGGGCATCCGGCAAAGATTGGGCGATATTATGGGGAGCCTTGGGATGATACAGATATAATGGGCAAGCCTCACCAATGGCGATTTCACTGGTTACTCCAGCAAATAAATCTTGATAAGTCGCTAAATTGGTAATCGAAAATTGATTGATGGCTTCATCACCAATGCCTTGAAAGTTTAGCGTTTGTCCCTCAAAAGCAAAAAAATTCGTTTCCTTATCGGGAGTCATGTAAATTTGGGGATGTTGTTGAAGGTAGGTATGAAGTGCCGTTGTTCCTGCTTTTGCGGCTCCGACAATTAAAAAGTTAGGCATTACCATCGATTTCAAATTCCTGATTTAGCAAATGATTAATAGCTGAATTAATTGCAATAGGAATATGTTTGAAGAGTCCCCCTGACCCCCAATGTTGGGGAGAAAGTTCTTAAAAGTCCCCCAGTGTCGAGGGATTTAGGGATCAAAATACAACTTTGCAAATAGATTCTATAAGCGTTTTACTTGCATCCGATTCTTAACTACTATCAAATCATATGTTTGGGGACTGTCTAGGATGAGCTTTTTCTGAATTAGCCTTTTCTGAATTTTAAAAAAGGGGTAGAAAAGGTTTCTATCTGACCTTGAAGTCCCCGTTTTTCAACAAAATGCCAAGATCCATAAGCCCGTAAGAAAAAGGGTTAGGTGTTTATCCTGTTCAAAGCTGGCAGTATTGCAACAATTTGCTAAAAGCGATTCGGTCTAAGATACCTAAACATTAATAAAAGGCTTCCTCATCGAAAGCCCTTGAGTCGAGATCATCTTTAAACTGTTGCTGTCGCTGTAGTAGAAAATCCGTTAACGATAGTTTGTCCAATCTCCATGTTTTGCCATTGACGACCATCGGGGACTAACTGATTAAGCTCGGTCACACCTGCAAACGTCACGCCTCGGAAGCCTAGAACGATATCGTTATAATCCCGATTAGAGCCATTGTTTAAATGAACATCCTCAAAAGCAACGATCGCGCTATTTTGAGTAGCCATCACTTTACCGAATTGAGCCGCGTTATTGGCATTCGCATTCGACATGGAGAACAGAGGTTGCTCGTAAAGATTGCTGTTAGGATTCAGTAATTTATCCTGTAGGGTGCTGTTAGAAGCCAACACCAAACCGTAGGTTTCTCCGGCATTTAATTGAAGGGTTTTTTCGCCTAAATATTGCCCATCATTATATTGACCTTCCCAGGCGAGATCGGCACTAAATCTTGCCCCTTCATCATTTCCTGTCAGGCTATCTCGAACAATGACACGACCGGATGTGCTATTACTTAGAGCACGTTGTAAGGCAGTATTAATAAATTGCTCAGAGCCAATTTGGAGATTTTCCATTCCTTTAAGGCTAAAAATCCCGACTTCCCCTTGATAATCTCCCCCGTCATAGAGAAAATCGACGGTAATGCTTCCTGTGCTGCCCACTACGAGTACACCGCTATCAAAGAAGGCGCGATTGGCATAGGTTAATAAGTCTTTTCCTGCATTAGTTTTGCGCCAGTCTCTTTCACCGTTATAGGCTTGATCCATTGAGATAACTGAACCTGATGCCCCTTTCATTTGGAAAATAATGTCGTTGTAGTCCTGATCGGATTGCCCTAAATCGATGCGGACATCTTCAAAAGCGTAGGTTCCGTTATTATCAATTCTCACCATTTGATTGATGGGAGAGCCACCCGGATTGGCTTCGGGAATCGAAAAGATGGGCAATTTACCCCATTGAGAAATTTTGGTGACATCGTTGGCAATTTCTTGGGCGGTGGTATTTTGTACCAACATGAACGCAAACTGGTCGTTAGGGTTCATTGTAAAAGTTTTGGAGCCGAGGTAAGAACCACTGTTGAAGTTATTTTCCCAAGGCATAACTTCTGTGAATCTAGCCCCTTCTCTTTGGTCTCTGATAAAGACAAATCCTTGGTTTGAGTTGCTAACTGCCCGTCTTGCGGCTTCTTGAATAAATGCTTGGGAACCGAGTTGGAGAGATTCCATTCCATTGAGGCTGAAGACTGCCATTTCCCCTTGGAACCAGCCGCCATCATAGAGGTAGTCAAACTGAACTTTTCCGGTTTCTCCGACTTGGAAAACCCCTTTGGTAAACATTTGACGGGAGGCATAGTTGAGAAGCTCTTGTCCTGTCGTCGTGGTGCGCCAATCCCGTTGGGGGTTAACGAGAGAATTCATCACAGGAGTCTGTCCTTCTAACCCTGCTACTTGGAAAACGAAATCGTTATAGTCTCTATCAGAATTAACGCCATCAATGCGCTGATCTTCAAAGGCGAGGGTTCCTTTGTTATCGACGGCGACCATCTGCTGAACTGCGTTTCCCAGATTAGCCTCAGCAATGGAGAACAACGGCGTTTGTCCTGGTTGGGTGTAGCCAGAGGGATTGT
>JAYKGY010000044.1:0-14967 GCA_035285545.1 Snowella sp. | reverse complement strand
CATGAGTCCCAAGCGGTTTTGTTTTCCCAAACCCTAGAAAAAATCGGGCGCAAACTGCCGGTACATTTAAAGCTGGATACGGGGATGTCTCGGTTAGGAACCCATTGGCAAAAAGCGGTGCAATTTGTGCAACGAGTAGCAAGTTTACCGACTTTGCATCTAGCTAGTGTCTATTCCCATCTGGCAACGGCGGATGATCCCGACCCGTCGATGATGAAACGGCAACAACAACGGTTTGAAACCGCGATCGCCAGCATTCGCCATCAAGGGTTTACTATCCCTAAATTGCATTTAGCCAACTCCGCAGCGACCTTAAATGGGGCAAAACTGCATTACGATATGGTGCGTGTTGGTCTGGGCTTATACGGGTTATATCCGGCTCTCCATTTACGAGACAAAATCGATCTGCAACCTGTTCTACAAGTCAAAGCTAAAATCACTCAAGTAAAAACCATTCCCGCCGGAACAGGGGTGAGCTATGGGCATCAGTTTGTCAGCGATCGCGAAATGCAGTTAGCGGTTGTCAGTATTGGTTACGCTGATGGCATTCCCCGTAATTTATCCAATCGTTTAAAAGTGCTCATTCGCGGCCAATGGGTGCAACAAGTCGGAGCGATCACAATGGATCAAATGATGTTGGATGTTAGCCATTTACCCAATTTACAGGCGGGAGAAGTCGTTACTCTCATCGGACAAGACGGCGATCGCGCTATTTCGGCGGATGATTGGGCCAACACATTAGGCACCATTTCCTGGGAAATTTTATGCGGTTTTAAACACCGTTTACCCCGAATTATTATTTAAGCTTATCGATTAAATTGATAAATCAGCCATCCGCCAATGCCTAAACCAATAATATTAGGCAACCAGGCGGCCAGGGTCGGGGTTAAAATTTCAATCATGCCTAAACTTCCCAAAAAGAAAGCTAATAAATAATAGATAAAAATAATAGCAACACACAATCCAAAACTCGTTGCCCGACTCACTTGATGGGGACGAGAACCCAAGGCAGAACCCACTAAACCAAAAACAACACAGACAAAGGGAAAGGCAATTTTTTGTTCTGTTCTCACGGCGAAAAAGGTGAGTTTTTTGGTGTCCCCAATCAGGCGCAAAATTTTCATGTATTGTTGCGCTTCAGAAATATTCATTTCGTAGGGGTCTCGGCCTTGGCGGGCAAAATCAAAGGCTGCTTTTGGGAGTCCGATTTTGGTTTTTTTAAAGCTCGTAGAATTGCCCAAAGAAGCATCCGCAGACAGTTGATAAATACTGCCATTAAAAAAATCCCATTGTTGGGTTTGATTATTCCAGGTTGCATTGTCGGATAGCACAATTTGATTGAGGCTATTGCCTGTCCATCTCAAGACTGTGAGATCTTTCATTTTTTTGCCATCAAATTCTTCGGCATAGACTAAACTTTTTAAACGTCTTTCTTTTTGCCCATTGGTTAACTGGACTTCCTCAAATTCGGGATAAAAAATGTCTTTATTTTGCCAAAAACGATGTTCTTCTTGGATAGAGTCCACCAAAATAGAAGTGGCTTGATAGTTGGCTGCTGGGACGACAAATTCACTAATGAGGAACGTTATTCCCGTTGCCAGAAAACTTAACAGGACAGCCGGAGCTACAATCCGATAAAGACTAATCCCACAGCCGCGCAGGGCAATTAATTCACTATCACTACTCAAACGCCCATAGGTGAGTAAGGTCGCTAGCATGACGGAAACGGGCAGGGAGTAGGCGACAAATTCTGGGACTTTTAGCAGCAGAATCTCAACCGCTTGAATGAGGGGTAAGTGTTTGTCAACGATTTTATTAGCGAGGTCGGAGAGATAGCCGATCGCGACTCCCAAGGTGGCGACTAATCCAACACTAAAGAAAAAAGGGGGAATTAACTGAGCGATAAGATAGCGATCCATCACCGACAAAACGGAGCCATCGAGCCACATTTGTAATCGGGTTAGGAAGGGTTTAGAAAGGAGCATAACCTAAACTTTGGAGTATTGCTATTTTATCGATTGTTACGACCCAAAAAATTGACGGGAGGGAAAATCAGACTATATGAATATGAGACAAAACCGACTGCTATTGGCAATCAAACAGTCGGCTTCTCAATAATCAATTCAATGTATCTTTCTGTTCTAGCGGTTTAAGGCTTCTTGTAATTGTCGCATTGCAGCAGCACCAATATTCACAACGGCCCACACTGCGGCAATGATTAGGGGACTCAGAACGATCACAATGCGCCAATCCATAATTTTAACCTCTTAGTATTTATGAAGAAATTTAAGTTTTTCTCATTATCTAATATTTATATCCTAATCTTGGCGAGTTGTGAATCCAAGATCTTGGCTTTTTCCTGCGTGGACTAGGGCTAGTTTGGTGTAGTTTTGGGCGTGTTCTATCAGGTGTTGGGCTTCTTCTTCGGAAATGTCTCGCACTTTTTTGCCGGGGACTCCCATGACGAGCGATCGCGGCGGGACATCTTTGGTTACGACGGAACCCGCTCCGATAATACTACCTTCCCCAATGCGAACTCCGTTTAAAATAATGGCTCCAATGCCAATCAAGCACCCTTTTTCGATATGGGCTGAATGAATCACGGCGCGATGCCCTACGGTCACATAGTCTTCTAAAACGGTAATTTCACCAGGATCGCCATGTAGGATGGCTCCGTCTTGGATATTGCTATAGGCTCCGATTTCAATTTTTTCCACATCTCCCCGTACAACGGCACTGTACCAAATACTCACGCCTTCCGCGATCGCGACCTGGCCCATTACCGAGGCAGTTGGCGCAATAAAAGCCGCTTGGGAACAATCGGGCAAACAAACGGAGGGATTTAAATCAGCAGGGTCTAGCATGGATCACTCAGAGGAAGGACAAAGAATCAGACATTAGGGAGTTGGCAGATGAGAAAGTTTAGCTCTTTGTATCCCATCGGGACGAAGGGCTGTATTTGAAAATGATAATGCCCCCAATCTCTCCAAATTTAATCGATATAATATATCCACGAGGCACGGTATAGACGAAATATTTCAGCCCAATCTTAATGATGAATCATGGTTTACAGTACCCCTTTTTTGGCCCTGAAATTCAGTGCCCTCATTGTCGTCAGATCATCCCAGGTTTGACGTTAACGGATACCTATCTCTGTTCTCGTCACGGTGCGTTTGAGGTGAATCCTGAAACGAAGGAGTTGGTTCATCTCCAATCGGGACGGCATTGGCGGTTTTGGAATGGGGAATGGTATCGGCAACACACCCATCCTGATGGTATTCGCTTTGAGATTCATGAGGCATTGGATCGGCTCTATACAGAAGGGTATCGCGCCACGAAGGTTGTGATTGCCAGTCGTTATAAATCGTTAGTGAGTGCCTATCTGGAGCGTAATTCGTCTTGGCGGGGTAATGGGGAAAGTCAGGTTCCTCGGCTCTATGGCTTACCTGTGGAGTTCAGCCCCGAATCCAAGGATGATCCCTGTTGGGAGGTGATTAATTTTGATCTTGAAAAGGAACCAGGGGTTCCCAAGCGGTATCCTTATTTTCGGTTGTTTGAGTAAGTAATCGCTCTTTTTTTATAAATAAACTAACAAGACAACAATTTCACTGGGGCGTATTTTTTAGGATTAATTTGATTATAGAGTCAGCGTTGTGGTCAGACGATTTCTTCAAAAGATAGCTCTAATTTGAACTCCTCTGGGGTGGGGAGATCGTGGAGATAATAGAAGTAATAGCATTTTGGTTGAGAGTTTAAATATCTTCCCAAGTAGCCCGTGAGAGGAGAAGAGAGTTCGATAAGGATGGCGAGCAGTTCGGAACGGTTAAGGGGAGGTTGCTGGTAGAGGGAATAGCCCGCTTCAATCGCCTCTAAGGAAATATAGTTCTTACAGCTACGGCTTTGAAGATATTTGACCAATTTGACAATAAAGGCACGGATAGCAATAGACTGGCGAACCTGCTGGAGATATTGATCAATTTTTTCTTCGGCGTTGTCTGCTACGAGGTATTTTTTCAGTTCCCAGAGGTTAATGGCGTTGGGATATTCAGCATGGAGGGAAACCAGTTTTTGTAGGGTGTGATGGTTCATGATACAGGTATCGGCTTGTTGGGCAAATTCAGTAACGTTGCGGGTAGGAGTACCAGAGGCAATAATTAGTTTTACGGCTTTGGCTAACCAGTCGGTTCCGAGATGGGTGATACCGAGGCGGACAAGTTGGTTAGGGGTATCTTTGGGAATATTTTTACCAGATTTACACTCGCCAATAATGGGGTAGGGTTTGCTAATAAAAAAATCAATGCCGCCTGCTCCGCCTTGATGGGATTCATCAACGGAAAAACCGAGAAAATTCAAAGCTGTTCGGACAATATTTTCAAAGCGAGTTCCCTGGGCGTGAACGCTTTCTTCTTCTTCTTGAATGCTCCACTCACCAAACTTAATAATGTCTTGATTGATGATCCAGTCAGTAATAGGGGGACGGGGGCGGGGTTTTTGTTGTTGATGGGCTTGCAGAGTGGAAATAAAAGCTTCGGCTTGGGGATTAGTCAGGGCAAGGGTTGAGAGTTGGGGAATGAGTTGGGCGAGTTCGTTAAGGGGTTGGGTCGGATTGCGGCAGAGTTGTTCAAAGGTGTGATCGTCGAGGATAGGGCGGTATTGGTTAACGGCGATCAGATTTTGTAAGGGTTGATGTCCTAACGGTGTTGAAGGTTGCACCGTAATTCCAGGTAAAAAAGTATAAACCCGAACGGTGTATAAATTGACCTTTTCAAAATGTTCATAGTAAACGTCTAAGTCTGCTTCAGTTATATTGAGATATTGGATGATTTTTTGTCTTGATTGATCATCTTTGATAGGGTAATTATTGACAATCTGAAGAAAGTATCTAGCTGTAAATTCTTTGCTATCATTAGGAACAATAACATGACATTGATTAATGGGATAAGGGCGGTATAAAAGAGTTGTTTTTTGTCCCGTAATTAGAGCTTTATAGTCATTTGGAAAAAGTTTTAACAGAGTAAAAAGATTAATCATTTATTAACTGAAAATGCGGTACTATTAAGCCTCGGCAATATAATAATTTAATCGTTGGGCAAGGAATTGGAGTGCGTCAGTTAAGGTTTCAAAGTTATACATAGCACCTTCATTGTTATCATTTACAAAGAAGTCATCTAAACCGTCCATTTCTTCATCTCCCCAGAAAAAGTAAGTTCCCAAGGCTAACATTTCGCCTCCACTCTGGTAAAACAAAACAGGACAAGAACCTTCATAAGCAGGATAGAATCCATATTTTTCAAGGGCTGCATCTTCGTCTTCAAAGTCTTCATCCATGAGAATAGTAAGCGTTCCACCAAATTGATTAATAAACAAAAGTAAATCTAAAATGACATTAATTTCATCGTTATTTAATTTGGATAAATGTTGAGTTTTTGAATCTGATAAGTCGGCAATGAATTGATGAGGACGATAGGTAATACTACTAGAAGCAAAGTCAAGATGATATTCAAAGAACCAGTTACGGTCAAGGTCAATAAAAATTCCTTGCACTGCTCCTTCAACAAAACGATAGCTTAGAATTTGAACGTCTTCATGGTAAAGATCGGCAACACTGAAATAAATTGCTTGTAAGATTTTTCCATCTGAGATTTCGTCTGTTTCTTCTTCTTGATTAATTTCAAAATCATCAGATGTTAAATTCTCAAATTCATCATTATTAGGAGCAAAGTCAAGATCATTTTCTTTGGTCGGTGCTGGATTCCAAACTTTAACGAGATCGTCTAAGTTAGGTTCGGGGGTACTTAAGATTTCTTTAATGAGTCCATTTTGAGTTAGGATTTTTCGTTTAAATTCTTCGTCCTGTGGCGTTAAGGTAATACCATTTTTCTCAAAAAAGTCGAGGGATTGAAAAAGAGCCTCTAGTTCAAATAATTGATGATTAATTAAATCAACATATTCACCATCTTGATTATTAACTAACTGTTGAATGTTTTGAAAAGCCCTAGTTTTTGGATCAAGTTTTAGCCTTTTAGAGCGAATAAAACAACCACGAGTCAGTTCATATCTTGGATAATCAAGTAATTGTTTGACCATTGCTCCCACCGTTGCGGCAGGGCCTTGACAAACACCAATACCAATTTTAACGCTCTCTTGGTTTTCGATACCTTCTAGTAAAAGTTGGAATTTTGAAAGTTTGGGTTTGGGCATTTTCTGAGTTTGATTGACTCTAACATTTTCGATAGTTTCTCCTTTAACTGAATTGAAACTAAGCTCTAATAAGTCAGCAATACGATTATCATTTTTTAAAATGCTATCATCAACTTTACTGTGATAAGAGTTGAAGATTTCCTGTAGAGAAGTCTTAGTTGTTGTCACTTTTATCCATTCTTCTGCACACCAGTTCCAAAGTTTTCGAGGTGTTGGCCCACTGTTTAAGAAAGACTCAATTTTAGATTGCTTAAGAGGAGCATAAGGATTCTGGGAAGAATTTTTGTTTAACTCTTTAAGCCAAAAAGCAACTAAATTTAAACCTTCATCTTTAGACAAAAAATCAATAAGTTTTAATGGCTTTCCATTAAGAGATGGTAGAGAACATAGTTTAAAAATATGTGAATTATACATACTTATCGTAGACGGATCAGTAATACTTATTGTAGATATAGATTTATTTAGTTGAATCCATGAAGTTTCTAGCCAAGACGTTATTAATATCACTTTATTTTTCTGAAGTATATTAGGCAAATAATTGTGTAAATTGCTAATAAAACCAGAAAAATTAACCCAAAATGGCTGTTCATAATGATCGGGTGGTATAGCCTCTAGTTCATCAAACGCAAGAACTACTGAATAATATTTAGATACAATGCGTAACAACTCACATAAAGCATCAAAGGACTCTTTTTTATTATTATTAATCATGCTAAATTGAGGGGGGATTTTCATAGTCTTGGCTTCATTTTCATTAATTGGTTCCCCTTTTAGCCATGCAATAGCACTCGCACATAAAAATGGCTTATCATTGGCTGTTTCTGCTGATAACGTCCACAGAATAGCTCTGAGTAAATTAGACGATATATTAAATTCAGGATGATATGATTGATAAACTCTTCTTACTTTCTCAACCATATCTTTATTACGGGCAAAAAAATCAAATCTTTTGACTAAATCCTTTACTTCAAATTGAATAATTTGGTTAGATAAACTTAAGCTTTCATTAACAATATTGGTAGCTAATTGCTGTATAAAAGATCCCCCTGATGGACTCTGCCTAGTTAGCTCTTTTACGAATGCCCGAAGAACATAATAGGCAACATCCTCAATATCAGTAATTTGATAGCCATCTACACTGGTAAAAAATCCATTGCTGTTGTTTTCAATTTCACGCTTAACTTTATTTAACAAAGTCGTTTTTCCTGTACCTGTTTCTCCAGTAATTGCAATCGAAACTACAGACTTAAATTCAGGATTAAAATAGGTGTCCAGAACAATCTTTAATGGTTCTGTATTAATACCTTCACAAAAGATTGAACCGCTAATTCCAGGTGTTTGAAAAGGATTGTTAGATAGCATGATAGTAACTTTGATAGGGTTAATTTTTTTGAGCAAAGAAATATTGAGTTCCTAAGTTATCATCATAAATAGAATCCTGTATTTCTTCTTGGGTTAAAGTTCTGTTATCACAGATGTAAAAACTTAAAATTCTTTCCAACCTAATTTTGAGCATCCATTCCTTAAACTGCGATCGCGTAACCCTTTCTCCAATATCCCGACGAATCACATAAATAGGGACAAACGAGTTGTAATTATAGTCATAATTCAATCGCTCATAGGTTTCAAGAACGACTTCCTTAAATTCTTCATAGGAAGTAATCTTTTTCAGGGGTTCTTGTGTGCCCTGATTTGTTAACTCAGCCTTAAGACGTTTAATTTCCTCTCGATAGTTGTCATTTCCTCTCTGGAGTTGACCACGCGATCGCCGTAATGACCTAACAGCTTCTACCGCCGTCTGTAAGCATTCATCATTAGGCTGTTTCTTTGCCAACTCATAAAGACGTTGAACCTTTGCCTCTACAACATCCATAACCATTGTGTGAGTGATGGGTAATCAATTTAATTTGAGAGTAACATGAACTGCTCTCAACTAAGCAGAGATGTGAAACTTTTTAAAATTGGCCACTATTTAAATAAACGAGACACCAAATGGAGTCCAGCTTTTTGCCAGCTACTTAATGGATCACCTGACGTTACGCTGCGACAGTTCACAATCATGACAATGATCTCCTAAATAATCCCTAATTATCGATACAAGTTGGGATCTTTTCAGATGAGCTTGTTTTACTGTAACTCAAGTTTGGACAAAATTTCAAAGACTAATCTACCAATATTTCATCTACAGGATTTTTGAGCAATTCTAGTCATTTTCAAGCAAATATGATGATAATTAACACTAGAGTCGGTCATAGTTAATAGATATTTGAAATTTCGTTAATGTTGATGGAAAGATGGGGAAATTGCTGAGACGCGATCGCGCAGCGGCACTCCGTGATCGTGGTTTCACCCAAGAAAACTTGCTCATCATACAAACCCTCATTAAAAGTTAAGACCGTAATTTTTGGGTCTAGGGGATCAACAATCCAATATTCAGCAATCCCTACCGCCGCATATTCAGACCGTTTATAGCGATAAACCCGTTGAATAGAATCAGAACTAACAATTTCAATAACCAATAACGGAGGAACTTCACAAATCGCTGTTTTTCTAACGATTCAATGACCTGACTACGAGAAATTACGGCTAAATCGGCAATACGAGACTTGTTCCAACCCGTTCGGATTCCTAATTCTAATAAACAAATGAGAGATTGGGATTGCCGCTTAATTTCTTGATTTAAAATTTCTTTTAATTTATCCGCAATCAAAACATGGCGAAAACTTCGAGGAGTCATAATTTCTAGATAGCCATCAACCAATTCAAAGCGATTATCGCTGTCGTCCTTATAGTGGCAATATTCTTCAAAACTATAGGGTTTAAGAGCCTTTATAACCATAAACTTAATTAGACTCCTTTTTTTGACTTTTTAGCTTATTTTTTGCAAATATCAAAAGTATTTTTGAATAGCTTATAGGGAAAGCGGCTTCTTCTACTGAAATTAAACTTATTTTCCCACAATCCCCTAAATCATGCAGAACTTGAGATTCCTTAAGGTAAAAATGAAACAATTTAGGAACTATCCCTATATTAATCAATTATTTTCCAATATCCGCAGGAATATCGTTGCCAATTCAACAGTTTTATTAACCGGATGTATTTAAACTAAAGCTTTAGCCTTTTAACCCCCTAAAGTATCGTAATGAGAAAATTCGGATGTTTTTGCTTATTATTATTCTTTTTTGCGACAAAGCCAGCCTGGGCATCCCCTTCAACCCCGCCTGACCCCAATATCTTTGAACAACTACTGCAATCCATTATTAATGTTCTCTCGATTCTAGAGTTCAAAATTGATGAAATGCCCCTGATTGTGCTGTGGTTAGTCGTTGGCTCGGCATTTTTTACATTCAGAATGAAGTTTATCAACATTCGGGCTTTTAAACATGCCATTGATGTGACGATGGGGAAATATGATGATCCCGACGAACCAGGGGAAGTTTCCCACTTTCAGGCATTGGCAACCGCTTTAGCCGGAACGGTCGGCCTTGGAAATATTGCAGGGGTCGCGATCGCGATTAGTATTGGGGGGCCAGGAGCCGCATTTTGGATGACAGTAGCCGGACTATTGGCTATGACCATGAAATTTGTGGAATGTACTTTAGGGCAAAAATATCGCATTGTGCGGGCAGATGGAACCATTGCAGGCGGCCCGATGTATTACCTCTCCCAAGGGTTAGCGGAAAAAGGATATGCCAAAATCGGCAAAATCCTAGCCATTTTATTTTGCGTTTTGTCTATTATTGGCGGTGGTGCCGGATCGACCATGTTCCAAACCAATCAATCCTATCTCGCCATTGCCCAAGTATTTCCTTGGTTTACGGATAAAGCGTGGTTATACGGCCTCGTGATGTGTCTTGGGGTTGGAATTGTCATTTTAGGGGGCGTTAAGCGGATTGGGACAGTTGCAGGCGCGGTCGTTCCCATTATGTGTGGCATTTATATGTTAGCGGCCCTTTGGATCTTGCTAGTCAACGTCACTCAAATTCCCGCATTAATTGGCACCATGATCAGCAGTGCCTTTGTTCCTCAAGCAGTGACGGGGGGATTAGTCGGTGTTATTGCCCAGGGCTTTAGGCGAGCGGCCTATTCCAATACGGCAGGACAGGGTGTAGCAGCGATCGCCCATGCAGCGGCCCAAACGACTGAACCGGTGCGCGAAGGGATTGTTTCACTGTTAGAACCCTTTATTGACACGATTATTGTCTGCAACTTAACAGCAATGGTGATGGTTGTGACCGGAGCCTATAATAATCCCAGTTTTCAGGGACTGAATGGGGCCCAACTGACGCAAGCGGCTTTTGGAACGGTGATTCCGTGGTTTCCCTACCTATTGGCGGTTTGCATCGTTCTTTTTGCCTACTCAACGGTGATGTCCTGGGGCTATTACAGCGAATTATGTTGGGAATATCTTTTTGGCGATAAAAATCCTTTAATGTTAAAACTCTGCTTTTTGGGCATTGTCTTTTTGGGCGCGGTACTGAATCCTACGCTGTTTATCCGTTTGAGTGATCTGATGCTGATCTCGGTCGCCATTCCCAACGTGTTAGGTTGCTATTTTCTCAGTAATGATGTGGCGTTGGATCTCAAGCATTATTGGCTTCGCTTGCAAAAAGGTGCCTTTAAGATTCATCGCGTTTAATTCAATGAAAAGTCTCCAAAAGCGATCGCGCGGCCGCTAATCCCGATAACACTGCCCCTTCAATTTTTCCGGCAACAAATCCATCACCAGCCAGCACCAAGGGGCCAGGATGAGATAGGGCTAAATAGGGTTCTCCATAACTCACCGCCACTTGACTATATCGCCATCGATGAATTTGATAATCCAAGACGGGCGAATCTAACCAAGGGCTAGCGGCTTGGCCTAAATCCTTCGCAATTGTTTCATTCTCAGCATCCCAGTGGCTACGGCTAAATGCGGGGTTGGCTTGAATGGTCACCGCATAACCGTTGGGGGAAATGCCTTTTTGATAGTTGCAGCCGATCCATCCTAAGCGATCGCCCGTTCCCCAAAGTCCCCCCGGCGCAGGAATCTGACTGGGTTTCTCCAACAACGCCAGCATCGTAATGCAGGGATGGTAACTCACTCGTGCAAGTTTCTCGCGAATCTCAGGATTTAACCCAATTCCAGAATGATCTAACAGGCTTAAGATTTGCGGAACAGGGGGCGTTAACAACACAGCATCGGCCTCAAAATTTTCTCCATTTTGGGTCTGAACTTGCCACTGTCCCCCCTGCCAATGAATCTGGGTCGCCTGGGTAAGGGTATGGACGCTCAGCGATCGCGCGAGGAATTGGGCAATACTCCGATTACTTTTCACACCGCGATAACAGGATTTCTGGCTAGCTTTAAAATCTCCGGTTTCTTGAAAAAATCCCTGACTCCATTCCGTAATGATTCCTGCGGCTAACCATTCATCAATCCACACCTGAAACTGGGGATCACTGGCGGTAAAATACTGTGCGCCATAATCAAAAACCCCTTCAATGGCATCGGAATAGGTTAAACGACGAGTAGCCAATCGCCCCCCAATGCCCCTTCCCTTATCTAACACCGTTACCTTTGCATCATGACGCGTTAAAACAGTTGCGGCGATTAATCCCGCAATGCCTCCCCCAATCACCAGACAAGAAAAATTGTTGTTCACTGCCTCTTTAAAAATGAAAGACTGCTGGCATTAGCCGATTAACCGGATAAATTAATAAGCCCTATTTATTTTAAGGCTAGGTTTTAAGTCTGGGATAATGTCATCGCTAGACGACCAAAATACCCTTTTAAGAATTTTAACGGCCTGGGCATTAATGTCTAAATCAACGCCTCGATAAGTAGGGCAACCCAATAAAACGTCAAAAGGATTTAACCGTGTTAAATCTCTATAAAAAATTCATGTAGGGACATAATACTATTATTTCCTTAGAATTAGACGCAAAACCTATTTTTCTTTTAATTAAGTTGACTTACTTAACTTTTCTAAGTCTTTTACCGTATTGCAATTAAATAATACACTGCGATCGCCGATTGTTAACTCAGTCACTGCCTGAAGACTTAACCAACCTTGAAACGATTGACCCCCTTGAGCAATATAGGCTTGCAGCAACGGAAAACTAGATATTCGATAAAAACCGGCTAATGGTTCCCAGCCCTTGTCGGAAAGGGGTAAAAGCGCGATCGCGTCCGAATCTACTTTTTCTAAATTAACTGCCCAGTCCTGTAATGTTATTGGGGTTAAATAGGGTAAATCACAGGCTAATAATAAGACCCATTCGGTTTTAACCTGGGGCAACACTTGAGCAAAACCGATTAAGGGGCCTTGATGGGGTTGGGTTTCCTGCAATAACTGACAACTAGCGGGAATAATGGCTTGGTAACGCTCTGGCCACGGTGTAATGACATAAACCGGAGTCGCGATCGCCTGGGCTGCTTGACAGATTCGAGTTAACAGAGGCAATCCATCAAAAACCAGTAAGGTTTTATCCTGACCCATCCGTGAACTTTGTCCGCCAGCGAGGATAATAGCAGTAAGATTCGTTAGGGGAAAATCCGTCATGAGTTCCAATGACCCCTTTAAAGACAAAAAACTGCAACAGTTCCAATTATCTATTTATCTTATTCCTGTTCTCGGCGCGATCGCGTCTCTTTGGGCCGTATCAAGAAAACAAAGCAACGAAGACACTGTAGCTGTCAGTCGATTAGCCTTAACCCTAACAGGAAGTTGGTTATTCTCTTACGCGCTCCTCTGGTTGGGTGGCCTACAAACCTCAGACCTCTTGAGCTTAAGGTTACTGTATCTCAATGGTTTGCTTACCTCTGGCTACTTTTTAACTTGCCTATTCTTCATTTGGCAAATTTTTCAGGGCAAAAAAGTGGGATTGAGAAAAAAGTGAGTTGTAAAGCCCCCAATTTCCTAATCCCTTTTCTTAGTTCAATCCGAATTATTTATTTTACCTTGGCTTCTGTCCGTATATTTTCGATAATTTCAGCTAAATGGACTTCTGTGGCTTGATAGACTTCCCCACAAAATTCACAAGTGGCTTCGGCTCCCCCGTCTTTTTCGATCATGTCCTGTAGTTCCACTTCACCCAGGGTTTTTAAGGCGTTTAATACCCGATTAAAGGAGCAACGACAATCAAAACGAACCAATTGAACATCAGGAAAAATTGATAGACCAAAATCCCCCAACAATTCTTCAAAAATATCCGTCAGCGACTTTCCTGCTCTTAAAAGAGTCGTGAAACTTTGAAGCTGGGCAAACCGCGATTCCAAAGCCGTAACTAAGGCTTCATCGTTGGCTGCTTTCGGCAGAATTTGCAGAAGTAACCCACCGGCTGCCGTTGCCCCTTCGGCTCCCACAAAAACCCCAACTAAAAGCGCGGAAGGCGTTTGTTCCGAAGTATAGAGATAATGGGTAATATCGTCGCCAATTTCCCCAGAAACCAGTTCTACGGTGCTGGAATAGGGATAACCATGACCAATATCGCGCACCACATAGAGAAATCCTTCGCTGCCGACGGCTCCACCTACGTCTAATTTTCCCTTGTCATTGGGCGGTAATTCTACACTAGGATTGGCGACATAACCCCGAACGGTTCCATCTAATCCTGCATCAACTAAGATTCCCCCCAAAGGCCCATTCCCTTTAACGCGGATATTAACCCGTGAGTTTTCCCGCTTCATGCTCGACGCTAATAGTAAACCGGCTGCCATTGTGCGACCGAGAGCTGCCGTTGCGACATAGGATAATTTGTGCCGTTGCCTTGCTTCTTCGGTAAGACGGGTAGAAATAATCCCAACTGCCCGT
Organism: Snowella sp.; assembly: GCA_035285545.1. GTDB lineage: Bacteria > Cyanobacteriota > Cyanobacteriia > Cyanobacteriales > Microcystaceae > Snowella. The sequence continues at coordinate 970 of JAYKGY010000044.1, read as the reverse complement.
ATTCCTCCATCTGCTGCGGTTGCCCGAATAAGTTGATCTGCCATGAATCCCTTTACAATCTGTAACAGAGTATTCATCTATTGTAAATGACTTGTAAAGCAGTTAACAGGCAGTTACCGAGTAGCGATTACACTAAAGGCAGGGCGAAAGCTGAATGATAGGGAATAATACTCAAATTTCTCGCTTTCAGGTTAAAAGTTTACGAGTAAGGAGTGACAATGGCAGATTGTGGTTGTCAGTTTGAGGCTAAAAATCGGGAACAACGAAAAGTTCTCAGGATTTTGTTTGTTCTCAATGGGTTGATGTTTGTGATTGGACTCGGTAGCGGAATTGTAGGGCATTCAACCGCTTTAATTGCCGATTCTTTGGATATGTTTGCGGATGCGGCGGTTTTTGGGATTTCCCTCTATGCCATTGGGAAATGTCAAAGTAAAAAGATTCAAGCAGCCTTTTTAAGCGGGATTTTTCAGATGACCTTGGCCAGTTTGGTCTTAGTGGAAGTGGTCAAGCGGGCCGTTATGGGCAGTGAACCTGAATCCAGTTTAATGATGGGCGTTGCGTTACTTTCTTTAATGGTTAATAGTTATTGCCTGTTTTTGATGGCTAAACATCGCCAGGACGAAGTTCACCTGCGGGCTAGTTGGATATTTCTCAGTAATGATGCGATCGCCAATGGGGGTGTAATTTTGGCAGGCGTGTTGGTAAAAGTTTTAAATTCTCGGTTCCCTGATTTAGTGATTGGGTTAATCATCGCCTGTGTGGTACTAAGAGGCGGAATTAAAATTATTCAGGATGCTCGTAGTGAGAAGGCTAAGTTGAAAGAAGTTTAGGGGTGCTTACCTCCTTAGAACCTATCCGAAAAATGTGAGAAGTTTGCGGCCGATGATCAAACAAGCAGCAATCTGAATAAAGCCCAAGTAGGATTGAGAAGATTTGGCCCATCGAATAAGGATGCCTCGGAAACGATTAA
>JAYKGY010000043.1:0-85829 GCA_035285545.1 Snowella sp. | reverse complement strand
AGGACTCATTTGAGAGATAGTTATCCGAGCATTTGCTAGGGAAATAACCGTCCACCTAGCTAGTGAAGTTAGCGTTCGCTAAAATGTACCAATTTCGTTCCTATTGACTTTTCGGATAGGCTCTAATTGTCGCTGTAGAACTACTGAGGTTAGCATTGGCTGAGGTTCCATTACTAGTAAAGTTAACGGTTCCACCCGTCACAGCAAATCCGTCTAGGGAAGTGACTTGAACAGCTAGAGGATTAGCAAAAGATTGAGTGACATTAGTTGTTTGAGGTGTACTACCACTGATGGGAGTTAGAGTAAATCCACGAGATTCAAAAGCTCCTATATCTACGGTTCCATTAACAATACGAGTGATTCCTCGTTGATCTGTAGTTACTCCCGATGGAATTAAGCTATTAGTTCCTGCATTAATGGCGGGACTTCCTGGCAACAGCGCATGGGTTTGAGTTGGGCCACCATTATCTTGTAAAGGAGAAAGTAAGGGTTCAATAGGGGGGTGAATAGGATCGCTATTAGTTCCAACCAAAGTGCTAACCGTAAATCCTGTGCTTCCATCACTGATTCCGATTAAATTATTTCCTAAATCATTGAAAGTTCCCAAAACATCTTTAGATGTAGTTGATGTTATATTGCCTGCTATTATAGTGTTACCGATATTTATTACTGTGCCAGCGTTGAATATGCCGCCCCCTGAATTACCAAAAACGGTACTGTTGGTAATTTGTATATTTCCTAAATAAGTCTTAATCCCTCCTGCGTCTGACGAAGAATTTCCAGAGACAGTACTATTGTTAATATTTATTGTTCCTTGATTATTATCAATACCACCGCCAAGACCACCACCGTTACTAGAGGATCTTGTTGCCCTGTTATTAAAAATTGTGCTGTTGTTAACTGTTAAAGATGATTGAGCACCATTGTTACTGATACCACCAACTACCGTTCCTTCATTATTAGAAATAGTACTATTATTAATAGTTACGCTACTATCTAGATTATGGATTCCACCCGAATCTTGGGCTTTGTTATTAAAAACAATACTGTTGTTTAGTATTAATTTGTTTAGTGTAGACGTATTACTGTTATTTACTAAAATCCCTCCACCTGAGCTATTAAATGCATTCCCTTGAGTAACGGTTAATCCCTCTAACGTAACTGTTATTCCTGCTCCTGAAATATTAAAGACACGAGAAGCATTATTTCCACTAACAATCGTATTACTCGCTCCATTTCCTGTAATGTTTAAACTTTTACTGATAAATGCTTCACCCTGAGTATAGGTTCCTGCTACTAAATTAATAGTTCCACCAGAAGCAAGGACATCTACTCCATTTTGAATTAATCCTGTTGTGGCGACTGTTCCTCCATTCGCAATATTAACCGTAGTTGCATTTCCTGACAGATTATTTCCCGCTAGATTAATTGGCGCATTTAAGTTAACGGTAGGAGAAAGTAAAATAACAGGATCATTAAAAGTAGCGTTTCCTACTACATTAATTGCACCGCTACTATCACTTCGCCCAATAGTAATTGAATTGAAGCCATTTTGAATCTTACCTAATTCGGTGCTGTCAAGGCTAAAAATTCCCGCACCAGCACCAAGACCAATAGATGTTGAAGCATTATTAGGCTGTAAGACTAACTTTCCGCTACCTTGAATGGTTAAATTATTTAGATTAATCGTATCTGTAGTTAAAGTAATCTCACCTGTAGTCGCTGCACTACCAATTGTTCCCGTCTCAGACCCAAGAGTTTTTCCTGTTATTCCTTCACTGCCAGTTCCAGTTTGTCCAATCCCCACTAAATTGATATAACCGCTTGCTGATTGGATTTTCCCACCATTATAAATAAGGATACCTTCATTACTTGTATTTCCTGTCCCCCCTGTTCCTGTGATATTAATATTGCCTGTTCCAGTTGCGTTAATTAAGCCACCATATAAATCAATTCCAGAGCTACCATCACCCGCTCCACCAATCCCTGTTAAAGTGATATTGCCACCCGTTTCAATTGTATTTGCTCCTGTCCCAATCCCATCATTGCCAAAGCCGCTTGTATTGCCACCTTGCCCAAATAAAGTAATATTTCCTGTTTGTGAAGTAATTGAAGAATTAGAAAGAGGAATGCCAATAAAATTGCCTGTTCCTGTTCCATTTTTATTGGCATTTAGATTAATTGCACCGCTAGTAGTTGTAATACTTGAACCTGAACTCAGCGTAATACTTCGAGCTGCATCAAATTGAACATTTCCTGTTCCTGTTGAAATAGAAGAATTCGAGTTTAAAGTAATATCTTGACCTGCATTTAACGTCAGGAAATTATTATTAGTGTTGAGGCTGCTACCTGAGTTGAAATTGATGCTACCACCAGCAGGAGAACGTAAGGTAACGGGATCATTAAAAGCTACGTCTCCTGCTACATTAATCGTACCGCTACTATCACTGCGTCCAATAGTGATCGAATTGAAGCCATTTTGAATCCTAGTAAGTTTCGTGCTGTTGAGATTAAAAGTCCCACTTGCACTATTTCCAATTCCTATCGAAGTCGATGGAGTTAAAGGTTGTAAGACTAAGTTGCCAGTGCTTTTGATATCACCATCAAAACCAATCGTATTGCCAGTTAGAGTAATGTTTCCGCCGCCAGTTGATTCAACTTGAAAGATCTTAATTTCTCCATCAGGATCATTAATTCCTGTTCCTGTAATATTAATGCTACCTGTATTTGTCTTTGTTCTTCCCGTATTGACTCCTTCCCCACTAACAGTAGCAGTACCAATAATAGTAATATTGCCGCTTCCTGTTGTCTCTACTAATACTGAGGAATTAGGATTAATTTCAACTCCATCATTATTCTCTCCATTAGCATTGCTAGTACCTTCAAGGTGAATATTGCCATCTTGTGAACTGATAGCAGAATTATCAAATAACAGAATGCCATCATTAAAACTTCCAGAGCTATTATTTGTTCCTGTCAGAGTAATATTTCCTGTCGTTGTGGTAATAGTAGAACCGACAGCACTAATTCCTCCTTGATTGGCAGTTAAATTAACTGCACCGCTAGTGGTTTGAATACTTGACCCATCCCGAAGCCCAATTGATTGAGCCGCATTGAGATTTACTGCCCCTGAACCTGTAGCCGTGATGGAGCCATTGATAGTAATATCTCGATCAGCATTCAACGTTAGAGAACTGCTAGAACTCCAGTTAATTGCTGCATTGCTATTTTGGGTAATATTCCCTGATTGAGAACCACCAATAGCAGTGGTAATAATTACATTTGTTCCACTATTGAGAGCATCATTAATGGTACTTGCGCCAACCAAACTGCTCCCAATTGCACCAGTCCCATTAACGATAGTTATATCAGTGGGGTCAATTAACCAAGTTCCTGAGTTGCCATTAAAAGCATTGGCCTCTACTGCACCAGAAACCGTCAAACTATCTTTGCCAGAAGTTTCCACAAAACCGCCATTTCCCCCTAACAAACCCCCCTTCGCCGAAATTGCCCCATCAAACTGAGTATTGCCATCCGCCCAAACAATCACCTTACCGCCATCACCTAGACCCAATCCATCCGCCTTAATCTGGGAATTTGCATCAATCAAAGTGCTTGTCGCATTCGGAATTGAACCTTGACCCTGATAATCCCCACCAATCCGAACCGTTCCGCCCCCATTCACCCCCGACGCATCAATCAAACCATTAATCACACCCACCTGCTGACCAACCAGAGCAACCTGTCCTCCCTGGGTTCCTGCCGCGCTGATTTCTCCCTCCGTAATTACCGATCCTGGAGCCAAAATTTTCTCCGTATTTTCTGGGAGGATCACACCCGATTTTGCCCCTTCCGTCAACAAAGTTGGCAAATCTAGCGGCAAAATTTGTTGAGCCATGTCAGGGTTTGGTGACAATTCTACCTCCAAACTGACCAAATTTCCCGCCTTAGAAATTTTCACTCGACTCGTTCCAGGGATAGCCGCGATGGTAATATCTCCCCCAGGGGCACTAATCGTTCCCGTATTTAACACCGAGCCACCGATTAGCGAAATATTTTGCCCTTCCCCAACGCTTAAATTGCCCGCATTTAAAATTGCCCCAGGATTTGCCAAATCGAAAGCAAACTGGGACGGATTGCCGATTAACGTCTGGTAATCATTGCTGCCAACGGCTTTAAACCATTGATCATTGCCAAAACCAATCCCCGTCGCCGTCGTGACGACAAAATCCCCACGGACATTAATCATGGCATTCGGGCCAAAAATAACGCCCGCAGGATTCATCAGATAGAGATTGGCATTCCCCCCAGAAACCTGAATCAGACCATTAATGATCGACGCATCACCGCCCACCACACGAGTCAAAATATTCTGTACCTGGGGATTGGCCAGAAAATTGGCAATTTGATCGCGATTTAAGCCCAATTTTTCTAAACTGTGAAAGAGGTTTGCCCCATTGCCGGATAGGGTTCCTCCCTCAATATTGAATTGATTACCATTGATATTAACAACCGTTCCTGTGCCATCATTGGCGGGCGTAACTTGGGCCAAAAGACTATTCGCTGTTCCCAGGGGAAGCAAAAAGGCAGTAACCAGCGATCGCGTTAGGAGAGTAGAGAGAGTCTTCATTGTGGTGGTGAATGGTTAGGAAAAAATTAGATTAAGCAAAAAAATTAATTTACGCCAATTTCTTGAAGTAATTGATTAATTTCTTGGGTTTTAGCCATATCCCCTAGAACTTGGTAGGACTTTTGAGCCTCAAGCATTAACCTTTTGGCCTCAGAGAGATTATTCAAATCCAATTGCATATCACCCAATTGATATTGAATCTCGGCTTGAGCAGCAACATCATTGCTCTGTTGGGCTAACGTGAGAGCTTGGAGATAGGCCGCTTCCGATTCCTTGGTTAACCCCACTTGTCGGTAGCTGTCTCCTAATAACTTGTAAACTGTGTAGGAAGGAGAGGAGGATTTTCCTAGTTTTACTTGGTCTTCCAATAACGCGATCGCTTCAGCATTCACATCATAAACTCGATACAAATGGGCTATTGCCAAAGCTTCTATCTCTGAGGACAAATTTTGCGACTGGATTTGTTGAATTTGGGATTGGAGTGATTGACTTTTCTCTGGTGTTAATCGTTTAAATTGGGGAGAAGGCTCACTGGAAGAAACGTCGTTATCCGTCTTGACAATTAACCAATAACGAGATCCTGGTTTGATAGCTGGTGTGCCTGGGTACTCAATTTGAGTTTTGTCAGTTTGTGCTTGCCAAATGGGTTCCGCTCCATTTTCGATTAATTGAACTGTATATTCTTTAGCTCCCCGGACTTCACTCCACCGGAATAGGGGACGTTCTGTGAAAATATGAGTATTTCTGGGACTAAGAATATAAAGCTGAGCATCACCACGGGTACGAATTAATGAGGCGTTAGCTTGTACCGAGGTTAAGCCGCTAGTCCCACATCCCTCAGAAACCAACGTCACTTTATTTGTTGGAACTGTCCAAATTTTTAGGTTATTACAAAGAATTGTTGCTGATGCCCCTGCTTCTAGTTTTAATTGATCCGAAACATTCAGTAAATCCCCGACATTGGCTTTTTTAAAATTTTGCCATTGACTCCGCTTGAGCAAAACATTGCCCCTAATTTCGGAAATTAAGTTGAGGGCTGTGGGTCGGGCCTGGGCAGGAGAAGTGCTCCCCCCTAAGCCTAATCCCAAAATTATTCCTGTAAACAGGATGAATACAAAATGGGGTCGTGTCATGGTTTTGCCTCCTGTAGTTTTTGATAGCTAAGATTTAACCAGGTATCCTCATCAGGATTAAGAGTAGAGCCTAATTCGTTACATTTTTTCCATTCGGCGATCGAGGGCTGTTTTAATCTATCCAGTACTTGGGCCAATAAACAATAGGAAGACCCTGGATTAGCAATATAGGGGGCGATTTCTGGACTTTTAGCTATCCCTGTTGCCACTTGTAAAGCTTGCCAAGCTTCGAGGTCTCGATTTTGCTCAAATCTGGCCCATCCTAAATTTTTAAACAGGTTATATTTTACTTCCGTTGGCCCCTCGGTTTTCCCAGCAAGTAAAAGACCTTGTTGTATCAGAGAAACGGCTTCGGGATATTTTTTTTCTCGGATAAATAACCGCGCTAAATTATTATAGGCTTCTGGAACATTTCCTTGCACAGCAATAAGATATTCCATCTTCGCCTTATCAAATTCCTGTAAATCTTCATACAGACTTCCCAGATTATAGTGAGCATCGACGTTATCAAGATTCAAGGCAATCGACCGTTGATAATTTTCATGAGCCGTTCCCAAATTTCCCTTTTTCGCACTCCGCAGTCCCTGCTGATTATAAATTTCAGAAATACTGGGAATCAAAAACCAAAAACCTAATAAGAAGCCAAACAACATCAACAGCGTCAAAAATTTAATGGGTTCCCGATACTGATGAGGAATTCCTAATTGAATCAAGGTATTTTCAAAACGTTGTTGTCCCGCTTCCGTGAGTTCACTTCTCGCTTGAAGCATGGTCAAAAAGCTAGGAAAAAAAATAGCGGCAGCTCCCACAACCCCGACTCCACCACTTAAAAAACGACTGGCAATATTTGCCAACAATCCTAAACTTCCTGTCCAAGTCAGGATAGAGATTGCCTTGAATAATAAATTTGCATTTTTACTGTCTAGTTGCCACCACCAATCTTGGGGCGGTTCGGGTAAACTTTCTCGATACTCCGCCAATGCGATCGCTCGATTGATTTTGTCGGCTTTTCCTTTCAACTTAGCGTCTAAATCATAAATCTGAGAGAGCAAATCAGGGGGGATAGCTTGCTCATCCTTTAAAGCTCGTTGAAGTTCATCCCGTGCCGCTAAAATTTCTAAAACTTGCTGGGCTGATAGTTTAATCTTGGGTTTGTCCAAGCAGTCCAAAGCCGTTTGATAGCGACTAATTACAAGGTTGATAGCATCATTGGAATTCGTTAGCTCATTCATGTATTAGATTCAGTATTTCAGTATTAGATAATAGAAAAAATAATTAAAATTATTGCTAAAAAAGCTATTTTTTAAATGATGGCTGATAATTTAGTTGAAAATAAATACCATCATTTTGAAGATTATTTACAGGACTGTGCAGATCAATAATGGGTAAGCCATAATCAAACCGTAGATTTAGCCCATTAATAAAAAAAGCATTATTCCAAATGAGTCCTAGACCTGTACTCATTAAAAAAGTATTGGGAGGCAACTGAGTGGGATTACCCGCACTATTCCAAACGGATCCCATATCCATAAAAGGCGCAACTTCAAAGATAGAAACATCCTCTGCATCCCGTACTAAAGTAATGCGATTTTCAATGGAAAAACGAAACCCATTATCGCCAGAACGGGCATTTTGCACATAACCCCGTACTGATTGACCACCGCCAATAATAAATAAATAATCGGGTAAAAGGCTATCCGGGGTAAGCTGTAAACTGCCTTGAAGAATTAATAATTGATCTTCCGTTAATCGTTGCAATCGTTGACCTTGAGCTATCCAGTTAAAAAAATTGCCGGTAGGCAGAGGATCAGCATTTTGAGTGGCGTTAAATAAACCCGTACCAAAGTTTAATTGGGATTGGAAAAACCATACACCATCAAGCTCTCGATGCACATAATCTTGACTAAATTGAATAACACTGGTACGACTATTTCCAAATAAATCGGGTCGGCCTAAACCGAGAGTTTCTCCGTCTTGATAACGAAATCCAAGAGAAAGCGCTAAGGTATCTCGAATACTCCGTACTAACGGCTGACGATAACTAATTTCATAGGCTGGATTCGTTCCCGTGATATCGAATTGATCAAAGGGGGCTTGAGTTACTTTTGTCCAAGTCGGGGTAGCCCGTAATTGTAGAGTGCCCTCCATCGGATTGAGCGGAACACGATAGCTAAAATCTGCTATATTCAAGCCGCCTGTGGTGGAACGATAATAGTTTGCTGAGATATCATCTCCTAAACCCGTCGGATTTTTGTATCCCAGAAAAATTCCCATTCTTTCCGAGCCTAAACTAATGGGGGAATAGTTATCAAAACTGAGGTTTGCACTGAATGGTTGGTTCTCCTGAACCGTGATTTCAAGAATACTGAATCCTGCTGTGCCTGACTCCTTAAGGCTGCCGTTAATACCTGATAAAAGGGGATTTTGTTTGAGTAATCTGAGTTGTTCTTCGATTTGAATAATGTTAAGGGGAACACCCACACCTAAGCCCACGCGATCGCAGATATAGTTAGGATTTAGTCTTCCCCTATTGATTAGAACAATTTCTTTCAAACGTCCTTCGAGAATAGGAATCGTAACAATACCATCAATGGGAATTTCTAATTTTTCCTGAGGAACAGCTTTTGAAGTGATATAACCTTGATTAAGATAAATTTGAGTTAGCGATTCAGCAATATCTTGATAAATTTCGATAAAATCTGTTTTATTGAGTGCTTTTCCTTGATTTTGTTCAAAAATATCATTAATTTCTTTTTGATTATCTAGACTCTCTTTAGTCAAGACAGTACTACCGCTGAGTTGCAATACAACCGTTTGCCCATCGACATTCAATTGCCCTAAATTTATAATTTCAGGACTAACCAGATTTGTATTGGATTGAAAATCACAGGTTTCTTTCGCCAGCGTTGGGCTTTCACTTTCTAAGACAGAATTATCATTTTTTTCAGGCTCTAGAACAGGATTATCGTTTTTTTCAGGAACAATATCTTTGAGTTCAGGAGTGGTCTCAAGGGGAGTAACGGGAGTAGCGTTGATCCTTAGGTTGAGGAACAGCGATCGCGATAAGGGACAAAATCGTTACCCAATTTAATAGGGGGAAGGAACACATTTGTGAATATTAAGAATATTTCTCACGTGATCGACTATGTAAAATTTATAAGTGTTCATAATACACTTTCTGAAATTTTAATTGTAGGGATTAATATTGAGATTTTTTATCAGTGTTTTTATTTACGAATTAATACTTAAGGTACTAGACGCGACTGAAATAGGGTCAAGTGTTTTTTCTGTTGTATAGTCTCTCCTTGTTCTCATCGTTGTACCCTAAATTTCGTGTCAATGTAGTTTTGGTTGGCGTAACTCAAAGCAACTCTATGGAGATCTTCGTCTTGATATAATTAGTATCAAAACAATCAAATTTACATACAATAAGGAAAAATAGACGCGAGTATTGCCGATCAATTAGCAGGACTGAGAGTCTAACAACGATGTTGTCTAAGCGTTTTATCTGTCCTAAATTTATACCGATATATGGGACTTACAACTGTTTAAGCCTTTAGCGCATTGATTATGCAATAAATTTTGTTATTGTCACTAGTTTATAAGCAGATGCAAAACACTAAAATTTTTATTTCTCTGAGTCAAGTATTGATGACGGTCTTCCTACTAGCGGGAAGCGCGATCGCCGGAGAAACCCACAAGTCGATTCCAGCCCGCTTTCAGGGTTTATGGATGGAAAACTTGAAACAGTGTGGTTCCTTGGATGATACGCAGCTAAAAATAACGGCTAAAGAACTACACTTTTATGAAAGTCATGGCTCTGTGCGGTCTATCAAGACGGAAGGAAAACTTGAGCTTCATGTCGTTGCTGATTTTTCTGGTGAAGGGGAAAAATGGCAGCAATCTCTTCGTTTTAGGCTTTCTAAGGATCAGAAGCGTTTAACGGATATTACGGACAATCCTCCCCTTGTCCGCTATCGATGCCCGATTCGGAAAAAATAGTTCTATAGTCATTTTTCAAAAAAAGAAGGGGCAGAAGCTTTTCTATCAAGGTGTTTTATACTTTCATTGTTATTGAAATTAGCTGCAATGCGTCCGTTTGATAGTTGGATATTCAAATCCGCCCATATCTCGCGATCGCTGGATAAGCTGAATCTTGAGCACACCGTTGATTAAACAGCCAAGCCCACATCTGATCGCCCAAAGAAAAATGCCACCATTCCCCTAGGTGTCGTAAAAAGCCGGCGGATTCCATCACCTCCCGCAACAACTCTCGATGATAATGAAACATTTGGGATTGGGCATCGGGGCGATCGCGATAAAAATTTGGATCAGACCAATCCGCCAAATCATCAATTTCTCCCCCCATATTCACTGGATTTCCCGACCCATCTAACAGCGTAATATCTAGGGCTGCCCCTGTACTGTGGGGCGGCGGCGTGGCTAAATCATAACTGGGAACTGCCCAAATTTTGTAAACCTGTTGCCATAAATCCTCGCGCTCTTTTGGGGATAAATTCTCAGCCGATAAGCCCTGCTGGTCGAGTAAACCTTGAAAAGTGTAATCCACCATAAATTGTTGAACTTGAACCGGACGATAAGCATCAAAAATCAAAATTTTCCAACCAGGATAACGTTGCGCCAAACTGGCTTGGGCTTTATCGAGGGCTTCAATAACACTCTGCCGCAAAAAATAGGGTGATTTTCCCTGATAATCGGCTCCCAATTGCTGATAGGGCGGCGGCTCTGTTAAAACCACATGGGGGAACGCGATCGCTAATAAGGGTTCACCACACTCTTCAATTGGGACTTGCTGATAGGGTTTCATCAAAAGTGGACTGTTCAAATAGTGAATACTAGAGAAAAAGCTTCAGAAGAAAATGATAAGATAAAAAACAGGATAAAAGAAGGGATATCAAGAATTATGCTTAAGTTAAGCAAAATAGTAATTAGATTAAGTGCCTTATCTGCGAGTACAGGCATTACTTTGATTAGTTTAACCAGTGGTTTTCTCCCAGGTCAAATCTTACCATCGGCTCAAGCCAGCCCCGTTAAACCGGCTCAAAATACACCAAATTTAAACAATACCGCTTGGCAACTCCGTTCTTTAGGAACTGCTAAACCGATTGGAGAAAAGCCGATTACGCTTTCTTTTACCCAAGATCGTCTCTCCGGATCATCCGGTTGTAACCGTTATATGGGCGGGTTTAAAGTCAAAGGCAATGAACTCACCATTGGTTCCCCCTTAGCTTCTACCATGATGGCTTGCCCAGAAGACTTAATGAAGCAAGAAGGCACTTTTTTAAAAGCCTTATCCTCTGCGAAAAATTACACCATTAACGGCAAAGGGGAACTGGAAATTCAATATCGGGATGGGCAGAAAACCCAAACTTTAGTTTTTACCCCCGCTCCCATGAGTAGTACCAACAGACTGGACAAGACTTCTTGGCAACTGGTATCAATGGGCCAAACTAAACCCGTTACGGCTAGACCGATTACCGTCAGGTTTGAACGAAATCGGATTGGGGGATCAGCCGGGTGCAATCGCTTTATGGGAAATTACAGCGTACAGGGTAATCAACTGGACATTAAATCCCCATTAGGAACAACCCGCATGGCTTGCCCTGGCGATACCATGAAGCATGAAAGCGACTTTTTACAAGCGTTAGCCGCCGCCAATCGCTATGAAATTAATGCTAAAGGTGAATTAAAAATTCAATATCAGGATGGTCAAACCACTCAAACGTTAACTTTTATTCCCGATCCAGCCTACACAAAAGGCATCGAAAAAATTATTTATGTGAATAGTCAAACGGTTCCCTGCACGGGGGTAATGCGGATGGACTGCTTACAGGTTAAGGAATCAGCGGCTGAACAATGGCGTTTCTTTTATGGGGCAATTGAAGGTTTCACCTTTGAACCCGGCAATCTTTACAAACTCAAAGTTCGAGAAGAACGGATTCCCAATCCTCCCGCCGATAGCAGCGATCGCAAATGGATTTTAGTGGAAATTCTCGAAAAATCGCCGGCACGTAATTAATTATCAACAATCGGCTCTTGCCATTGCTCCTCATCTTTATTCATTCGATACGAATCATTTAGGATTGCCATATTCAATAAAATACTGAGATAGTGAAGACTTGAGCGAGAAAATGCTGCAAGTCTTTTTTTATTTAGAGATTAAGCATAATAATCACTATTTTGAACAGCTCCAATAGCAGACTCATCTTGATTAATACAATCGGGACTTTTCGCAAAATTACAGACTCTTGCCCAGAGCTTTGCTCTTGTTCCGGGTGCTCCTACAGAAAATACAACTTTAGCTCCGTTTTCAATGGTCACTCCACAAACAGGGCAGGTTTCAATGGCGAGTTCTGTCATAAGTATTTATCTCTATACAGTAGGATTTGTGCAACAATAACGGCTTTTTTTTTCCTTGACCGTTACCTTTGCTACCGAATATAGATTAGTCCGTTTACGGGATCATCACCCTTCAGATGCTAATGGCATTAAAAAAATCCCCTACCGTTAGGGGATTAGAAGCGAAAAACGATTCACTCCGTTCTACCAAGAGAAAGAACGACTATTCCATCGAGATTGAGACGACGTTGCATTGAGATATAAGGGAGCCTGTAGGGTTAGGTTTAAATCTTGACTCGGATCAATGGTCATCACTTCCCTGGTGCCTCCACCGATAATTCCTGCTTGGGGTAATGCCCATCCCGCTAAAGCACCGACAGCAGCACCGCCTAGCACTTCTAAAGGGGTAATGCGGCGATCGCCGGTCGTTCCCGAAATAATCGTAGCAGTTCCTGCTCCAGCTAAGGTTCCTTTGATAATATCTCCCGCAGAAGATCCTGAATTCTCTGATTGAAAACCGACTAGCTCACGGGATGTGGCATTGAGAGAATAACGTTGACCATTATTGAGTGTTAGTTGTTGAGCAATGAATTGAACCCCTGTCTCTGAAGAGCGCAATTGTCCTGTTACCTCACTTCCTGCGGGAATAAGAATATTGCCATTGGCTTCGCGAATATTGGACGCGACATTCAAGCGTAAAGTACGGGATTCATTAGGACTAATGGTCAGGGTGTCAGTCTCATTAGACGTGAGGGGAATCAGTGTTCCTGACGGAATCGTCCGTTGATTGGTATTAGAAAAATTTTGGTTCTGATTACGATTGTAGTTAGAGGAAGGAGCAGAACGAAAAACACTATTGCCCGATGTTAGTTGTTGGCGAGTTGGTTTTGCAGAGACAGGAACAAAAGAACCGAACAACGTTGTACCGATTAATAAAGCTGCTAGTGCGGCTTTTCCTGATTTTGCATGATTTAAATTCAACATTGAAAACTCCTCTCCGTCAATTTTGGGGTTCGGTAAATTGTGCCTTTACCGATATCTCTAGCTTAGGTTTGGCAACTAGGGATGTCAGTCCCATTACAGATAGAAATTTCAAGCAGTTTCTACCTTTTACTTAGGGTTTTAAGTGGAAAAATGTGGAAAGAAGCCCCATCATCTTAATGCAGACAAAATAGGATGTATATGTTACCATCAAAAAAATTTAGTCCAAAATTCGAGTTTTATGAGCAAGGTTCTGGTGCTTAATGCCTCCTATGAACCGCTTAATATCACCAGTTGGCGAAGGGCGGTCGTTTTGTTGCTTAAAGGAAAAGCGGAGCAACTCGAACATAATGGTCATTTTTTGCTTGCTGATTTACCTTTCCCGACGGTGATCCGTCTGCGCCATTTTGTTAAGGTTCCCTATAAAGAAATTCCCCTAACTCGACGCAATCTTTTAGAACGCGATCGCCATACCTGTCAGTATTGCAACTATCGAGGCGAACAACTCACTATCGATCATGTGATTCCTCGGTCTAGAGGCGGCGGAGATACGTGGGAAAACTTAGTGACAGCTTGTGTCAGATGTAATGTCAACAAAGGAAATCGCACTCCGAAAGAAGCCAATATGCCCCTAGCCGTTCAACCTCGTCGGCCTTACAGTAGCCTACATTTTGAATTGGTTAAACATACCAGAGGAGAACATAATCAAGAATGGCGTAAGTACGTTATTGGAATTGATTAGTTTACTGGAAAAATCAAATATGCAGGAATTCAGAGGGAAACTTTACCGTATAGGAGTAGCCCTCGTTTTTTATGGTTATCGTTATTCCCAATAAGCTTGCCAATACTGACAGTCCTCAACGCTTGCTATAAAAGCATTTGATGATTGCATTGTTATTGAAAATAAGTATAAATTCGGGGAGGTCGGCTAATTATTTTGATTGCGAGCTTGCTCTAGTTCATTTTTTAGGGCGATGAGTTGTTCGGTCAACGCTTGAATTTCCGATTGAGCGTTATTAAAAGTCACGCTAGAACTGGGTGAAGTGCTACTACTAGGGTTACTAGAAGTTGAATTCGCAGAAGATTTTTGTTTCGCTAACCAGGCATCGACTAAACGCCGCGCTTCTTCTTCTGTAACTAAGCCTTTTTCTGCCCAAAGTTGGGTTTGTTGGCTCAGTTGACTTTGCAATTCGCTTAGGGTGGTGTTGCGTTTTTGGGGATCTTGGAGGGTTTCAAGTAAAGACGCTGTGGCTCCGACCGTCACCCGTACCCCTTGTTGAAGGGTTTGAAAAACTGTGTTTTTGTCCATGATATTTTTAAACAGATTCAATAAACAACTCATGTAGTCAATCTAAGGGGAACGGATTCTTGCGCTCCAGGGATTGATGCTGACGATTCTAATAAAATATTTAGGAAAGATCTAGTGAGGAAAACCGTTTATGGAAAAGTTAGTGGTGGCAACGGGAAATCCGGGTAAGTTAGCAGAAATGCAGGCCTATTTAGGTGGATTAGATTGGGAGTTAGTTTTAAAGCCGGCTGATTTAGAGATTGAGGAAACCGAGTCTACCTTTATGGCCAATGCTTGTCTGAAAGCGTCTCAAGTGGCTAAGGCGTTAGGACAATGGGCGATCGCCGATGACTCCGGTTTAGCGGTTGATGCTCTCAATGGTGCCCCAGGGTTATATTCTGCCCGTTATGGTAAAACCGATCAAGAACGCATTGAACGTTTACTGCGGGAATTGGGAGATAACGCTAACCGCAATGCTCAGTTTATTTGTGCCGTCGCGATCGCGCGTCCTGATGGTTCTATTGCGGCCCAAAGCGAAGGGATTTGTCCGGGAGAAATTCTCAAAGAAGTCCGAGGAAAGGGGGGGTTTGGCTACGATCCCATTTTCTATGTTGCTGAATACCAAAAAACTTTTGCAGAAATGTCGGCCGCGCAAAAGCATGAAATCAGTCATCGGGGGAGAGCCTTTGCATCCCTACTCCCCCAATGGGCGACATTAGTTTGCGCTGAAGGCAATAAATCAGGAAAAAACACCTAATTTATCAGTTAGAGCGAAAATTGGTTGCTCAAAGCGTTAGATAGCTCGACTGTCTTTTTCACTTGTCCGAATCCGAATAACGGAATCAACAGGGCTGATAAAGATTTTACCGTCGCCAATTTCGCCAGTACGGGCAGCAGAAATGATTTTTTCGACAACCATATCAACTTGAGCATCTTCGACGACGATTTCGATTTTGAGCTTTTGTAGGAACTCAACGGTGTATTCCGATCCCCGATAACGTTCCGTTTGACCTTTTTGGCGACCAAAACCACGGACTTCTAACACTGTCATCCCAACAATGCCAGCATTAACCAAGGCGATTTTCACATCATCTAATTTAAAGGGACGGATGATGGCTTCTATCTTTTTCAAACTTGTTACTCCTCGTTAAAAACGTTTCTTTGTCTCTAATTTATAATGTGAACCTGTCATTTTCTATCACTTTCAGTCTAGAACTTTTTGTAAAGATAGGTACATTTTTTTTCTTTAAAACCTTTTACCGCTTTTTTAAGTATGACAAAATAGTCTTTTAAAGAGCTATTATTAGCTTATGGTTTTATTTTTGATGATTTTTGTAGAATTTGTCGATTTAAAACTCTTAAGGCTTCAATATTATTTTAATTAGACAACTCAATCCGTCTGGTACCGTGAGAGAACGCCCCTCGACGACAGTAATTCTAGCCATGACCGCCGATGGCAAAATCAGCGATCGCACCTCTTCTCCTGCCCGCTTTGGTTCCCAACGAGATAAAGAGCATTTAGAAGCCCAAATTGCTCTGGTTGATGGGGTGATATTCGGAGCTACAACCTTAAGAGCCTATGGGACTACGTTATCAATTCAAAATTCAGAGTTATTAGCCCAACGACAACAGCGCAATCAGCCCCCCCAACCTGTCCACATCGTTTGTTCTGCATCGGGGAAACTCGATTCCCAATGGCGTTTTTTTTCTCAACCTGTTCCCCGTTGGCTGTTAACGACCGATACAGGGGCTAATCATTGGCAACAACAGCAATCTTCAGGCTTTGAGAAAGTGATTAGAGCAGAAATGGAAGGAGAGGCGATCGCCTGGCCAGCAACTTTAGGCCAATTGGGAGAATTCGGTCTGAAAAAATTAGCTATTTTAGGCGGTGGAACCTTAGTCAGTAGCCTACTCACCGCAGATTGCATTGATGAGATTTGGTTAACGATTTGCCCCTTTTTAGTCGGCGGAAAGTTGGCTCCCACGCCGGTTGAGGGAGAAGGGTTTTTGTTAACCCAGGCCAAAGCCTTACAGTTACTGTCTGTCAAACAGCAAGAACAGGAAATTTTTCTCCACTATCGGGTGGAACATTAAGAATAGTTGCGATACCTTAATAAAAAGCCCCTAAAAGTGACTCAAGCATTGCAATGTTTAAATCTTTGAAGTCTCAATATACGGTAACTTGGCAGCAACGAATGGCAGATATTCCTCAAGCGGCTTGGGATGCGTTGGCTCAACCGTTAAAAACGCCGTTTTTAGAGTGGGAATGGCTCCATAATTTAGAAGCTTCTGGCAGTGCAACCGCCAAAACAGGATGGCAACCCTGTCATTTAACCGTGTGGAAGGGTCAAACCTTGGTAGCAGCAGCCCCCTTATACTTGAAAGGTCACAGTTATGGCGAATTTGTTTTCGATCATCAATGGTCAAATTTAGCCTATCGTCTCGGTATTGAATATTACCCGAAATTATTGGGCATGACTCCCTTTACGCCGGCGGAAGGGTATCAGTTTTTAATCGCACCTGATGAAGATGAGTTCACGTTAACGGAAATGATGGTTTCGGCAATTGATCATTTCTGCGATCGCAACCGTTTATCCAGTTGTAATTTTTTGTTTGTTAATCCTGAATGGCGACAACGGATGGAAAATTATGGATTTACCCCCTGGTTACACCATAGTTACATCTGGACAAATCGGGAGTTTGCAAGCTTTGATGATTATTTAAAAATGTTTAATGCTAATCAACGGCGCAATATTAAGCGGGAACGTAAAGCGGTTGATCAAGCAGGCTTAACGATTAAAACCTTAGCAGGAGAAGACATTCCCCATCATTTATTTCCTTTAATTTATCGGTTTTACAGCAGCACTTGCGATAAGTTTTATTGGGGCAGTAAATATCTCACTCGTAAATTTTTTGAAAATCTTTATCCGAATTATCGCGATCGCGTGGTGTTAGTCACGGCTTTTAATGAAAATAATAGTGAGCATCCGGTGGGCTTGTCTTTCTGTTTACGCAAAGGAGAAAACCTTTACGGACGGTATTGGGGCAGTTTTCAAGAATACGATTGTTTACATTTTGAAGCCTGTTATTATCAACCGATTGAATGGGCAATTAGTCAAGGAATAAAACTCTTTGACCCAGGCGCGGGCGGCCAACACAAACGACGCAGGGGATTTCCCGCAACGCCGAACTACAGCCTACACCGTTTTTATAATCAAAAAATGAGTCAAATTTTACTTCATTATATCGGTGAAATTAATCAACTGGAACAGGAAGAAATTGATGCCATCAATCAAGATTTACCTTTTAATAAACGAGAAATTAATCTACAATTTTAGATAAAGTAAACAATCTTTATGCTTAATACCGAATTTCGAGTCATAGAAAACATCGTTCAGTCTGATAGTCAAGGAAAAATTGCTTTTGAGACTGGTATAACAAGCAAAATTTATCGTGTGCTGATCAATGATCTCGGACACATTTTATTAGAACCCATCGTAGATATCCCCGGACGAGAACGCTGGCTTTTTGAAAATCCTGAAGCGTTAGAAGCCGTTAAGCAGGGTTTAAAGGATTCTGCTCAAGGTAGGGGTGAATATATTGGTTCTTTTGCTCAATATGCAGATTTAGAGATAGATAACTGTGATGAACTTTCCTTTTAAGTTTCCAACTGTTGCTTCAAGCAACTAGGTTGATCGTGTAGAATTTGATTTCAAGCATGTCAATAAATTTTCGCTTAATATTTCAACCTACAGCCAAAATAGCTTTAACAGAACTTGAAGCTCATAATGATAAAAAATTGAAAAAAGTTTTAAAGACATTGGCTTTAATTGAAACGAATCTTCGCCATCCGAGTTTACAGACCCATAAATACACTGCAATTCAAGGTCGAAACGGTGAAGAAGTGTTTGAATCTTATGTTGAAAATAAAACGCATGGAGCTTATCGAATATTTTGGCATTATGGGCCGAATCAACGAGAAATAACCGTTATTGCCATTACACCCCATCCTTAACTCATTTTTATCAGTAGCGTTTAAGATCATTGGTTTGCACAAGTTATAGATTAGCTAGCTAAACATATTGACTGGACGTAGCATCGTACAAGCTTCTTACTCTATTAATAGGGCCAACGGACGAAATATCAGCTTGATCTCAAGAACAAAACAAATTAACGCTAGGATAAACTTAACAGCAATGCAATTATTTCTTTACCGAGGTTAACCATGGCATCCACCACTTTAGAATTAACACCCAACAATGTTGAAACCGTTTTAGATGAAATGCGCCCCTATCTGATGGCGGATGGTGGCAATGTGGAATTAGTCGAGATCGATGGGCCGATCGTTAAATTACGTTTACAAGGGGCCTGTGGTTCTTGTCCTAGTTCGACGATGACCTTGAGAATGGGCATTGAGCGTCGGTTGAGAGAAATGATCCCCGAGATTGCGGAAGTTGAGCAGGTTCTTTAAGATTGACGTGTTAGCTTGATAGGCATCTCCCAAATGATCAGATTGTTGAAATCGGTACTGGTGGGATGTCTTGTTTATTGAGATTGATTCAGCGATCGCGATTAAAAGAAGAAGACGTAATCAAGACAACAGCCTTTGCCCTCAGCCTATAGGATAGTAAAGAAGAATGCTGCAATCTTCATTGCTGAAAATTACCATCCTTGCTTATGTGCCGCTTGTTAGGCTATTTAGGAAAACCGATCCAACTAGATCAATTACTTTATCAACCCGAACATTCGTTAATTGTTCAAAGTTATCAACCGAAAGAAATGACGGCAGGACTGTTAAATGCCGATGGCTTTGGTGTGGGTTGGTTTAACGCCCAAAAAGAAGACAATCCCTATCTCTATAAAAATATTTTACCGATTTGGAGTGATGTTAATTTACCCCATCTGAGCCGTTATGTAGAATCTCCTTGTATTTTGGGGTATGTGCGGAGTGCTACACCGCCTTTAGCCGTTGATTTAACCAATTGTCAGCCCTTTACCCAGGGAAAATTATTGTTTATTCACAATGGCTTTATTCATCATTTTCGTAAAACCCTTTATCGTCCGATTCGGAATCAACTGAGTGATGAAAGTTATCAATTAATTCACGGGACAACGGATTCTGAGCATATTTTTGCCTTGATTATTAATGAGTTACAAACTACGCCTGAAATTTCCCTAGCAATGGCTTTAAAAAATACCTTACTGAAGCTCACGCAATTGGCGAAAGCTCAACACACTTATTTTTCGGCTAATATTATCCTCAGCGATGGTCAACAGTTGGTGGCTTCTCGTTACGCTAACCGTCAACCCGTGCCTAGTTTGTATTGGTTAGAACAGCAGGCTCAATATCCAGAGGCGGTGATCGTGGCTTCTGAGCCATTATTTGGGGGAGAATGGCAAGCTTTGCCAGCAAATAGCCTGATTGAAATTACGGGGGAACGGACAAGGGTCTTAAGCTTAGAGTAAAATCAATCCCTAATACTTTCATGTCGAAGATCTCGAATAAATACGCATTTCTAAATATTTCGTTGTCCTAATAACAATCCAAGATCGGCCAGAACCGATACAATAATCTGGATTGAGCATTTTTAGGCGGGTTAGAACTCGATTGCTACGTTCACTTTTTCTGCCATTTTTGCATTGTCAATAACTATTGAGGTACCTATGAGTCCGGTCATCCAATCCTCTACTACCGCTTTTGATGGGGTCACTACGTCTAATTCAGTTGACGCGACTGCGCGTTTGGCCCAGTCAGATGGATCGGTTTTAAACCACCGTTTGAAATTGGTTGAGGATCTTTGGGAATCAGTTTTGCAATCAGAATGTGGGCAGGAATTAGTCGATCTTTTAAGTGAATTGCGATCGCGATGTTCCTTGGAAGATCAAAA
The DNA here is from genome assembly GCA_035285545.1 of Snowella sp. Taxonomy (GTDB): domain Bacteria; phylum Cyanobacteriota; class Cyanobacteriia; order Cyanobacteriales; family Microcystaceae; genus Snowella. Next base: position 65,549 of record JAYKGY010000043.1, on the reverse strand, counting down.
AAGCGAAATGTCAGAACTGTCTTTACAGGGTATCACCGAACGTATTGAAAAATTAGAATTGAATGATGCTATTCGGGCAGCCCGTGCCTTTGCGCTCTACTTTCAATTGATTAATATTGTGGAGCAGCATTATGAACAGCGCGAACAGGAACGCAATCGCAGGGAATCTTCCCACAGTACAACTCCTGCCCCCTACGATGAAGAAAAAGGAGAAGAGGCTCTCAATTCCCTCCCCATCGAACTCAGCCTAATCAAGAAAAATATAGGTGAAGGGGGGAGTACCGAACAGGTGGGGGATTTTAATTGGCTCTTTGGCCAACTCAAACAACTTAATGTTCCTCCCAAGCAGATTCAACGGTTATTAGACCAGTTAGATATTCGGCTGGTGATTACGGCTCACCCGACAGAGATTGTACGCCACACCATTCGCCGCAAGCAACGCCGCATTGACCATATTTTACGGAAGTTAGACCAGTTAGAAATCAGCCTAGCAAGAACCGATTGGCTAAGCTCTTGGGAAACGAAAGCTGCGATGGAAAAATTGACGGAGGAAATCCGTTTTTGGTGGCGGACAGATGAATTACACCAATTTAAGCCCACTGTGTTAGATGAGGTCGATTACGCGCTTCACTATTTTGATGAGGTTTTGTTTGATGCCATTCCCCAATTAGCCAAACGTTTAGAATTAGCTATTAAAAGTAAGTTTCCTTGGTTGCGTGCCCCTCGCCCGAATTTCTGTTACTTTGGCTCCTGGGTCGGCGGCGATCGCGATGGCAATCCCTCGGTCACCCCTGAAGTCACTTGGCAGACGGCCTGTTATCAGCGGGGCATGGTGTTGAAAAAATACCTGAATAGCATCTATGAATTAACGTCGGTTCTCAGTCCTTCTCTCCATTGGTGTAAGGTTTCCCAGGAAATTTTAGATTCCTTGGAGCGCGATCGCATGCAATTACCTGAAATTTACGAAGGCGTGATGCTCCGTTATCGCCAGGAACCCTACCGCATGAAGTTGGCCTATATCCAAAAGCGATTGGAAAATACCTTAGACCGCAACCATCGACTGTCGAATCCCGATGAACGCTCAATGGTTAGCAAAACCAACCAACCCCAATACTATCGCTCAGGAAAAGAATTTTTAGAAGAATTACAACTTATTCAACGAAATTTATTGGAAACAGGACTAAGTTGTCTGGAGTTAGAACAACTCATTACCCAAGTGGAAGTTTATGGCTTTACGTTGGTGCAATTAGATTTTCGTCAAGAGTCTTCCCGTCATGCAGAAGCGATCGCAGAAATTGCGGCCTATATGGGAGTGCTTCCCTGTCCCTACGATGAACTGAGTGAAGCAGACAAAATTAATTGGCTAAGCATAGAACTCCAAACTCGACGACCCCTAATTCCCCAGGACATGCCCTTTTCCGAAAGAACCTGTGAAAGCATCGAAACCTTACGGACATTACGCTCCCTCCAGCAAGAATTTGGGATAGAAATTTGTCATACCTACATCATCAGTATGACCAACGATGCAAGTGATGTTCTAGAGGTCTTACTCTTAGCAAAAGAAGCAGGATTATACGATCCGGCAACCGCGAGTAGCTCTGTCCGCATTGTTCCCCTATTTGAAACCGTTGAAGACTTAAAAAATGCCCCAGGCATCATGAGGAGTCTATTTGAGCTATCTTTCTATCGGGCAGCCCTGGCCGGAAGCTATCAAGCTCTCGCCCGCTGGGAAACCCAGGATGAAAATCTCGCGATCGCGCCACCAGAGTCCCTACTATCGCCCTCGAACTTACAAGAAATCATGGTGGGTTACTCAGACAGTAACAAGGATTCAGGATTTCTGAGTAGTAACTGGGAAATTCACAAAGCCCAAAAAGCTCTCCAACAAGTTGCCCAGGAATATGGCTTAATTCTCCGCCTGTTTCATGGTCGAGGGGGTTCGGTTGGTCGAGGGGGCGGCCCGGCCTATAAAGCGATTTTGGCCCAACCTGCCGGTACTGTCGATGGACGCATTAAAATTACCGAGCAGGGAGAAGTCCTCGCGTCTAAATACTCCTTGCCCGAATTAGCCCTCTATAATCTGGAAACCTTGACGGCAGCGGTGATTCAAGCCAGCTTACTGAAAAGCAGTTTCGATTATATTGAACCGTGGAACCGCATTATGGAAGACTTATCGGCTTCCTCCCGCAAAGTTTATCGGTCTTTAATTTACGAAGAGCCGGATTTTCTGGACTTTTTCCTCTCTATTACCCCCATTTCTGAAATTAGTGAACTCCAAATTAGTTCTCGTCCTGCCCGTCGCAGTAGTGGTAAACGGGATCTCAGTACCCTGCGAGCCATTCCCTGGGTCTTTAGTTGGACACAAAGCCGTTTCTTATTGCCTGCCTGGTATGGCGTTGGAAGTGCGCTAAAATCCTTTGTTGACCAAGATCCGGTTAAAAATCTCAAATTATTGCGTTATTTTTACTTTAAATGGCCATTTTTTAATATGGTAATCGCCAAGGTAGAGATGACCTTATCTAAAGTGGATTTAAGTATTGCTCAACATTACGTCAAAGAACTCTCCAAGCCGGAAGATCGAGAACGATTCCAGCGACTTTTCCAACAAATTGCCGATGAGTATCACCTCACCCGTGACATTATTCTCCAGATTACTGCCCATAAAAATTTATTGGACGGCGATCGCAGCCTACAGAAATCCGTGCAACTACGAAATCGTACCATTGTCCCCTTAGGATTCTTGCAAGTATCGCTCTTAAAACGTCTGCGGCAAGTTACCCAGGAAGAGGCTTCTAATACCGTCCGTTATCGTCGTTATTCCAAAGATGAGTTACTCCGAGGAGCCATGTTAACCATTAATGGAATTGCGGCTGGAATGCGGAATACGGGTTGATGACAACAGAAAACTTACCAACAGAGGAGCGTAGCCCCCGATGTCATTGATTATTTCAGCCCTGACTGCCCTAATCGCTTTTTTTGTTTTTCTCAATGCGTCCAAAATTGCAGGAGAAAAGCAACAAAAACTGCTGCAAATCCTCTCTTTCTTCATCAGCCTACTGGCTTTTGTCACGTTGATTTATAAATCTGTCTCTCGATTTTTAGTGGTGATTCCCACCGGAGAAGTGGGCATTGTTGAACGATTCGGGCAGGTTTCGACGAATACACTCCCCCCTGGTATGTATTGGGTTAATCCGTTAGGTGAAGTGATGACCTTTTCTACTCGCTTACAGGATCTCAAAGAAACGGTGGATTCAACTTCCAAAGAAGGGTTGAATTTTAAATTAGATGTTAGCTTGCAGTATCGCCTTGATCCCACTAAAGCTGCTGAAGTGTATCAAAAGTTAGGTAATAATGAAAAAGAGATCATTCAATCTCGCTTTCGATCTTTAATTCGAGAAATTACCGCAAGTTACGATTTAAATGCAATTTATGGTGAAAAACGGCCAATTATTGCAGACAGTCTCCATCGAGCCATGACCGAACAACTGCAACCCCTCGGCTTTATTGTGGAGGAAACCTTGTTACGGAATATTATTTTGCCCGACAGTATTCAAGCCGTGATTCAACAAAAGGTGGCGACTCAACAAGAGACCGAAAAATTAGCCTTAGAAATTGGGAAAGCCCGTCAAGAAGCAGAACGGAAAAAAGTTGAAGCGCAAGGAATTGCCAATTCTCAAAAAATTCTATCGGAAAGTTTAACCGATAAAATTATCAAACTCAAAGCGATTGAAGCAACCCAAAAACTCTCAGAGTCTCCCAATAGTAAGGTGATTATTATTGGTGGTGGTCAGGATAGATTACCGTTGATTCTTTCAGAAGATAAGTAATTGTAATCATTAAATACGATGAAATTTTTATTGCTTAAATTAATCCGATTGTATCAAGTTTTCATTTCTCCCCTATTCCCTCCCTCTTGTCGTTTTCAGCCCACCTGTTCCCATTACGCGATCGCGGCGGTTGAACGGTTTGGCGTTTGGCGAGGGGGATGGATGAGTATTAAACGTATTTTGCGCTGTCATCCGTTCCATCCGGGCGGTTATGATCCCGTTCCTCCTCGTCACGACCATTAGTTAGGATTTGATCTGATTTTTAACATAAGTTAATAAGCCTTCACAGCTATCAACTAATAAATCAATCACATAATTAAACCCTTCAGGCCCGCCATAATAGGGATCGGGAACTTCTTGATCGTTATGATAAGCAGCAAATTCACACATTAACTTCACCTTATCTCGGTAAATACCTTGGCGGTCTAAGGATAGAATATCTTGGTAATTATCTTTGTCCATTGCCAGGATCAAATCAAATTCTTCAAAATCCGAGACTTCAAACTGTCTAGCTTTACCTGTTGCCGTAAAATTCCGTTTAGTTAATGCTGCCGCCATTCTCCGATCAGGGGATGAGCCAATATGATAACTCGATGTTCCGGCTGAGTCACAAGTAATTTGTTCACTTAACCCTGCTTTTTGAATTAAGTGATTCATAATATTTTCCGCAGACGGCGATCGACAAATATTACCAAGACAAACAAATAGCAGTTTATAGGGCATATTTTTAGATAGAAAGCAATTATTAACTATTAATTAACCAGGAGGCCAACCTAAGGCGCGATCGCCGAGTAAATGGCAATGTAAATGATAAACTGTTTGTCCGCCATCCTGACCATTATTAATGACTAATCGATAGCCATTTTTTAAACCCACTTGTTCAGCAACTTTATTGGCAGTTAATAATAAATGCCCTAATAAATTTTGGTCTTCAATGGTAGCAGCCGAAATTTGAGGAATCGCTTTTTTCGGAATAATTAAAATATGGGTAGGAGCTTGGGGGCTAACATCTCGAAAAGCTAAACAAAGGTCATCTTCATAAACAATATCAGCAGGAATTTCTCGTCGAATAATTTTACCGAAAATGGTATCGCTACTCATACTAATAACTCACAAAATCCTAGATCGGGTTTAACCAGTAGTTCAAAAAAAGAGTATGGTTGAAAGCTGTTAAATTTTTACCATAGGTTCTCATGTTGAGACAATCATACGACATAGATGGGGCTGATAGCCAGTGAATTTTGATAAAATAACCTCTTGCCACCACTTCTTGTTTCAAAACCATATTTGTGTGCGATCTAACCCCTATAATCAATACTTTGTAAATATTGCTCTGCTCCTTCTTTCAACATCCAACGCATCGTTGTGAAGAATCTCGGCCAGTTTTGTGTGCCATCTCCAAAATAAATTTCTGCAATCTTGCGATAAATATTAACTAAATCAACGCTTCCATCATCGAATTCATTAATATCTTCATCAAGTTGAGTAATCACCGCCAAACGTTGATCCTTTAGTCGTGGGACATTTAACGCCAAAATTTCATTAATTGTATAATCAACATTTTCAATGGGAATACCTACCTGATTACACGCGGTTTCATCGGGAAAAATTTCACCATCTTCACTAGAAAAACGAAACAAACGGGCTGTAGGTAAGTGAAGGGGATTTAAGAAACGTTCATCTGGTACAAAATCATCTTTTTTCTTACCACAACAAGGACTATTTTTAAAAAGCTTAGCCTGCGCTGAATCGACTTCCATCAGTCCGCCTGGGGTAAGACATACGGCTAACAGATTATTCCAATCCAGCTCGTAATTTTTCTCTTGTGTTAAATTTTTATAGCTACGAGGAATAAAATGTTCGACGGATCGATTAGTTGAACTTAAAGCCATTTCGCAATAAGCACAAAGTCCTTTTTGATCACTCAATAAAGTATTCCAAATAGCATCGTAGGTTTCACGACTTTTTTTAACATCCTTCCACTTTTTAGATTGATGAGAAAAACGTTTTTTATATAAATCAAGCTCATCAGGTTGTTTAGGAGATTTCAGTACTTTTTTCATACTGGACTACTCCTTTCTAAGCGACGAATTTGCATATTGGCTCTCGTCATATCCGCATCAAAAAATTCCCATACTTCTAATTCTTTTTGTAATCGTTTGGCTTCTTCCAAGTTACCAGCATCAATTGCTGCAAATAGAGCTTTTAATTTTCTTGATTCTTCCGTATCAGGCCGTAAATCACCAAGCCCTAAAACATATCGTACTATATCTGAGCTTTTCATTCCTTTCGTAGGTGTTGGACAAGCTTTGATTTGATAATCTTCTAAAATCCAAACTTGGTGGCGATCAACCGTTGTAACGACTTCAGGGCTATGGGTTGTGGCAATAATTTGAGTATTGGGAAAAACTTTGCGTAAATCGGGAATAATTTTTTGTTGCCAAGTGGGATGTAAATGAAGATCAATTTCATCAATCATTAAAATGGCTTCGGCTTCTAGGGGAGTTTCGAGATGGGGATTGGCTTGGGCTAACCGTCGTGCAAAGTCCATCACCAACGCCAACATATTCCGATAACCTGCACTAAGTTGATTAATGGAAAGTTCCAGCTTTTCTCCCGTTTCTGTTGTCCACTCAACCATTAATTGAATAGAAGTTGTTTGATTAGAGTAAACGCGAGCATTGGGATGAATAATCGTTTTAATTGCATTTCTAACTTGCTGAAGATCGGGCAATTCATAATTCATATCACCCCGATTTCTGACTTCTCTTAACTCTTGAAATTCACGAGCAAAGAACCAATTTACTAAATCTGTAAAATTTGATGTTCCATCAAAAGAATTATTGAGCGCATCAAACCTATCAAAAGAGTGATTAAAAATAGTTGCAACTTCATCAATTTTTGTTAGGTTACGTTCACTTCTGTAATAAGCAATAATCGAAAGTTCACAAGAAGAATTATAATTTTTAGAAAACTTATCCTCTAATGCTGAAAATAGCTTTTTTGTTCCGTTTTGTTTGTATTGTGCTACCTCACCCATAAACATTTTTGAAGATGAATTTTCTTGAAGATACTTACAGAGTATTTTCCACTTGGGAAGATCTTTGGCGATGACAGTAAGCTCTGGTTGGATTTTTTGCTGATTACCTTTTTTTTGAACTGGTAAATCTTTTTTAAAAACTGGAAGAAGTTCTATTTTTTTTCCTGAAATTTCCTGAACTTGGGCAACATAAGGATACATTGCAGCAGCGATCGCGTCTAAAACGGCACTTTTCCCTGAACCATTATTCCCAACAAAAATATTGATATCTGGATTTAACTCGAACTCTAGATGCTCGAAACAACGAAAATTTTGAACAGTGATTCGTTGAATGTGCATAAATTCTAGACCAGTATCATGGTTAAACTTACTCTAGCTAAAATTTTTTCAAAAACTGTAAATTAACCACCAATCCCTAAACGACCAGCTAAACTTGGCGTTAACGGAATCAAGGTCGCCAACATCAAAAACAACGCTAATAAACCCCACGCGGCGCGAGTATCATCGGGTTCACTTAACTCGTTTAAACTAGGACGTTCTAAATCCCGTTGTAAAAACAGAATAACTACGCCCCAATAGAGGGGAATCGGGTTACTCGGATTAATTAAGGCAACAATACCTAAAACAATCAAAGTCGCGATCGTGGTGCGTCGAGCAATTTTGCGACCATAAATGGCTTGTACAATCCGTCCCCCATCCAGTTGACCCGCAGGTAATAGATTCAACGCATTAATGACTAAACCCAACCAACCCAAAACGACAAGGGGATGAATATCCACAATGGACTGCTGCAATTCGTCGCCTAAAACCACCCGTGCTAAGGAACCGATAAGAATGGAACCTTGGAAAAATTGGGTTGGAAGTTGAAAGAAACTGCCTGGATGGGAAAGGACTAAGCCAATAAACAGAATCATCAGAGAAACCACACCGCCCACCGCAGGCCCCGCAAAAGCGATATCAAACAGGGCGGAACGATTGGGTAATAGGGATTCAAAACGGCTAATCGCCCCAAAGGAACCGATCTGCCAATTGGGAAGAAAGAAGGGTAAACTGAAGCGGACTTGATGGCGTTTGGCAATAATTTGATGGCCGATTTCATGGGCGGCTAAAATGCCCCACAGCCCCAAGGTTAAGGGGAGAGCTTCGGTGTAGCGTTGCCATTGAACAGAGAGATCAAAACCGAGCAATAAGCCGATCGCTTCTAAACTGGTGGCAATCGTCGCAACCAAAAGAACCAAAGCCAAATTTTTTTGCGCCAGGCTCATCGGTTGGGGGTCATTGGTGCTGGGCAAAATGATGACAATCGGACGTTCTTCTGTGCCTTCGACTAAAAAGAGCCGATATTTCTCCCCGAAAGCCGTTTTTAATTTTTCCGACATCTTGGCATAGGCAGTATCCGGATCACTCCGTAAATTGCCTTTAAAAATAGCTCCCTCTTGATAGGGAATGGTTTCCGTTGCAAAAAACGTATCAATACTAAAAATACCTTTGAGGATAGCTAATTCTGCTTCTGGGATGGGAAGAATTTCAGGAACAACGGGATTACTCTCGGTCGTAGCGGCAGGAGATTCGGTTTGAGAAGTACTTTCTGATTCGTTAAAAGCTTTGAGACGTTGGGCTGCTCGCTCTTTTAGCATGGCATCTTGACCAGCCGATCGCAGTTGCCGACCTAAGTAAATATAAACCGCAACAGAAACCACCAACAGCAAGAGAACACCGACAATATTGACGTAAATCCCTGCTGCAAACAGGGTAAAGAAAATCAGCCAGGGAGCCATTAGCACCAAGGATTGTAACCAGGCTAAGATTCCCAATTTGCCAAAGGGTTTAGCCCGATTGAAGCCCCAGATCAGAATTGCGGCGGCCACAATGAGGATCAAAATGATGACTAACGGGGTTCCTGTCGCGATCGCTGTGGTTTCAGACGCATTCATAAGTCACTAAACGGATGCTTGATGGTGTTCTATCGCTGCACGGAGGTTTCCTTGGCAAGAATCGAGTAAGGATTGACCGACTTCGGCATCGAGTCCCGTCCAATGCATTAATAACGCTAGTTTAACCCGCCGACCACTCCGTTCTAACAAAAATCCACAGGCCTCTCGGTCTAAATCGGTGAGATCTTCTAACATCCGTAGGGCGCGATCGTGCAATTTTTTATTCGTGACAGCCACATCCACCATGCGATTGCCATAAACTTTCCCTAAACCGACCATGACCCCTGTAGAGAGAATATTGAGGGCCATTTTAGTAACGGTTCCCGCTTTTAATCGGGTTGAACCTGCCACAATTTCAGGGCCCGTTAATAGACGAATATCGATATCGGCGGCTTCAATCGTGACTTGCTCTTTGGGAACACAGGCAATAAAAATGGCACTCGCTCCCCGTTGTTTAGCGGCTTTTAAGGCTCCATGTACAAAGGGCGTGGTTCCCCCTGCGGCAATTCCGACGACCACATCCCGTTGCCCAATCTGCCGTTGCGCGATCGCGTCTGCCCCATCTTCAGCCCGATCCTCTAAATCTTCCGAACTGCGAACTAATGCCCCTGCACCACCCGCAATAATGCCCTGTACCATCTCCGGCGGTGTACAAAAAGTTGGAGGACATTCCGCCGCATCTAAAACCCCTAAACGGCCACTGGTTCCTGCACCTACATAAAATAATCGACCCCCCTGACGCAGAGATTCTACCGTTAAATCAATCGCTTGGGCTAATTCTTGTTTGGCTTGCGCGATCGCTGCGAGAGTTTGGGCATCTTCCTGATTAAACAGTTCGACTAATTGCAGAGAAGTCAGTTGATCCAGATTTTGGCTATTGGGATTCACCTGTTCCGTTAACAAATGACCCCGTTTTTCTAAAGAATTCATTCTTAAAAATTGTCAAATTATAATTTAAATTAGCAAATAACCCTAAAAAATAAAAAATTAATAGCAAAAACTCCTGTAGATCGAATAAGCTAAGATAGGACTCAACCTAAGCAATCACCGAGAATGCTACTTTGTAAATTCCAGTTTCAGTAATTTTCCTGAACTTTTTTAGGTTACTTTTCTATTTAAGCCTAAAGTAGCCCCTCTAGACGACGACGAATCGTATCTAACTCACTGTCGGAAAGACCGATACTTGACTCGTTTTCTTCTGCTTGAGCCTGAATAACTCCATCCTTATCCCAATCAGGATTATTGACATTATTTTCAGGGGGAATGGCTAACATCCCTTCGCTGACCATTTCGTAGTCATAATCAGCTTCCTGGCAAAAGGCTTCAATCTCGTCAGAATCCATGGCTTCGACCGTCGGAACGGGGAAATCCTGAGCCTCTAATAACAGCGCGAAACGGGTTGCGTCGTCTTCGGACTCAAACATTAAAATTTTATTGCGCCCCCCCATTTGAATGGTATGAATCCCTTCGTTGTCGGTGCGGGCATTGAATAGCAATACATAAACACGCATAACTTTTGTATTGACAGGGCCTTTTAAAATAAAAATAATATTACAAACAGAGACAGCCTTAACACTGTATTCCCCTTAATTCAATCAAGAATGCAAGATAAGACTGCTTAGAACATGTTTGCATGGTCTTATTTTGCCCCCTAAATCCCCCAATACGGGGGGACTTTTCAAGCATTTTCCCCCAATGTTAGGGGGCTAGGGGAGCTTTTCAAACATACTCTTAGAATCAATAAGCTTAATTTAAAATTAGCCATTTTTGTCCGTTAAGCCGTTGTATCAGATAACGTACCATCAGATCCAACGTTACTTTCCGTTCATCAATCATGAAAGATTCAATGGTACTGGGCTTACTACCGCCACTGGCAAAGGAAAATCCTTTTTGACCATTAATATTTTCATCCCAAAAATAGAGATTAAATTGGCGTTGTCCTTTTTGCCAAATTCCCTCAACCTGCCAACACTGTTCGTTGGGATCGGCTCCATAGGTCGGTAAGGGTTGCTTTTTAAAGCTAACGCTGATTTCTTTTAAGCCTTCTTGGTCGAGAGCTTTTTGCAGCGTCGGCACAAAATCTTTTTCCATAAACTCGGCGAAGGGTTTATCTTCTAAGGCGGGTTCTTTGGCTTTTTTCGCCGCTGGTGCTTTATCGGCGGTCGGTGCAGCTTTAGCCGCTTTGGCTGGCTTGGGATCAACTGCCGGTGTTTCCTCCGTAGAGGCTTCAGGGGTGGGTTTTGTCTCTTCTGCCATAGGTCTTAGTCGGCGATCGCCTAATCAGTGTTGATAATTTGTAACGATTCTTTTTGAATATAGCGTGAAATATACCTTATTCTCACCTGTTTTTGGGATCATTTTCCGTCTTTTATTGCCAAAAATTATTCTCTTATGCAAAAAAAAGTTATTCTTATTAACAAATCCTCTAAGGACTTTCTATGGTTGCCAGTATTTCCTCACCCACGTTTCAACAGTTCTATCTTCCTGCGATCGCGGGAAACGAAGCCCATATTCAAGCCGTTACAAGTCGCAATGAACCGATTTTTTTACCCACAACGAATCTTAAATTAGATAATATTCAAGCGGGATTTGCCTGTGCCCTCCACATGCACCAACCCACCATTCCCGCCGGACGACAAGGAGCCTTAATCAGTCATTTGCAATATATGTACGAACATCCAGGGGAAGGAGACAACCACAACGCCGATCCCTTTGTCTGGTGTTATCGTCGGATGGGGGAATTTATCCCGCAATTGGTGAATGAAGGTTGCAACCCGCGCATCATGTTGGATTATTCCGGCAATTTGCTCTGGGGTTTTCAACAAATGGGTCGCCAAGATATTTTGGATAATTTACGAACCATTACTTGCAATTCCCAATATCAGCCCTATGTGGAATGGCTAGGAACCATGTGGAGTCATGCCGTCGTGCCTTCAACTCCGATTCCTGACGTTAAATTACAGATTCAAGCCTGGCAGCACCATTTTGCGTCTATTTTTGGGGAAGAGGCTCTGCAACGGGTCAAAGGATTTTCACCCCCCGAAATGCACCTACCCAATCATCCCGATACCTTATATCAATACATAAAAGCCTTAAAAGAGTGCGGTTATCGTTGGTTGATGGTACAGGAACATTCTGTGGAACGGTTAGATGGCTCCAGTCTTCCCCAAGAGCAAAAATATATCCCCAATCGCTTAGCGGCTCGCAGTTCTTCAGGCGAAATTATCAGTATTACAGCTTTGATTAAAACCCAAGGATCGGATACGAAATTAGTGGCGCAAATGCAGCCTTACTATGAAGCCAAAGGGTTAAGAAAACAGCAGATTAGTAATATAACGATTCCTTCTTTGGGAACCCAAATTGCGGATGGGGAAAATGGCGGCGTGATGATGAATGAATTTCCCCGTGATTACTTTAAAGCCAATTATGAAATTCGCGCAGAAGGGGGCGGAAAAGTGGGAACAGTACCCATGAACGGGACGGAATATTTAGAGTTGATCGAGGCGGCTGGAGTTAATCCCGATGATTATCCTGAAATTCAAGCGGTTCATCAACACAAAATTTGGCAACGGGTTAATCCTAATCACGCTACACCTGAGCTAGTCGAAAACGCGATCGCCGAATTAAAACAAAGCGATCACCAATTCCACATGGACGGAGCCTCCTGGACAAATAACCTCAGTTGGGTACAGGGCTATGAAAATGTTCTAGAACCGATGAATCAACTTAGTGCTTTATTCCATCAAAAATATGATGCTTTAGTTGAGCAAGATCCGAGCGTCACCCAACGCCCTGATTATCAAGAAGCCTTACTGTATAACCTATTGGTACAAACCAGTTGTTTTCGCTATTGGGGGCAAGGCACTTGGACGGATTATGCCCGTGAACTGTACCGTCGGGGTGAAGCGTTAATGCATTAAAAATCGAGCCGAGATTGCTCTAACGAATGAAGTTGAGTAACCTCTCTCAAGGGATAACTGGAAATGGGTGATAATGTTATGCTACTAATCGCTCATTTGTTTTCCTGAATCTATGTCCGATATTGCCACACTCATTCGTCAAGTCCGCCAAGAAGCAGAACGGGCAGAGTTTCCCATTGATGTTCCCGTTTATCAATATGCTCATAAAGATCCCTTAGAGCCTGTACTTTATGCCGGAAATTTAAAGAGTCAACTTTGTTTCTTTGGTCGAGACTTGGGGAAAGATGAAGTTGCCGCGAGTCAACCGTTAATTGGGGCAGCAGGAACGCTGGTAAGAGAAGGATTTTATTTAGCCTGGCAGGGTCATAAAGCCAAAAGCCGCAAAGAGTTAATGACCGTCTGCGATCGCGTCTTATTGACCAATACCGTTCCCTATAAACCACCAGGGAATAAGGCCTACTTACCGGCAGTTAAAGAGCGATTTCGTCCGTTTATTGAGCGATTATTAGTCCTCCATTGGGAAGGCAAACAAATTATTACGCTAGGAACGGAAGCCTTTAAATGGTTTACCCCCTACGGCAAGAAAGGAGAAGTCAATGAATATTTCCTCCGCGAGGATCGGTATTCGTCCTATTTAAACATTACGCTCAAAGCCACCGATGAAAATGGGCAGGTTCAGGAACGTCAAATTAGTTTAATGCCCTTACCCCATCCTTCCCCTCTCAATCAAAAGTATTACAGCCAATTCCCGCAAATGTTACAGCACCGTCTCCAGGAAGTCGCATTTTAAGCCAATAGGGTCTTAATCCTTCTGTTTAAGAAATATCACTATTCGTTTACATTTATTCAAAATTTCGGCTTGAAAGTGATAGAAAAACGCAAAAATTCTTTGTATAAATTTGCCCAAAATTTGGAGAGGCCTTCCCTTCATTCACGTCCATATCTTCTACAATGAAAATGGAATGAGTAAATATACTAAAATATACCAAGAGGAATGAGGTTTATGATGAGCAGTAAGTCCCAACTGCCGGTTGCATTGTCAGAGCGGGAACTGGAAATTCTAGAATTAGTCGCGATTGGTTTAACGAATTCGGAAATTGCAGAAAAACTGGAAATTAGTAAGCGAACGGTTGATAATCACATTAGTAATATTCTCACCAAAACTAAAACGGAAAATCGGGTTGAATTAGTGCGCTGGGGATTGCAGTGGGGAAAGGTCTGTTTGGATGATGTCAACTGTTGCATTCTTCCACCGCCACCTACCAAGGAAGCCCTGACCTAAGCCCGGATAGATGGGGTGGTCTCATTGATAAATGCTCATTCTTAAACGCTTTTTAATGGCGATCGCGGTGGTAGTGGGGTTAAGTGGTTGTCAAGAATCGGGTTTTATTGCACCCTTACCCCAGGATATGGGATCTTCTCTCAATACCTCTCGAAATGATCAAAATGGTCGTCTTTCCTACGATGGACGTTATCTTGTCTTTGCTTCGGATCGGGGAAAACAACGGGGAATTTGGCTTTATGATGTGGTAGCACGCCGTTTACTTCCATTGCCGGGGGTAAATCAACCCAATAGCCTTCAGGATCAACCCGATATTAGTGCGGATGGTCGCTATCTGGTTTATGTTTCTGAACAAGGGGGAAAGCCGAATATTTGGTTCTATGACCGCCAGACCTTTCAAGCTCAGAACCTCACTGAAACCTGGATCGGCGAAGTACGTCGCCCCACCCTTAGTGGCAATGGTCGTTTTATTGCCTTTGAAACCAACCGTTCAGGACAATGGGATTTAGTGCTCTATGATCGGGGACTGAATACGGAAATTTCCTTACCCAATCTGGTAAATCCCCGTAACCCTATTTCACCGTCTCAATGATTTACCCCACGTTGCTGCTAACTGATGGGACAGGGATAGCCCGATATTTTGTCTTGACCGAAATTCATCGCTCATGGCTAACTCACAATTTTGGCTCAATCCCTCTAAAATCTTTAAGGGGTTATTTATCAATCTCTATAATTTATAAATTACTATCATCCATCCTCTATGAGTCATCAGTTTAGAGAACTCCTGAAAAAAGTTGGCAGTGGGCAACATACCAAAAAAGATTTAACACGCTCTGAAGCCGCGATCGCGGGACGAATGATGTTAACCCAAGAGGCAACCCCTGCCCAAATCGGAGCTTTTTTGATTGCTCATCGCATTAAACGACCCACGGGTATGGAATTAGCGGGTTTTTTAGATGCCTACGATGAATTAGGGGGAAAAATTGCCCCTTTACCCGATTCCCCTCGTTTACCCCTGGTTTTTGGTGTTCCCTACGATGGGCGGACTCGTACTGCCCCGATTGTTCCCCTGACGGCTTTACTGTTGGCAACCGCCGGAATTCCGGTGATTTTGCATGGGGGCGATAGCTTACCGACAAAATATGGCTTACCGTTAATTGATATTTTTCAAGCCTTGGGTCTGGATTTTTGTCCCCTTTCTTTAACCCAAGTTCATCAATTATTAGTAGAAAGCTCATTTACCTTTTACTACATGCCCAAACACTTTCCCTTAGCCCAAGGATTAGTGACCTATCGGGATGAAATTGGTAAACGTCCACCGTTAGCCACTTTAGAATTAATCTGGTCGCCCTATGGGGGGGAATCCCATTTAGTGGCTGGTTATGTTCATCCGCCAACGGAACAAATGATTCGGGTCGCTCTACAGGAGCGTGGCGAGCAACGCTATACCTTAGTTAAAGGCTTAGAAGGCAGTTGTGATTTACGGCTTTCTCAAACCACGATTATTGCGATCCATCAAGCCAATACAGAATCAGAGTCCGCCTATCTCAAACTCGACCCCCATCCCTATGGTTTGGCCCATAAAGAGATCCCCCTAGAGCAGACAGCAGACTATTTTCAATCTTTAGAGCAGGTTCTGGAAGGGCAATTGACGAATTTAGCCAAAGCGGTGATTTGGAATAGTGCTTTTTACCTTTGGCATTATGGGGTTTGTGAAAATCTGAAGTCAGCGATCGCGCAAGCAGAATTCCTATTAACTAGTGGGCAAGTCAATCAAAAACGGCAAGCCATTCACAGCCAACTAGCCCAATTCAAAAAATTCCCTTGAGCATTCCCGCTAAGCCTCACCGTAATAAGCAACTTGCGGTAGGATAGGAAGCAGTTTATCGACTTATTCACCTTATTTTAAATTTAAAAATCCCTGTGGCACATTCAGACTCCTCTTCTAACCTTATTTCTCTCGCGCGAACACCGCTTTATGCCGTTGTTTTGGAACAAAAACCCAAAATGACCGCTTTTTCTGGCTGGGAAATGCCTGTTCAATTTACCGGATTAAAACAAGAACATGCCGCCATTCGCAATGGGGTTGGAATGTTTGATATTTCCCACATGGGTAAGTTTGTGATGCAGGGTCAGCAAGTCTTTGCCGAGTTACAAAAATTGGTTCCCTCCGATTTAAGCCGGTTAACTCCAGGGCGGGCCCAATACACGGTGTTACTCAATGAGCAGGGCGGTATTATTGATGACATTATTATTTATCATCAAGGCGAAACGGAAACGGGTGAACAACGAGCAACAGTGATTGTCAACGCAGGGACGAAAGACAAAGATAAAGATTGGTTATTGACCCATTTAGAGAGTAGTAAGGTCAATTTTGCAGATTTATCGGCGGAGAAAGTATTGATTGCCATTCAAGGCCCAAATGCTTTGGCAACTCTACAAGCCTTGGTTCCTGACAATTTGGGCGATTTACCTGCCTTTGGCCATTTGGAAACGACGGTATTTGATGAGCCGGCTTTTATTGCACGGACGGGTTACACCGGGGAAGATGGGTTTGAGGTGATGACCGATCCGGAAACGGGGGAACAATTGTGGCGATCGCTGTTAGGGGTTGGGGTGATTCCCTGTGGCTTAGGGGCAAGAGATACCCTACGGTTAGAAGCGGCGATGTGCCTCTACGGTCAGGACATTGACGATAATACAACGCCATTAGAAGCGGGTTTAGGCTGGTTAGTTCACCTCGATACAGCTGGAGATTTTATCGGTCGCGCTATTTTGGAACAACAAAAAGCTGAGGGCGTAAACCGTCGTTTGGTGGGCATTGAAATGGAAGGTCGTCATATTGCCCGTCATGGCTATCCCGTTGTGAGTGAAGGCAAACCCATTGGCGAAATCACCAGTGGAACCCAATCTCCCACCCTCGAAAAAGCGATCGCCTTAGCCTACGTGCCAAGCTCCTTTAGCAAAATGGGTCAAACCCTAGAAGTAGAAATTCGCGGCAAAGCCTATCCAGCAACAGTTGTGAAAAAGCCCTTCTATAAGTCTGTCAATAAACCGAAATAGGTGAGATGGATTTGAATCCTTAAAGCTGTCCCTGAAGTTAACTGTCAAGTTGTGGAAAGATGAATGAAAATTATTCGAGAAACCTCACAATTTAGAATTCTTTGGGACAGTTTTATTGTTTTCCTCATTCTCATTAGTTGTATTTTAATTCCCTTTCAAGCTGCTTTTTTACATACAGCTACCCGTCAAGGTAATCTCTTGACTTATTTAATTGATGTATTTTTTGGGATAGATATTGTTTTTAATTTTTTTACCAGTTATCGGTTTAAAGGCGAAGAAATTACTGATCCTAAGAAGATTCGTTCCCACTATTTTAAAAAATATTTTATTGTTGATTTTATTGCAAATTTTCCCTTTGATTTAATTGTTGTTTTATTATTTCCCCTGATTATTTTTTCTAATATTTCCCTCATTTTATGGTTTCGATTAACCCGTTTATTACGCATTGTTCGGCTATTTATTATTTTTCGTCGTTGGGAAAATCAACGATGGTTTAATCCTGGTTATTTTAGAATTATTAAATTATTTATTTTTGTTCTACTTTTAACCCATTGGATTGCTTGCATTTGGTTCGCGATCGCCTATGTCGAAAATTTTCCTCAAGACTCTTGGGTAGTACGAACTGAAATTGAAAAAGCATCAGTTACGAAACAATATATTCTTTCTCTCTATTGGGCTGCGACCACAATGGCAACCATCGGTTACGGAGACATTACCCCCAAGCGAACGATTGAATATTTAACGACAATTATTATTATGGTCGTTGGGGCTTCCGTTTATGCCTTTATTATTGGGAATATTGCCTCTTTAATCAGTGAATTAGATACAGCTAAACTCAATTACCGTAATAAAGTTGAATCCCTCATTCAATACCTCCGCTATCAGCAAGTGCCCCAGGAAGTGATCCACAAAATTAGTAATTATTATGAATATCTTTGGGTGAGGGAACGGGGATTTAAGGAAGAAAACTTATTTGTCGATTTACCCCCCGCTTCTCGTTTAGAAGTGTTGCAATATATTACCAGAGAATTACTAGAGCGCGTTCCTTTATTCAAATACTGCTCCCCAGGATTACGAAATGTTTTACTGTCAGCATTAAAAATTGAAACCTATTCTCCCCAGTCCTATATTGTTTATGAAGGAGAAATTGGAGAAGCTATCTATTTTATTACTAAAGGAGAAGTGGAAATCCTCTCGACCGAGAATCCTGATACGAAGATTACCTTAGAAGAAGGTGAATATTTTGGGGATATTTCTTTAGTGCTCAATGAAAAAAGGACGGCATCCGTTAAAACCCTTGGTTACTGTGATATTTTTGTGCTCAAAGAAAAAGATTTTCAAAATATTAAAAACAAATATCCAGAATTCAAAGAGGTTTTAAAAAAAAGTGCCTCTGAAAAATCCGAAAAAATGGTCGAGCTGATGTTAAAAAACATTATTTTATAGTGAATTAATTAAACCCCATATTTAAACACCAAGAATGAATGAGATTAGCGAGATTCACAATTTGATTTAAAATAGAACTAACTGCTCCTTATAACAAATTCAATAGAAAACAGTGCATTTACCTAATCCCCCCGCCTACGGCTTCCCCCCTTTGAAAGGGGGGCTAGGGGGGATAATATCGAGAAACCTATTTGCATGTAAATCAAGTTAATTTGGTATTAATAGGGACGAATTACCTCCATAAATTTGACATAATTTTTATGAAAAATCGACGCATTATAGATATTTTACGCAATGGGCAACCCAATGAGTTAGTTACCATTCAAGCTTGGGTACGCAGCAAACGCGAGTTAAAAGAATTTAGTTTTGTCGAAGTCAATGATGGCTCTGCGTTAGCCAATTTACAGGTTATTCTCGATCCCCAATTGCCCGAATATCAAGCTTTATTACCCAAATTAAACACCGGCGCATCCTTAGAAGTTCAGGGTCAATTAGTCGCGTCACCAGGCAAAGGGCAACGTATTGAACTCAAAGCCGAGACCGTTAACGTGTTTGGCGATGCTCCGCCCGATTCCTACCCCTTGCAAAAGAAACGTCATAGTTTTGAATTTTTACGCACCATTGGCCATCTGCGATCGCGGACTAACACTATCGGAGCCGTGATGCGAGTTCGGAATGCCTGTGCGACAGCGATCCATCAATTCTTTCAAGAACGGGGCTTTTTGTGGGTACATACCCCCATCATTACTGCCAGTGATTGCGAAGGGGCAGGGGAATTATTTACCGTGACTAATTTAGATTTGGATAAACTCCCCTTAACGGATGATAAGAGGGTTGACTTTGAGCAGGATTTTTTTGGAAAACGAGCTTATTTAACCGTTAGTGGTCAATTAGAAGCAGAAATCATGGCCATGGCCTTTCAGAATGTCTATACTTTTGGGCCAACCTTCCGTGCCGAAAATTCCAATACCTCACGGCATCTAGCCGAATTTTGGATGGTAGAACCTGAAATGGCGTTTTGTGACCTAGAAGGGGATCAAAATTTAGCGGAAGAATTCCTCAAATATATTTTTAAATATGTCTTAGAAACCTGCCCTGAAGACATGGAATTCTTTAACCAACGCATTGATAATACGGTCTTAGAAACGGCAGATAATATTATTAATAATGAATTTGCGCGAATTACCTACACAGAAGCCGTTAATTTATTAGAAAAAGCCGACCGACAGTTTCAATATCCCGTAGAATGGGGAATTGATTTACAGTCTGAGCATGAACGCTATTTAGCCGAAGAAGTCTTTAAAAAGCCGATGATTGTGACCAATTATCCTGCCCAAATTAAAGCCTTTTATATGCGCTTAAATGAAGATGGAAAAACCGTTGCCGCAATGGATATTTTAGCCCCTAAAATTGGCGAAATTATCGGCGGTTCTCAACGGGAAGAACGACTGGATGTTTTAGAACAACGTATTCAAACCCAAGGGATGAACCCAGAAGATTTATGGTGGTATCTGGATTTAAGACGTTATGGAACTGTTCCCCATGCAGGCTTTGGCTTAGGGTTCGAGCGAGTGGTGCAATTTATGACCGGAATGGCCAATATTCGGGATGTGATTCCTTTCCCCCGTACTCCTTTGAATGCTGAATTTTAAAATAGCTCCCTAACCCCCAATGTTTGGGGAATTATTTACAGGAATAGCAGAAATAATCATCACAGGATTGAGGGGATTTAGGCGGGTCAAATCGCCCAAGGGCAGGGAACGGGAAATTTGAATTTGTTGGTAAGAATAATTCCAATCATGTTCTTTAAACCAACTTAAACAGGTGGCAAAATGCTCCATAGTCGCTAAGGCTAAAATAATTTTTCCTAATGGATTTAATTGAGCCTGACAAACAGTTAAGATTGATGTTAAATTGCCACCCGTTCCCCCAATAAAAATGCGATCAGGATTAGGTAAATCGGCTAAAATTTTGGGAGCTTTCCCTTGAATCGGATTAATGTTATTAACTTGAAAGCGTTGGGCGTTACGTTCAATCAAAGTAACTCCCATTGCCGTTTTTTCAATCGCGTAAATTTGAGAATCAGGACACAACCGCGCGATTTCAATAGAAACTGACCCCGTTCCTGCTCCAATATCCCAAATCACTTGATCGGGTTGCAGGGCTAATTCTCCTAACACTATCAGGCGAATTTCCCGTTTAGTCATCAAGCCGGGCCGGTCTTCAAAGCTCAAAAAACTCGAATCTGGTAATCCCAATAACGGTAATTGAGTTAAATCTAAATCGGGTAATGCTGAATCATTTTTACGAACTAAAATCACTACATTAAGTGGGGCAAAATCTTGGCTATTAAGTTGGCTCAGTTTTTCAGCAGAAATTTGATAAATTCTTTCATTATTTCCGCCTAAGTTTTCACAAATCCAAAATTCATAATGAATCGCTAAATCAAGGCTTTGATAATAGGCAGCGATCGCGCTAGGATTATTTTCTGAATCCGTTAGAATAGCAATTTTGTTAATGCCCTTTTGTAATAGAGGAAGCAGCAAATCTAAGGAGCGACCGTGAACACTGACAATCTGGGCATCATGCCAAGGAAGTTTTAAACGATTAAAAGCTAATTGAACCGAGCTATAGTGGGGATGAAAAACTAATTGTTCTGAAGGAAAATTTTCTAATAATAACCTGCCTAATCCAAAAAATAAGGGATCACCACTTACTAAAATCACTATTTTTTCGTTATTTTGTAATTTTTGCTTAATCGTTTCAAAAGTAGTTAAAAAATCTCCTAAAATGAATTTTTCTGACGAATGTTCAGGAAATAAATTTAAATGGCGATCGCTACCTACCAAAACCGTTGCACTTTCAACCAACTTACAAACTTCTGAAATTAATCCTGCCTTGCCATCTAAGCCAATACCAACAACATTAATTTTAGGGGTCATTCGATAACCTGAGCGGAATTTGAGCAATTTGATCTTCGGTACAATTGATTAAAATAACAAATTTTTTTAAAGATACAAAGTTTCGATATGGGCAATCCTCAAGTTTTATGTTTAGGAGAAATCCTCTTTGACTGTTTAGCCGATCAATTAGGTCAACCTTTGGATAAGGTCATGTCCTGGACTCGTTATCCGGGGGGCGCACCGGCAAATGTCGCCTGTGGATTAGTAAAATTAGACATTCCCAGTGCTTTTATTGGTTGTATTGGCTCAGATTCGATTGGAGAAGAATTAGTTAATGTTTTGCAAGATGTCGGCGTAAATACATGGGGAGTTCAGCGTCATCCAAGTTTAGCAACCCGACAGGTTTATGTGATCCGTTCCCTCGACGGCGATCGCCACTTTGCAGGATTTGGTTCAACCCCCACCGTAGATTTTGCCGATACCCAGTTAACGGCTGATCACTTACCAGAAGAAGTATTTAAACAAGCGCAGTATTTAGTTTTGGGAACTATTACCCTCGCCTATCCCCAAAGTCGTCAAGCCGTTTACCGTGCTGTGGAATGGGCAAAAAAATATCACCTCAAAATTTTTCTGGATATTAATTGGCGTTCAGTTTTTTGGGAGCAGCCAGAAGGCGCAATAGCTTTAATCAATGATCTGCTTAATACTGCCAGTTTTTTGAAATGTACGGATGAAGAAGCCGAACAATTTTTTCAAACCCAGAATACTGCTGCAATTCAGCAAAGATTCCGCAATTTACAGGGAATATTAATAACCGCAGGAGAAAGGGGATGTCATTACCAGTTAGGCAACAATCAGGGGTTTATTCCCGCTTTTCCGGTTCAGGTGATAGATACCACCGGCGCAGGGGATAGTTTTGTCGCAGGGTTTCTCAAACAACTGGTTGAACAGAATGACCAACTGTTTGAGGATCGGTCACTTGCTCAGGCTGCCATCCGTTATGCGAGTGCGGCAGGAGCCTTAACAACGACCAAACTCGGCGCGATCGCGGCTCAACCGACGGATACAGACATTCAAGCTTTTTTATCAGACTTCAGATTAACGGAGTTCTCGCCCAAAGGGAAACAGAGCGAGGGGAACTAATTTCAAATGCTGCATAGCAAAGGGGATGCCGATAATCGTAATAGCCAGGATTAAAGCAGACGTAACATGGGCAACTGCAATGCCCCAACCAATAACGATTACCCAAATAATATTGAAGACCATATTCAGTAACTCGCCTGCTTCGGGAGTCGGGACAATTTCGCGACCAAAAGGGGTCATCGTTGCAATACCGAGTTTAATCGCCTGTTGCCCAAAGGGAATTCCAATAATCGTTAAACAGACCAATATTCCTCCCAAAATATAGCCCACTCCTGCAATAAAGCCACCAAAAATCAACCAAATAATATTTCCTAGAAGACTCATAGAATATTTCTCTTGTTTTTTACTAAATCCAAGTATTTTTATTATAACATCGTCAAAATTCTTATAATATTTACCATTAAGCGATGGCTTGAGGATACGGTTGCTCTGCAAATTTTTATTGAGGATAATATCCATGTCACTAGGAAATGAGTCTGCGGAAGTCTTGAAACAACGCCTTTTTTATGAAGGACGAAAATTTAATTTTGAAGTGAGCCAGCGTCGTTTGCCGAATGGTGTAGTGGGGGAATGGGAATGTATTCGTCATCCAGGGGGAGCTTTAGCCGTTCCCATCACCAATGAAGGAAAATTAGTTTTAGTCAAACAATATCGTTTTGCCCTAGAGGGAAGATTGTTAGAATTTCCCGCAGGAACGGTTGAAATTACGGAAGATCCTGCTGAAACTATTAAACGAGAATTAGAAGAAGAAACGGGTTATCGGGCCCATCAGTGGCGATCTCTGGGAAAATTTGCCTTAGCCCCCGGCTATTCCGATGAATTTATTTATGCCTTTTTAGCTCAAGATTTGGAAAAATTAGAAAAACCCCCTGCCCAGGATGAGGATGAAGATATTGAAGTTGTTTTAATGAGTTTTGCAGAATTTGAACAAGCTATTCTTGAAGGGCAACCGATTGATGCTAAGTCGATTACTAGTTATTTTTGGGTAAAATTAATTTTAGATTTAAAATAAATTGATAAGTAAGGAATTGAATGGAGAACTAAAGCTAATGAGTAATCCCGTGATTATCGAAACCGATTTAAAAGAATTTCTATTAAGAATTGATAATCGACTAGACCGCATGGAGAATAAGTTTGAGTCTCAAATGAATGCAATGGAGAAAAAACTTGAAACTCGTTTGGACAAATTTGAAACTCGCTTAGATAAGTTTGAATCGCGTATGGATAGGTTTGAAAATCGATTAGACAGAATTGATCAAAAATTAGAAGTTCTACCCAAAATAGAGACAGAGATTTCTCAATTAAAAGTTGACGCAAAAAAATTAGAAGTTTTACCAAAAATTGAGACAGAAATTTCTCAATTAAAAGTTGATGTAACAGAAATAAAAGGTTCTCAACGTTCCCAGATTTGGGTTTTAATTTTAGCTGTCGTTGGAGCAATTATTAAATTTGGCTTCTTTCCGAATCCTTGATGTAAACTAAAAAGAAGATTTCAATAAAAAATTTGATCATCGTTTAATGAGTGATTTAATCCTATTTTGGCATCGTCGAGATTTACGAATTTCCGATAATATTGGTCTTTCTCAAGCTTACAAAAAGAGTCATAAAATTATTGCTTGTTTTTGTTTAGATCTGCAAATTTTACAAGCAGATAATATTGCCCCTGCACGGGTTACTTACCTATGGGGATGTTTAACCAAATTACGCCAACGTTACCAACAATTAGGCAGTCAATTATTAATCCTCCAAGGTGATCCAACAATTTGCATTCCCCAACTAGCCGAAGTGTTAAACGTCAATGTGGTTGTTTGGAATTTGGATGGGGAGCCATACGCTCAAAAACGAGATCAAAGTGTTGCCGAACAGTTACGAGCCAAAAAAATTGGAGTACAAACCTATTGGGATCAACTGTTGCAAGCCCCTGGTTCCGTTTTAGCCCAAGGCGGTAAGCCCTATACCGTTTATACCCCGTTTTGGAAAAATTGGATTCAACACCCGAAAGCCGCGATCGCCGAGACCCCCGATAGCTTAAAAGGCTTAAATGAAGAAGAACAGGAACGGATTCAACAATTTGTAATTGATTTACCGAGCCTACAAGATTTAGGCTTTAACTGGGATAAACCCTTGTTGCTCGATCCAGGGGAAACGGCAGCCCAAGAGCGACTCGATTTTTTTGCCCAAAATAAACTCAGGGATTACCAAGAACAGCGTAACTTTCCGGCGATTGATGGCACCTCTCAACTCAGTGCAGCGTTAAAATTTGGCGCGATCGGGATTCGTACCGTGTGGCAAGCGTCAGTAACCGCGATGGAGAATAGTCGCAGCGAGGAAGAAAGCAATAGCATCCGAACTTGGCAACAGGAACTCGCCTGGCGAGAATTTTATCAACATTGCCTTTATTTTTTCCCAGAATTAGTCAATGGCCCCTATCGACCGATTTTTAAAAATTTTCCTTGGGAGAATAACGAGGAACATTTTCAGGCTTGGTGTGAGGGAAAAACGGGCTATCCCATCGTGGATGCTGCTATGCGGCAAATGTTAGAAACCGGCTGGATGCACAACCGTTGTCGGATGATTGTGGCTAGTTTTTTAACCAAGGATTTGATTATTAACTGGCAGTGGGGCGAAAAATATTTTATGCAATGTTTGTATGATGGGGATTTAGCGGCCAATAATGGGGGATGGCAGTGGAGTGCGTCGAGTGGCATGGATCCCAAACCGCTACGAATCTTTAACCCGATGACCCAGGCGCAAAAATTTGACCCCGAAGCCGAATATATCCGTCACTGGCTACCCGAACTGCGATCGCTGGATACGGAGGCATTGTTAACGGGAAAAATTACCCGTCTAGAACGGTTAGGGGTTGGCTATCCTGAGCCTATCGTTGACCACAATCGCCAACAAAGAGAGTTTAAACTCCGGTATGCAAACGTGAAAACAGGACTTTAGGCAAAACGGGGAATGTCGCCTGGCGGTACATCTTGCCAACGGCCTTGGCCGACTGCCTGAATCGCTTCGGTTAAGTCCACATCGCCGGTATAGAGGGCTTTGCCGATAATCACCCCATTAACGCCCAACGGTTCAAGGGACAACAAGCTCAATAAATCCCGTAACGCACTCACGCCACCAGAAGCAATCACCGGAATCTCTAAATGGCTGGCTAATTCTCGTAAGGCTTCTAAATTTGGGCCCACTAGGGTTCCATCGCGGTGAATATCGGTGTAGATAATGGCGGCGGCTCCGAGTTTTTCC
The DNA here is from genome assembly GCA_035285545.1 of Snowella sp. Taxonomy (GTDB): domain Bacteria; phylum Cyanobacteriota; class Cyanobacteriia; order Cyanobacteriales; family Microcystaceae; genus Snowella. Next base: position 39,739 of record JAYKGY010000043.1, on the reverse strand, counting down.
ATCTGTTGGGCTAGGTCGGTCGCCTCGACTGTAGACGTTTCTAACCAACCCCTGGTGGCCACTTTACCGTTACGGGCATCAATGCCGACCACAATTTGTTGGGGAAATTCTTGGCATAAGCTTTCAACCAATTCGGGTTGTTCCACTGCAATGGTTCCTAAGATCACCCGTCCCACACCGAGTTCTAACAGTTGGGCCACACTGGCGCGATCGCGTAAACCGCCCCCAACTTGTACTGGAATATCAACGGCTCGAACAATGGCTTCAATGGCGGGTAAATTAACGGGTTGTCCTGCTTTTGCCCCATCGAGATCCACTAAATGTAACCGAGTTGCTCCCTGCTCTGCCCACTGACGCGCCACTTCGACAGGATTTTCATGATAGATCTGGGACTGTTGATAATCTCCCTGATAGAGTCGAACACAACGGCCATCGAGTAAATCAATTGCAGGTAAAATTTCCATTACAGTAAAAACAAGGCAAATTAGGTAAGTAACCAAACACTCTTGATCTTACCTAATCTTGGTTTACAAACTCTCCTGATTGGTTGGAGCGATAAGAGTTCATTTAAACGGCTTCATCGACTAATAAACTGCCGCCTAAAATGATTTCTGTGAGGTTAATCAGTCCTAACATTTTGTCTTTATAAGGAAGGACACCTTGGAGATAGTTTTGGTTAAGTTCACTTTCCACGGTTGAGGGAGCCAGGACATCTTTCGGATTGAGCATCAAAATATCGTAAATGGCATCGATTAATAAGCCCACTACCACTCCATCCACATTAACGATCATGGCTTGGGGATTTTTAGACGCGATCGCTCTCGGAAGATTAAATAAACTGCGAATATCGATCAGGGTAACAATTTCCCCCCGCAGGTTAATATTGCCCACAATAAAGGAGGGGGCGCAGGGAATCAGGGTGACACGGCTAAATTTAATAAATTCTTGGATGAGGGAAAGATCCACACCGAAAAATTCTTGATTCAGGTTAAACACCGCCAAGGGTTTTAAGCCCGTGAGATCTTTTAGCTTCAGACTTTGGCGTAAATTATCCGCCCGTTTTTGCAGGACTTTGCGCTCGTAGGGGCTGGCTTCAGGGAAAAAGAGCGGCGATTTAACGATTTCGGGCGTTTCTTCATCGGTTAAAGATTCTTCAGTCGGTTCCTCACCCGATTCCAAAATTTCCAAAACATCAAGATCCAACTCTAGATTAAGGTCTTGAGCTTCGGTATAACGCAGTAAGGCTTCTAAATTCAGTAATAACAGCAGGTTTTCGTCTTCTTGGAGATAGCCATTAATAAATTTTTCTTGTTTGAAGTCTAGAAGGGGGTGATCGTGGGACAGTTCGGGAGTAATGAGTTGATCGTCAATGGATCTCACTTCATGAACCTGATTGGTTAAAATCCCCAGGGTTAATTCCTGCCAATTGAGAATAATAATGCTGTCATTGAGAGAATAGGGCGTAACGGGATAACCAAAGCGGAGATTGAGATCCATCACGGGAATTAGGGTGCCGCGCACATTAACTGTACCGAGAATATCGGCGGGAGCTTCAGGAATGGGGGTAATTTCGGGGAGGAAAAAGACCTCTTGGACAGCAGTGGCTGGCACACCGTAGCGGAGATTATTGTGGGTAAAATTAAGATAGTAGGTCATGGTCATAATCCTAAGTAAAATTTGCTCAAAAATCAGCCAATAGTAGCTCTTTAAATTGATGAATAACCGTTAAATTTGGAGTTCTGACAGGAGAGCTTCGACGGTAATATTATCGAGTTCTTTAATGGTGCTGTCTTTGGGGAGTCGTTGGAGAATTTTAAAAGCCGATTGCTGCATTTTTTTAGCTCTGGTGAAATCTCCTTCCCGTTGATACAAACTTCCTAAATTGATATAGGCGGCAACGGAATCAGGATCAAGATAAATCGCCGTTTTTAAGGCTTTTTTGGCCTCTTCAAAATGGCCCTGTTCTTCTTCAATGTGGGCAATTAAATGATGGGGGGTTACAGCAAAAGCATTTAAATTAATCGCAGTCTGGCACCATTGTTTCGCTTTTTCATAGTTACCTAAATTGGCCTGTAATTCGGCCATTAAATAGGAACCATCGTAGTGATTCGGCGATCGCCGTAGGATCTGCTCTAATTTGGTCTGGGCTAGTTGGTAGGATTTATTTTTGAAAAGTTGTTTAACCTCTTGTAGAATATCGGGTTCAGCCGTTTTATTGGCCGCTTTTTCCGTTGAAGTTGTTGGCGGAGTCGTTTTAGTCGCAGAGGCGGCAGGAGTCGGGGTAGAACGGACAGGCGCAACGGGAACGCTGGCAAAGTTTTGGGTAAATAGGGGTTGGGGCGTTTCTTTGGCGGGAGTCGGGGTTTCTAACGGGGGAGATTTGGGCCGAAAGGATTGGGTGGGAGAGGGATGCTCGGCAAGTTGTTTGAAGTCTCCGCTGCGACGTTGATAGACAACGGATTCAGGAAATAGTTTGGCTTGATAGGCTTTGATGTGATGATTATTTAATTCAGCATGACCTGTGAGCAGATAGCCATTGGGTTTGAGGGTATTAAAGAATTTTTCGACAACGTGCGCGATCGCCTGATCGGTAAAGTAGATAAACACATTACGACAAATGATCAGATCCATATCCCGCAATTCGGAATTGAGACGAGGAAAAGGATCACGGGTAAGATTGACTTGATGAAAACGAACTAAGGTGCGAATTTCTTCTTGGAGTTGATAGTAACCGGCGGCATTTTTAAAATAACGGGCTTTAATATCCTCTTCCACCTGACGGAAAGACCAGGTATTATAAAAAGCTCTTTTTCCGTGATCCAACGATTCGCGATTAATATCAATTCCTAAAATAATGAGGTTCCAATTTTGTAAATCAGGAATTAATTCTTTTAATAAAATTGCAATGGAATAGGGTTCTTGACCCGTGGAACAACCCGCACTACAAATACGGAGGGTTTTTATGCGTTGATTGCGACGAATTAAGTCGGGTAACAGGGTATTTCTCAGGAGGTTAAATTGACCTTTATCGCGGAAAAAATAACTTTCTCGATTGGTGACCAAACAGACAAACTTTTGCCACTCTTCTTCGCTGTCAGGCGTGGTTGTCGAAAGTAAATTGTAATAGGCTTGGGGAGAGGTTAGATGGAGAGCTTTAACGCGGGACAGAATATTATCTCCCATCGATCCGTAATTTTGGGCACGGATTTCAATCCCCGTTTGACTAGCAATGAGTTCAACAAAATCTTCTCTTAAGCTGGGGGAAATGGTTTCAGTAGTCAGCATCGTTTGTACTCCTTAATAGCCCATCGTGGCCTATTTAGTTCATAATTTCCAGAATTTTTGGGCCAATGTCGGGTAATCCGAGAACAAGCTTGGCGGCTCCGAGTTTAATGGCTTCTTGGGGCATCCCGAAAACCACGGAGGTTTCTTCATTTTGGGCAATGGTATAGCCCCCTTTTTGCTTCAGGCTTAATAATCCCATCGCGCCATCTTTTCCCATCCCCGAAAGCAGAATTCCCAAAGCCGACGAACCGTAATTGCGGGCTACGGTTTGAAACAGCACGGTTGCAGACGGACAATGACCATCGACCAGGGGCCCATCTGCACAATAAAACCGCCCTTGGGCATCCAGTTGGAGGTGATGGCGTTCTGGCGGAAAGTAAATGACACCGCGTTGGGGAGTGTCTCCTGTTTTGGCCACCAGGATCGGTAGTTTGCAACTTTGTCTGAGCCAATCGAGGAAGCCTTCTAAAAAGTTTTTGCTGATATGTTGAACACAAAGAATGGGTAAGGGAAAATTGACAGGTAAGTGACTTAAAATTTCTTGAAAGGCTTGGGGCCCGCCTGTGGAAGCCGCGATCGCGACGACTTTAAAGGATTTAGGCAAGGGAGCCGTACTCACCGGAATGGGTGGCTTAACCGTTGCTTTGTCGCCTTTAACATTTAGCGTTGCGCCCCGATTGCGTTTGGTGAAGACCTTAACTCCCGATAAAACCCGAATTTTGGTTAATAGCTTCTCGGTGAGCATTTCGTATTCTTCAATTTGGCCGCTACGGGGTTTGGCAAAGACATCCACCGCCCCCGCATCGAGCAACTGAAAAACATTATTTTTGTCTTCATCTTGAACCGCCGCACTAATCACCAAAATGGGCTTGGGACTTTTTTCCATCACCGTTTGGGTTAGCTCTAAGCCATTCATTTTCGGCATGAGCAGATCGGTGCAGATGACATCAGGTTTTAATTTACCAATCATCTCCAGCGCATCAATTCCCGTCCGTGCTGTCCCCACAACCTGAATATCGGGGGCTGTGGAAATCATCCGTTTGAGAATCGTCACCGCGAGGGGAGAGTCTTCTACGAGTAGCACTTTAATGGTCATGGGATTATCCAAAGCTGAAATAGATGGGTGCGGTTTGGCGGTCGGTAGGGGCTGGGCGATAGACAACAAAACCGAGGGGAAGAAAAGGCCAGATTCTGCGGGGAGTCATTTAAAAGGCAGAATTGGCCATCCTCAACCCTAAACGATCGCTTCTAAATCGTGGGCTGTGTGGGACAGTTGGGAAGTACCCGATTTGATTTGGGTTAAGCTGGCTGCGGTTTGTTGCGCGCCTTGGTTGATGCTGTCCATCGCTTGGAGCACCTGTTGTACGGCTTTTCCTTGTTGGCGAATATTGAGTACGATTTGTTGGTTGTTCATCGCCACGTTATTGATGGATTCCAACACACCAGAGAAGGCATTGGCTGTCCGTTCAGTGACTTGTAACCCTGCATTCACGGTTTTGGTTCCTTCATCCGTTACCATAACGGTGGTGTTGATGGCGTTTTGAATATCCGATACTAACGCGCCGATATTGGATGCCGATTGACGGCTTTGATCCGCTAATTTCCGAATTTCTTCGGCAACTACGGCGAATCCTTTTCCATGTTCCCCTGCACGGACGGCTTCAACCGAGGCATTCAGGGCTAACATATTGGTTTGTTGCGATAAATCACTCACAAGAGACGAAATGTTACCAATTTGGTTGGTTTGTTCCGATAAGCGCACAATTTGATCGGCGATCGCGGCCACTTTGTTTTTCAGGTCAACCATGGTGGAAACGGTTTCTTCAACGGAGTCGTTACCATTGTTGGCCAGTTGTAAGACTTCACTGGCGGCTTGGGCAGCAGATTCGGCTTGTTCTTCCGACTGACGAGAAGAGGCACCCAACTCATCCATCGTAGTGGTGGTTTCACTCACAGAAGCAGCTTGTAAATTGGCAGTCCGTTCCTGTTCTTCCATCGTGGCGGCAATTTCACTGGCAGAGGAGGTAATATCAACCACGGCTTTTTTAACGTCATCGGTGATTTTCTTGGCGATCATGTTGCCTAAGAACAGAGAAACACCACCACCACCAAAAAGACCCAGTAGGGTAATGGCGATGGTAATGGAGATCAAGACCATTTGGCCCCGTTCTCGATCATTAATAATGTCATCTTGACGTTTTAGTATCGTATCTTTGGTGGCATCCAGGGATTCAACATCCATATCGGCCAAAACCGGTAATGCTTGAGCAACCTGCTTGGCTTTAATGAATTGCATTGCTTGATCAGATTGATTGGTTATGACATCGACCTGTTTGGTGAGTTTTTCCCAGGACGCTTTTTGTTGAGGATCACGGATTAAATCGCCCATGTCAGCGATCGACTGATCGAGACGTTCCATACCAGTTTTGTAGGAGGCCACATATTGGGGATCATTCGGGAAAAGGGCTGCCGCTCGTGCAGTACGAATAACGCGAGAACTTGCCATAATCGTTTCTCGAACATTATCAACAACATGGTTCGCTCTTTCCGTTTCATTCGCCGCATCACTGGTCAACTTAAGCGCAACCCCAATGGTGAGGGCGAACACGGTCAAGACCCCTAACGGAACGGCATAGCCTAAGAGAATACGGGTTTGTAACTTTTTCGATTGCAGAATACCAGTCATGATGAGACTCCTAAGAAAATTTTCAAAGATTGGTTGAGGAAAGAAAGTTAATTAGAACAATGGCGACCTACACCAATCGCTCTAAGGTTTCGATCAAAAGCTCTTGGTTGAACTGATCTTTAACGATGTAGGCATTCGCGCCAGCTTGGGCCCCTCGGCGTTTGTCCTCTTCTGAAGCGAGAGAGGTAACGAGGATGAGGGGTAATTCTCGATATTCAGGATGTTCCCGAACTTTGGCGGTAAAGGCTAAACCGTTCATATTGGGCATTTCTACGTCAGAAATGATGCCATCAAAGGCTTGACCCGATCGCAACTTGTTGTAGCCATCCAAACCATCGACGGCAATGACCACTTCGTAGCCCGCTTTTTCGAGAATGCGTTTTTCCTGTGTCCGAACGGCAATGGAATCTTCCACTAACAGGATTACAGGTTTTTGGGTCATAACAGGAGCCGCATCGAGATCGTCGCTGTCCAGCATCGTCGTGCTTTGATGTTGTTTGCGAACCGACCGCACCAGATCCTGGGGATTGAGGATCATGCAGACTTCCCCTGTCCCTAAAATCGTGGCTCCCAAAATATTGCGGACTCGTTTGAGGAGCTTGGTTTGGGGTTTGATGACCACATCCAAGACTTCCTGTAATTTGTCCACTTCAAAGGCAAGGGTTTGACCTTCCACATTGAGCAGAACGGCTGACAGTAGATTGTTTTCAACTTGGCGTTGCCGTTGTTTTTGCCCTGCTCCCGTCGTGACGGCTGGTAATTCTAAAATATCCGCCATTTTCACTAGGGGAATGGGTTTACCATCGACGCTGATGGTGGGTTGGCCTTCGAGGGAATAAACTTCCTGGGGACGGATCAGTAAGGTTTTTTCGATCGCTTCAATGGGAAGCGCATGAATGAGGCCCCGAATCTCGACGAGCATGACGTTTAAGGTGGCAACAGTGCTGCGGAGTTGGATGCGGAAAATTGTGCCTTGATTGGCATTGGATTCAATTTGAATATTGCCTTTTAAGCGTTCCACGTTGGTGCGGACAATATCGAGACCTACGCCCCGTCCCGAAATTTCGGTGATGAAACTCCGAGTCGAAAAGCCAGGTAGGAAAATCAGCGATCGCAATTGATTGGGGCCCATTGCGGCCAATTCTTCCGCCCGATAAAGTTTGCGTTTAATGGCGGTTTGCTTAATTTTTTCGAGATCCAAGCCGCGGCCATCGTCCCCGACTTCAATCACAATATTGCTGGCACTCCGAGAAGCTTTTAACCACACTTTCCCCTGGGGAGCTTTGCCGAGGCGTTGCCGTTCTTGAGGGGTTTCTATGGCGTGATCCACCGCATTCCGCAACAGGTGCAGTAGGGGATCTTTCATTTCCTCCAAAATTTGTTTATCAACGGTGATGTTGCCGCCTTCCATGACAAAGTTAATGTCTTTGGCTTCATCCTGAGCTAATTCCCGAACGAGACGGGGGAAAAGCAGAAAGATGGTCGAAAGGGGCAATAAACGCAGGGTACGGATTTTTTCGTCTAATTCCCGCGAGATCGCATCTAGACGGGTATTGTTTTCCGCCACACTGCCGTAGAGATAGCGAATAATATTATCCAGTTTCTCTTCGGTGGCTTTTTCCGACCCTTTATTCGATTTTTTGCGCGTTTTCCACGCATCCCAGAGATGGATCAGATCCCGCAAGCGATCGCTGGTGTGGGCTAAACGGGTTTTCGTCACCGTTAACTCTCCCGTATGGGTCATCAACGCATCCAGATACCGCATGGGAACCCGAATCGTATCCAGACGAGCCATATCTAAACTGGCTTGGGAACTCGTCGCACCATTCCCTTTAGCGGTGGGCTGACTCGGTTCTTGAACAACTTGAGCAATTTGATCGGTCTGAATTACCCCGTCCAACTCCTGGACAATTTCCTGGAAGTTGACTTGGGCGGTTTCCCCTGTAAGGGCTTCTTTGACCAAATCCCCAATCGCATCCACGGCATGATGGAGCGGTTGAGAAACTTGGGAAAAACTGATCTGAGCCGCTTTGAGGGATTCAAAAATCACTTCGACTTTATGGATTAGGGCTTCAAGGGATTCTTGGCCCACAATGCGAGAATCGAGTTCAAAACTCTGGGATTCGCTTAATAATTCTTCTAAAGAGGCTTGATCATCAGGATTTTCATCTAAAACGATTAACCCTGATTGCAATTTATTTAAATGTTCCTCGCTCGAAATTTTATAAATATCCCGCAAGTCTGCATCTTCAATCCACAGCGATCGCCCGTGGCCGTTGGGTTTATGCTGGCCATTACCGTGACCATTTCCAACGGTTTGGTGTTCTTTCGGGGCAGGGACAGAAGCCGGAGCTTGGGTGTCTAATGCAGGTAAAAACTCACTGAGTAGATTGAGTAATTGGTTGGGATCGACGTTGCTGGGTTCATCGGTGACGGCTTCATGGACAAGTTTGCCCAGGGCACCGACGGTTTGATACATTCTTTGGCCCAACGCTTGAGACCAAACCATTTGACTATTTTTAATACGACCTAGAATTTCTTCTAAGCGGTGGGAAAGGGCTTCTACCGACTTGACCCCAATCACCCGCGAGTCTCCTTTTAAGCTGTGGGCTTCTCGCAGTAGGGTTTGTAAAAGCTCAATATTGGTGGGATCTTTTTCAAGGGTTAATAATCCCGTTTCGAGGTTTTGAACGTGCTCAGCCCCTGAAACTTGATATATTTCCCGTAGTTCTTGATCTTCGATCATGGCTGTTTTCTCATGATGAATTGACTAAATGGCGTTAATTAAATTCTTCTGAATCGATTGATAGATTGATAGTTATTCAGTTGATCAAGATTCAAGGAAATCCATTAACGCGGGGATGTACAGTGGCCATTCGCTAACCCGTTGCTAGATGGCTTAAGGCCCTAGTGGCTTGGGGTAGATGGGTTTTAATCAGTTGAATTAACGCCTTAGAATCGGGCGGTTTACTAATAAAGTCATTGGCTCCGACGAGTTTGGCGCGGGTTCTATCGATTGAGCTATCTTGAGCCGTCAGGATAATAATGGGGGTTTTGCCGAAAACGGGCGTTTCCCGTAGGAATTTACAAATGCTGTAGCCGTTGGCGTTGGGCATATTCAAATCCAGCAAAATGAGATCGGGCTTGCGTTCAATCAACTGGGCAAATCCCGCCATTGGCTCTTGAATACTCAAGACTTGGAAACCCGCTGGTGTGAGGATAGATTTCAGGTTATGAATCACGATGGGGCTATCATCGATGCAGGCAATGAGGAATTGGTGTTCTGATGAACCGTTGCCATTTTGAGCAGGAGCCGTAACCGTTGATTGGGTTACCGTTGCTGCTGATTTTTCCTCAATATCTTGAACAGGGGCAGGGAGATCGGCGATGGTTTTAAATTCCAATAAGCCTTTTTCTTGCCAAGGGATCAGCGATCGCGCCACGTGGCCAATGGGTTGTTTTAACTGAATGGCCACATCCCAGAGGGTAAATTGCCCGTTGAGGTATTTTTGGAGGACAGGATTCGGAATCGTTTTACCCTTTTCCGTTAGTAAGGGAGAAGAACTCAGGCGAATGGGTTGCCCCCACTCATGACACATTTCCGTAATTGCCGTTAAGATGGGATGAATTTCTGCCAACGATAAGCTTAAAAAATAGGAAAAGGTAGATTTTGCTCGATCATGGCTGATCCATTGGCGGTCTACCTGGGTGGCTAAGGCCAGTTCATAGAGGCATTCTTCGGCGATCGCTTTAATCACAGATTTAGCCTGATCCAGGGTTAAACCACTTTTACTGATACCTTGATACAGAAAATCGTATTCCCAAGGTTGACTATTGAGAATTTGAGTCGGGGTCGTCCACTCTCGGCAATGTTGGAAAATGGCCCGCTTCCAACGACGCATTCGATGGGCCTTATCCACCACATACTGCAATCGTCCCGCCAGCAAATACAAGGTAATGGGAACACCTTCGCACGTTAGGATCAGTTCGCCCGTCGCCTTTTCTTGATGCAAACGGTCTAAATCCTTCGTTAAGTCGGTAATAAAGAGATCGGGTACAAGATTCATAGCACACCCTACAACAAGCCTGCAAAATAATGATCAATTCAGAAAATAAACGTCATTGAATTTCAATAATTTCCTGACAAAAATTCATCAAATAATAACAAAGTTTATAAAAAGATATCCTCTCTTTTTTAGGCAGAAATTACACTTTTGCTCGCTCTATTCTTTCGTTTTGACACAGGCACCCCCTGCCCTACCCCACTAAGTTAGGAGTAGAGAACAAACAAGATAGGTTGAAAAAATTAAAATGGAAACGCTGAACAATTCAAGAGAGATAGCACGCTATTCTGGGAAGGGTCAACTCAGTAATGCTTTTAACTAAAATTCCAAATTCCTTATGATGATAAAACAAACAACTTTACTGAACAGACCTGAAGCCAGAAATTGACTAACACAGAGAAACTGTCACTGAATCACCACTAGTTGTGTAAAGACAGAAACACAAGAGATCATGCTTAGGCTGTTAGCTATTTTTCTTTTCAGGAATTGATCGAAGTCGCTTGAATTTCCTTGACAAGTAACTCGTTCCTAAGAAGCGGATAACAGATGTACATTTGGCTTAAGAGAGTGCCATTGGGTATTCAGTTCTTTCTTTTACTCTACTGATGAGTATATAGACTTTTAGGGAAGGAAGCTCAATTTTGACAAAAATCTTTAAGAAAATTTAGAAAGATACTTAACAAAGAAAAATTAATCTTTTTTTAATGAAGTATCATTTATCCCTGTTTTAAACTTGATTAAAATAATAAGTATATCAACTAATTTTGATTTAAAAAAAGATCTTGAAATCTTGATAAAGCTCTTGTGATAGGTGATCAAGCCTTTATTCGTTATACTTTATCCCAGCATTTTTTCTTGATTGATCTAAATCCGTAAATCTATCAATTAAAAACGGTATTTTAATTCTGTTTTATTGATCTCCTGATTTGTCATGCCAGGGGAAATACTTAGGTAATGCATTAATGGTTTACTACTTACTCCGTGATTTAACATAAAATATTACAGAGATTTCAAAGATGATTCTCGAAGAGGTTAGGGGAAAACCCGTTCGAGGGATCAATCCATCGTCGCTAATTAACCGTATAAATTCTTAGGGGATTATAAAAACTTTATGAAACTCAGAATGCTTACTTTATTAATGACCAGGTTTCAGTCTCCGTTTAAATCGACTTTTACGTTAACCCTGTCGGCGATCGCGTTGGGATCTTACCTGAGTTGCATCGATACACACAGCGTATGGGCTTCCTCGACTACCCCGAACTGCCAATCCCCCGAAACCCAAATGGAGATAAATCTCTGTGCGGGACTAGCAGCCTACAACGCCGACCTCCGTTTAAATGAGATATACAAAAAAGTGAAAGCCAAAATTGCCGATGATCCCCAAAGTACCCAAGAGTTAATAGAAGCAGAAAAGGCCTGGATTAAGTTTCGAGATAGTGAATGTCGGTTTGCGGCGAATCGATATCGAGGGGGAACCATTGCACCGTCTATTTATAGCAGTTGTGCTAAAAATCTAACGACCGAGCGGATTCGGCAATTAGAAGACTATTTGAAACAACCCTAAATTTCCCGCGTTGCTTAATCAGGATATGAATTACTATCACAATATTTTTTATCGCCCTCTAAATCCCCCAATTCTGGAGGACTTTTAAGCATTTCCCAAAAATTTTGGGTGCTAAGGGAGCAAAACATATTTTAAATCAGCAACACCGCCAAATTTCCTGTCCGTTTACTGATAGCTGGTTGAGATAGTCAACCCCATCATCCCAAGGATTTAACCGAGTTCAAAACTGGTTACACCAAACAGTTTCTGAAACGCGAGATCGGGAAAACTTCCGGTGTACATCCGTGCAGTTTCAAATACCCTTTGGAGATCATATTTTTGGGTGATCGCGATCGCGTCAGAGTTAGTTTCCGGCGTATCTAAATAGAGAGGTTGCCCTGGTTTAACGCGAGATTGCAGGGCGAGAAAGAGATCTTCGGCAAAAGCGGGGTTATCGGCAAACAGAGGGCCAATTTTATAACCCGACCGACACACTCGGATCATGCCATAACCGGCGAGTTTCCCCTGATTGACGATTCCTAATGCCACACTTTCCGGTTGATTGAGCCAGGCTTGCAAAAAGCGCGATCGCGGCTCAGGAAACAAGGGTCGGTCATAGGCTAGGATTTCTGCAAAGGGAACTTCGGATAAAGGAACGATGGCAGATTGCCCTTGGGGATAACTGCTAGTTAACCCTTGATAACGAATATTGCGATAGGCCAATTTAAAGCCCGATTTTTGATAATTTTCCTGTTGAGCAACGACCCCATCTAAGCCAATATTTCGCCCCGCTAAATAACGGAGGGCTGCATTCCAAATGGGTATGCCATACCCTTGCGATCGATAGGCTGGCTTGACGATATAAAAGCCAATAAACCCAAAACCTTCTCCATATTTCACCGCAGAGATAGTCGCAATCTCTTCTCCAGCCACTTCCCCTACAAAAAAGCCCATCGGATCAGCAGCATAAAAACTCTCTGCGTCATATAACCCTGGATTCCAGCCTTCTAAAGCAGCCCAATCAATCGCTATCGGGATCATTTCACGGGTCATGGTTCTAATGGTGTAATGGGAATTTTGCATAAAGGCACCTCTAATAAGGAAGAGCAGGACATCAATTAATGGTGACCACAAGAGAAAGTTTAATTGTTTTGATTTTGTCTGAATTGAATTCAGTCTTTTTTCAGTTCTTGAGGTAGATTTCGTCTGAAAAGATGACAGCAAGGGCAATTCTTCAAGTCAAATTACTTTTTAAATCAAACAATTAGGTATTTTTAACTAAAAAGTTTAAGCGGCAGTAATGTTGATTCAAACAATCAGTCAAAATACGGAGTTTACGTTAAGAAAATTATTAAACAAACTAGGCATCTCCCCCTTATTTTATGATATGCTTCAATTAAGATTAAATCCCCAAACTATTTAAAAATCGAGCTTTTGGTGCCCCCGTATGTCAGCTATTCTTCTCGTTGATGATAATGCTAGTAACTTAGATACGCTTGAAAGTGTCTTTGCTTTTGAGTCCTATGATATTTATTATGCATCGAGTGGCCCCCATGCTTTAGAGTTATTAGAAAATACAGCGATCGATGTGGTGTTACTAGATGTCATGATGCCAGGAATGGATGGTCTTGAAGTTTGTCGTCGTATTAAAGAAAACCCAAAATGGACAGGGATTCCAGTTATTATGGTCACGGCTCTTGATTCTAAGGAAGATATGGCATTTTGTTTACAGTCCGGGGCTGATGATTTTATTGGCAAACCGGCACATGCCTTGGAATTACGGGCTAGAGTTCGTTCCATGTTGCGAATAAAAAAACAATATGATACGGACCAGGAGATGTTAAAAGTTCGTCAGGATTTATCTAATATGATTATTCATGATTTACGCAATCCTTTGGCGAGTATTATTCTCTCAACGGAAGTTTTAAAGAGAACGCCCTTAAATGAACAACAAAAACACAAAATAGAGCAAATTTATAATAATGGAAAACGGTCTATTTCTTTGATTGATAGTTTATTACTGATAGCAAAACTTGAGGCCAATTGCTTATTAATTGAAGTGCAGGAAGTCGATTTAGGTGACATGATCAATCGGGTTGTTGAAGAATTTGAATTTATTGCAGATAACTACGGTCTTAAACTGCTGGTTGAACTTCCCCCCAAAAAACAGTTAACTCCGGTGGATAAAAATCTTTTTCAGCGCATTTTTGATAATTTATTATCCAATGCCATTAAGTTTTCAGAAGCGGGTCAAAAAATTATTGTTCGTTTAGAGTATCCTGTTGATCAACAAGTTCGAGTGAGTGTGTTAGACCAAGGTTGCGGAATTCAGGATGATTTAAAGGAAATTATTTTTAATCAATTTGAAATTGGCAAGCTCTTCAAAGAAGTTGAACAAACCGGCTTAGGATTAACGTTTTGCAAATTGGCAGTGGAAGCACATGGCGGTCAAATTCGAGTGGAGGATAATGTTCCCCATGGGTCAATTTTTATTGTGGAAATTTAAAAATTCAATCGTTATCTTGATGGAGCTAAACCGAGAAATCTATCAATTCATCAATATTTTATTTAAATTTAAAGTTTTAATTGAATCCCCGCCGTACAATCCGCCTATGATTATTCCGTTGAAAGCATGTTAACCCTTACTCAATGTTAAACCTCCTCAATCATCAACCCATTGATCTTGAACAGGCGATCGCGCGCCAACCGCTCTTATTGGTCAGCCCCGACATGCCCCTAACCGAAGCGATCAGAATGCTGTCTCAAGCGAGGGGAAATTATTGCGAGTTAATGCCCAACTCAACGGAACTACAAATTATTCCTGGATGCCTGTTTGTGATGGAACAGGGGCAATTGATAGGGATTATCACAGAGCGGGATCTCGTCAAATTAATTGCCATCGGAAAGTCGCAACTCCCGGATCAGACGGTAGCGAGTGTGATGAGTTATCCAGTGATCAGTCTACGTCAATCGGAATTGCCCGACTTTTTTCAGGTCGTCTCTCTCTTACAACGCCATAAAATTCGCCATTTGCCGATTTTAAATGATCAAGGAGAACTCATTGGCTGTATTACCCACAATACCCTGCGTCAAGTGTTGCGCTTTGTGGATCTCCTGCGATTACGGTCGGTTGAGGAAGTCATGCAATCCCAGATGGTAACAGCCTTACCCACCGATTCGATGTTGTCCGTCGCCCAATTAATGGCGCGATCGCGGGTGAGTTGTGTCGTAATCGTCAATCCCATAAACACGACAGACGCGGACTCAAAATCCTACGCAAAGCCAATTGGCATTGTGACCGAAAAAGACATCATCCAATTTCAGGCGTTGGAAGTCGATCTGAATCAAACCCTGGTGGTCAGGGGGATGAGTTCTCCCTTAGTCACGATCACAACCCAGGAACTGTTGGATCAGGCTTACCAAATGATGCGGCAAAAGCGGATTCAACGACTGGTCGTAACGGGGGATCGGGGAGAATTAGTCGGTATTGTGACCCAAAGTAGTCTACTCCAAGCTCTCAACCCGATGGAGATGGTGGGGCTGATCGGCAATCTTCAGGAGAAAGTCAATCAATTAGAACTCGAAAAAATTCGCCTCCTAGAAGATCGCAACTGTCAATTAGAAAATTTGGTCGAAGTGAGGACGCAGCAACTCCAAACCCAGGCCCAAACCGAACAACTGAAAGCAGAACTCGCCCTCAAAATTAGAAATAGTATCGATCTCAGCACCATTTTAGATACTGCCGTTACCGAAATCCGGGCTTTTTTGCGAGCCGATCGCGTTTTAATTTATCGCTTTGATCCCGACCTCAGTGGGCAAGTGATTGCCGAATCAGTTCAAGCCGGCTGGACAGCCTCTATCCACTGCAATATTCAGGACACCTGTTTTCAAGGGGGGTTGCCCTATCGTTATCGTCAAGGCTGGGTTTGGACTGCGAAGGATATTGAGACTGCAAATTTAACCGACTGCCACCGCAATTTACTGAGGCAATTTGAAGTCAAGGCGAATTTGGTCGTTCCCATCCTAGTGGCCGATATTGAAACCACGTCCTCCCTGCTGATCACCGAATCCTCCTCTCCCACCGCCCCCCATTCCATCACCTACGTTTGGGGTTTATTAATCGTTCATCAGTGTTCTCAAACTCGTGATTGGCAAGCAACCGAAATTACCTTACTCCAACAGTTGGCCGATCAAATCGCGATCGCCATCCGTCAATCCCTAGCCCTAGAGCGAGCAACCCAGGAAATCGAAGAACGAAAAAAGATGGAACTGGAACTCCGACAAGCCAACTCAAAGTGGCAAGCCTTTGTCGAAAATTCAGCCAATATCATCTTCATCGTTGATCCAAACGGAACCATTAGTTTTGTCAATCGGAGTTTTGATAACTATCCCCCAGAAGCCCTAATTAACCAATGTTTTTATGACTTTATTCCCGTTCACCTCAGACAGCGCAGACAGGAAAATATCCAGTCCGTATTTCAAATGGGTCAGCCTATTACCGACACGGGAGAAGTTGTTTATTTACAAGGTTCTTCCGTTTACTATCAAGTACAACTTATTCCCATTTGGGAAAGAAAAAGCGTGGCCCAAGTGATGGTAGTTTTTATCGACATCACCAAGACCAAGCAAATGGAATTGACCTTAGAACAAGAGGTTTTAAGACAAGAAGCCCTCTTCAACGCCTCAACCGACGGCATTCATACCCTAGATATTCACGGCAAACTGATTGATTTCAATGTCACCTTTGCCAATATGTTGGGCTATGACGGGGAAGAAATTCGGGGGTTGAATGTAGCTGATTGGGATGCCGAATATACCAAGTCCGAACTATTAGAACGCTTGAAATATTTATTACCCCGTAGCAGCGCGCTCTTTGAAACGAAGCATCGCCGTAAAGACGGATCGATTCTGGATGTCGAGATCAGTTCCTGTGCTATGCACTGGCGGGATGAAAGTGTCTTAGTGTGTATCAGCCGAGATATTACCGAGCGCAAACAAACCCAGCGCGCCCTACAACGCCTGAATGAGGAGTTAGCAGAGCAAGTTCAAGAACGAACCCAAGCCTTACAAGCCAGTGAGGAACGTTGGCAGATTTTGGAAAATATGACGGAGGGGCTATGTGTTTATCACAAAATCCCCACGGCACCCTTTGCAGAGTTCACCATTTGGAATCCCAAAATGGTCGCCTTGACGGGCTATACCTTGGAAGAAATTAACCGTAAAAATTGGTATGAATGCCTCCACCCCGATCCGGCGCAACACCAACAAGCCATCGAGCGAATGAGACAGATTCATCAAGGCGAGAATTTACAGGGAGAGAATTGGGAAATTGTCCGAGCCGATGGCCAAAAACGCATTTTTTCGATTTCAACCGCCAAAATGTTGGGATCGGGGGGACGGGTTAATATTTTAGCCCTGATTCAGGATATTACCGAGCGTCAGCAAATGGAAACGGCCCTGCGTTTGAGTGAGGAACGCTTCCGACGCTATTTTGAGCAATCTTTGATTGGTATGGCGATTACGTCCTTAGAACAGGGTTGGTTGGAT
Organism: Snowella sp.; assembly: GCA_035285545.1. Classification (GTDB taxonomy): domain Bacteria; phylum Cyanobacteriota; class Cyanobacteriia; order Cyanobacteriales; family Microcystaceae; genus Snowella. Next base: position 22,614 of record JAYKGY010000043.1, on the reverse strand, counting down.
ACTAATCAGCGATTGTCGCAAATTTTAGGCTATTCTTCTGAAGAATTGCGAAACTTAACCTGGCCAGAAATGACCTATCCTGACGATCTAGCGGCTGATTTAGCGAATTTTAATCGGGTGTTAGTGGGTAAAATTGATGGCTATGAAATGGATAAACGATTTATTCATAAGGACGGCCATATTATCTATGCCCAAATTTCGGTGCAATGTTTACGTAAATCCGATGGGACTGTGGATTTCTTTGTGGCCATGGTGCAGGATATCAGCGATCGCAAAAAAACGGAACAGGAACTCAGGGAAAGTTATCAACAACTCGAAGAAATTAATGCCAAATTAACCCAAGCAACCCGCTTAAAAGATGAATTTTTAGCCAGTATGAGCCATGAGCTACGAACCCCCTTAAATTCTATCTTGGGCTTTTCTGAAGCCTTACAGGAAAATTGCTTTGGCCCCCTCACCGAAAAACAATTAAAACCCATTAAATCCATCGAAGCCAGTGGACAACATCTACTCTCCCTTATTAATGACATTCTGGATCTGTCTAAAATCGAAGCGGGCAAATTAGAACTGGACAAAGGCCCCGTCTCCTTAACCAATCTGTGTGAAGCCAGTCTCAAGTTTATTCAACAACAAGCCTTTAAAAAGCAGATTCAACTCCATTTTTCGATTCCCAAAAATATTCCGAATTTTGTGGCAGATGAGCGTCGTTTACGCCAAATTTTAATTAATTTACTCAATAATGCGGTTAAATTCACCCCCAATGGGGGGCAGGTCAGCCTCACCGTTCAGTTAGATTCCCAATCCCCCCAGCCTTTATTAAACTTTGCCATCAGCGATACAGGGATTGGCATTGCCGAACAAGATAAGTCAAAACTTTTTCAATCCTTTGTGCAAATTGATAGTCGCTTAGCCCGTCAATACGAAGGAACCGGATTAGGTCTATCCCTCGTTAAACGCCTCGTTCAATTGCATGGTGGACACGTTACGGTGGAAAGTGAAGTCGGTCAAGGGAGTTGTTTTACGGTGTATTTGCCTTACCTGCCCGTTAACAAAACGCCCACCCTATCAACCGTGACAGGAATGCCGCCAGAAACCGTTTCCCTCACTTCATCCCTGGAGTCGGTGTTGATTCTGTTAGCGGAAGATAATAGTAATAATACCCACACAATTACCAGTTACTTAGAACATAAAGGTTATCGTCTCGTCTGTGCCACCAATGGGGAGGAAGCGATCGCCTTGGCCCAGGAAAAGAAACCCCATTTAATTCTGATGGATATACAGATGCCGATTGTGGATGGACTAGAAGCCACCCGTCGCATTCGTCTCAATTCCGAATTGGCTCAGATTCCCATTATTGCCTTAACCGCTTTGGCCATGCCAGGGGATCGCGATCGCTGCCTAGAAGCCGGAATGAATGATTATGTCAGTAAGCCCATCCGAATGAAACAATTGGTTACGCTGATTGAAGAGCATTTAACCGCAACATTCCAAGATAAGGGCCAAGGCTAGGGAGAAATTTTTTCCAAGGCCGCGATCGCTGCGGCTTTACTGGCGGATTGTTTACTATGGCCTTTTCCTTCACCGTAGAGTTTGCCCTGAATACTCACCCCAACAGTAAATTCCCGCGCATGATCAGGCCCCGTTGCATCGATTAAAAAATAGGTTGGTAATTCGCCAAATTCGGCTAAAGCCCACTGCTGGAGTTGGTTTTTTACGTCAATTAATTGGCTTTTAAAGCTTGGTGTTGTCGTTGCTGGGGTTTGTTCTAGGGCATAAAACAAGAGTGCGTGGATAAATTGACGGACAGGCTCTAACCCCGCATCTAAAAAATACGCCCCTATAATGGCCTCAAAGGTATCACTCAATAACGAGGGTTTATACTGTTCCCCGCTTTTTTTCGCTCCCCTGCCCACCCGAATCAGTTCACCCAGATTAAAGGCTTGAGCAAATTTCGCGAGTTGGACTTCATCCACTAATTTAGAGCGCAATCGGGTTAATTCGGCTTCTGCAAAATGGGGATAGCGTTGAAACAAAAATTCTCCCACCACAAATCCTAAAATGGCATCTCCTAAAAACTCCAGCCGTTCATTATGGTCATTGCCCGGATTTTCATTGGCGAAGGAACGATGGGTTAAGGCTTGTAACCACAGCTTTTGGTCTTTCAGAATGGGGAGCGGAGGCAAGGGGGAAGACATAAATCAATGCGGTTCTTATTTCACTTGATAAAATGCTAAAGAGCTATGGCCATAATGTTTTGTCCGACTGAGGCTTAACTGAGGAATTTCGATAGGTTTCCAAAATTGACGACTGTATTCTGCGGCAATTTCCCCCTGGGGATGGAGTAACTGGAAATCCGCGATCGCGCTTAAAACAGGATCGTAGAGTTCACTGGCGTAGGGCGGATCAAAATAAATACGATCAAAGACTTGGCCTTGTAATTTCGGTAACTGACTCAGGATATTGCCTTGAATTACTTGAAAATGCTGACCTGCTTGAGCCATCTTGCGCCAATTTTCCTCAATAATGGCACAGGCATTTTTTAATTGTTCAATACCAACAACTTCCCTAGCTCCCCGACAGAGGGCTTCGGCTCCTATTGATCCATTCCCCGCACACAGATCCAACCAGCGAGAATCCGCGATCGCGCCCTGCCAAATATTAAATAATGCTTCCCTGACCCTACCCGTTGTTGGACGAGTGGTTTCTCCTGGGAGGGTTTTCAATTGCCGATTGCCATAGATTCGCATGGGGCTAGCGTCTTGTTATTCCTCTTCCTTGGGCAACTCATTCCGATTCGCTCCCACTTCTTCCTTAAAGCCCCGTAAGGTTTTTCCGAGAGCACCCCCAATTTCGGGCAATTTCTTCGGGCCAAAAATTAAAATAACGGCAAGTAAAATCAAAACTAATTCTGGCCACCCTAATCCAAACATGTACTGACTCCTAGCTACCGATTCAACATCGGCAAAAGATTGGCTAGTCCTCAGTATATCAAAGGTGCATCAGAATAGACGTTAACCCTTAATCCTTAAAAAACTTCGGTTACTAAGGTTTTTTGTAAAATTTGTAACCCTTTTTTGAGGCGACGAGAAACCGTAATCACGCTAATGCCGAGTTCATCTGCTGTTTCCCGTTGGGTTAAATCATGGAGAAAAATAAATTCTAAAACCTGACGGGTGCGATCTTCTAATAATCCCATTGCTTGTTGTAAGCGGATTTGATCTTCTTGGCTTAACTGGAAACTGCGATAATCACTATCGGCTAAACAGTCCCCTAAATTAGTATGGCAATCCCCTTCGTAATCGACTTTAATATCTAGACTAATTGGCTCTCGATTTTGAAACGCGAGTTTGATATCTTGCCATTCCGCCAAAGAAATTTCTAAAACTTGAGCTAATTCTGAATCCGTGAGTTGGCGATTATAACGGGCTTGATATTTTTGCTGTTCTACCATTGCCTGTTGCCCTAACTCTAACCAACGTCGGGGGATGCGGACACAATACCCTTTGTCTCTGAGATAGTGTTGAATTTCTCCTCGAATGTAAGGAACGGCAAAGGTACTAAAGGCATGTCCTTTTTCTAAATCAAATCGTTCAATCGCCCTGAGTAAACCCAGACATCCGACTTGGAGTAAGTCATCAAAACTTTCTTGACATTGATTGACCCAGTGGTGGGCTTCTTTCCGTACTAAACCTAAGTTCAATTCCAAAATGTGGTTACGAAGTTCAGTGTTTCCTGAAGCTCGGTATTCTTGAAATAAGCTTAGGGTTTCCAATTTAAGGGATTCTTTGGCGAGAGTAGGCATAGTTCTAAATATCGAGAGGAGGATGATTCACAATCAATAGCAGCAACTGGAGTCAATCGGGCCGAGTGGAATGAAATAAATAGGTCTTGAACTCTATTCTTTTCAAAGTTTAAAGAGAAAACAAACATCGCACTACAGGATTTTTAAGGATTCTCTAAAAGGATTACTTTTTGTTCTCCCTGATTATACGGAGGAACGGAAGACTCATTATCGTGAAGGAAATGAATAACAAGTAGTCATTATAGAAGAAGTCCATCATAAAATCAAAATTCAGTAACTTTTTCTTTTAAAAAATAATGTTTTTGTAATATTAATGGGCAAGGTTGCCGATGACTTTATTCTGTAACGGTTGAAGCCATGGCCTTTGTCATTCCCTCTTGATATTTCGTTACAATTAATCTACCGTAACGCGATCGCGATTTTTGCTAACCGGATCAAGCTTTTCCTGCCTCAATAATCCATGAATGGTTAACAAGCATTGAACAGAAACAAAACTTTTTTTGATAAAAATTCAAAAATTTATGTTGCGTAGGACTCTCAAAAAGTCACAAAAAAGAGGGGTTATCGCTCCCCCCTCACGCAAACCGACTCGCGCTAATAAACGATCCTTGAGATAATTAATCTTCAGGCGTAACACGAGCATAGAAAATTCCACGAACTTTGACATCAACAGGTTCTTTCGCACCTAAGTCGGTATCGGAAGGCTGTTGGGCTTCAAAGATCCCCGCAATTTCTCCTGATTCACCGTCAACTTGAGTAACTTGTAAAGAAAGTTCCCCTTTGCCGATAGGGGTCTGTTTTACATTAGTCCGTTCTAATTCTTTGTTATCTGCTGAAGCGGGTAAAGCAACCGCATTATCATAACCCGTATAAACACCCCGCGCTTTGGGATCTAAGAAGCCAGCACCCCGATAGGAAGGGACTTTATAGCTGCCCACAAAGTCAATGGAACTATTAATGGATGTAAAACCAGGCTCTGTTGTACCTGTGAATTTTTTAATGGTAAAGAAGAAAGGAACTTCCTCACCACCAGGAAGTAATACGGTGATGGGTTGGAAATCAATTCCGTCTTTTTCTTTAAATGTTAAAACACCATTTTGATCAACAAAAATAGAACCACGAATCTGCTCTAAGCTAGTTGTATATCGGGTTAATAGTTTGCCTTGAACAAATTCTGCTTCTTGACGTTTGTTCAAAGGTTCTTCTTTAACAAAGAATTGCTGTGGCTCTAAACATAAATCAGAGACACTATAGGTTTTGTTCCCTTCTACGGGGATTGTTCCTCTGGAAAAAGAGGTGATGGTCGGACAGCTATTGGCTAATCCCGTGCCAACAATGTCATCGTAGGTCAGTTGCTCGCGATCCAGTGCAAAGGCTGATCCACCGCTAAAAAGGGTAAAAATACCTAGACACACAGATAGGAAGGCAACGAGTAATGCACGAAACCTCATGGTCAACCTCGCTTGGTCAATCTCAGATTAGTAAAATCTTGTTCTGATAGCGTTTACGCTTAAAGCAATTATTTATATCAAGAACAAGTTAGGTTAATGTTATCGGGATCTACTGTACCAAACTTTCGTGCCCTTCCTGCGTTCTTGGGGTGGGAATTCTTTTCATTCCTGTGTTGCGGATGAAGGTGGGATCGGCGAAAAACGAGGATGAATTGATCGGGTTAATTTGTCGTTTGTGCCATAAAAGAATACGCTAGATGGATGGTTAGCGTTATTCGTTTTGCCACCAGGAATTAGAAATAGATATGGATGAGCAATTATTAAAAAGTGAATTGGAGCGGATTGTTACCCTCGTTAATACGGTTGCGAGTAAATGTGATAAAGAGAGCGATCGCCTATTAGCCCTTTTAAGAACCTTGGAAGAATTGCACCGTCAAATTCGAGTCGAACAGTTTGAACCCTATTTACCCAATACTCGGAAGGATTTATACGCCCTATTGAGAGATATTGAAGAAAGCGGCGGCTGGCCCTACATTGAGCGGGGCAAATTACAGACTTTTACCCAATGGCTGATCACCGAAGAAACCGATTCCACCCCTGATAAGGAGAATGAAGTCGAGTGGTAAGTTAGGGCAATGGGTTAGGGAGTTATCCAAGAATAAAGAGCAGTTTACTGCCTGAGCAGGATGGATGACAGCAAAAGCCGTAAAGGTTGCAATTGATGTATCCTTGATCCCTGCGTCATCAGGAAAGCTGAATTACTGCTTAAGGTGATCCATTATCTAGTGAATGGGTCAATGACTTGAACAAATGGAAGCAACTGGGGTGCTAGGATTCGAACCTAGGAATGGCGAGACCAAAACCCGCTGCCTTACCGCTTGGCGACACCCCAACGGTGTTTAAACCTTTATTATACTAACAGACCCTAACCGATATCTGTCAAGTCTCTTACCCAAAATTTTTAAGCCCCAATCCCAAGAACGCGATCGCGAGCCAGAGGAGAAAACAGGAACGGGTTAGACCAAAGGCTTTTTCGACAATTTCAGGCGTAAGGGGAACCCAGGGATCTCCCAGCAGGGGCTTCCACTTTGGAACACCTTGATAGGTATTCATTCCCCCTAATTGCACACCTAAAATTGCAGCATAGACCGCTTCACTCCAACCCGAATTTAAACTGGGATCTTGGGGGGCATCTCGTCGGCAAATTCGGAGTACCTGTCTGGGCTTTCCTGATAAAAGCGCGAGAGTTAAGACCGTTAAGCGACAGGGCAACCAGGTGAGATAATCTTCAAACTTGGCACTAAACCAACCTATATCCGTATAAGGTTCTCGTAAATAGCCAATCATCGAATCTAAGGTACTCGCAGCCTTGTAGGTGATCGCGAAGGCAACCCCGCTAATCGGAAAGAAAAAAAGACCCAGAATGGCATAAAATAAAGGAGATGTGACACCATCAATGGTGTTTTCCGCCACACTTTCTAACGTCGCCCGTAAAATTGCTTCCTCCGAAAGATTTTCCGTATCCCGACCGACAAATTGACTCAATTGTTTTCTCGCGGTGGGTAAATCACCTGTTTTTAGCGGAATTAATACCTGTTGGGCGGCTTGTCGTAAACTTTTTCCGGCCAAACAACTTGCCAGTAAAATCACCGCACTAATACTGGCGAATAAAGGATGAAGGGATTGGAGTATTTGAACAGCGCACCACGCGATCACGCCACTCCCTAAAATAACAGTTAATCCCAACGCAATTCCAGCATAACGACGTTGCCATTTCTGTTGACAGTTTTTTAAAAGTGATTGCGCTAAAAAATCAATTACCCAACCAATGACTTGAACCGGATGGAGCCATCCCCACGGATCGCCAATTCCATAATCCAGTAAGGCAGCAAAAGCTAAAATGAAGGCCCCTAGATGATCTTTCATCAATTGTGATTTATGAAGTTTATGAAATAGTAATGATCCACTATGAAGATTAATCCCCTAACCCTTTAACTTAGCGTCAATTCCGTTTCATTTTGGATCTTACTAACATTTTCTTCCCAATTTGCCCCATCAAAAGGCTCAATGATAAATTGCGACAGACTATCACCATCTAAACAACGGATATTAACATCAATCCCCTGGGGATGAGACCGAGGACGATAAAAAGAATGAATCCCACAAACACGACAAAAAAGATGCTGAGCCGTATGGGTATTAAAGGTATAACTACTTAACATTTCTTGTCCCTGAAGCAAGGTAAAATCCGTGAGCGAAACAATTAAATGAAGAAACCCTTTCTTTCGACAGATTGAGCAGTTGCAATCGAGGGCTTTGGGTTCTCTAACAACGACGGAAAACCGGACTGCACCGCAATGACAACCACCCTGATAGGAAACCGCTGGAGGGGACGTTTGCATAAATTTTTATCCTCAAATTCTTAAATAATAAATTGAGTTTCTCCGTCTTGAGAGGCTTGCCAACTACGGGCATCGTAGTATAAATCCGCCAGCGTAATACTATACAAGGATTCCTTGAGTTTTTGATGAAGTTGTTTCCACAAACTAAAAGTTACCCAATCTTCCGCCTGTTCAACATCAGGGCGATAATGGGGGAGCGGATCAAGGGTTTCTCCGACAGCTTGTAGAATTTGTCCTAAAGAAATTTGCTGGGGAGGATAGGCTAATTGATAGCCACCTTGGGCACCACGGACGGATTTTACAAGTCCTGCTCGACGCATTTCTATCAATAGTTTTTCGAGGTAGGGAGCGGGTAAATCTTGTCGATTGGCGATCGCTTTTACCGAGGTTGGCCCATAACGTGGCTGTAAACTCAAATCAAGTAAAGCTTTAACACTGTAGTGACTTTTCGTTGTTAACTTCATTCCTGTCGTTTAAATTCCCAAGTTTTACCAAGACATTCTTTCAATCGTTCTCTTTTTTGTTGTAGGAATAAGTTTGTCAGCCTTAGGAAAAGGGAAAAACTCAAACAAGCCACAATCATAATTAGATGCTATAGCAAAAATTACTGGGAAAAGTTTAAGATTAATTTAGTCAAAAGTTGAATAAAATTTGCTTGAAGCGTGTAAGATAAATTTAGAGTCAGATAGTAACTATCTATTTTTTTGAAGTCCTTACTATCGCTCAAAATCTAAAACTTACCCACTAGACCAATCATTACTAAAATTTTAAGTACATGCCTAAAACGACTCAAGCAAAACCATTAACTGGCCAAGAGTTGCTTCAAAAAGTTAAAGATCTTGGCAACCTCAGCAAAGAAGAAAAAGCCAGGGAGTGTGGCTACTCTACTCAAACCAAAAATGGGATTGAGCGGGTTAATATGATGAAATTCCTGAACGCATTAATTGATGCAGAAGGCATTGAATTAGACAGCACCCTCAATGGCCAAGGCCGAGGCGGTCGCTCTGCGAGCTATCGAATTAGTGTCCAATCTAACGGCAATTTGTTGATTGGTTCTGCCTACACAAAAAAAATGAATTTGCAGGCTGGGGATGAATTTGAAATCACCTTGGGACGTAAACATATTCATCTCAAACAAGTTGGCGCACCTGACGAAGAAATTTAAGACATTGGCAAAAAAAAGACATTGTTTAGGGATGAACTAAGCAACGTCTAACACTAGACTCAAATTAATTTAAGGAAGAAGTGACTATTCGCTTGGCGTAGTGGCTTCTTTCTTCATTGTAATATTTTACAGTCTTCGGGCAGTTGTCGGGAGAATTTTAGTAATTTTATTATTTTTTTAAGATTCCACTAACTCGTAACAGTTCGGGAATAGTCGCGCAGTGGTAGGGCAATCCTAAGCTTTTGGGGTTGACAGGGTTAGGATAGGTAAAGTGTCGATAGTCGAGGCAGAATCGATCCCAAGCGGCCATCTGAATCCGAAAGACTTTGATAAAGAAATTAGCCAGGGTGATCGATAGGGGAATGGAAAAGTAAATGCGTTGATTCAGGTAATGGGCAATCTCGGCGATCGCTTGTTCAACCCTCAATGGGTCATTCCCTAACACAATGTCTCGGCTCTCCTCAGCAGCAGGCGGATGATCCACTAAGTAACCCACCACTTGAGCGATATCCTGGGCATGGATAAAGTGAAAGCTACCATCCGCTGTGAACCAACGGATCAAAGGCATTAATTTTAAAATGTCCTTCAGTCCGCCTGAGAGGTGGGAATAGGGTTTATTCTCTGCTCCGCCAAAAACTAAGGTGGGGTAAACAGTGGTAATTTTATCGGCGATCGCTAAATTCGGTAACGCTTGATGACACTGGTATTTAGTTCGGATGTAATCGGTTCCCAAAGTTCCTGCTTCTTTTAATGGTTCCCCTTGTTGGCTCAAAATACTGGCAGTGGAAAAATAAATCACCTGCTCACAAACCGTAGGCTCTAATAGCTCCATTAAGGCCAAAGTTTTGACCACATTAATTTCGTAGGTTTCGGCGGGATCTCCCCAACTGGTCGCAATTAGGATGGCTGTATTAATCGTTTTTAATAGCTCACTAAATTTCTCAATCTCCCGTAAATCGCCAGATAATAAGTGAATATTGGGGCGAGATGTGACATCAATTTTGAGTTTTGCAGGATTTCTGACTAATAAAAATAGTTCATGATCCGTATTTTGAATTAACTTTTCTGCCACATAATGGCCAATACAACCGCTCACACCCGTTACAAAAATTCGCTTCATTTGAAAATTAAACTCCACTGATATGAACCACAACTTCCCGTTCATAATTATGTTGACGATGTTCCCAGAGGTAAATTCCCTGCCAGGTTCCTAACACTAAACGACCCTGAGCAATGGGAATTTGTTCAGAGGTTTTGGTTAGCACCGAGCGAATGTGGGCAGGCATGTCATCTAAGCCTTCGGTACTGTGGCGATAACGACGGGCATCTTCAGGAACCAGTTGGGAAAAGAAAGTCGATAAATCTTTCAACACATCGGGGTCAGCATTTTCTTGAATAATCAACGATGCTGAAGTGTGGCGCACAAAAAGGGTACACAATCCCGTTTGAATACCTGAGTCTTTAACAATGGCGGCAACTTTTGAGGTAATGGTTTGAAAAGACTTTGGTGTTGTCTGAATGGCTAAAACTTTTTGATATTGATTTAACATTATTGGAGAAGAGGCTAAATTTAAGTTTTGTTTAAGCAAGAGATTATCAACACACTGATCAACTGCTTCTATCCTTTTAAAATCATCTTTGTTTATTTAATGACTTCACAAACTTTCTCTTGAAATAGCTAAATTTAATGAATTTTCAATTAATCTAAAGATTAAGGAAAGTAACGATAGAATTCTCGACGATGAAGAACACGGGCAAAGGTAATTACATTTTCTTCAAAGAAAAGGCCAATTCTATAGTCGCCAATTCGGACACGATAGGCATCATATTCTCCTTTTAATTTTTTAAGGTTGTTAATTTCGCTAAAATTCTGAACCGTTAGAATATCTCGAAAAGCAAAGTTCTTGATGACTGAGTAAGAGGCGGTACTTTTTAAACCTTTAATATCCTTAATAAAAGTAGGAAGATAATTAATTTTCATTCTTTTTCTAATTCAATTAAGGCATCCTCAAGACTCAAGGGAGTTTCATCTTTCACATCTATCATGGCGCGATAGAGTCCAATGTCTTCATAAGTTTCTATCATTTGCTGATAATCTTCAAAGTTAATAACAATTTGTTGTATTTGACCTTGAGCATCCGTAATTAAATCTTGAGCGAAGGGATAATCTTTGACATTCATAATTAATTTCTCCTTATTTTGATTGTTTTTCTGATTTTTTCTAATGTATCCTGAATTTGTGCTAACAGTCCTTTAAGAAATAACTAAAGAATTTTTCTCTAATTTATGTCCTGAAGAGTACCCACATTTCAGCTTACCGATCGCTTCGGTTGAATGAGATAGCCGCAACTGTGTTCTCCATTATTAATCCACTGGGTTCTTTCCACTGCACAATCGGGCAAAATGGCACTAAACATTTCTAATTCGTGACCACAAACCGTTGGGTAGGATTCAGCAACTTCCGCGATCGCGCAATGGTGTTCTGCTAAAACAAACTGTTCAGAATCAGCATAACCATTGTGGTTAACGGGGTGTAACTCTGCCATATAGCCTTCTTCGCGGCGTAACTCGACTAATTTTTTAACCCTGGCTTGTAGGGAACCTGAGCCAATGCGTTGACGGTATTCATCGGCTTTACGTTGCCATTGTTTCTTTAAAACCTCTCCAACCTGCTTTTCTCCGACTGTTTCTACCAACGTATCCAAAAACGAAACCGCAAATTCTCCATACCGATTAGGAAAGCGATCGCGACCTTGTTTACTGAGATGGTAATAATATTGCGGTCTTCCCATTCCCACCTGTACGGCTCGATGCTCAATTAAACCCTCGGTTTCCAAATCCTTAAGGTGACGACGAATTGCCTGGGGACTAATTTCTAATAAATCCGCCAATTCCTGCGCCGTTGTTTGATCGGACTTTAGGAGATGATTCAGAATGTCTTCTTTAGTCGAAGGGGGTTGGATAAGGGTCATAGCGATCGCCCACAAAAGAAATCAAAAGCGTAGAAAGAAGAACAAAGCCGATTTACAAATTAGAGTAAACTAGAACGGGTTGTCTACTGAGTTAGATCAGCATTCAGTCTAACTAACTTTTTGACCATCCCAACAAATTGTCTACCGACTTTGACAACTAACTTGTTGTTAATCTATTCTAGAATAGAGTTAAGAAACTAAGATGTTGTTTAACTACCACCATCCTTGAGAACATTTATTTTTGATTTTACCTCTCGTCATCAAACCTAATTAGGAAAAGGCTTTGAGGCAAAACACCAGTCATACGGGAGAACACCGATCCGATGAGCGCGACAACAGTTAAAACACTAGTTAACCAACCCTACAAATACGGTTTTATCACAGACATTGAATCGGATACCATTCCCAAGGGTCTGAGTGAAGATGTCGTTCGTCTCATTTCCGCCAAAAAGAACGAACCCGAATTTATGTTGGCGTTTCGTCTCAAAGCTTACCATCAGTGGCTCAAGATGACCGAACCGACCTGGCCACACGTCCACTATCCCCCCATCAACTATCAAGATATTATTTATTATTCAGCCCCCAAGCAAAAGAAAGAAAAATTAGACAGCTTGGATGAAGTTGACCCGACCCTATTAGAAACCTTTGAGAAATTAGGCATTCCGCTCTCTGAACAAAAACGGCTCAGTAACGTTGCTGTCGATGCGATTTTCGATAGTGTCTCTATTGGTACAACCTTTAAAGAAAAACTCGCCAAAGACGGGGTAATTTTCTGCTCTATTTCTGAAGCATTACAGGAACATCCCGATCTCGTTGAAAAATATCTGGGTAGCGTTGTCCCCATTGCGGATAATTATTTTGCCGCTTTAAACTCGGCGGTATTCAGTGACGGTTCCTTTGTCTTCATTCCTAAAGGCGTGAAGTGCCCAATGGAACTCTCCACCTATTTTCGGATTAATAACGGTGATACAGGTCAGTTTGAACGAACCCTAATTGTGGCCGAAGAAGGCGCGTCTGTGAGTTATCTCGAAGGCTGTACGGCTCCTATGTACGATAGCAATCAACTCCATGCTGCCGTTGTGGAATTAGTCGCGTTAGACAATGCGGATATTAAATATTCCACCGTCCAAAACTGGTATGCAGGGGATGAAAACGGGAAAGGCGGCATTTATAACTTCGTAACCAAGCGGGGTTTGTGTAAAGGCGTTAACTCTAAAATTTCTTGGACACAGGTAGAAACAGGTTCTGCGATTACTTGGAAATATCCCAGTTGTGTTTTAGTCGGGGATAATTCCGTTGGGGAATTTTACTCGATCGCGCTGACCAATAATAAACAGCAAGCCGATACGGGAACCAAAATGATCCACATTGGCAAAAATACCCGCAGCACTATTATTTCTAAAGGAATTTCGGCGGGCGGCTCTCAAAATAGTTATCGTGGGCTGGTAAAAGTGGGGCCAAATGCCAAAGGAGCCAGAAATTACTCTCAATGTGATTCCATGCTGATTGGGGATAATGCAGAAGCCAACACATTCCCCTATATTCAAGTCGATAACAACACAGCAAGGGTAGAACACGAAGCATCGACTTCTAAAATTGGAGAAGATCAACTGTTTTACTTTGCCCAACGAGGAATTTCTGAAGAAGATGCCATTTCTCTGCTCGTCAGTGGCTTCTGTAAAGATGTTCTGAATGAATTACCGATGGAATTTGCAGCGGAAGCAGATAAACTTCTGAGTTTAAAACTCGAAGGAACCGTCGGTTAACTGAATCAACCGTGGGATGGGCATCTTGCCCGTCATTGCTAATGCTATCTAACTATTAATTATTAACTATTCACTATTCACTATTAACTAATGAGTAATACTATCTTATCTGTAAAAAATCTCCACGCTACCGTTGACGGCTCCCCCATTTTAAAAGGGCTAAATTTAGAAGTAAAGGCAGGGGAAACCCACGCCATCATGGGACGGAATGGCTCAGGCAAAAGTACTTTTTCTAAAGTTTTAACAGGTCATCCTGAATACGAAGTGACCGCAGGAGACATTCTTTACAAAGGCGAAAGTTTATTGGATAAAGAACCCAACGAACGCGCCTTAGCAGGAATTTTTTTAGCATTCCAATATCCCTTAGAAATCCCTGGCGTAAGTAACTTAGACTTTCTTCGTATTGCTTACAATGCCAAGCAGAAATATTTAGGATTAGAAGAAATTGATACCTTTGATTTTGAAGATTTAGTTCAAGAAAAACTCGAAGTAGTCAAAATGAATCCGAGCTTCCTAGACCGTAGCTTAAATGAAGGCTTTTCGGGTGGGGAAAAGAAACGTAATGAAATTCTGCAAATGGCTATTTTAGAACCAACTTTATCGATCTTAGATGAAATTGATTCTGGCTTAGATATTGATGCGTTGCGGATCGTTTCCGAGGGTGTTAATCAGTTAAAAACCGATGATAATGCCTGTATTGTCATTACCCACTATCAACGGCTATTAAACTACATCGAACCCGATTATGTTCATGTCATGTATGATGGTCGGATTGTTATGAGTGGAGACAAGGAACTCGCCCACGAATTAGAAGCCAAAGGGTATGATTTTCTTGATGAAAAGCTGTTAGCCACTGCCTAAGTATTGCAGCTTATCCCGTACTGTTTTGTTTCCGATAAATTAGATTTTAAGTATTAGGAATTTAACCAATGACGTTAGCAGCCGTGTTAGAAAATAAATCTGTAGAATCCCTAGAAGAAACATCAGTCGGTCGATTTCTACAGCAGAGCCAGCGCAAAACTTCGGTCATTGAAGCGGCTTTTTTAACCGAACTACGGCAAAATGCGGCTACGGTCTTGGGTGAATCTCGCGTTCCCAATAAACGGGATGAGGAATGGCAATTTACCGATCTTTCCGATTTACTCAAAATTGATTTTCAAACTGCGGTTGAAACCCCTCTCGAACCAGCGATTTTAAACCAATTCGTTTTAGAAGAAGCCCAACAAAGCCGTCTGGTGTTTACCAATGGAATTTACTCGCCTGATTTGTCAGATGTAAGTGCCTTGCCAGAGGGTGTTTTCGTTGGGAATCTTCAGCAGTTAGCCGAAGCAGAACGGGAAAAACTGGCTCAGTATTTAGGAAAGCAGGAAGGTTCTGACGAATTTTTTACGGCTTTAAACATATCTGGTTTAACGGATGTCGCCATTGTTTGGGTGAAAGCGAATGTGGTTGTTAGTCATCCTTTACATTTACTCTTTTTATCGGTCGTTTCGGGAACTCCTTCGCTGATTCAGCCCAGAGTGTTAGTGATTGCTGAAGCTCATTCCTCTGTATCGTTAGTTGAATCCTATGGTGCAATTAGCGAAAAATGTACGGATTGGCCGCAACATAAACCCTATTTTACTAATGCGGTAACAGAAATTTATTTAGCCGAAAATGCTCAAGTTACCCATTTGCGAAATCAACGGGAATCGGGGGATAGTTTTCATATTGCCAAAACCGCGATCGCGCAAGCCCAAAATAGCCGCTATACCATTTATGACTTTAACTTAGGGGCGAAACTCTGCCGCCATAACCTAGAGATTTTCCAACAAGGCGAACAAACAGAAACCAATCTCAATGGTTTAACGATTATTGCAGGTCGTCAAGTCTCCGATACCCACAGTGCCATTCATTTACGCTATCCTCACGGAACAACCAATCAACTCCATAAGTGTATTGTGGATGAATATTCTCACGCGGTCTTTAATGGCAAAGTTTTCGTTCCCAAAGCCGCCCAAATGACCAATGCCAATCAGTTGAACCGTAACTTAGTTCTATCCTCTAAAGCACGGGTTAATACCAAACCTGAATTACAAATTACGGCAGATAATGTGAAATGTTCTCATGGGGCAACCGTTAGCCAATTGGAAGCCGATGAAATCTTCTATCTCCAAAGCCGAGGACTAAATGATTACGATGCACGCCATTTATTACTGGATGCCTTTGCAGGAGAAATCTTAGATCAAATTTCAGTGACTTCCCTACAGCAACGCTTACGCCAGTGCATTTCCTGTAGAACCATTTAAAGTTACTCATTATACTAAGCCGTAATTCTCACTAAATTTTTTATAAATTATTAGAGTTTTTAAGCTAATTGAAACTATCAAGGACACCCTCCAAAATTGTTAATTATTCATTATCAATTATTAACTATTAATTATTAACTATTTATGGTTGCTACTCAACAAAGAACGCTGGCGGATAAAGTTCGGGCTGATTTTCCAATTTTGAATCAACAAGTTAACGGCAATCCTTTGGTCTATTTAGATAATGCCGCGACTTCCCAAAAACCCTTAACGGTTCTCAACAGTTTAGAACATTACTATCAGACCGATAATGCCAATGTTCATCGAGGCGCGCATACGTTAAGTACTAGGGCAACGGAAGCTTATGAAGGAGCGAGAGATAAGGTTGCTCAATTTATTAATGCCGCATCTCCCAAGGAAATTGTTTATACCCGCAATGCCACCGAAGCCATTAATATTGTCGCCTATAGTTGGGGCTTAAATTTCCTCAAACCAGGGGATGAAATTATCACTTCGGTCATGGAACACCACAGTAATTTAGTCCCTTGGCGAATCATTGCTCAAAAGACGGGAGCCGTGATTAAATATGTCGAATTAACGGATACAGAAGAATTTGATTTAGCCCAGTTTAAAACCCTGTTATCTGATAAAACTAAATTAGTTACCGTTGTCCATATTTCTAATACATTGGGTTGCATTAATCCCGTTGAAGAAATTACCCGATTGGCCCATCAAGTAGGGGCAAAAGTATTAATTGATGCTTGCCAAAGTGTGCCCCATTATCCTATTGATGTTCAAGCAATTGACTGTGATTGGTTAGTAGCCAGTGGCCATAAAATGTGTGCGCCAACAGGGATTGGTTTTCTCTACGGAAAACAGGCTGTACTTGAAGAAATGCCGCCTTTTTTTGGTGGGGGTGAAATGATTTCTGAGGTCTATTTGGATCATTTTACAGTGGGGGAATTGCCCCATAAATTTGAGGCGGGAACTCCTGCTATTGGAGAAGCGATCGCGTTAGGCGCAGCAGTTGATTATTTAACGAATTTAGGGATGGATACGATTCATGCCTACGAAATGGAGTTAACCACTTATTTATTTGAACGGTTAGCTGAAATTCCCCAACTCCGCATTTATGGGCCAAAATCTAGCAAAGATGGACAAGGGAGAGCGGCCTTAGCATCTTTTAATGTGGAAGGCATTCATGCTAGTGATTTATCTACGCTTTTAGATCAAGACGGTATCGCGATTCGTTCGGGGCATCATTGCACCCAACCTTTGCATCGTTTGTTTAATGCGTCAGGGAGTGCCAGAGCCAGTTTATCCTTTTACAATACCTACGAAGAAATTGATCGGTTTATCCATTCTTTAAAATCGACAATCGACTTTTTTAATGGCAATGATTTCGAAATTTAGTTTAATTCGAGACAAAATAAGGACATAAAATATTATGTCCCTACAAAGTTTTTCCTTTATCGCAACGTAATTTGTTGCAAATTAATCGAATGAGCGGTGAATTGCGTTATTCGCCTGTAATAGATAATCCCTCTACCCAAACCTGGGGACAAACGCCTCTGGGGGTCACTTCTGCCTCTAGCTCGACGTAAATAATGGATTTGAGTAATTCCAGAAAATCCCCTGCAACCGTGACGGAATCTAAGCTAATTTTTTCGCCTTTATTGACAATCCAACCATCGAAGGGCAAAGAAAATGATCCTTGTAAAGAGTTAACGCCTGCATGGAGAGCCTGCAATTTATCAATTAAAATCACGTTTTCAGCGGTATTTAAATCATAGGTTTGTTCGGCGGGTTGACCTGAATAAACATGATAAAAATGGGAACCGACCGTTACTTTTGCGCCAATATTGGCATTCCCTGTGGGTTGGGTATTGAAACGTTTAGCGGTTCCTGCACTGTGCAATAACCCTATTAAAACTCCGTTGTTGATTAACTCGACGCGACGGGTGGGTGTTCCTTCTCCATCAAAGGTTTCGGCTCCAATATTATCGGGATGGAGGGCATCATCGGCAACGGACAGCAAGGGAGAAGCAATTTCCGTTCCCACCGTTTCAGGGGTTGCTAGGCTCTGTTTATCTAAAATATTTTGGGCATTAAATAGATTAGAAAAGGCTCCCAGTAAACTCAAGAAGGCAGTGGGAGAAAACACAACGCGATATTTGCCCGTCGCGATCACGGTATAGTCCAGATAACTAATGGTCTTTTCCGTCACTTCCTGAAGACAGCCATCAATATCTAGGTTATCCAGACTACGACTAATCTTCATTTCTCCAGCACTACGGGGCTTTTTCCCTTCCTGCTCCGTGCGGCTGTAGAGATAGATCATGGCGTAGGAACGAGCCTCCTGCCGTTTAGCTCCCTCACTGTTGAGATAAAAGCGTTCTGAGGTTTGTTGGGAAATGCCATTGTAGGGAACCCCTGTAATTGCAGGATGGGCGGCTAGCAGTTTTTTTTCTGCATCAATTAGGGTATCAATGAGGATATTAATCGGTTTCGGTTCGGCTGTCTGTTGACCGCGATCGCTGATGGGAGCAGTTGCTTCGGGGCTAAATTCAGGAATATTTTCCGTAATTCCAAAATGGCTGGCTTCGGCGGCGGTTTCGAGGGCTAATTGAATGCCTTGAGCATCCAAATCGGTGGTACTCGTCACCCCAATCATATTTTTTTCATTCCAGACCCGAACGATAACGCTGGAACGATTCGAGGCTTGGACTTGTTTCGGTTCCCCAAAAGCAACTTCGGCTTCGGTTTCATCGATAGAAGAACCATAAATATCATATTGATGAATGCCTAATGCCTTGGCACTGGTTTCCGCATATTGGGCAAGTTCTTGGACGTTTAACATGACGAATTTTTAACTAAAGGTTTGTAGAGAAATCGTTACTAAGCTCTTAAAATCCCACTTTCTAAGGAGGATTCAGGGGAGATTTATCCTATTGAGTAAGTTTTAACGACCACCGACCGTAATGGAATCCACTTTTAAATGAGGCTGACCGACGGTGACATAAATGCTGCCACTGACTGAGCCACAGAAACCGGCAGCTAACCCTAAATCTTGGGAAGACATGGAAATTTTATTCATAATATCCGTTGCGGTTCCGATCAGAGTTGCACCTTTTAGAGGCTTAGTAATCTGTCCATTTTCAATTAAATAAGCTTCAGATACAGCAAAGTTAAATTCACCCGTTGCGCCGACACTTCCGCCACCCATTTGCTTACAATAGATCCCCTTATCAACGGAATTAAACAAATCATCCATCGAATATTTGCCAGGCGCGATATAGGTATTCCGCATCCGAGAAGCCGCAGCATAGGCATAACTTTGACGACGACCGCTACCAGTACGGGGATGACCCGTTCTCATAAATCCTGTGCGATCGCTGATGAAGTTTTTAAGAATTCCATTTTCAATGAGTAACGTCCGTTGGGCCGGCATTCCCTCATCGTCCATATCAATGGTTCCAAAGGCATTTTCCGATAGCCCCTCATCCCAAGCCGTTAAATTTTCATGAGCAATCTTTTCTCCCTTTTTATCCATAAAAGGCGTAGTTTTATGCTCAATTTGAGTCGTTTCCAGTAAATGACCACAGGCTTCGTGGAAAATTACGCCACCAAACTCATTGGCCATAATGATGGGATAATTCCCCGATTCCACATAGTCCGCATAGAGCATTTTGCCAGCTGACTCAGCCACTTCACTCGAAGCTGTTTCATAGTCCCAATGGCGCAAATAACTGGGATCACTGGTGTTCCCCGATCGCTTACCGATAGAAGCCCGATTCCCCCCATCTGCACAGAGTAAGGAATAACCAACTGATTGGGTTAGGCGAATATCTCTGGCAAAGGTTCCATCGCTGGCCGCCACCAAAACTTCTTGCCAATCGCGAAAATAAGCCGCACGACGAGACTGCACATGATTAGCTTTCTGATTGAGACGAGCATTCGCTTGCAGTAGGATTTCACTCATTTCCTGCATAGAACTGCAATTTTTTAACCAATCTTCTTTCCCCTTGGTACTGGCGTAATCCCGAAACATTTCCAAATTAATTTCAGGAATATAGGAAAAAGGCGCAGGCAAATTTAACCCCAAAATGGATAGGGCTTTTTCTAATGCTATTTTCAGTCCGTTAAAGGACAAATCGTTGGTGCTGACATAACAATCAGCTTTGCCCCGAAAGACTCGCACCCCACAACCAGACGATAAACGGGGAGAAAGGCTAGTGATGGCATCTTCTTCGGCTAAACAGCTAATATAATTAACTTTTTCCAAAAAGAATTCTACAAAATCTGCCCCCGCTGCCCGTCCCAAACCTAAAAGAGTCGAGAGGGAAGCTTGCCAACTTTGATCAAAGCGATCGCGGTTAGAAACGTAATCAAGTGTGGGTAATTCTTTGGAAATCAGTAGAGTCGGGGACATAAATCTGGTAAAGAATAGGAAAGATTGATAATGTCAGTGTAACGTAAGCGTCTGTGGTTTTGACTGAAGCTATTGCAATAGCGTGAAAAATGTCCAATGATTAAACTTGTGATTATCCTATGCTGTATGGCACTTCGTAAATTACTAAGATCGAAGTTATTCTTCATCATGCTTTAAACCAAAGTAAATTTTGGCTGTCATGCTTACTCTACTAAATTTTCATGCACATTATTAGCAAAAGCTACCTCAAGCAATTTTGGGAAAAGCACCCGCAAGCAGAAGTTGGGTTAAGATTTTGGTATAAAGTCGCTAATCAACACCGATGGAAGCATTTTGATGATGTCCGTCAATCTTTTCCCCACGCAGATATGGTCGGACAACTGACGGTTTTTAACATTAATGGGAATAAATACAGACTGATCACAAAAATTGTATTTCCGAAAGGAAGAGTCTATATTCGGACAGTTTTAACTCATGCAGAATATGATAAAAATCAATGGAAAAATGATACTTGGTTTTCTAGTAGCTAAAGTTAAGTTTTTTTGTTGCAATGATGAAAAGTAATTTTATTATAGTTAATTAATATATAAATACAATTTTATGAAAACAGTAGACAAATATCTTCAATTACTACAAACGTTTCCTCCTCGTCCTATTACATCAGCAATAGGGTTAGAAGCTACTCAAGCGATGATAAATCAACTCCTTGATAAGTCAGAACTTAGCCCAGATGAAGAAGATTATTTAGAAGTTTTAGGGAGTTTGGTTTATGATTATGAACAGGCGCAAGAAGAGATCATTCCTGACATTTATGGAATAGAGCTTTTAAAAGTATTAATGGCTGAACGTGAATTAAAGCAAAAAGATTTAGTGTTTATTTTTGAAAGTGAATCTATTGTTTCCGATGTGTTAAATGAAAAATGCCAATTAACCGTTGGACATATCCAGAAACTAGCAGACTTTTTTAATTTATCGCCTGCTGTTTTTTTTCCTGTCAAATCTTCTTAAATACGTTATTGTCATAAATTGTAAACCCACTGCAATTGTTGGGGTAAGCAAATAGTATTTAAGTCGTAGCGTTGGCGAACGAGTTCTCTTATCGAATTGCTGATTGTTACAATAAAAACACCGATTAATGCTAGCTGGGCAGAATTTTAGCATGACAACTGGCACGAATGAGCAAATTCAATGGACTTCGGCAGATTTAGCCCTATTGCCCGATAGTCCTAATCACTATGAAATTATTGACGGAAGACTAGAAGTGACTCGCGCTTCCCATTGGAAACATCAAACCACGCTGGGTCGGATTCATACTTTTTTAGATAATTGGTCAATGCAGACGGGTTTGGGTCAGTCAATTATTACACCAGGGGTTATTTTCACTGATACGGATAATGTGATTCCTGATTTGATTTGGATGAGTCGGGAACGATTAGCGATCGCGGTGGATGAGTCGGGACATTTGATTTTGGCTCCTGAATTAATTGTCGAAGTCCTATCAGACGGCACCGATAATATTCGTCGAGACCGAGAAACGAAATTAAAGTTGTATTCTAATCGGGGGGTTCAGGAATATTGGATTGCAGATTGGCGATCGCCGTTATTAGAAGTTTATCGACGAGAACAAGGCAAATTAGTCTTAATGCAAACCTTGCTGATGAATGACGAATTAAGCTCATCGTTACTGCCTGGATTTAGCTGCCTGATCAGTTCAATTTTTGCATAATGTTAGGGGAAGCTTGAAAAACTCTTAAACCGACTGGAACTTTTGCCAATTTGCGTTTATCTTTAACGTAAATCTGTGGATTGGTGTGAGGAGTGAACGGTTGTGTTAAGTCAAGAATCAAGCCCTAATTTGGTGGAGCAGGGGCGTTATGATTTTCGATTGTCTGAGTTAATTCGTCAACGCGCTTGGGTTGAAATTAATCAAGGAGCCTTAATTCATAACGTTCGACAATTTAAGGGGTTACTGCAATCGGGAACAGCGTTAATGGCTGTGGTCAAAGCAGATGCCTATGGGCACGGTGCAGTACGGGTAGCGCAAATGGCCCTACAGGCAGGGGCAGAGTGGCTTGCGATCGCGACCTTGGGCGAAGGGATTGAACTGAGAGAAGCGGGCATTACGGCTCCGATTTTAATTTTAGGGGCGATTAATACCCCGGAAGAAATCCGCGCGATCGCCCACTGGAAATTAGAACCGACCCTCTGTCATGAGTCCCAAGCGGTTTTGTTTTCCCAAACCCTAGAAAAAATCGGGCGCAAACTGCCGGTACATTTAAAGCTGGATACGGGGATGTCTCGGTTAGGAACCCATTGGCAAAAAGCGGTGCAATTTG
>JAYKGY010000042.1:0-12426 GCA_035285545.1 Snowella sp. | reverse complement strand
AGGTAACGGTTAACTGGCTGCCTAAAAAATTAGGTTCAATGGCTAAAACTAAGCTATCGGGATACTGTCCTGTTAAATCCGTAATTTCCTGCTGAATTGCTGCAATTAAACTTTGCTCTGGGGATAGGATGGGTTCGGGGGGCGGTTCGAGTTCAATGGGTTGGGCAGGTTTGGGGGCAATGAGTTCAGGCGGGGTCGCGATCGCTTCAGGGGGAATGGGTTCAGGGGTCAGATTTTCAATAATTTCATTATTTTTAATTAAATTTTCGGCGATCTCACTGGGAAATTCGGGCGGATTATTCGGCAACAACAAAACCGAGCTAATCATAATAATCACAATTAAACCCGCCAAAAAACTGGTTAAACCCCAATCAGAGAGCTTATTATTCACATCATTCGGCAAAAAGCGACGAATTCCACGAATAATTCCATCCCACCAGCCTTGTAAACCATTAAAACTGGGCGAAAGCCGATCTAACCCTGTAATCTCCTCTTCCTCAGCCAACGAAAAATCTGAACTGCCCTGAGACAAAGATTGCGCTAAACGACTGGTCGTATTCACTAAATTATTAACCGCATTGGGAGAAGGTAATCGCTCCACTGATTCATTTTGTAACGTGTTCACCATCGATTGCAACTGATCAATACTGATCTGTAGTTGCTGAATGACCTCAGTTTTAGTCAATGCGGATTGTTCATCTGGCATAGCACACCTTCCCCTCTTGATGTCGCTATCCTACCAAAAAATTACCCCTGAGCGATCTGGCTGACTTTAACAACAAAATAGCTTCAACAGTCTACATACAAAATGCTCTGACTGAACTCAAAGGCTATAAAGATTCATAATCAGCAGTAAAGCCTGCAAACTTGGTACAGTTTTCCTGAAAAGTTTCAGCCTCATCTAAATCTTCAATTTTATAAGCCATAATACGGGTTTCATCGGGTAATTTCTGCGAGACAATGAGTTCACAGGCATAATTCTGGGTCATCGCCTTAAACTCAGCACCCGACTGTTTCCACGCTTGCCCATCACAGGTAATGTTAACTTTCCACATTGTTATTTTATTTCAGTCAAATAAAGAATTTAATGATTAGGTTTGAAAAAGCTTGGTTAAAATACGTTACATTTTACCCTTAACTTATTGATTTAATTTAGGGCAAGAAGTTAACTGAGTCAAACAAAAAATGAATAAAATTTGATGAACTAAATCCTCTACTCAAACACAACTCGCTTGTATAAATCCTGTAAACTTATCTGAAAATTGACCGATTCCAAAGCTAAAATAGCATTTTCTCCAACATATTCTGTTAATAACCACTGACCGCTAACTTGTTTAACATACTGTTCTATACTGTAACTATTTTGATCGATTAAAACATATTCCTTAAAACTGGCAATACCCCGATAATATTTAAACTTAGTAGCGCGATCAAAACCTTGGGTAGAGTTGGATAAAACTTCAACAATTAAACAAGGATTCATAATTGCCGTTTGCTTACTATCCGTAAAGTTTGCCTGACCTGCAACGACCATCACATCAGGATAGGTGTAGAGATTTTGTTGCGGTATCCATAGACGCATATCACTCATAAAGATGGCATAATTTAAGTCTTCTAGCGCGAGTAAAATACGGGCATGGAATTTACCCGTCAAAATATTATGGTTGGCTGTTGCACCTGCCATTGGCACAATGAATCCATTAATAAATTCACTTTTATAATCTGCCTGTTGTTCTCGTTCCAAGTATTCAGCGATCGTATGGCGTTTCTCAGTGATAACAACCATGAGTTATATCCTCGCGCTTGTTCAGTGAACTATATCCAAAATAAGCTAAAAACTAGCTAACTTGATTAAAACGATGAGTTAGCTACTGACGAGTTGTTGATTAACGGATGATTTAATATGTTTGCTTAAACGGAGTTGGGTTCCTTTGGCGTTCCAATGGACTTGATCAAAGACTTGATGAAGGATGCAAAAACCGCGACCACTTTCGGCTTCTTCGGGGGGGAGTTCGTGGGTAAAACAGGAATCATCATCGCAATGGCATTGAGGCGTAAAACCATTTCCTTGATCGGAGATTACCCAAGAAAAACCAGATTTAGAAATAAAAAAACTAACAAAAACGGATTTGCTGGGATCAAGCTTATTTCCGTGTTTAGCGGCATTCACTAAGGCTTCTTGGAGACCTAATCGAATTTCATCATGAAACTCAGAGGGAATATTCGCTAGCAGTAAATCAAGAACAGGACAAAGATAAAGCGTCGAATTGAAGCTTAGCGTACTCCAATTTCGTTTTGGGGCAGGCAGTGAAATAGAAATCACACGCTTTTCCTCTTTAGATTAAGATAATGGGCAGAATACTTAGCTATACACAATATTCAGTTCTATATCCGCTATAAAGCTAAATTATGGCAGATTAATAGTTGACTATTGTGTCGAATTCTCGATCAAAAAATCTTTCAATAGGGTGTAAAGCTCCTTGGGTATCTCTTGCAATTCTGGTTTAACTGATTATTGGTGCTGGTCGTCGTCATCTTCATCGGGATAAACGAACAAGCCTCAGCAGTTAATGAAAACCCACGACTTGAACAAGGAGTAACTGCATCATAGAAACTGAAAAAAGGAGAGAATGGAAAAAAATTACTTTTTTACCTAACTTGCTGGATAGAAATGCTGATTTCCATCTTAGACAACAGGTATCGGCTAGGTGAGGTTGAGTAATAAATTCATTATAACTAAACTTTCAGAAAATTATCTGCATAAAGATAGAGGACATTGGCCGAAGAATTCGCTAACGAAAGGCAGAAAGCTCCCAGAATCCTAATCTAGCGGTGATTGCCAAAGATAACGATTTTGTTACATTAAAGCAATTTTAGAAGGACGGCACATTCCACATGGGCGGTTTGGGGGAAGAAATCGGCTCCTTGTACCCAGGTGAGTTGATAACCTCCTTCTTTGCAAAGCAGATTTAAATCACGGGCGAGGGTTGCGGGTTGACAACTGATATAAATAAGGGTTTCAGGTTTTGTGTTGCACAGCGTTTCAATGACTCGGCGATCGCAGCCTTTACGGGGGGGATCAAGGATAACGATATCGGTTTGCTCAGTTAAACTCGGTAAAATGTTTTCAACTTTGCCCGTTAGGAACTGAATATTAGTAATTTGATTGATCTCTGCATTCTCTTGGGCTTGATGAACAGAGGCGGGATTGGATTCGATCGCGATCGCCGATTTAACTTTTTTGGCAAAAGGTAAAGTAAAGGTTCCGACTCCCGAATAGGCATCAACAATATTTTCCGACCCCTGTAGATCTAACTGTTCTAGGATCTTTTCTAATAGGAGTTCTGCTGCTTCCGTGTTGATTTGAAAGAACGTATCCGAACCTAAACGGAATTCTAACCCTGCAAATATTTCTCGACAATAGGGCTGTCCTGCAATCAGTTGGGTTTCGGGCCCTAGAATGGCATTTCCCGATTTAGGTTGATGATTCAACGCCACGCCCACCAGATTGGGATAACGATCTAGCCAAGTTTGGGCTTGTTCTTCCAACCCAGGTAAGCTCGGACTTGCACTGACTAAGGTTAACAGAATTTCTCCTGTACGACGACCGATTCGTAGGGAAAGATGGCGTAATTTTCCCCGTTGTTGGGTTTCATCATAGATTGACCAACCTTGTTTTTGAATATCCTGTTTAACTTCGGCTAACAAGGGATTAAGACGGGGATCTTGAACAGGGCATTGATTGAGGTTAATTAATTTATGGGTTTGGGGGCGATAATAGCCTGCTTGCACTTGACCTGTACTGGAACGAGCGAGGGGATAGGTAGATTTATTGCGGTATTCAAAAGTGTCTTTCGTTGCCAACAAGGGTGCAATGGGAATCTCGGTAAATTGGCCAATGCGTTCTAGGGCATCGATAATTTGTTGTTGTTTACTGGTTTGTTGATATTCATCCTCAACGTGTTGCCACTGACAGCCACCGCACTTATCCGCCACGATACAAACGGGTCTGACTCGATGGGGGGAAGGATTCAAAATTTCTTGCAATTGCCCATGAGCATATTGTTTTTTAACGTGGACTAACCTCACCGAAACGCGATCGCCCGTCACCGTATCAGGCACAAACACGACTCGATCTTGAAAACGACCGATGCCTTCGCCACTATTACTTAAACTATGAATGTCTAATTCAACTAAACTACCTTGTTGCCAATTGGGGGTTGTCATTCTGATTTAACGAATATCCTGAAAAGAGAACGCGATCGCTGCTTTTTGGGTTCCGAATTACTTTGAAAACGAGAAATTGAAGAAAGAACTTAGCGAAAAATTAAACTTCCTAGTTTCTATTTTACTTCGGTTACTCGCCAACTGAGTTTAAGATTTACCCAGAAATTCCAGAGCGTCACGACAACAATGGCTAGAAAATTGGCAAGATAACGATTTAAGCCAAAAACATTAAAGAAAATATTCAGTAAAATTACATTAAGAATTAAACCCGCTAAACAGACGATATTGAACTTGATAAACCGCTTGATACGTTGCCGTTTGCCAGGTTGACGACGGGAGACATCCCCAAATGTCCAAAAATCATTCCACAAAAAGTTATTCACAATCGCCAATTCTGAAGCAATAATTTTACTGCGCGTTAACGGCCAACCCAACATGGTGGGATCGCTGAATAAGAATAAAAAGCCCATATCGACCACGACTCCACTTAATCCTACTAAGCAGAACTGAATAAATCGAGAAGATAATGAGAGCCGCAACCGCAATAAATGTTGCAAGTATTCCAAATACTGTTTCCAGGTAACTTTACTTTCCCCCGCTTGCCGTTCCCGAAAGACGTAACCCACTTCTCCGATCCAGCGAATTCGTCCCCGTGCCGTCACTTCAATCAAAATCTTGTATCCCACAGGACTGAGTTCAATACCCGCGATCGCCTGACGACGAACCATAAAAAAGCCACTCATGGGATCGGACAGACGATTTAAGACTTCGGGTAAGATGACCAATCCTAATAACTGCGCGCCCCTCGACAAAAAACGACGGATAGCACTCCATTCACTCACCCCGCCGCCTTCGACATGACGACTCGCGATCGCCAGATCTGCCCCCTGCTCCATTTGTTCTAATAGCTGCAAGAGAATTTCGGGGGGATGTTGTAAATCTGCATCGATAACCCCTAAAATTTCACCACTTGCCACCTGCCAACCCCGAATAACCGCAGTTGATAAGCCTTTTTCCGTTTCTCGATTGATAACCTTCAGTTGGGGATATTGTGCCGTTAGTTCTAAGGCAATTTTCCAGGTTTGATCGGGGCTGTTGTCGTCCACAATAATTAATTCGTAGCGATCGCCCAGCACGGGATCAAGTAATTCACTTAAAACTCGAACAATTTCCGCAATATTACCGCCCTCATTAAAGGTAGGCAGAATGAGAGAAAAATCAAGTTCCTTGGGTGAATAGTCTGCAACTTTAAAAGAGCCAGTCGGGGCAACGGTAAGGGAATTCATAAAAACGGTCATATTTCAGCCATCTCGATAGTGGCAACAGCATTCAACCATCCTACCGACTTTTGTAAACCATTCAGCATCAATGTTCGTGGCAATGCTCGGAATGATCAGAAAAAACGCGATGGGGTAAACCGTGAGCAATTAAATCCACAGGGCATTGATAGGCTTCTTCTAACATGGTTTGGGTCAATAGTTTTTCTCGATGGTAGTGTAAACGCCGATTGAGACAGCCCACCGTTTTGACATAACGAGCGATCGCGCCCACATCATGGGAAATCATTAAAATCGTGATCCACTGGTTGAGTTCTTCTAGCAGGGAATAAATACTGGTTCTAATTTGGGGATCAACACTGGCGGTCGGTTCATCTAGAATTAAAATTTTGGGTTCCGTTGCTAAGGCTCTGGCAATATAAACCCGTTGCCGTTGTCCGCCGGATAATTCCCCAATGGCCCGATGGCGTAAAGAATAGAGATCAACCAAATTTAGAACCTCTGCCACCTTTTCGTTATCTTGCTTGGTATACCGTTGAAATAATCGCCGCTTCCCTAATCGCCCCATTTTCACCACATCCCAAACACTAATGGGAAAGGAGTGATCGCAGTTCACAAATTGGGGAACATAACCAATATACTTGCGCCCTTGTTCAACAGGTTTTCCTAAAATTTGAATATTTCCTTGGGCAGGTTGATGGAGTCCTAATAATACTTTTAATAAGGTTGTTTTCCCCCCACCATTGGGGCCGATAATACCCAAAAAATCCAACTCACGCACCGATAAATTAATATTTTCTAACACCATTTCCACGCCATAATTCGCCCATAAATTCCGAATGGAAATAATCTCTGGAGCATCAGACTCCGTAATGGTTGAAGTCGGGATCGGTAGGTGGGAAGGGAACATTAATAGTTAATAGTTAATAGTTAATAGTTAATAGTTAATAGTTGATAATGAATAATTGATAGTTAATAGTTAATAGTTGATAATTAATTGATGATTAGGATTTAAGTTCGGTTGCGAGGGTTTGGCTGACTTGGCGCATATTATTTAACCAGTCGGCACTAAAGGCACTAATGGGAATGACTTTGGCTCCTATTTCTTGCGCGATCGCGTTGGAGGTTTGGGGGCTAAATTCGGGTTGAGTAAAGATAACTTTAATTTGCTTTTCTTTGGCTTCTTTGATAATGTCCGCTAATTCGGCCGCACTGGGTTCACTGCCTTCTACTTCAATTGCTACCATTGTTAATCCATAATCTTTGGCAAAGTATCCCCACTCAGGATGAAAAACCATAAAGGTTTTATGTTTTAACCCCGTTAATTGTTGGCGAATGTCTTGGTCTAAACTATCGAGATCTTGAGTAAATTTCTTCAAATTTGCTTCATACTCTGCTTGATGTTGGGGATCGAGTTTTACTAAGGATTGATAAATGGTTTGGGCTTGTTGCTTAACCCGTTGCGGTGATAGCCAGATATGAGAATCGAGGCTTTCCCCAGTTTCAGGTGCGGCTTTTTCTGCTTTGTCATGGCCATGATCGTGACCATGATCGTGACTGTGCCCAACGGTAGGGATTTTTTCAATATTTTGGCTGGTATCAACAATATTTAAGTTGCTATTGGCCGCTAATAGTCGAGGCATCCAGGCATCTTCCAAGTCTCCCCCAATTCTAAAGTAGGCTTTGGAGCCTGCTAAGGCCCGCATTTGATCGGGTTTCGGTTCGTAGGTATGGGGATCGGTTCCGATTGGCACCATGACATTCACGTTGACG
This sequence comes from Snowella sp., assembly GCA_035285545.1. Lineage (GTDB taxonomy): Bacteria > Cyanobacteriota > Cyanobacteriia > Cyanobacteriales > Microcystaceae > Snowella. The sequence goes on along the minus strand of JAYKGY010000042.1, from coordinate 5,149 downwards.
CGATCGCCGCCAATCCGTTCAACAAAATATTTTTGCGGTTCAATGCTAACGGTTAACGGAATTTGATTGACTGCTTGAACTTGCTCAGGGACGGCAGCCTGACGACAACCGACCAAAGACGAAGAACCGAGAATCAGGGCAAGAAAAGCAACGCGGAAAAAAGCTGACATGAAAATACCCAGTCAATAGAGTGATAATCATTCTCATTGCATTGTAACCTATGAACGATAGTTCACTATCAATTTTTGCTAAAAGTCGCGATCTGGATGAAAATACTCTGCCAACTATCGATAATCAAGTAGATCCCTGTATTTGGAAAGAAATGTAAAACTCGTTAGTTTTTCCCAGACAGAGTTTGTTATTTTAGATAGTCGAGACTCAATTTTTATGCTTAATTTTTAATCACGCTCATGGCTCTAATTGTCCAAAAATACGGTGGAACCTCAGTCGGAACTGTCGAACGCATTCAAGCCGTTGCCCAACGAGTCTATAAAACGGTTCGTGACGGCCATTCCGTTGTCGTTGTTGTCTCTGCAATGGGAAAAACCACTGACACTTTGGTCAATTTAGCGCAAGAGATTTCGTCTAATCCGAGCCGTCGGGAAATGGATATGCTCCTTTCAACGGGGGAACAGGTATCTATTGCCCTGCTCAGTATGGCTCTGCAAGAGTTAGGACAACCTGCAATTTCCTTAACAGGTGCCCAAGTCGGAATTGTGACAGAAGCCGAACACAGTCGGGCCCGTATTTTAGAAATTAAACCCGATCGCCTGACGCACCATCTTCAAGAAGGCAAAGTGATCGTCGTTGCAGGGTTTCAGGGGATTAGCAGTATCGATAATTTAGAAATTACCACCTTGGGACGGGGCGGCTCAGATACTTCGGCAGTGGCCTTAGCAGCAGCCTTGAAAGCCGATCTATGTGAAATTTATACCGATGTGCCTGGCATTTTAACCACCGATCCCCGCCTTGTCCCTGAAGCCCAACTCCTTGAAGAAATTACCTGCGATGAAATGTTGGAACTGGCCAGTTTAGGGGCCAATGTTTTGCATCCGAGAGCCGTTGAGATTGCCCGCAATTTTGGTGTTCTTCTGGTCGTGCGTTCGAGTTGGAGTGATGCCCCAGGCACTAAAGTTTTAGCTCCGCCGCCGAAACCTCGTTCCTTGGTTGGCTTAGAAATTACGAAAGCCGTTGATGCGGTTGAATACGATCCCGATCAAGCTAAAGTTGCCTTATTACGGGTTCCTGATTGTCCTGGGGTTGCGGCTAAATTATTTGGCGAAATTTCCCATCAGCGCGTTGATGTGGATTTGATTATTCAATCGATTCATGAAGGAAATAGTAACGATATTGCCTTTACGGTCGTTAAAAACTTACTTACTAAAGCCGAAGCCGTAGCCGAAGCGATCGCGCCTGCCCTACGCAGTCATCCCAGCAATAAAGATGAAGCCGAAGTGATTGTGGAAAAACGAACCGCTAAAGTGGCGATCGCAGGAGCAGGAATGATCGGACGACCCGGTATTGCGGCCAAAATGTTCAAAACCTTAGCCGATGAGCAGATCAATATTGAAATGATTTCGACCTCAGAGGTAAAAGTCAGTTGTGTCATTGATGAAACTCACGGCGATCGCGCGATCGCGGCCCTCTGTAAAGCCTTTGGAGTCACCCAAGCTCCTCAAGCGTCAGGTAACGACTTTGCCCATTTACCGCCTGTTCGGGGTGTGGCATTGGATATGAAACGCGCTCAGGTTGCAATTCGTCATATTCCGGATCGTCCTGGTATGGCTGCCCAAATCTTTACGACTCTGGCTGATAACGGGATTAGTGTCGATATGATTATTCAATCCCAACGCTGTCGAATTGTGGATGATATTCCCCGACGAGATATTGCTTTTACCATTCCTGAAGCCGATATTATTGCAACACGAACCGTTCTAGATAAGTTAGCTCCTAAGCTTGGTTTAGGCGAAATCGTGATTAATGAAGACGTAGCAAAAGTGAGTATCGTCGGTTCGGGTATGGTCGGTCATCCTGGCGTTGCCGCTAAATTCTTTGATTCCTTAGCCAAAGAAAATATCAATATTCAGATGATTGCGACCTCTGAAATTAAAGTTAGTTGTCTGGTTTCCCAAGATGATGCGGTCAAAGCTTTAAAATGCGTTCATGCTGCTTTTGAACTGGCAGGGCAAGAAGTCGTTCAAGTTCCTGCTTAAGGTTTTTCGTTACAATATTAGCTATCAGCCTAATGGGTTAATTTTTTCTGTTTAACAAGAAATTTTAGGTCTATTTTGCTTAAGATAATAAATTGATGGGCAGTAGAGGAAAATCGGATGATTCAAGCGATCGCTGAACAAATTAAACACAACGCCCTGATTCAATATTGGCCTCTTGTTAAGTCAACAAGTGTTTTGACTGAGGTTAATAAAGTAATTAATCAAAAAATTGATAAAGCAATTGAAACAATTAATCAAACTCCCGAACTAGGAAATAAAATACACCTACTCGAAACCTTAAAAGATGAGCTTAATGTATTAGTGGAATTAGGGCAAAATAGAACGGATGATGAGCGCGATTTAACGTTGCAATATTTGGCATTACTAGAAAATTTTTATCAAAGCTTATTGTGGCTAGAAAAACTTGAAAATTCAAGCGCAACGCCAGAAATTTATTGGTCGGTTCTTTATCACTGTGTTGATCGCTTAGAAAAAGTTTTACAGAAAATTCAAACTATCCAGAATTTAATCAATATCAATACTTGGGATGAAAGTTTATTTTTAATAGAATCTATATTAAAAGAAATTTTACAGATTGATCTTGAAAAAGAACAAGAAAAAACAGAATTTTATAATGAAAAAACTGCGATTAGAAGGATAATCTTATCAGGTTTACAATTAATTGATCAGATTCAGCATCAAAATACTGAAAATCAAAAACAGCAACTTAAAGCAATAGCACTTAGTCAATTAAAAGCAAAAATAGAACAAAGAAAAAATCATCCCCCTAAAGAATCTCAGCAAAATATTGACTTTGAGGAATATTTTTATCAAAAAATGGATAGTTTTAGAGCAAGTGGCTGGAAACTCTATCATCCGTAAGGACAATAAATGATCATTCTCATAGACTCAGGAGTTTTAGGGATTCTGTCTAATCCTAATGAATCGGCAATTAATATAAAATGTGAAGAGTGGCTGTATAATAAAATTGTCAAAGGTTGTACGATATTAAGCTCACAAATTTGTAAATACGAAGTTAAAAAAAGTTTGCTTTTAGTTCAAGAAAAAACATCATTTACAGTTTCTGGAACTCAAAAATTAACAGAACTAGAAAACTTGATTGATTTTATTGATGTTAAAGCATCAGATATTGAAATAGCTTGCCAACTTTGGGTTCAGTCCATTGTTAAAGGAATTCAAGTTGCACCATCAATGGATATTAATTTCGATATCATTATCTGCGCCCAGTTTAGACGATTAGAATTAGAAAATCCTGGTAGAGAAGTGGTTATTGCAACAACGAATTTAAGACACTTACAACGCTTTGCTAAAGCCGATTTATGGGAGAATTTGTAAGTTGTGTTTCAAATCAAACAATTATATTCGTAAGCGTCATTTAATCAAAAACTGAATAGTGAGTTCGTAGAATGATAGGCTAGTATCTGATTCACTGAATAGCTAGAACGTCGATCCATAACCTCAATTCACCATGGCCAGAATTAACGACAACTACCTGAAATTAAAAGCAGGTTATCTTTTTCCTGAAATCGCTCGTCGGGTCAATGCCTTTGCAGAAGCGAATCCCGATGCGAAAATTATTCGGTTAGGTATCGGTGATGTCACTGAACCCTTACCCCAAGCCTGCCGCGATGCGATGATCCAAGCCGTCAATGATATGGGCGATCGCGCTTTATTTAAAGGTTACGGGCCAGAACAGGGTTACGCCTGGCTGCGGGAAAAAATTGCTCAACAGGATTTTCAAGCCAGAGGTTGCGAGATTGATGCCTCCGAAATCTTTATTTCCGACGGTTCTAAGTGCGATACGGGAAATATTTTAGATATTTTTGGTGACAATAATGTTATCGCCGTGACTGATCCCGTTTATCCCGTTTATGTGGATACGAACGTCATGGCAGGTCATACAGGCGAAGCTAACGAGAAGGGTGAATACGGCGGTTTAGTTTATTTACCCATCTCGGCAGACAATAACTTTACCGCGCAAATTCCTGACCAAAAAGTAGATTTGATCTATCTCTGTTTTCCCAATAACCCGACAGGGGCAACGGCTACCAAAGAGCATTTACAAGCCTGGGTTAATTACGCTAAAGCTAATGGCTCTATTATTTTCTTTGATGCAGCTTACGAAGCCTTTATTACCGATCCCAGTATTCCCCACTCTATCTATGAGATTGAAGGAGCGAGGGATTGCGCGATCGAGTTTCGGTCTTTCTCTAAAAATGCAGGCTTTACGGGAACCCGTTGTGCTCTGACTGTTGTTCCCAAAACCTTAAAAGCAAAAACCGCCGATGGGTCGGAAGTGGAAATTTGGCCCCTGTGGAATCGTCGTCAATCCACCAAATTTAACGGGGTTTCCTATATCGTGCAACGGGGAGCCGAAGCGGTTTATTCCGAAGCAGGACAAGCTCAAGTCAAAGCCTTAGTCAGCTTCTATATGGACAATGCTCGCATGATTTGTGAACAACTGACGGCGGCGGGTTTCTCCGTTTATGGTGGTGTTAATGCGCCTTACGTTTGGGTGAAAACGCCCAATGGTCTCTCTAGCTGGGATTTCTTCGATAAGTTATTGCATACTTGCAACGTGGTGGGAACGCCTGGATCGGGATTTGGAGCCGCAGGAGAAGGTTATTTCCGCATTTCGGCTTTTAACAGTCGGGAAAATGTAGAAGAAGCGTTACGTCGCATCACGGCGAATTTTTCAGTTTAATTTTGATTTCGTTTGAAAAAAACTAAAATAAGCTAATTGGATGGGTAATCAATCTTTTGGTTACTCATCGGGCTTAACTTCAGTGAATTAGTCTTAACTCCAGTTAAGCGGAAAAATTACCATAACAACAAAAAAGGGGCAATTATTACCCCTTTGTTTAACTATTTCAAGCTATCTAATAATTGAGTTTTCGCGATCGCTAAAGCTTCAG
>JAYKGY010000041.1:0-13329 GCA_035285545.1 Snowella sp. | reverse complement strand
GCCAAGGTTTCAGTAAATAGGGTCGGCTTCCATCCTGAATCGGTAAACGGACAAACGGTTCCCCTCGAAGATCGCAGCTTAAATAGTTCGCAGGAATATTCTCTACTAGCCCCAAAGCCACAACCTTCTGATACCACTCTAGAAAACCATGAGGATAGCCACTGCTGGAATCCTTAGCCTCCATTGGATGCCATTTTTGTTGAATCGCTTTGACTAAGTATCCCGTTGGATTTTTCACATTTCCCTTACGTCGAGCCTCCTTTAAAGCCGCGATCGCGTTAGCAACGACCTGAGCCTCCGTTTTAGCGATCAGGGCTATTACAAAGGGATTAAGACGAACTCCACAGTCTTCAGCTTTTTCTAGTAATTCTGTATTATCGTTTGTCGATAGCGCGGAAAAATTTTTTTCCTTCAATACTTTTGTATTATCATCTTCTGATATTGTGAAAACTTCGGGCTTCTGTAGTTCTTCCGTACTATTTTTTTGCGGCGGCGCGGAAAATTTTTCTTCTTCCAAACTTATCGGAGTAATCAAGTTAACTACATCTAACGTTTGATTTTCACAAATAACTTCCAAACTGGCTACAGCATTCTTGCTTTCACAAACCATTTCCAGATTGGTTAGGCCAATAACTTCTGTATTGGCTGACTTTTCTGTATTTGTACTACCATTTTTTAGTACAACAACGGGTTGTTTGTATTTTTCTCTATATTCTCTATGTATAGGAACGACAGAATCAGCTTTTGAGGGTTCTTTTTTGGAATTTTCCTGCCTAACAATAGAATTTTCATTCCCTGAAAATAATTGAGGATGTAGGGCTACCAGCTTCAGACAACGGGCATTAAATTTCTTTAATATTTGTATTAAGCCGATAGCTTCCAATTGATAAATCGCGATTTTTACCCATTTATGGCAAAAGGGACGGGGACGGTGTTGTCTCGCATATTGGTTAAAATCTTCGATCTCAAACTCAATGGCTTGGCCTGCGGGACGTAATCGCAGCAAGAAACGGTAGAGAAAACCCGCGCAAGGGCTTATAGAAAAGGCTAAGGCATCATGTTCATCGGTAATTCTGGCAAAAGCAGTCACTTTCAAAATCCTCAAAATAAGTAGTGATTGAGGACAAAAACTGCTAACCTTAAATCAATTGGACTTTGTTTGGTTAGGCACAGTTTCTGTCCTTGACTTACAGCACAGGCGATCTGTTGGAAGCAGGTCGCTTTTGTGCATCTATGGAGATTTTACGCTATTTCGGTTAATTAATCTTGAGTCGGCTTCGGTTCTTTAGGTTTCTTTTCAAAGACTTGGATACTAGGTTCCGCCAGAATAAACCCCTTCTCAGTCGGTTCCCCCAACTTACCCGCGATCGCTGCTACCCACATCGGGAAATTAGCTTGAGCATCTTCAATCTTCTTAAACACTTTAGGACGAAGCGTAACGCTAAAAATGCGTCCGTCACAGTCTATGTCAAAAGATTTCCAGCCATTCTCAACAGTCACAACATTGCTAGGAAACTCATTAATTTTGATCGTTACCTCTAATTTGCCTTCGGTTGCCATCGTAAATACCTTAAAAATTGAGAGAGATTGCACAGGATTTTTCTAGAGAGGAAACCATCTCCACTGATTTTTAATTTTAGCGGCACGATAGCCCCATTCTGGAGGGACATTACCTGCCTTCGCTATCTCTTGAATCCTTCTTTCAGAGAGAGTAAATCCTTTGCTCTTGAAGACTTCATAGAATTCTTTGGTATTTATTCCCTCATCAGTTTCTAAAAACGCTATAGATTCCGAGATCAAGTCTGGTACTTCCGTCTCAACAGCCAGAAGAACGGACAAATCACCCGCCTTAACTTCCTTCTTGACCAAATCATCAGGAAATAGATCAATAGGACGATTTAGGGCATTCTCGACAGGCTCAATAGAGGATGAAATCATCGTATCATTCAACAATATTTTTGCATCTTCGGCGATCGCCTCTTGAATAGGTTCTATGTTCTCTAGTTCAGAGATCGCATCAGGCTCATCAAAAATCACAGATAAAGAAGCTGAAGTTACGCCTTGCCCGACTAATTCATCTTCGATCACTTCATCGACTTCAAAAGTGGCATTCTCCAGCGACTGTTGGAGTGTTTCCACAATTTCAACCAATCTCAATAACTTTTCTTGAATAGGCGAGATTGCTTCTTGTATGGCAGTTTCGATTTTGCTATCAATATCTATGCTAGGACTAGCATTAGGACTTGGTATAGAGATAATTTCCTCTGCCTCCAAGCACTGAACCATAAAAGATTCAAATGCTTTGGCCAAGCTTATGGAACAAGAATCACATAGAACTTTGAATCGATCTTTTAGATCACTATCCACCGAAAGATTCAATTGAGATTTATTGGGACTTGGCATGAGAAAAAATTAGTTCACCTAAATAATTTTTATTATAGTACTAGGACTATATATAGAATTGTGCTATAAACGACGACTCCTCTCATATCAAATAGAGTTACAACCCTATCAGCAAAGCTGTTCAGCATTAGCTAAGCCAGAGAAAACCAATAAATTGCAAGCGTTTTACTTTGACTTTCAAACGTCACCAAAAAACTCCTGTCACGTTTCAACAGGAGTTATACCAAAATTTTGCCTAGGCCTACCATACTACGGAAAAAGAGTCTAATTAGTGGCTACGCTTCATTAAATCCAAAATAGGGCGCAATTTTTCTTGCCGACTCTGCACCGTATAGGAGTCCTCTGCCATTTTGACAGAATGGTGCATAAAATAAGCGGCTGAGGCTAATTCTTCAGGAGTCGCTCCAGAATTGACTAGATGCGTCCGATAAATAGAGCGGAATTTATGGGGACTAACCTTAATATTGGCATATTTTTTAGTAATATCCCCAATAATTGATGAATAAATACTTGCCGTAATTGGATCTCCTGCTAATGCCTTTTGAGAATTTTGGGTTCTGACAAATATTAATTGGTGGGTTTGTTGATAACGTAGTAATGAATTTCGACCTTCTCCATAAATTAATTGATCGAGATAATTATAGAAACACGTTCCATCCCCAAAATCTTGATTAAGTATAGGGGCTATAATTTCTCCATAAATTTTCCAGGTCTTATAGTCTCCTTCTCCAAAATGGTAATAATACTGGGCAAGGGAGGGATCAGAAAGCTTATCTTTAGGAATAAAACCTGAATCATCAAACAGTCCATGCTTAAGAGTTCTTTGAAATTCCAATTCCGCGATCGTTCTCGCTCGAATAGGAGGAATCACCGTTAAGAAACAAAAAGCAATAAAACGACGCAGATCTTTAGCTCTACAAGAAGGTTTTCTTGGCGTTTTAATAATATTACCTTGAGAATCTTTGGAATAGTTAAAAGGATCATCGACTCTTTTTTTAAGTTCTGCTCTAATCGATAGAATTTCTGCCCAAGTCAAGGGCAAACTCTTAATTTTTTTAGACCCCGATGGCAGACTATTTAACAAGAGTCTCAATCGTGAAATCACAGGAATATCTTCATATCGACTATATTGATTTTCGTCGGTAATATCTTTATATAAAAACTTACCTACTCTAATCAAACATTCGATATGACCTGTTTTAGTTCGCCTAGCGTAATCTTTACCATGCTCATTAAAAAAGCCCTTAATAAATTGAATGGTATGATCAGCGGCTGCTTTTAATTGATCCTCTATCTTTTCTTTAGCAACAAAATACTTTAAAGACTCTTCGTATTTACAGAAAGAAATCTCTCTGGTGACAACTGGCACAATTTTTGCTAGCCCCACTTCTCTTAGATCTTGCGTTTTAATTAATTGCCATCCTAATAATAGTCGTATGCGACTCAGCCATTCTTTCTGACTTGCCTTGGCTAAGGGGTCTTTTTCTTTATGGGCAAGAAAATATAAACAATCCTTGATTTCTTTGTCAATTCTTGTCAATTCACCGTTAATCCAATCAACAATTTCAGCCTCGGTTTTATCAGGAAATAAAGGTTGATGAATTTCCAAATACTCTAGAGGATCAGAACCTAAACAGATTACTTTACTACGAGTTCTTTTGACTTGAGACTGACTTAACGCTGATTTGTCAACTACAGGAGTAATTTTTCTGCGATTTAACACCTCTGGGGATGCTGCAATTACAGATTCACTAGAACGTGTCCAACGTCTTTTTTCTAAACAATCGATGACTTTATTGAGATAGGAACGGGGAAAGCGTTGCTGAGATTTCTTTAACCCTGCTCGTTCCAATCCTTGATTTGTTAGTTCTCTCCATTCGCTGGCTGTCTGAAAAGGAAGAGAATGGGTACTTAAAAATTGGTCAATTTTTTGTTGTTCTCTTTTAGTCACTCGGCGACCCGTTGTACTGTACCCCAACAGAGGTAGTAAATAACGGAGGAAAGCACTCTGCATTTGGGGAGCACACTGGGGATATTCGATCTTAATCGCTTTCACAACCTCGGACAGAACGGGTGTTGAACAGTTCATCTGTACCTCCTTAATAATTTCGTTTAACTGTAGATGGACTCAAAAGCTTTATATCAGGAATATTTATCATATGCTTCCTGCTGTTATTCAACATAATAGCATTAAAAAGCAATACCGCAACTTGCGGTTTAGAGTATTAGCAAGGTGTTGAAAAGGCTTAAAAGCTATTACTGGTAGGGTTTCTAGAATTCTCATGGTCTAAATGTTGAACAATCTTATACAACGGTCTCAAACGGCATTTGACTGTATATAAACTAATGTTATACTGGTGGCTAAATGTAGGCTGTACAATGCTTTTGCAGCTTCAATCAAGCAGAACAATGAAGGTACAAAAGCAGGATGCGGCTTATGATCAGTTAACTAAGTGTTGTATAGGGAGTCATAAGATGTCTGAGCTTGAAAATGGTAGTTTACGGAAGAATCGTCAGGTTTCTAAGGGAATCAAGGGCACGAAAGGAAGACCGATGATGTACGATGAAGTGAAAGAAAGAAAGTGGTACACGTTAACTCCTACGGTGATTGGAACGATCAAAAAGAGAGCAGAACATCAGGGCTTAACAGAAAGTGAAGCCTTAGAACGACTTATTAGGACGATCGATTATCTGTCCCTATTGGATATGAAAAATTAAATATCTTATCTTGAGCAACATACGTCTTACGACATAAGTGTCTTTTTTTGATATATGAAGAGGCAATTAATGGAGAAAAATCTCACATAACCTAAGTTTAGATCATTTGTTCCTACTTGTGCAAGTTAATTTCCACAGATAGCGTGTTCATTAGTACCAATACACTTTCTATAGCGTCTAACTGATTAGCTTCACTATCTATGGAATAAGGTTATAGCCCACATTCCGCTGATCACAAGGCTGAAAAAATAATTAGAACGTAGCAATAGGGATCGTAGCATCTGCACCTAATTATATTGTCAATAAGGAGCTTCTCTTGAGAAAGAGAAAATGATATGGAAAAAAGTCAGATCGCTAAAAGGCTTGCTAAATAAGGATTTTAAATTTAATTATTTTTGGCGGATCGAAACAGCGGAATGTGGGTTATAGGGTTTATAGCCTTATAATAATATAAACAGCGTAAATAATATAAATAATTTATACCGTTTATATTATTTATATTAAATTAATGGTTGTTAGATGATTAATGGGCTAATATTTCGATTTCAGCACTTGGAGAAGTTCATCTGTTAATTGTTCGATTTCTTCAATGGCTTCTTTGGCTTTCGCACCATAGTCATGAACGGTATATCCAAAGACGGCTGACTGTCGATAAATTTGCCGACTCCCTATTTTTGTTTTACATTGCTCAATGCCAAATTCTAAGAGAATTTCGACAGCTTCTTTGGCTAAGGATGTTTTAGATTGATATTGATTAAAGACTAGACGTGTTTCAAGGGTTTCGTTAATGCTTGCTACATTTTGAATAACTTTCCGAATTCCAATAGCTGCCCACATATCTAGAGGAGAAGGAATCAACGGAACTATCGCTAGATCTGCAATCAGCAAAGCACTTTGGGGTATGGGAGAATCAGCAGCAGGAGGACAATCGATAATAATCCAGTCGTAGTCTCCGATAAATTTTTTGACTTCTTGATGAACTTTGGTGTTAGCAGCACTGAGTCCGATCACAGATGCAGGAAAAAGTTTTTCTTCACTGGCAGATGCCGCCCATCTAGTTGCAGTTCCTTGGGGATCTGCATCTACAACTAATATTTTATTACCTCTTTGGGCTAAGGAACCTGCAAGGTTCATTGCAATAGTCGTTTTTCCTGCCCCGCCCTTTTGATTAACAACTGCAATAATTTTGGCTGTCATAAATATACTATTACAAGTAAACTATATAAATAATATGCGTAATATAAATCGTTTATATTATTTAACTAATTTGATTGTCTTTTACTGTAGCAGGATGCTAGAACAATGAATACTAAAAAAGATGAAAAAAGACTTGTAGCTCTCTCTCGCTCTTTAAAAGAAGAAGCGAAATCGGTTGAAAATAAAAGCTCTTTAGCCGTTTCTTCTAATCGCTTTAACAAAGCTGAAGAATTTTTTAATGAAGAAAATGTTTCCGTCTCCTTACCTCCTTCTCCTCAACCAGAAAAAAAGAGTCTTGTCCGTGACAGTTTTACTTTTCCTGTTGAAGATCATGATTTAATCCAAAAAATTATTCACAGATGCCTTCGACAGGGAGTTAGTGTAAATAAAAGTGAAACCCTACGGGCTGCTTTGAGGTTGCTTGATCAGTTATCAGATTCGGAATTACTTGAGACTTTTGAAGGAATTGAGAAAATTAAGGCAGGAAGACCAGGAAAGGGAAATTATAAGTAACCCTATGTGAATCTATATCTTAGGATCTTGATTTACAAAGCTTTCACAAATCAGATTATGGTCTGGGACTCTTATTCTGTTGTTTTTAGCAGAAAAAACCTATGATCGCTTTTTGGTTTGAATCAATCTTCCAAGGGTAGGGTAGGGTTAAGACTCGACCCAAACCAAAATGTCCTTAAGGGGAATACCTCCTTGGCTACCGTCTGCATAACAAACATCGTAACGATTCGACTTAGTGTTATATCCCTTAATTTTGCATTTTAGATTTGTTACTTTGTCTTTAATTATTTGCTCTGGGAGTAAATCCATTCCTTCAGGTGGTTCTTTCCATTGCCCCGATGTACAAGCATCATCAGCGATCGCGTCGGTTTGGAATAAAGAAGGCTGGAAGATAGTAGAGGCTATCTTCATTTGTTCCTGTTCTAATTCGGTTAAAACATTCTCATAAACCCATTGAATCTCGGCTTCGTTGTATCCTGATTCGGCTTTGAAGCTGGTTAATTCTTCTTTATTGGAGCAAATCAGTATGGACTCCTTGATTTGAGTAGCCCGTTTCTCCTTAGCGCGGTAATCATTACTGGTTAGGTGGGGGAAGGAAGTAAAGTCCACTTTCGCCTGTGGAGGCTTCTGTGGAGAGTAAGGTGGAGGGCTGTGTGGAGGCTCAATTGTTTGCTCTGTAAGGGATGTGGAAGGTGTGGAGGCTAAGAGAGACTGAGTAGTATTGATAACATCAGTAGAAATTTCAACCTTGTCTATTTTATCCTCATTTTTTTCTATTTTTTTATTGTCGATTAGAAGTGAACTTAAGTCTCCACAGCCTCCACTTTCTTGTTTAGTAAGCGTTTCAGCCTCCACACAGGTCTCCACCGAGCCTCCACGCTGGTCTCCACCGAGCTTTTCAATAACTGGTTTACTATCCTCCACCGTTTGGGCAAGCAGTGCTTCATAGGTCGGTATATCATCATCTCCAGAAGAGCGCAATCGTAATCCTTGAATAAAATTGCCAGTCCGTTTTTGTTGCTTCTGAATAGTCCATTTGAGAATGTTATTACAAAGTTCTAAGAGGTCAGGACTAAAGTTGTTGAGACTCTTCGGTTGCATCCCAATCTTTTTGGCGTGAGCGCAGTAAGAACCAAATAGAGTTCCAGGGGGATTGCCGTTGTCACCTTCATTTTTGTCATTACCAATAGGAGTTGAAGCTAGAGGGTCGTAAATGACGCAATCATTCAACCAAGCAGCGATAGAGTTTGTCCGTTGTTGATTAGTCCAAAATTCTTGACTCAACTCAGCAATATCACTCGTTCCCATGAGAGTAGCTGTCACCACCTCATCGGGAATAGAAAGCAAATAATTGATGAATGCTGAGAGTTCAGGCTCAAATTCTTGGTTAAGATTACGGCGATCGCGGGCTAACGGAACATGATTAAAAGGAACGAGAATGGTTCGTCGGGTTAGCCCACTGCTGTTGTCGCCTTGGAAGATGGGAAAGTTACTACTGAGTACAACCATGCCGTCATATTTGAACTGGAATGCTTTTTGTCCTTTTTCTTCGGCTCTGAGAAAATCTTCTCCAGTAAGACTCTTAAATCGTCCTAGACTGCCGACTTTTTTATCCTCATCGGGAAAGACAATCAACCGTTTTTTGTAGGCATTGGCAGCTTCAAAGCGATTGCCACACCAGTCCTCTAGGGTGGAGGTATGGGTGTTATTCTGACCAATTAAATCCGTCAGCAGGCGCATAAAAGTTCCTTTGCCTGTTCCGCCTGGCCCCGTGAAGTGTAGAAACTTTTGGAGGTCAGAGCGTCCTTTAAGAACAGCGTTACAGAAGCAAAGGAGAAGTTTTTTGATTTTGGGATTGTTATCAGTGGCTTCGGTGAGGAATTTATCAATCGTGTTCCAATCCTGAGCCAAGATATTGTGTTCTCTTGGCATTGCCCAGGTAAAACGATAGCTAGGGCTATGGGGCAACAATTTACCTGTTGCGACTTCTAACGCCCCATTTTTGAAAGGAATTAGTTCACTCGGCGATCGCTCGATCCACTTCCGACAGATTAACTGGTGACGTAGGATTTTAACGATATTGGTAACGTAAGCATTCCCACCAAAACCGCTAATTCCTTTACTGGTAAGAACTTGGTAAACTAGACTTTCGATGAATTCGGGAGATTCGGAAGACCAAACGCCAGGGCTGTCAGCTTCATAACGCATCCACAATCCTGACTCGTTATTGAATGCCAATTGTGAACGGCATTCATCAGCAATATCACGAGCGATTAAGTCCGCAGGTGTAATTCGTTGTTTTGGAGATTTTACAGGCTTAAATTGCTGTTCTAATCCTTTTAACCATTTTTTGTAAGGAATTGGAGTTCCCATAGTTTTGTGTACTTGTTCGGGGCCATGATTAGCTAAAACATCATCGATGCCTTTCCCTAAAGATATATCCCACGCTGGAATAACATAAACTAAACACCCTTTTCTCTTTAAAACAATAGCTAATTTAATAAGTGCATTTTGGACTTTTTCGTTAGCTGCTAGATCTGCGTCAAAGCAAATATAAAAAGGGCGACCTTTAACAGCGATCGCTTCAAGATTAGGGACAAGACGGTCATCTTTTAATCCCATTTCAACGCCCGCTAGACCTAACGCAGCATAACCACAAGTTTCCAAGGCTCCTGTTTTCTTCGGCCCCTCAGTAAGTGTGACTGGATGACTGGGATCTTCTTTTATTTCTGCCCAATCTCTGACGGGTAACACGAGAGCATCATAAGTTTTCCCTGTAATGTATCTTGCTGGATCTTTATCTTCCGCTTTAAGTCGGACTGGTATATCAGGCTTAAACTGGCACGGCTTCAATGGGTTCAACGTTACCAAGCTGATTCCATGCGCTACCCATCCTAGAGGAAGATCATCAGGATAACCGTTCCATTCCACAATTTTCACAATTTCTCGATGATCATTAAGCGATTGAAGACATGATTTGGTGATTTCTGGTGAGATACCACTTCCTTGCGTCCATTCCTCCCAATGCTTTTGAGCGATTGTGCTAGGACAATTTTCTTTAGAGATAGCGGAAACATCATTTTTAGAGGCTTCATGTCCTTCAGTATCGACTGTTAAAGCCTGCTGTTCATCAATATCATTGTTTGCTAAAATGGCTGTATCATTTGCTAGAACTTTAATAGGCATAGCAAAGCCCCCTCCTTGAGGGCTAAAAAAATGAATGTGTTTTGTGAAAACCCCTTAACTTTGGCGAGTGGAGGGGGTTTTTGCATTTAATTTCTATATTTCATTTCTCTGATGCATCACTTGAAATAATGTGACCTTAGATTTTTAAAAGCTTACTTGAATACAACCTGATAAAAATCTTTCAATCTTTTTCAGTGACTTAATCTACTATAGTACATAAACAGCATCTTGAACAGATGTTACAAAACGTTACAATTCTGTTTATAATACAAAAAATATACAATATTGTTTTAACAACGTTGTTTTTGTAGATTTTATGCTTTAAAAATAAATTGAGTGAAATTTTGATAGTTAGTTTTCATTTCCACTTTTTTAAATAGTTAAAATTCTTACAAGCAAGAAAAAGAGAGAAATATAGAAAATTAGATTTTAATAATAAACAAAATTTTTTGTAAAGAAATAATATAATATATTATATTCTTATCTTGTAAAAAATCAACAATAAAGTGCCGTATATAATTTTTATATTAATATATTTAAAATATGTTTAGCAGAATTGAATTATCCCAATTAACTGGACTAGAATACGAAATGACCCGTAGCTTGGAAAGGCGTAAAATTATTACTCCTAACAAAGGAAGATATAATTATAATCAGGTCATTTTTGGAAGAGTTCTTCGTCAAATTCAAGTAGAGTTAAAGTTGCCTCGTATTGTTTTTACCGATGTTTTTGGAGTTGATCCCCAAAACAAAATTGATTTTGTCAATCGACCTCTAATATTTCTTGTTAATCTAAAAAATGCAATTTTTCCTAACATTGACAAAAGCGATATTAAAAAATTTGAAGAGCATTGGGATAACTTTCTTAATTATGTTGTTAATGAGGCTGTGGGTGAAATCATTTTTGTCCCAAATAAAGAAATTATTTCCTTGAATAATAATAGTAATTCTATTAAAATGATAGAAGTTTTTATAGGAGATGCTCAGATTACAGGAGATATTTCTATTGTTATAATTCCTTTATTTAGAGTGAGAGAAGCTATTAAATTAAAAGCCGAAGAAATGGATATTTCATCTAAAATTGACCAAACTCAATTAAGCCATTTTGATGATGTTTTAATAGATGACAATGTTAATATTTTAGCTACTTAATAATTTAGCAGCTTTTCTAAGCTAATATTCCGAAAATATAATCGTTAATAATTGTTTAAAAAAGGGATCTCCATAAGTCATGAGTCTTAGCGATGAGTGTTCATCATAGATTTCAGGATAAAAAGTAACTTTATAATGGGTTTTATCTTGCTTAATTGTCCAGATTCTCTTGTTTTCTTCTAAAAACTTAAAGCCTCTTTTTTTAAGAATTAAGGACTGGGTAAATAATTGCTCTACTTCTTTTGGAGTCATGAGGCTGGGAGTTAATGGTTGACGGACTTCGGTGATATCAGATTCAACGTTCATCGCGACCATCTTTTCTAAATCAGGACGGATCGGGGGGGTAGCGATCGCTTGATCGAATTCCGCAAATAAAACGCCTTCTTCTTCGGGATCGGCTGCCATGACAGCTTGTTCAATAAATGTTGGGACTCTAGCTAAAATGGGTTGCAAGTTTCCTACGACGGTCTCAAAGGCATGAATGCGATCGCGCAATCGACGATAAACTTTGGCCTCAACCGTGCCATCGTAGTAGAAGTTATGAATATGGATTGTGGAATGAAGTTGTCCAATCCGATCTAAACGGCCAATTTGTTGTTCAACTTGCATAGGGTTCCAGGGCATGGAATACATCAAAATAACCCCGCAAGTTTGTAAATTCAAGCCTTCACTTGCAGATTTAGTGCAAAGTAGTATTTTAACGATGCCTTCTCGAAAAAGTCGTTTAATTTCTTCCTTTTTAACAATTTTCCATTGATCTGCTTCATAGAGTTCTCCTCCCCGTCCTGAATAGCAGGCAACTTGACTGCCATAGAGTTGAACTAAGGTGTCTCGAACATAATCCATTGTGTCGGTATATTGAAAAAAGACTAATGCACTTTCCCGTTGATTAAGCTCCTGACGCAGAATAGTTAAAAAAGCAGATAGTTTGCTATCTTCCCCTGTATTCTCGAAATCCCTTAATAAATTTTCTAAATACTCAATTTCATTCGGGTCAGTCTGTTCGGTATAGGATTCTAATCCCGTGATAACGGCATCGTCCGCATCTTCTAAGTCCAACAGATCGTCTTCAGTAATAATGTTGATTCCTGCCAAACGCCGTTCTAAAGACTTCCGAACTGCATAAAAAGAACTGGTGAGTCGCCGTCGATAGAGAGTCATTAAGAACCCTAAGCCTTTTTGGTTAGAGCGTTGAGCCAAATTATAAAAATGGCGTACATAATCACTGACGGCCCGATAAAGCGGAATTTCTCTCTCTGCTTCTAAAGAGATGGCATTATCAAAAACCAGACGAGTAGGAATGTCCCTTTCTAATAAACCCCGTCGATAATATTCCCGCAGGGTATCTCTGGTATGGCGAAACATGACATCCTTAAGGGGCGTATGAACGGTTAAGAATTGGCGAGACGCATCAATAAATTCTTGGTCTTGGCAGATCTGTTTACTGTTGGCGATCGCGACTCCTTTCTGCCAAGTGTCTGTCAATCGATACATTAAAAGACGATTTTTAGCCGTAACGTGTTGTGCCAGCAAAGTACACAGTTGGCCGTCATGCCTAAAGTAATCAGTAGACATTCTTTGCCAAAATTCAAGACGTAACCGATCAGGAGTGGCAGGCAAGCTATCAAAATAGGCACAAAAGTTATCCTCATACTGCCATTCCCCTTTAAGGTTTAAAAGACTCAAAAGGTCAAAAACCTCAATGGTGTCGATCTGCATCGGGGTTGCAGTTAACAGCAACAGCGATCGCGTCTTTTCCTTGAGTCCCCGCATTAATTTCAACAGTTGATTCGGCGTATCTTCCCGTGCTTG
Source organism: Snowella sp. (assembly GCA_035285545.1). Lineage (GTDB taxonomy): Bacteria > Cyanobacteriota > Cyanobacteriia > Cyanobacteriales > Microcystaceae > Snowella. The sequence continues at coordinate 348 of JAYKGY010000041.1, read as the reverse complement.
GGGGCTTTTACGACGAGCATGATGGCTTTCATCCAAAATTATTAAATCCCAGTCCTCTGCTTCTAATAACTCCTGAGCGCGATCGCTTCTGCGGACAAGGTGAGAGGAGGCTAAAACCAAGTCCTTTTCGTTCCAAGGGTTCCCAAGGGCTTGCTGAACTTCTCCGTAGGGATTAGTCAATTTACCCTTGTCGTAGCTCCAAAAATGTAGATTAAATTTTTCCCTTAATTCTTCATGCCATTGGGGTTGAACACTGGCAGGAACCAGAATCAAAATACGTTTAGCTTTTTGAGACACCCACAAATAACGGGTAATGAGTCCTGCACTAATGGTTTTGCCTAAGCCAAC